>JBAVOQ010000212.1:0-83550 GCA_049692235.1 Acidobacteriaceae bacterium | reverse complement strand
AAGAGTCAGTGGAATCCATTTCAATTTCATACGGTCCTCGCTCCTAGTGGTAATTGGAATCGCCCTGATAGGCTGCGGTGATGGAGTGCGTTCCGGCTACCAACGCCGAAGTCGTGAATGTCGCGACCCCGGAACTGTTGAGCGTCAACGTGCCAAGATTGTTCACTCCATCGGTGACCCCTGCGGTGCCTGTAGGAACGGCCCCTCCGGTGATGCCTTTGAAAGTGAAGGTGAAGGTGACCGTCTCTCCGTAGATGGATGGATTGACGGTAGAGGCGATGGTGATGACGACAGCCGCTGTGTTCACAACCTGCGTGTACGGGGCCGAGGTGGAGGGGAGAAAATTCGCATCACCGGGGTAGCTGGCGGTCAGCGAGTGGGAGCCTGCCGCAAATAACGGGACGCTGATGGTCGCGACACCGTTGCTCAGAGTGCCCGTGCCAACCGGATTCGCGCCATCGAGCAGGGTAATTGCGCCGGTAGCAGCCGCCGGCCCGGAAACCGTGATGCTTACGGCGGCCCCGTATACAGAGGGATTGGCTGAGGAGGTAATTGTGAAGACGTCGGTGGCTTTGTTTACCGTCAGAGTGATCGTACCGGTAGCGGAGTTGTAATTGGTCGAGTCGGTTGGGGTGAACGTCACCGACAGGGTCTGCGCGCCCGCGCCGAGCACTGTGCCGGCGGCCGGGCTGTAGACGAATGTTCCGGCCACGCCGCCCGAGGTTGCGTTGAGCTGTGTGCCGCTGAGGGCCGTCCCATAGGTGATGGCGGCAGGAGTTGTCCAAGAGATCGTGGGTGTTGCCTTGTTGACGACGACGCTCTGCGTGACTTGGGGCGCGGCCGAGTAGTCGGCATTGCCGGCTTGATTGGCGGCGACGACGACAGCTCCAGCGCCAGTGATCGTCAGGGCGCTGCCCGAGACCGTGCCCGGCCCGGCGAGCACGCTGAAGGTGACCGTGAGTCCAGACGTTGCTGTGGCCGAGAGCCCGATAGGTGCGACTCCATAGGTCACGGGTGACGCGAGTGGGGCAAAGCTGATTGTTTGCGAAGCTGGGTTGACGACCTGGGAAATGGCGCTGGAGGTGACGGCGCTGTAGTCCGCGTTCCCGGCCCAGCCTGCAGTAATCGAGTGGGTGCCGACCGCCAGCGAGCTCGTGGTAAAGGTGGCTGTGGTGCCGCTGATCGTGCCGGTGCCGATGGAGGTTCCACCGTCATAGAAGGTGATCGTGCCCGTAGGTCCGCTGGAGATCGTCGCGGTAAAGGTCACGGATGCGCCGGAGATGGACGGCGATCCCGAAGTGGCCACCGTCAGAGTTGGTGTTGCGTCGGTGACGGTCTGCGTTAGTGGCGCGGACGTGGACGCGGCGTCATTGGTGTCTCCGCCGTAGACGGCGGTGATGGAATCGCTGCCAGGAGGCAGCGAGCTGGTTGTCAGTGTCGCAAGACCGCCGTTACCGGATGCGGTGGCTCCATTGGTTGCAACGTATGGGCCAGGTTGACTCGCTTCTTCAAATTGCCATCCCCAAAGCTGAACATCGCACCCGGTTGGGACTGTAACATAGCTATCAACCTCGTTACTGTCGCTTGGTTGAGTAAATGTATAAGTTACGGAAAATCTTTGCCAAGCTGATCCAGCTGGAACCGTACGACTACCGCCTTCCCAATTTGTACTGTTTTCCATTCCCAGACCAAAGCTGCTGCAACCATTCGTCGTTCTAGCCCAAATTGAGAATGTGTACGTGTGGTTGTATACAGAGGAATATGGGCTTAGGTACGGAGCGGGGAATTGTTGAACGACAGTATGATCGGAACCTGCCACCGTTACCGCGAGTGCGGTATTTGAACCATCCGGGGCAGATACATTTGCAACTGTGTGGGTTGTTGAAGGGTAATCCCACACACTCCAGTTACCACCACTTAGACCCCAGGTAGAAGCAGGGATAAGGTTTGTAGCAGACACAGTGCTAACGCTTCCACTTCCGATGCTCGCGCTGCCATTTTCAAAGGTGAAAGTTCCGGTGGGAGTGGTTCCGCCCGTATTTATCAGAGTGGAGAAGGTGACGTTCTGTCCATAGGTTGAAGGGTCCAAAGAACTGGAGAGAGTTGTGACAGTCGGGGTTTGGCTGACGACGATGCTCTGCGTGACTTGTGCCGCCGGCAAGTAATAGGCATTGCCAGCCTGATTTGCTGCGACGACGACTGTGCCAGGCCCGGTGATGGTCAAGGTGTTGCCCGAGGCCGTGCCCGGACCGGAGAGGACACTGAAGCTCACTGGAAGTCCGGAGGTTGCCGTGGCCGCGAGCGCGATGGGCGAGACACCGTAGGTCACGGGCGACGGTGGAGGGGTAAAGGTGATGGACTGCGAGAGCGCGATACTTGTAATCGATACGCTTGTGCTTACCGTGTTATAGTTGCCGTTTCCGTTATAAGTAACAGTTCCGCTATATGCTTCTGGAGTAGCCATGGCCTGATAGGTGGGGGTCGAGGTTGCACCACCGCTCAACGATGTTGTGGCGCCACCGAAAATCGCTGGCCACGTTACAGTCCCGGTCGCACTTCCGCTCACATTCGCTGTGCAGGAGTAGTAGGACAGATATGCGACCGGATTGGGTGAGCACGATGCGGAGATGCTCGGCGTGGCCTTCTGTTCCGTCCAGGCAGTGCTAGTGCTCACTACGTTGTAATTCCCATCGCCGCTGTATTCAGCGGTTTCTGTTTGCGCGCCAGCAGAAGCGGCTCCTACCCCAACGGCCACACCGGATCCATTGAGACCTACAGTCCCCCAATAGGAGCCATTGTCCAGATATGCCACTGACCCCGTAGGAACTGCGCCACCCGCAACCATAGTTATTTGCACTGCGCACGATGTTGGGTTTGGATACGTCGGGTTTGTGCATGATTGCGAAATACTCGGTGTCGCCTTGTTGATGGTCAGGGTCGTGGACGAGCTGACCGGGTTATTATTGCCGTCGCCTGAGTAGGTGACGCTGATGGTGTAGTTCCCCGCTGCATACCCGGCGAAGCCGCCTGCTGACCCGTTAAGGCCCGTGGTGGTCCAGCCGCTACCGTTGATCGTCCATGACTCTGTGCCGGTGGTCCCGCCACTGACGGACGACGTGCAGTTTGTTGTCTGCGATCCATACGTGATTGGGTTCGGGCTGCACGAAACCGAGATACTTGGCGTGGTCTTGCTGACCGTTAACGTCGTCGTGCCGCTGGCGGCGTTGTTGTTGCTGTCGCCTGGGTAGGAAGCTGTGATTCCGTAGCTGTCCGCCCCGATCGAGCTTGACGTCGTAACGCTGGCCTGGTTCGAACTCACGGCCGCGGAGGGATTTCCGGGGAGACCGTTGAATGTGATGGTGCCGGTTGCACTATAACTTCCGAGCGCCGCAGTACAGGTGCTGGCACTTCCGTAGATGATGGGGTTGCCGGAGCAGGAGACGGAGACGGAAGGAGAGTTCTTGTTGATGGTAAAGGTCTGCGACGCGGAGCCACCGCTGTAGTTTGCGTCCCCGGAGTAGGTCGCAACGAATGTATGCGAACCGGCAGCCCACCACCATCCATCCGTGACCGAATACGAACCGTTGGTCAAGGGTCCAGAAAACCAGCAACTGCCATCCATGCAGAGCGACGTGATGCTGCCGGTCGGCGTGCTGTTTGTGCCGCTGACCGTTACTGTGAAAGTCTGCCAGTTCCCATAGGTATAGGTGGGCGCGCTGATGGCGATGGTTGGAGTAACCGTGACTGGATTAACAACCTGATATAGGACAGGCGACGTGCCTGCTGAGTATAGTGTGTCTCCCAGGTACTGCGCTGTAATCGAATGTGTGCCAACTGCTAAACTGCTTGTAGTTATGCTCTCGCCGCTTTGGATGATGTCTGTAACGGAATTGCTGGCCCCACTCGCGACAAATACCTCCGTGTTGTACCCGGGGGCATAGATCGTATTTGTTGCCGTGTTGACGTCAACATAAATTGGGTACGCACCTGTCGTGGTGATGGTTGCTATTTGACTGATGTTGCTGCCTGCAAATGCAGTAATGTAGCCATCCTCGTTGGCAACATAGACCGTATTTGTCGTTGGGTTTACCGTAAGACCCTGAGTTATCGAACTGAGGGACGCTGTTGCGAAAACAGTGTTGGTGGCCCCATTGATTGCCTGCAGTGAACTGTAACCGGACACATAGACATAATTCGTTGTTGGATTGACAACGACGGATCCGGCATTCGGCGCCAGCGCAATTCTGGTAACTAGCGCGTTCGATGTGGTGTTGTAAACATAAAGCCAACTGTTGGAGCTGGTGTCGTCTGCTACGACATAGAGCCGATTTGTACTGGAATCGACAGCAAGTCCGCTTGCAGTGGAGATTGTTGAAGGCAATGATATATAAGCCGAAGAGACACAGGTTGCTGCGTTGGCGACCTCGACTTCATTGGCGTTGGTCACGTCCAGCAATACGTAAAAGAGATTGGTTGTTGCATTGACAGCAATACTCTCCGGGACGCCACTGTAAGTTCCGCAAGTCTGCGCAAGGGTGTTGGTGGCCCCGTTAATTATGTCTACGGTCTTGTCGGCGTAATTATCCACATACACCATGTTGGTCGTTGCATCGACCGCTAGCGATGTGGGATGAGAGCCGACGGGAATGGTTGCGACAATCCCATTTGTACTGCCGTTGATGACGGAAACGCTTCCAGTTATCGGCGCGCCGACAGCCGTATTGTCGCTTGTGACATAGATCGTGTTTGTTGCGCTGTTGACGGCCACGGCTGTTTCTTGATACAGGGCCCCTACTGTGCCAATCAAGGTGCTTCCGTCATAAATATTCATTTGGCCGTTGGCACTCGGCGGGAATGTGGGGGTGAAGGTAACTGGCTGGCCGAATTTAGATGGATTCAGGCTACTTGATATGGTTACGTTTGGCGGAGCAGATCCCACATACATGGGCCTCAAGACGAACGAAGAGTGTACAAGTGAATTCGCTGACAGTATGGAGGTCTGCGTCGGAGCGATTGCCCCTGAGACCGTGACGACTGCCTCTTGACTTGCGGGGGTCATGGTATCGCCCGTAGTCAATGGAAGAAACGACGATACGATGCTGTGAGAACCAGGCGCGCTGAAGACCAGAGCTGAACTGAAATTTGCCTGGTCCTGCTCATACGCAATCTGGTAACTTCCGGAGCCATCCGCGGCGCATTGGGCGCCTACCCACTGTGAACCATTGAAGCTGCAATCGCTGTTGGACCAGGAAGACAGGCTTTCGGACGGAACGCCTTGCGCGGCCGCGATCGTGGTGCCGTTGTCGGAAAAGGTGACTGTTCCCGATGGCGCGGTAAGCACGTTTGGGGCTCCGCTGGATGTCTGCTGGACCTCCGCGGTAACGGTGTAAGGCTTGCCTACAACAAGATTCGAGGCAGCGGAGATGCTGGGGCCATGGATCGGGAACGATGATGTGCTGCCGCCAACGGCTGGGCCATCCGCAAGGACAATGGAAACAGTTTCAGAGGCGCCGGCGTTGTTGCTGTCGCCGCTGTAGGAGACTTGCAGCATATTGGTGCCGGGGGAGGGCTGAGGATTGATTTGAGCGCTGCCACTGACCAGCGGTTCTTGTAGCGTTGTAGAACCAATATTTACCGTCGCGCTGCCTGTGGGGATCACCGTACCGGAAGCACTCGCGACACTGACGGCCATGGAGAGCGATGGCACACCGCCGCTATCGGAGAGTATAGGGGTAAGCGTCAAGCTGGTCTGGGCAGTATTTGGGAAAACAAGCAACTGGTTTTGACCGTTGCATGTTGCGGCGGCAACTACGTCCTGCCCAAGTGAATACTTCACGTCGATGATCCGGCCCGAGGCCATGGCTGCGACGTTGCAACCGGACGGGATCTGTAGGGCTGCGGATTCCGTAAGGCTATTACGGTTTGCTTGATCGGCAAACACGGAGACGCTGTTGCTGCTGCTGGAAACGAGGTCCGCAAAAGAATGACCGTCGACTTTGGCAACGTACAGCGCCGCGGCGTCTGGCTCGGAAACATAATTGAGTTGCGGGGAGAATGCGCCGGCCGCACTGTTCCAGAGAACATCGATGCGAGAATCCGTTGGGCTGTAGGTAGGACTGGATTGGACAACGATGTCCGCCAGACCATCGCCATCGAGGTCTCCGGCGCTTACGTTCTGAATCTGGCGTCCGCTTTCGAGGAAGCCCGGAACGCTCGTGAAGGTGAAGCTGTCTTTCCCATTGTTAATACCGACGACCAGTGAGTTGGAACCGGCGCAAAAGATAAGAACGTCGGGGATGCCATCGCCATTGAAATCCGCGGCACCGAGCTGGCATGTTGCACCGAGCGGAAGCTGGGGAGCGATCGCGACGGCGGTCCCAAAGGTGCGTCCGCCCTGGCTCGGCAGCAACATCAGTTGGAGAGGGGCCGTGGGCGTGGGCGAAGAAATAACGACCAAATCGTCCATCGTAGTGCCGGAAAACTTCGCAGCAGTGACCGCCGTGACATTATCGCGCTGAGTTTGCGGGGTTGAGCGTAGATGCCCCGTTCCATCGTTTGCATAGAGAAGGAGATGATGTGCGGTCGTGACCGCCAGGACATCGCTGGACTGCGTGCCGAGCAGGTCCGCCGTGACAATGCGTGCCGGGGCATCTTCTCCAGCCGGATAAAGCGTGGGAGCTTGCCAGGACTGAGCGACGGCAAGAAACGAGCAGGCCGGCAGCAGGTACAGGAATATGGCCAGTCGGGAGACATGACGCATGCAATAGCTCCACAAAGAAGGATGTCGGTTACGAACGCAGTATACCGCCTATTGCACCCTGTGTTAATTAAAAGCCATTATTATCTTGTCACGTGTATATTGCCGGTATATCAACGCGATATATCCGCATTCTATTGTGTACGCACGGGTGTCAAGTGCAGCCGTCACACACCTAGTTCTAAATTCCCGATTATGTACGGTTGTCGCTGTCGCAAGGGTCAATACCACTATTGCCGACATTGCTGACATGGCAGGATTATCGACGGTAAACTATAGTGTGGATGGATGGGGGAAGATGGTAACGCTGGACTGCATTACCTGTGCAATAATCTGACCAACATTCAGCAGTCAAATTCATGCCTTGTTTCAATTGGGAGATATTGCATTGCAGACTCTAAAAGAAGAAATACACATCCAAACTCTCATACTTTTGCCAATGGACCACCCGCTGGTGCGTCGGAGAACAGCCCGCCACTCACAACGAATGAAGAACAATCGGACATTGGCCACAACCCACACTCGCAAGTCCGGCCATCCATCTCCCTCATCGCTCAAGCAAGAGAATGGGAATCTCTCCCAAGAGCATATACCCCGTGACACATAATGCACTGTACCTATAGGGTATAATGTGCTAGCGTACTGATAATACGGTTGTCGTTATCACATTCCAAACACGGGTACAAAGATGAAGATCAAAGCTACGAAACTAAAGTCCAATGGAGGGGAGATAAAAACCCCGGTGCTCTCCCCTCAATACCGGAAAAGCAAGATGGATCCAGGCAAGAACATCCGAAAAGTATGCACCACTGCGGATGAATTGACCTGGCAGAACATCCGGAACCTCAGCGTCAATCTCGAGATGAACAAGCTGGAATTGATCGCGAACTTGATCGAGACGACGTACGGAAGCGATGCCTACCGCAAGGAATTGAGCAAGTTTTATACGGACTTCTGGCTGCGCAGGGATGAGCTTTTCAGCGGGCCTGTCACTCAGAACCGGATCAATCTCCCGGAAGAGCATCTGGAGATGGTCCGTCAGATGGGTTGGGCCATTACAGGCACGCGGAACCGCAGTGAGTTCATCCGTCTGTTGGTGGCGTTCTGGGCCTGGAAGCGGGAACTGCTCAAATTCACGAAATGAGGGGCCCAGGAACCTTCTCGATATGTATAGGGTGTCTGCGGTATATGAGGTCCGGGCCTCCAGGCGATATCCTCCCGGCAATAAAGCCAAAAATAAGACCATTCAATTAAGCAATCGGCATAGGGGGGAGAGTCACCTCTCCTCCCCTCCCACACCACCGGACAAGTGGGTCCGCATCTGGCGGTTCGATGAGTTGCTCCCCTGTCGAAGAACACAGAGGCCGGAGGTTCAAAAAACACCCCGCCGATGGTGGATTCGCCGCTCGTCGAGTTCCATTGCAGGCTTCACCCGCTCCCAACTCGCTCAAGCTCAACCCGAAGGCTGATTGGCTGGCGCAAAGCCACGCATGAGAGGCGCTTTCCTACTACTCCTTCCCATCGTTCAGGCCTTCGTCCCTTGCGGAACCACTATGCCCTCTGCTGACTTCTGCCGCATGGTCAGAATGGATTACTCCATCCTCAGTCCCGATTCCGGGACACGCGACAGACCTCCCGCGATAAGACTGACCGCCTTCAACGCGCAACCGCCGAATTTACAACCAGCGCTCTTGATGGATACGGACTTCGTGGTCAATTGCCCACTCGTCCAGCGCCGTATGCCTCATATCCGGTTTTTGTCCATCGGCTCGCGTCTTTGCTCCACGCTTCCTTCAGACCCCACCTCACGATGACGCCCTTGCGCTTCGCTATCACTTCTCCTCCATCAGGATGTGAAGGGGACTTACACCCCCAAGCTGTCATTCATGCACGGCGTACAAAAAAGAGGGGCCGCAGTCGCTTGCGGCCCCTTCTGATTGGATTGCCTATTCCGATTTGCCGGCAAGGTCTACCTGCTTGATAGTGCTTCCATACCGGGCGAGCCTGTAATAGACGGGCGTGACCTCGAAAGGCAGTTTGTCGAATGTTCCGGTGGGCGCATATCGGGTTGCGTCGATGAGGCGTACGCGGTCTGTCCAGGGGTTGGTGACCGTATTTGAGCCAAGGGGAAGCGCCGCCACCTGGGACAAGTTGGATTGCATCAACTTGGGGGCCCCTGTTTCGAGCGTCGCCATCCATGGAACGCCGTTGCGATTCAACAGGGAATCGCCAAGTTGCGCATCGGCGAGGCTATGGAGCGCCTTGGCGCTCACAGCCAGTTGCTCATAAAACAGCCCGGCGTTGGTGAGCTTTTTCGCATAGATGGAGTTCTTCAGCAATTCCACGGCCTTGGCCGCGGCTGCGGTATTGTCCTTATCGGAGTGGCGGAGTTTCAGACGCAGATAGGTTGCATCGTCCTGGAACTGAAGCCGATCGCTGAAGGCATAGGCAGTGTCGACGCGATGGCCCAGCTCTAAATGCGCAATCTCCATGGCAATGATCGAGGCCAGGGATTCCTCGTTGGGCATCGAGTCGATCAACCCCTTGCTGAGCAGGATCGTGTCGCCGGCCGTGGTCGCTTCCAGCGGCGCCGTCAGGATGACACGACAATGGACGGGGGACGAGAAGGAAATATCGTTCGGCACCATGATGTTCGTGGCGATCTGCTGTAGCACTGCGTCGATACTGCTGTCCGGCGCGACGACGCCGCTTGCCGTAAGGCGATTCAGGATGTTTTTCTCCGCTAGCGAATACCAGAGGTGCGAGGCCTCGATCGGAGACACATCCGGGGAATCCTTGCTCATGTCTTCCGCATTGTCCACGCGGATCGAAGTATTGTCCGACGCATCGACTCCGCGCGCATTGACGAGCGAATATCCCCAGAAGTGGGTCACGGCCTTGAGCTCTGTGCTTTCGACCGTATCTTCTGTAAAGATCGCGCTTGGCAGCCATAGTCCGGGCTGAACATTGGTCCGCCAGGAAGCAAAATGCAGATATCGTGGGTGCTTTGGATTGTGGTCGCCCTGAAATGTGCCATCGAAGCGGACGATATTTCCGCCCTCATCTTCGATCCAGACCCGACCCGTGAAGCTGCCTGGAAACGGCTTGATGGCAGCAACGTCGAAGACGTGGGTCCGCACAGAGCCTAAGAATTCATGGCCGGCGTAGGAAAATGTGTAGTGCTTCAGGTCGAAGTGCTTTTGGTTCGGGGTCACCATATCGAGAAAGCCGTCGGCCTGATAGACGCCGTTCTTTGTCCGCACAAGCGTCGAGATGTCGCCGATTCCACGCTTGACTTGGGTTTTCTTCTGATCGCGACGGATGAAAATATCGGCGTTCAGCGCCTTTTTTACCGTTGCGCGGCTGATGAAGTAGTAATCCGAGACGGGCGCGCCAGGTCCGCCGTCGCCGATCGCATCTCGCTGGATGTAGGTTTCGACAATCGGAGTCGACTTGCGAATTTCCGCCAATATCGCGGCCTCGTGCTGGACCGCCTTGGTGACAAGCGCGGCGTCCTGCCCATTCATGGCCTTACTGGCCTCGGTACGATTGCGGGCATGGAGCGAGAAGGGAACGGCGAACAGTAGAACGATCGCAAGGGCTGTAGGGCGCATGAATGATCTCCAAATTTAGCGTTGTGGCTCAAAACGGAAAAAGATGCCGGCCCCTGCAGACCAATAGACAGATCCAGAGGGGCCGAACGGAAGGTATTGGTTTTCGACGTAGCCGCGCGCGCCCCAACGAGGACGCAGGCGGACGTCGACGCCGCCAGTGAAAATGGAAGCCAGTCCCGTTGTGGGGGACGACAGCAGATACTGGTCACCCGTGGAACTCGTGTGCGAGGCCCCAACCTGGAGAGAACCGAAGGGCGCGTACCGTCCGAACTGCCGCACATATCCAACACCCGAGGCGTAGGTGGCGAGCTTTTGCCCCAGGGGATTGCCGGGCTCGTTGCGGTACGAACCGAGGATTTCCCAGGGATAGTATTTGCGGTAGGCGTATTCGAGATTGAAGCCGGACAACGTAACGCGTTGCCAGTGGACAGCGTCAGCCTGCTGTTGTGTGATGGAGGCGCCAGAGGGAATCAGTCCTGGCGGGGTCACCAGTCCATAGTCGTCGCGGGTATAGATCCAGGATGCGGTGATCTGGTTCGGCATCCAGGAATACCGGACCGGGGCTGTTTCAGAGTATTGCGCGCCGGCTGGGACCGTAGCACAGCAGGCGAGGAGAATCCCCAGCATCCATTTCTTCTTTGTTGGCGGTTTTGTGACCATATGGGTTGTCTCGTATCTCATCCGCTTGGCGGCGGCTTTCCAGGTGGGTCGCGCAATCTTGCGATTACCTGGAAAGCCAGTTGCCCTTGCGAACTTGGAAACATGCCGGCGTTGTTTCAAGGATGTACCCATGCGTGCAGTTCACGGGTGGCCTTGCGCCGGCACATATAGATATACGCCATATACCCCATGTTGTAAAGTAGAGTCATCGGTTCCTAGGAACTCGTTGAAATTCGACTGATTGCGGCGTCTTTTCTGGTGATTTTCATTTTTTCCCGTTCGAAGTCCACTTGTAATGCTGTTCTGGCCGGTGTTTATAGGGGTTTGCGAGCCTCAGGGAACCATCCCCGAGGCCTGCAACCGTTACTCAGGCACACTGCTCCGTTAGCCTTTCCGGTGGTTGAGCCATCAGTCTTGGGAGCCGGATCAGGTTGTGCGCGGCACAAGTGAAGACGAACAGCCAGTCCACTTTCTCCAGGCCTCGCAACTTTACCTGACGCAAGGGGCCGGTCTGCTTCAGCCATGCGAAGCCCTTCTCGACCAGCCATCGCCGGCTCAGGCTCACGGCATAGCCGGGCTGGCGTGTGGTTCTTCGGTCCAGGTTGCTGCGGCGTCCCTTGTCGTTCTTCCTAACATGCGGCGTCACGTTCAACTCCCGCACCGTGCGGACGAAATCCTTCGTGTCGTAAGCCTTGTCCGCACCCACGGTGATGCGGCGCGAGCGGCCCTTCTGCTTTTGCGCAAGCATCAGCAGCGCGGCGTCGCGCTCGGCATAGCCGTCGGCGTGCGTCACCATCGCCGCGGCAATCAACCCGTTGCGGTTCTCCACCAGCGCATGACCCAGATAGCTCAACTTCGACTCCTTGCCGTAGCTCTTCTTGTACAGCCGCGCGTCGGCATCGGTGGTCGATACATGCGTCTTGTTCGATCGCTTCTGGCCATGGAAATTCGTTCCGTCGCCGTCATCGGAACCATCTTTCGAGCGAAAGCTCTTCTGCGAGGCCCACGCCTGGATCAGCGTGCCGTCCACCGTGAAATGCTCGTCGCTCATAAACCGCTTCGCCTGCCTGTTCACTTCCGCAAAGAACTGCTGCGCCACATCGCTGGTCAGCAGTCGATCGCGGTTCTTGGAAAACACCGCATGGTTCCACACCGCGTCGTCCATGCCCAGGCCCACGAACCAGCGAAACAGCAGGTTGTAGTCGATCTGCTCGACCAGCAGCCGTTCCGAGCGCACTGAGTAAAACACCTGCAACAAAAGCGCCCGCAGAATGTACTCCGGCGCAATCGATGGCCGGCCGGAGTCGGCATACAGCGCATCGAACTCCGCGCTCAACCTCCTCAACACCGCATCCGTCAACTTGCGAACCGCCCGCAGCGGATGATCCTGTGGCACTCGCTGCTCCAACGAAACATAGCTGAACATCCCATCCTGAACCCGCTCGTCTCCACGCATACCTATAAGACGAACAAACCCTGTGCAACGCCGCAGATGGTGTACCTATTTCAACAAGTTCCTAGGAGGCAGCATGGCGTACTATTCGCAGAAGAAGCAGTTGGGTGGGCAGAATCCGAACACTCAGATCCAGAGGGGAACGTATCCGGACTGGAAGAGAACGAATCGCAATCCGCAGCGGCAGATGTATAAATGCCCCATCTGCAACAATCCGCAGATCCGCAGCCTGGCCTCCGTTTATGGGCGGGGCGTGTATACGTCCGTCTCGCGGCGCGGACGCTTTCTCAAGCGCGGGTATACCACGAAGACCTCAAAATCGCTCCTGGCGGACAAATGCGCCCCGCCGGAGAAACGCCGGTATGCATTCGGCGTTTTCCTGGTCTTCCTTGCTGCCGGGACAGAATTTGTCGCCATGGGCCCGCTCCAGCAATTCATCCCACAGGAGTACGCGACCATAGCGGCAATTGTTTCCGGGTGGTTAGGCTTTTACATTGTCACGCGGGCCTGGTGGTGGAACTCCCGAACGTTCCCGCGGCTATGGGAGATATGGCAGCGTTCTTATCTCTGCGAACGTTGCGGAACGGTAACAACGATCTAAAGGCGGGCTGCCACGTAGCTGGCTGGCACGCTGTGGGCCATCGTATTGAAAAGGCAACCTGATCGGCAGAATATTATGCCGACTGAAAGTTCCGGGCGCTTAGACATCCAATGAGGTGATGCCAGCCAGCATGACCGGCTCGCGATCGGGAAACTCTGCAATCAGGGACAGCTTTCCCCCCATGGCTTCGATGGAGCGACGAAGCGTGGAAATATGCATGTCGGTCCGCTTTTCGATCTCCGAGATCTGCTTCTGCGCAATCCCGAGGTCCTTCGCCATGCGGACTTGGGTCATGGCGCGGGCGCGGCGTAACTCCTGCAAGGTCATTTCCTCGGCAACCAGCATCCTGGCGCGCTTTTCAACCTTGTGGCGGCGTCGGGACGGCAAACTCTTGATAATGTCGTTTACATTTCGGGCCATGGTCTTATGTCCTTTCCTTCTTGATACGTTCCAGGTGCGCATCGAACCGCTGATCGGCTTTCCGAATCAGTTCGCGATAAAACCGTTTCTGGTTGCCGCCCGATTTATCGCCCGCAACAAGCAGGATGGCCCTGCGTTTCGGGTCGAAGGCGAAGGCCACGCGCCAGACTCCGCCGGCGGCAACAAAGCGCAACTCCTTCATCAGTTCGAGTGTCGCGACTTCTTGAGCGTGTCGATATGCGGGAGTCCCAGGGCGGGCCGAAATGCTGAAGCAAGCGCGTCATTGCGAGCGTTTCGTCCTGAACCTCTCTGGGAAGGGCAAAGAATTCCGGCTCGAATTCGTCGTCAATCAGGACCGTCCATTCCATTCCCACAATACCGTCAACAGTATATCGGGTCAAGCGTATACTAACTGTGCCGTCCTGTTTGGCGTGATCCGCTCGCTTCGCCATTAGGAAGCAAGTTCGCCGCCGGGAGTGAGACTGGAATTCGATCCAGCGAGATAGCCAGCGGAAAATGCGCCCTGAAAGACGGTTTTACGACTGGGAATATCGCTTTGGACCGCATTCAGGGTCTGCGCGATAAAAAAGTCGATCCGCGCCAGATCGTTCTTCAGCAGCACGATCGCCGTGCCGGTAGCATGCTCTTTCACCACGGCATTATTTTGCTCTACCAATCGTTTCCCGATGGCATAGCTGTATCCATCGAGGAAGCTGTCCTTCCATTTTCTGAGGAGCCTGGTCACATAGGGAAGGCTTTGCTCGCCGTATTCATCGACGGCAAGGCGGCGCACTCGCGCGCGGACAGTTTTGGCCTCTTTGGAGCAGAGTCCATCGCCCAGGGCGACGACGTACAAAAAGAGGCGGACCGCAACATGGCGGTCGACATTCCGACCGATGAACATGAAGGCCTTGTTATTGGGGTCGTAACATGCCCGACAGCCATTGGCATTCGAAGTCGCAGTGGCAAGATACTGCAGCCACGGTTGCAGCGAACGAGTCGAGATATTGAGGTCGCGTAGCAGCACAAGGTCGGCGTCGATCGCCTCGTCTCGTTCCGCGCCGTCCATCAGGTCTGCCATGGACAGACGGTGCCGGCTCAACATCTCCTGCACCTTCGCCATGAAGCTCTGCGCTTCGGCAATGCTGCCGATTTCTTCCGCGCTCTTGGCGTGGGCCAGCAGCTTTGTGAGCTTCTCGACGAGGGAATCCACTACAGTTTCTGTCGACATGGATGTTCCTTGATTTTCCGAATTGCGTTGCGGGAGGTGATGGCTTCAAATCCGTCCTCGAAGCGCACGAGACAACTGTTCTTGGTCCTGGCGCGCACGAGAACGGCGCAGCGCTGGCCCTTCCTTCCCATGCGGTCCCACGCGTAGTAATAGGGAAAGCTAGAGGCGAGTGTCGTGGTCGAGCCGGATGGCATTGAGATGTTTTCTCCAGGACAATTGCTCGCGCTGGTTCTGCCGCTTCCGATGCTCGGAAGATATCCACAAAGCGGCCGCGATGAGAACAACCAAGTACAAAGTGAGAATGGAAATGGGATGTCGCCCAAAAAGCGATAGATATTTGTCGACCAACACGAACCTCCTGAACCATCGGGATGACTGAAACACATGGTGGATGTAACGAGCATCGACAGCAAGGCACTATCGAAAGAGAGCCGGTGTTTTCACCGCGTTAGACCGGCGACTACATGACGGCGCGAATACCATATCGAGACGCAGCCGCAGGTCGCAGTATCGATGTTGGAAGGTCCGGCATGCTCTCCTCCATCGGATCCCATCGCCAGGTTGACTTCTCGCTTTTTTCAATGGCCGCGTCCACTCCAAGCTTATATTCGAGATTATTTTCCATCATACGTATGACAAACATTTCAGTGGGCGTGGGCATTGTGTCCAGAAGGAGGAAATTGGCCATGGGATAATCGCGCGCGAAATTGTAGCGAAGCACCTTCTCGAAGGAGCGATTGTGCTTCAGGAACTCCGTAATCAGAGTGCGCTCCTGCTCGGTTTCAATGGGGATCCATTCTTCCGTCGTAGGCATCAAGGTGATCTGTTCCATGCTTCCAACCGCATGATTGGAAATGAAAAAAGTCGCAGCCACAATAAGCCGGTTTGTCCCTAAGCGGGAGAGAGCAAGATCACCGGCAAAACGGCTGACAACACTTTTGTGAAGTTGCGAACTCCACAAAAGGTGCGTATCTGGGATTTCTTCCATGGAGATCGTCGCTCCAAAGTCGTAGCCTTTGATGCCATCTTTCGCGACTTCGCCGATCATCAACATGAGTTTTTTCGGATATTTAAAGTGAAAGGCGGACCATAGATGGATGCGCTGCCCGATGATCTTCGAAGCATTTTCCGCGGTACGAGGCTCCGGCAGGTAAAGGAACTCTTTCATGTACGAGTCGCTCGTCTTTTTGTTGTCCACTGCCAAAAGGATCTGTCTGTATACGTCCGTCCAGGTCCGTTGCTTGATGGTTGGGTGCCAGCGATTCAATCCGGCTTCCTGCCATAAATAATGCAGTGTGGCGCGGAGCGAGAGACGCTTACTGGGGGATTGTACGCTCTCCTTCTCTTCCTCTTTCTTTGGCTCTTCAGAGGATGATTTCTCGGGCCTATGAGAGAGAGGGAAATCGAATTTCAAAGTGATGCTGCCATTCTCCTCTTGGATGGCAGTGCCCATGAGGTCGCCAAGGCCCGACAGCTCCGGTGGCGTCTCGAAGGACCCACATTGGGGAGAATGGTCTTTGCCTTTGTTGGGCATGCGCTTGATGAAGTAATGGCCGTTGATTCTGGCGATCTGCATTTCGATACCGGGCTCGCTGCACATGCAGAGCGGCCGGCTGGCTGTCTTGTAGACAGATTCCAGCATGGATTCAAAGTTCGGATCTTCGTCCGATACGATTCTGTTGTTGATTCGGTACTCTGCCATGTTCGCCTCGGCTTGTTCCTGTTTGTTATTGTTCCGTTACGGTACTGGGTATAACCAGCAGTTTTGTTTGTGCAAGCGCGAAATGATCGGATGGTTACAGATCGAACACATCCGCACTGAACGGCCAAGCTTGTCAGGGACCTTGGTCACGTACTTTGCCTGGATAATTGAGAGGATTTCGTTTGTCTGATGACGATAAATAGCTTGATCTACAAGCGCGCGTTTGTGCATGAGGAGTCTTTCGTCGCCACCGGCGATATGCCACGCCTGCTCCGAGGTCAACGCAATCGTTCTGCGCAATATGTATGCGTGGAGGAGAGAGAAATCTTGCAGCATGTCAGTGAGCGCCTGCGGCTCTGTCGTTTGACGGCCATCGATCTCCCTATGTCTGGAGTCAAATCGCGTCCCACGATTCCCCGAAGGGGACGTGTTCTTCAAGGCCGATTGCCCGGCACGATGAAACCGGTCGGGATAACAACCGTTGCGAGTGCGTGAGGGTCCACTCAGGCGTCGTGAATACTGCTTGTGTTTGCCGGGCCGGTTGCCAATCATCGCAGGTCCTTTCCGTTGGAGAGTTTGGATCGAAGCGGACTGAAATCCCCTTGAGGCATGAGGATTTCAGTCCACCGATACGGTCAACTACACGAGCCAAACGTGGTGCCGCAATCACTGCAGACATGACACTTTCCGGCGCGTTGCATGATGCTGCCGCAATTGAGGCAGGTTGGTGCGTCGCCGTAGTCGAGCATGTCCGTGATCGATTTCGGTCCACTCTGGGCAATGTCCTCTTCATCTGGAGGCCCTTCGAGCGCGAGCGGCGCCGTTTGCGCCTTGCGCGCGGGGAAGAACTCCAGCTGCTGCCCGGTCAGGAAGCGCAGCTCGAGCCAGCGAAAGAGGTAGTCCATGATGGATTTCGCATAGCCGATCTCTTCGCTGCCAGTCCAGCCTGAGGGCTCAAAGCGCATGTGCGAGAATTTCGCGCAGAACACAGAGAGCGGAACGCCGTGCTGGAAGCCGAGAGAAACGGACGTGGCGAAAGAGTCCATCAGTCCGGAGATGATGGAGCCTTCCTTGGCCATGCGGATGAAGATCTCGCCCGGCTGCCCATTGGGATACAAGCCAACCGTGATATAGCCTTCGTGTCCGCCGATGTTGAATTTATGCGTCAACGACGGACGTTCCAGCGGCATGCGGTTGCGCGTAGCCTTGGGAGGGCCATTGAGATCGTTCACGGTTGCCGTGACCGGCACAGCGACGGCTGTAGCGGGCGCGACTTCATCCGCTTTCTCTTTGTTCACGCTGATGGGTTGTCCGCCCTTTGAGCCGTCGCGATAAATTGCGACCGCCTTGAGGCCAAGTTCCCATGACTGGAGATAGGCTTGGGCGATGTCCTCCACGGAGGATTCGGACGGCATGTTCACCGTTTTCGAGATCGCGCCGGAGAGAAATGGCTGGACTGCGGCCATCATGCGAATGTGACCCAGCCAGGAGATCGACCGAGTTCCTTTGGCGGGACGCAGCGCACAATCGAAGATTGCCAGATGCTCCTCGCGGAATTCTGGCGCGCCTTCCATCATGCCTGTCTCGGCCACATAGACGCCGAGCCGTTCGATCTGGGCATCGGTGTAGCCAAGCGAGCGCAGCGCATCGGGCACGGCCGCATTGGCGAGGGTCATAAATCCACCGCCAACCAGCTTCTTGTAGGCAACGAGACCGAGCATCGGTTCGATGCCTGTGGTGTCGCAACCCATCATGAAGCCAATGGTCCCGGTAGGGGCCAGCAAGGTGACCTGGGCATTGCGGAAGCCATAGACTTCGCCGTTGCGGAGGACATCCTCCCAAATCTTCTGGGAGACACTGTGAAGCCTTGTCCAATCTGGTACAGGGATGTGGCCATCGATTTTGCTGCTGGCCTCCCGGTGCATGCGCATGACTTCAAGGAACGAGGTTTTGTTCTTCTCGAAACCAGGGAAGGCACCGGTGTAGGACGCTGAGGGAAGCAGGTCCTCATCGGCAGCACCCAGAGGCCCCAATCTGGAAGCTAGTTCCGACGAGGCAAGGTATGCGGTCCCGCCCATGACCGAAGTGATGGTGGCAGCGACTGCGCGGCCTTCGTCCGAGTCGTACGGCAGGCCCATCCGCAGCAGCAGAGCGCCAAGGTTTGCATACCCCAGTCCAAGCGGACGGTAGTCGTGCGAGTTCCTGGCGATCGTCTCGGTAGGGTAGCCGGCCATGTCGACCAGAATGTCCTGCGCCACGATCAAGAGGCGCACATGGTATTGGAACAGGTCGACATCGAAGCTGCCGTCCTCGCGAAGATACTTCACGAGATTGATGCTGGCGAGGTTACAGGCGGAATTGTCGAGAAACATGTACTCCGAGCAGGGGTTGGAGGCATTGATCCGGCCCGTGGTCTTCGAGGTATGCCAGCGGTTGATCGTGGAGTCGAACTGCACGCTGGGGTCGCCGCATTGCCACGTCTGCTTTGCAATCTGTTGCAGCAAATCGGCGGGATCGACGGTCTTGGTCGTGGCGCCTGTGCCGCGGGCCTTCAGCTCCCAGACCTTGCTTGCCCGGGCCTTTGCCAGAGACATGAACTCATCCGTGACTCGGACGGAGTTGTTCGCATTCTGGTAGGAGACGGAGGTAAACGCTTCCGAGTCCGGCCCGGAGCCGTCGTAGCCGGCAGCCACAAGGGCATGCGCTTTGGCTTCCTCCTTGCCCTTGCAGGCAATGAATTCCTCAATGTCCGGATGATCGGCATCGAGGATGACCATTTTGGCCGCCCGACGCGTCTTGCCGCCGCTTTTGATGACGCCGGCAAACGCATCGTAGCCGCGCATGAAGCTCAGAGGGCCAGAGGCAACACCTCCGCCGGAGAGCAATTCGTTGGCCCCGCGGATCGGCGACAGGTTTGTGCCGGAGCCGGACCCCCACTTGAAGAGCATGGCTTCAACCTTCGCCAGATCCATGATCGATTCCATCGAGTCCTCAACGGAATTGATAAAGCAAGCGGAACACTGCGGATTCTCGTAGCCGCTGCGAGAGGATTCCACTGCGCTTGTGCGCGCGTTCCAATGCCAGTTTCTGGCATTGTTTTCCGGTTCCAATTTGTCGCAGCCGACATTGAACCACACTGGCGAATTGAAGCTGGCATACTGCTGGAGCAGCAGGATGGACAACTCGTCGCTGAAGGCGTCCGCGTCTTGCTGAGAGGCAAAGTGGCCTTGGACATGGCCTCGGTAGGTGATCGTGGTGACGACACGCTGGATAAGCTCGTCGACGCCCTGTTCCCGGGCGGGCGTATTCATGGCGCCATGCAGGTATTTGTTCGCCACAATTTTCAATGCGGTGTCCGACCAGGTCGAGGGCACGCGAACATCCTTTTGCTCGAAAACCACGTTGCCCTTGGCGTCGGTGATCTGCGCGTCACGTGTCTCCCAGGCGACCATGTCGAAGGGGCTGATGGTTTCGTCGGAGAGTAGCCGTCCAAACTGGATGCCAGTGGAAGTTTCAGTTTTGGTTGTCATAAAAAGTTCCTTCTTCGTGTTACCGGAGAGTGTGAAATGAAAGATTTCTATCCGGCTTAGGTTGCTGCGATCGAATTGCGTTGCCCCTCTTGCGAAAGGCAGGTTGCCTGGGACTCAAAATCCCGCATGGCGGATTCAACGGAGAGTTTGGCGCGATAGAGCGAGAACATCTGGCTGCACACCGGACAGCCGCCGACAATTCCGGCCTGTCCGTTGCGCTCTGGGCTGTAGCGAGGGTGTTTGGCGCAGGTATGCTTGACCCTGCGTTTCAGCTTGAGATTGACGACAATTTTCATCATGGGGCGGTCCTTTACACGGGAATTTGGTCGGCATAGCATTGCTGCTTTTCGGCCCAATTCCAGCCCATGGCGGTCTCAATGGATTCAACGGCAAGCCGGACATCGGAATCGGTGAGAATCCAGCAGTTCGCGGCAGCCAGGTTCCGCACCAGAAGGTCGCAGAGGTAAGGATAGAGACGAAGCGCGCGCGCATCGTCGCCCAGGACATCGCACAGCAGGGCCAGGGCAAGCTGCCCAGTCCCTGGGGAACAAGTCCCCCAGCTGAATCCATTGAAAGAAAGTGTTTTGAGGTCGGTATGGGTTGGAAGGGGAGAGTCCCGAAACTCTCCGAGATGGAAACGGACGACGGGATTGGCCCCGCCCGGGACCGCGCATCCGCGGTAGAGGACCAAGCCGTTAGGCTGGGAACAAAGTTCCGATGGAGCCTGGATTCTGCTGGAGTGCAACATCTGCATCTTCCTCCCACAGAGAACCCTGCACAGCTCTCCGATGTTCACGTTCGATTTATCTTGCCTTCTTCTGCCACTTCTCCAGTTGCAATGCTGCGTGCCGACGCCGCTTCTCCGCTTTACTGAGAAGGACCTGGGCGTGACGAAGCCGGCGCAAACTGACGGGCATTTTGCTCCGCTGAAGACATGCCATGGGAATGCCTCAAAATGATTGGGTTGGATCGTTCTTCCGGTGGAACTGTGGACGCTGGGCCCTCGACAGATGGCCCTGCGGTGCAAGCCACTTGTGCGGGCGCGAGTCTCATGCGCATCGGACGCTGTTTCTGCACGAAAGCACGGCGGACGGCCAGGAACGCAAGCAGCAAGGCCCCTGCGGGAATCCATTGACTGTAGAGGGCTTCGCCAATACTGCCCCAACAAAGCAGGGCAAACGCAAAGCGGCGCTTCGGGAGCGCCTTATCGAAATTGATGAGATGCGATGCGGGGATGTCCGTTCCCTGAAGCCCCGGAGTGTCCTGGGCCGAACACGCGCAGGCCGGGGAATCGACCGGGGAAAGTGCTTGAAATCTGTCCATGTGTAGCATATACCATGTATTGCCGATAGAATCAAGCAAAAGAGCGCAATTATGTTGCGCAGACCGCACACAGCGGCAATTCCTGGGATCTGAGATGGGGCGCCAGATCTCGGAGGGTCTGATCGGCAGTCCGATAGTGGACGAAAATCCCGCCAGTGGCCTCCCACAGACCTCGAAATTTCTGGTAATCATCGATGAGGATGTCGCCAGGACGCTCCAGAAAGTTACGTTTGTCTTTCGACGCGCAGGTGATGACAGGAACGCCAGGAAAGTGCTTGTCTACCCAGTCCCTCTTCTGTTGTTCGGCCCAACGGCCGGGCGGGCATCCGGTCAAAATGATCGGGTGCAGGTGGCGCATGGCGCGAAACAGCTTCCGCCCATCTTCGCGCACTGGAAGATGGCGAAAGACCTCGGATTGTTGGAGTGTCTGCCAAACCAATTCTTGGTCGTCGCGTTTCAGGGCGACGTTGACGTCTTCGTGCAAAATGCTCTGAGTGTGCCCTTCAAAGTCCGCCAGAACGCCGTCACAATCGAGAAAAAGCTGCATGTACCATCCTCCATTCTGGCGGAACTGTCCGCGCCGATGTATTACGGTTCAGGCTATACCACCTATGTTCGCACAGCAAGGTAGGCGTGCGTAGGCCGGGACTCTAAGTTCTTCCGCCATCCTGGATCGATGGGGTGTAGTAGCTCAGAGACCCGGGTGGGGCGAAATAGTTCACCAAGAGAGACGCCATCTCGGGACGAAGATCGTGCAGGACCTCGTCGGGAATGGTGTTGCCGCTCTCGAGGATGGAGCCGAGATACCGCAGATAGTCGATGATATTTCCGCTTTCGATGGGCGCATCGAACAGGAAAACATTCTCACCGGGTTTGGACACCCTCGGGATGTAGCCGCATGCGGAGCCGCGGCTTTTCCATTCATTGAACGTCGGAACGGGGGAAAGGGTCCGCACGGGATTGCCTCCTTTCAAGAGTTGTTTGGGGGGATGACTGCGGGTCAGATCGATCTCAGCCAATGGCTACTCAATACGCACGCCAGGAAATTCCTGAATCAGCAAGTGCGAGGGAATGAGGGACTTGGCTTGTGCGGGAGTGAAGGCGCTCATTTGTTTCATGAAGAACGGGGTTCTGAACTCGTTACATTCACGCTGGATGTTTTTCGCCCAAGCAGCATCGACCGGGCGCCGGCGAGGGCCGCTTTCCCCACCGAAAATAATCCAATCTGGTTTCAAATCGAATCCACGGGTCGTGACCGGTCCGATCGCGGGCTCGTAGCTGATCCAGAGTGGGGTGTTCTCCCATCCTCGGGCGCGGCAAATGGCCGAATGGATCCGTCAATTACTATCTTGACTATCTGGCAGCGTGTCGGAACCTCGCTCGTCAACACGGCAAGCCATTGAGAAGACTTGATCGCGCACTCTGGCAATGGTCGAAAGAGCGGAGTGCGGCGAAGAGTTGCTCAAAAAGGATGAGTATCGTTTAGCCCGGAGGCGCCATGACCCGGATTCTTACCATGGTTGTGGTGGATTGCACTACAATCGCCAGTGACATCTATGGCTACTGTCTCTCGAACGCTCGCCTCCGCTCCCACGATTTTTTCTGCTTGCGTACCGAAGGAAGACGTTCTCCTAGGTACGATGGCAGATGCCGAGTTTGCAGCCGATTTGGCGCAGGTACTGCGGGGTGATGCGCCACCCCAGTACTCGGATCCCCAGCGATTCTTTTCGAATACCTATCCCACCCGGGGACTGAAGGACCTGCTTTCGAACGTCTGTGCGCGGCTGAGCAAGGGACAAGGTGTAGCCTCAATTTTTCGCCTGGATACATCGTACGGTGGCGGTAAGACGCATGGCCTTATCGCCCTTGTACACGCGGTACGCAATGGCCGAACCATCCCCGACATCGCGGAATTTGTGGACCCGGCGCTTTTGCCAACTGAGCACGTCCGCATCGCCGCGTATGACGGTGAAAATGCTGATCCATCCAACGGACGCCGGATGGGCACTGAGTTGCTGGCTTACACCCCGTGGGGCGAGATTGCGTACCAACTCGCAGGCCCTGAAGGCTACGAGCGGCTTCGTAAGAGTGATGAGACGCGGGGTGCTCCGGGAGCCGACACTCTCCGCGAACTTTTTGGAGGGGAGCCCACGCTAATCTTGCTCGATGAGCTTTCGGTATACCTGCGCAAAGTCCAGAGCATGTCAGCAGCACGAGACCAGTTGACAGCATTCCTGACGGCCCTGTTCAAGGCTGTCGAGAGCACCCCGAATGCGGTCCTCGTCTACACACTAGCGGTGGGACGGGACGGCAAGGCTCAAGATGCATACACCCAGGAGAATCAGTTCCTCGCCGAGAAGATGGCTGAGGCTGAGAGTGTCTCTGCCCGGAAAGCTACGCTCCTGAATCCCACGGAAGATGATGAGACTGTCCTGGTGTTGCGGCGGCGCCTGTTCGAGAGCATCGATGAGGGCGCTGCAGGCAAGACGGTCGATGCGTACCGTACCTTGTGGAACGCACAGCGGGGTTCGATTCCCGACGAAGCTCTCCGGCCCGAGATTGTGGATGCATTTCGCCGATCGTATCCGTTCCACCCAGAAGTTCTGGACACGCTCACGGGCAAAACATCAACGTTGGCGAATTTTCAGCGCGTGCGCGGAATGCTCCGTCTCCTGGCCCGTACCGTTGGGCACCTTTGGAAGACGCAGCCCGCAGACGCGACAGCGATCCATGTCCATCACATCGATCCAGGATTTGGACCTATCCACCAGGAATTTATTACGCGGCTAAATCTTCAGATTTATAACCCCGCAATCCGGAATGATATTTCGGGTGAAGCTAATCGCACGGCATTGGCGCAGGAGATCGACGCGACGTTCTATCGGGGTCTCCCCCCCTATGCCAGCTATGTTGCACGCACGATCTTCTTGCATTCATTGGGCTTCCCCGCTCAAATCCAGGGTATCGCTCCTGACCACCTGCGCTTCAGCATCCTGGCTCCATCGCTTGATATTGGCTTCATTGAGGACGCTCGCAAGAGGTTCCAGGAGCGCTCTGCCTACCTCGATGACAAGCCCGGCGCTCCCCTTCGTTTCCTGACAGACGCTAATCTCACCCAAATTCTCGAACGGCAGATTCAGCTGTGCGACCCAGGTGAAGTGCGATCGGAATTGTCCTCCAGAATTCGCAGCCTATACCTCAACGGAGATTTCCAGCTGGTCCCGTTCCCAGCCGCTCCCGCTGATGTCCCAGATGAAATTGGGAGCGGTAAACCGCTGCTCGTACTAATGTCCTATGACAGCGTGTCTGTAGGAACCACGGTGGACGCAGTGCCGGAATTGATCGCCCGTCTCCACAAGAACGTTGGGGCAGATTCCACTGGATTTCGAAAACTCCGCAACAACCTGATCTTCATCGTTGCAGAGGAAGCCAAGATCAATGAGATGCGCCGCGAGATGGCTCGCTTTCTGGCGCTCCAAGAATTGGTTAAGCCCCAGCGTCTGCAGGAGCTAGCCCACCATCAGCAGAACACGTTATTAGAGTGGAGCCGCAAAGCCGGTGGCAGCGTAAATACAGCAATTCAGCTCTGCTATCGGCACATCTTTTACCCATCCCGGCAGGCTCTATCCCCTGATACCGAACTCGCCCATTCTGCGATTGAGGTCCACCGGAACGACACGCTCGACAATGGGCAACGCCCTCCGACGCAGGTTCTTCGAGACAGCAACAAACTCCGACTTCCAGAAGACACTCCTGACTCACCGAGCTTCGTCCGTGACCGCACGCCGCTGCGCAAAGGACAGATAAGCACCTTCGATCTTCGTGCCGAGTTCCGCCGTGATCCATCCCTACCCATCCTCATAGGCGATACCCCGTTCACGCGCGGCATTCAGAACGGCGTGGAACGCGGGGAGTATGTTTACCGCTATCGTGATCTTCTGTTTGGACAAGGTGACCCCTATACACACATCACCATTACCGATGATGCATTTGTGTTCACGATGACCTATGCTCGCGAACATGGGATATGGCCTCGTCCGAAGCCGACACCTACCGCGCCAATATCAGCATCGACGCTGGCTGACTTGCGTTCGACTTCCGAAGGCGCCTCGGTCGTTGCATCACTTACCCCAGCAGAACAGCCCGCCTCCAAAATGCCCGATGATTCACAGAGGTTGCAGGGCACTTTCACCCATGAAGGCGTCCTTCGTGAGGCATTGCGCGTCGTATGGGAGAAGGCACATTCGGCACGAGTGACTCAGATCGTACTGCTTAGCATCCGGCTCTTTGAACCGGCGGATGCATTTAAGATGTTGGCAGTGGTGGGCGGAATTCCAGGAGCCAAGGTGCGGGTCGGGTTTGAAGGTCATTACGGCACCGAAGCGGGTGGTGAGTTTGAATACAATTTCCAGGGGCCTGTGGAGGATGCGCTACCAGTGAAAGACTTCCTGGGACCGCAGTATCGCGCCGCTGTTGATCGCGACTTTAGAGCATCATTCCAACTCAGTTTCGTCAACGGATTGGCTTTGGAAGGAGATGCCACCGACAAATTGACGGAGCGGCTTACTCAGCAATCCATGGGAGCAGCTTACGTCACCGCATCTGCGGAGGCACAGAAATGAGCAGCACTGCCAGAATCCCTCGTTTGCGCCTGATCGAAACGCCGAAATCAGCGCCCCAGTATGAACTGCGCGTCCGCTATCACGGGCTTGGCGACGCGGAAATAGAAGTCTGGCGCATGCCCTCGGCTGCCACACCACAACTTACCGCGCCGACACGACTCGCAGGCCTCCGGGGCGAGGCCTTGGACATGGTCGAGCATCGAGTGTTCCGCCAGATGCAGCGTGCTGGGCTGCGTATCGCATCGCTACGGCAGCCACTCGACCGCAAGCAAATCCAACGCATGGTGACGGGCTACAACATTCCCGAGGACCTGGCTCTAACCCTGGGGCTTCTATTCCGCGTGCTGGCGCCGATGCGCAGCCGTCCTCGCATGCGCCAAGTTGCAGAAGGGGTCGAAAAGATGGAGCGCGAAGAAGCCAGCTATTGGCTCAGCATGGCCATCCATAGGAAAAACCCCCGGCGAGTCCTGACCGCGCTTCGATATCTGCTGACGGATCCCCTCCGTTAACCGCTGGGTGCACTTCACTCAATCGAGTGCTGCGCCCATCCGGATTCCAGCATAGAATAAGGTTGCTCCGGCGATAGAAACTTCGGCCTCTATAAAGCTGTGGACTCGGATTTTCTTGGAAGACTCCAGGAGGTTCTCGTCCGTCTATCCTATAAACGGGGTCATTGGGTCTTATGCGACAAAAGCCAAAGAAATCTCGTGAATTCCGCTTGACCATCGACGCATTCACGCCGAGCACGATCCCTTTGCTGCGCTTGGCCGAGTATATGCAAGACTTCGCTATCCTCCTGGGGAATGAAAAAAGTGTCCATCCGGGCGATCGCCTGGAAGAAGGCAGCACGATCCTCGTCGCGAAAGTGGAATGGGAAGCCGAACCGAAGGTCTCCGAGCGGTTACGCTCCGTCCGCAACCGGAGTGCGAATGACCGTGCCATGGATGCGGCGGCCCGTCTCGACGATCGCCTCGCAGAGGACAATGCGAAGGGTGTCATTGCCGACCCCTCTGGCGCTAAGGTGATCGAGTTCCCCGGCAGAGATCGCTTCCAGATGCCTGCCTTCGGACCCATCCAGCAGGCAGGCACCTTCCAAGGCGTTCCCATCAAGGTCGGCGGAGAGAACGATCCGGTGCCCGTGCATCTTGAGGACGGCAAAGACAAGCACATTATCCATGCCTCGCGCAGCCTCGCGAAAGAGATCGCGAAGCATCTCTTCACCAGCGTCATTCGAGTGGAAGGAATGGGAAGGTGGACGCGGACCCCCACCGGCGCGTGGAACATGCAGTCCTTTCACGCCCAGTCGATGCAAATCATCGAAGATGCTGACATCCGCAAGAACATCGGTGAGCTACGCAGTATCGAGTCCGGGTGGAAGAAGTCGAAAGACCCACTGCAGCAGTTGGAGCAAATCCGTCGTGGTACGAAATAGAACGCAGGCAAACGCGAATGGTTGCAATCGACAACACGACTTTGGCACTGCTCCTCCACCCACAAGCGAAACCGCCTGAAGATCCCAAGACAAAGCGTCCCCTCGAAAAGGCGCAACAGCGAATCGAGCAACTGATCAGCGACCTGGATGCAGACGCTGAGAGGGTTGTTATTCCCACTCCCGTTCTCTGCGAGTTTTTGATTTTGGCGGGCAAGGAGGGTCCTTTGTATCTGGAAAAGATTCAAACCGCGAAAACTCTCTTGATTAGGCCCTTCGATGAACGCGCGGCCATTGAACTCGCGGCGATGGAGTTGGCCGACCGCAGGAAGGGCGGCAAGAAGGGTGGCTCCGACGCGCCCTACCAGAAGGTGAAGTTTGATCGCCAAATTGTCGCGGTGGCGAAAGTGAACGGAGCACATACCATCTATTCGGACGATGACGACGTTCGAAAATTCGCGATCAAGGCGGGACTGAAAGTTGTTTCCACCTGGGAGCTTCCAATCCCGCCAAGCAAAACTCCTTTGTTTGACGATCTTCCCGAACCAGACAAAGACCCCGCCGACGGGAAGAAAAAGAGCTGATGACTGAAAGACGGTTGATTGAAGAATGGCTGCCAATCGCGGCCTTGGGTGAAGAGAGTGTTCGCGAACGGCGCTCGATGACGGCTCTTCCGCCGACTTACTACCTGCATGTTTGGTGGGCCCGGCGGCCATTGGTGGCATCGAGAGCTGCGGTGCTTGCGTCCTTGCTGCCCGCGGATGCCGATCATGACAAGTTTCTTCACGCGATTGGGATTCACGGCGACCCGGTTCTCACGAGGCGGAGGATAGACGCAGCAAGGCGCACGGGTGAGGATCTTGGTCTCAACCCATACGGGTACAGCCGAGCCTTCCAATACACTCCAGACAAGAAAGAGAAGGAGATTCTGAGCGCAGCAGTTGGCGGAGACATAGCCAGTATGCTCGTTTTAGATCCCACAGCCGGTGGGGGTAGCATTCCTTTCGAGGCAGAAAGACTCGGCGTCCGAGCCGTCGCCAACGATCTAAATCCTGTTGCAGCCCTTCTGCTGTATGCGACCATCGACTATCCGTCGAAGTACGGGATTGCTCTTTTGCGCGAGTTTGAGGATCTGTACAAACGGTTTCTGGCCGCAGTGGAGCCGCACTACCAAGGCATCTTCCCACCAGAACCGGCTGGCACAATTGTCCTTGGCTATCTCTATGCCCGCACAATTCGGTGCACGTATTGTGACGGGCTCATTCCGTTGTCACCGAATTGGAGGCTCTCATCCGATGGAACTGGGGTTCGACTTTTGCCGGAAAAGGCAGCTGGACCGTTCACACCGGGACGGGTGTGCCGCTTTGAAATCGTGAGCAAGCTGGAAGAGCACTCAGAGGGCACGGTCAGCGATGGGGATGCGACTTGCCCCTATCCAGACTGTGGCCGGGTTGTGGATGGCGATGAGGTCAAGCGCCAGGCTCAGGCTGGCGGCATGGGCGAACAACTGTATACGGTCGTGTTCAAGCGCAGGATCGTCACGGGCAGGACCAAAGCTGGTACGGAGAAGATCAAGTGGGAGCGCGGCTTCCGTGCCCCACGACAGGAAGACGATAACAGCGCCTTGATTGCGGAGCGCCTTGCAGCGAAGTTACCCGACTGGGAAGCCAGCGACCTTGTGCCAAACGAACCATTCCCCGATAACACCAACGACGACCGACCGATTCAGTATGGGATGCCTCTTTGGCGGGACATGTTCTCTCCGCGCCAATTGCTCTGCCACGGTACCAGCGTTGAAGTGTATCGCGAATTGTTGGAAGCAGACCGCGCCGCAGGCGCATTGACGGATCTGCGCAAGGCTGCGTATGTCTACCTTGCGCTGAGTTTGGATAAACTGCGCGACTACAACTCGCGCATGACCCACTGGCACGCCACGCGTGAAGTAATCGCTGGCACATTTGACCGCCATGATTTTGCCTTCAAGTGGTCTTATGTAGAGATGGCACCGCTCATCGCGGGACTAGGCTACGACTGGGCTGTCGAGCAAACGGCGAAGTGCATTGAAGAATTGGTCGCACTGGTGCGACCCGAGGAAGCTGCCGCCGTTAAGGCTGCTACTGTCGCCGACAAACGCAGCGTCAAGGGGACTGAACTTTTTCCTGCTCATGCACCTGCCGCTGCACCGCCCGAGGCGAACTACGCCCCACCGCCCGTCACCATCACCTGCAAGTCTGGCGACCACCTCGACCACATCGAAGAGAACACCATCGATGTCGTGGTGATGGACCCGCCGTACTACGACAACGTGATGTACGCGGAACTGTCGGACTTTTTCTACGTCTGGCTCAAACGCACAGCAGGCTATGTGGAACCGAGCCTCTTCCGGCGTCAGCTCACCGACAAGGACCATGAAGCGGTCGCGAACCCTGCCCGTTTCAAGGGCCAAAAAGGCGCTAAAGTTCTGGCGGGGCGCGACTATCAGGAACGCATGGCTGCGATCTTTGCCGAATGTCGCCGAGTGCTGAAAGCCGACGGAGTACTCACGCTGATGTTCACCCACAAAGCCACCGGCGCGTGGGACGCTCTAACTACCGGCTTGATGAAGGCTGGGTTCACGATCACGGCTTCCTGGCCAATCAACACGGAAGCTGAGGGCAGCCTGCACATCAAAGATAAGTCGGCGGCGAACAGCACCATTTTTCTTGCCTGCCGCCCCCGCCTCCAGCAATCGCCAACCGAAGAGAAACGTTACTGGGAAGACGTGGAGCCACTCGTCGCGAAGGCCGTCCGCGAGCGCGTGCAGAAGTTCCAGGATGCCGGGATCACTGGCGTCGATCTCTATCTCGCCAGCTTTGGGCCCGCGCTCGAAAAGTTCTCCGAGTTCTGGCCGCTGGAGCGTGGCACGCCAAGACCAAAGGCCGAGTTGGAGAAGAAACGGAAGAAGCAAGCCGATCTGTTTCCTGAAGAGATCGATCCTTACGCGGTGACGCCGGAAGATGCGCTGACCGCCGCCCGGCGTGAAGTGAAGAACTGGCGGCTGGAACAGCTTACCCATCGCAAGGCCCGCACCGATATGGACCCTGTGACCGCGTGGTTCGTGCTGGCTTGGGACGCATTCAAGGCGCCCGTCTTCGAATACGACGAAGCTCTGCGACTGGCACGAGCTGTGGGAGTGGATTTGGATAAGGAGATTGTTGGACGCCTGGCGACGAAGAAGGCTAGCCAGATTGTTCTGCTGGACAGCGAGCAACGAGCGGCCAAGATGTGGTTGGGACCAGCCGATGGTTCGCGAGCGATGCTCGACGTTCTGCACCATGCGGCGCACGCAGCTCGCAGCCGCAGCCTGGAGGTCGCTCGGGAGTTGCTCGAAAAGGGCGACTGGCTGGGGAATTCGTCGTTTCATGTGGCATTGCAGGCCGTGTTAGAGGTCCTGCCGGTTTCCGCTACATTCTCCAAAGTACCGCTGACTCCAGCGCTCTCCGGATTTGGCAGCGACTTCGAGGCGTTGGAAAACCTGCGTCGGCTCGCGTTCACCGAGCAAGTTGACGAACCTGAGCAGCTTTCACTTTTCCGGCAGGAGGGCAGGGCAGCGGATGCGGTACTCCCTACCGAGTAGCGGGTAAACAAGCCGCAGCAGTTGGGATGAGTCTCAGACAGGAACACAACGGGTAACCCAGAGTGAGTCTTCTTGTAGATTTCGATTGGAAGTTGAAGTACACGCCAGAAGACGGGGATCTGGTGAAGCGTTTCTATGTTCCGGCGCTCCAGTGTGCCACGCGGTACGATCGCTCCACCGGATTTTTCTCGGCAACTGCGCTGACGTTGGCGGCTCGCGGCATCGAAGGACTGGTCCGCAACGACGGCCACATGCGTTTGGTGGTTGGTTGTACGCTCCATGAGGAGGAGGTGGAAGCGATCCGCAAGGGCGAGACGCTTCGAGCCACGGTGGAAGCGCATCTCGGCAACATGCCTTTACAAGCGGAGCACCCGGATGAGAAAGACGCGCTCGAACTGCTGGCTTGGATGGTTGCAAAAGGGATTCTTGACGTGCGCGTCGCTGTTCCCTGCGATCAACATCGGCAGCCGATATCCAGCAATGGAATCTTTCACGAAAAGGCCGGGATCGTTGAAGACAAGGCCGGGCATCGTCTTGCGTGGAATGGCAGTTTGAACGAAACTGTCTATGGCTGGCAGGAAAATTGGGAAAGCATCAATGTGTTCCGGTCCTGGGAGACCGACTCGCGTCGAGTCGATGAGGAGGAGCAAAACTTCGCCCGCATCTGGGCTGGACACTCGCCGCGCCTACTCACGCTGGATGTTCATTCGGCAATCGAGCAGAATTTGCTTCGCTTTCTTCCAGACAGTGATATGCCTGCGCGACTGGACAAGGCTGATCTGCCGGACTTAAAGATTAAGTTACCCGCTGCTGGGCAAGTGGGCGGTACTGATGACGGACTCGACCTTGCGGAGCGGCGCAGGTTGTTGTGGGGTTTCATTAAGTATGCTCCATCGTTTGACAGGCCGGGAGCAGAGCGCGTGGGAGAAGCCACGGCAGCTGTCGAGCCATGGCCACACCAGATTAAAGCCTTTGAGCGCATGTACCGCCAGTGGCCTCCAAAACTCCTGATTGCCGATGAAGTGGGACTAGGAAAAACCATCCAAGCCGGGCTCCTGTTGCGGCAATCATGGTTGGCGGGGCGAGCTAAAAGGATTTTGATACTTGCACCGAAGGCCGTGTTGAAGCAGTGGCAACTGGAACTCAGAGAGAAGTTCAACCTGAATTGGCCAATCTATGATGGTCACCACCTGGAGTGGTACGCGTCGCCTGCGCTGAGGGGAAAGAATATCAAGAACGTTGATCCCGACAGGTGGCATGAAGAGCCTATTGTGCTGGCATCAAGCCAGCTCCTGCGGCGCGTGGATCGTGCTAAAGAGATGCTAGAGAAAGCCGCACCGTGGGACCTGATCGTGCTGGACGAGGCCCATCACGCGCGTCGAAAATCCCCAGGTGCTACGAAGGATCGGGGGCCGAACGCATTGCTGCGTCTGATGCTCGGGCTACGAGAAAAGACGCAGGGACTTCTGCTTTTGACTGCGACGCCTCTGCAGGTCCATCCGGTGGAAGTTTGGGACCTGTTGAATTTGCTGGGTATGCCGCCGGAATGGACGGATCGAGCATTTGTTGGCTTCTATGAGATGCTGGCCAAGCCTTCTCCTTCGCATGAAGAATTCGAATCGTTGGCAGCGTTGTTCCGCGCCTTGGAGAAGCGATACGGCGAAGCTCAGGTTGATTCGGTGCAGGCTATCGTCCAGACAAGCAGATTGAATGCAGTAAAGCTGCTCCGAGATTTGCGAGATGAGGCCGCTATGCCTCGGAGATCGTTATCAGTGAAAGACCGCGAGAGCGCTCTGCGCATCATCCGCCTGAACTCGCCGGTGGGCAGACTTATCTCACGAAACACTCGCGACATGTTGCGGCGATATTACAAAGAGGGCCGTATATCCACGCCGATTGCCGACCGCAGCGTAGATGATAGGTTTCTCGCCATGACGGTCGAGGAACGGCAGATTTACGAGCTAGTAGAGACCTATATTCGTGACACATACAAGCAGGCTTCGACGGCAACGAGAACCGCTGTCGGTTTTGTCATGACGATCTATCGCAAGCGGCTGGCAAGTAGTTTCTACGCTCTGGCCAGAACGCTGGAGAAACGGCTCGCCGCGCTCAAGCAGGGAGATGGATCACTCCTCGGCCCGACGGAAGACGATATGCCTGATGACGACCTGGCTGAAGAGCAACCCGACACCGACGAGATTGCAGAAATGGAGCGGGAAGCCCTCAATTTTGAAGAGCGTTCATCTGTTGAGGATTTGCTTCGCCGCGTCAGTGGCCTGGCGCCAGATACCAAGGCCCGAGAACTTCGGCTGATCATCGATGAATTGCGTGGCGGCGGGTATGGCCAAGTGATGGTGTTCACGCAGTTCACCGATACGATGGACTTTTTGCGAAATCAACTCCGATCCACGCCAGGACTCAGGATGATGTGCTATTCAGGTCGGGGTGGCGAGGTACCAATTGGAGATTCCGAATGGGAGGTTATCTCCAGGGACGCGGCGAAGCGCCGTTTTAAGAACGGAGACGCGGATGTGCTGCTATGTACAGACGCCGCTGCGGAAGGGCTGAATTTTCAGTTCTGTGGGGCCTTGATCAACTACGATCTTCCATGGAACCCGATGCGAGTTGAGCAAAGAATTGGGCGAATCGACCGCGTTGGCCAGAAATACCCCACGATCCGGATCGTGAACCTGCAGTACGACGACACCATCGAAACGACGGTTTACAGGGTTCTGCAAGAACGAATCGGCTTCTTTACCTCGGTGGTGGGTAAGCTTCAGCCGATTCTCTCCAGCGTGTCGCAGAGAATCGCAGCAGCCGTTTTGGCAGCGAGCGCAACTGAAGACGGTAAGAAACTCGCAACATCGATCGAAGACGATATCGCAGCGGCAGATGCATCCTCGTTTGATCTCGATAACCTGGTAATCACTGAACTCGATGTAGAGCAACGACCAGCCGCGCTGTATGGTCTAGGAGAGCTTCGCGATGTCCTTTCGAACCAAGGGGTCTTCCTTCCCGAGATACACCTGGAGCCGTCAGGCAACAACGAGTTTCAATACCTTGCACCTGGACAGAAGAAGCTTCGAGTCACGGTCAACCCGGAGTATTACGACACGCACTCTGAAGACGTCGAACTCTGGTCATCAGGAAGCCCGGCATTTCCAAATCCGGTTGACATTGCGGAACCATCTGAAGCGTCGAAGATCACCCTTGAATCTCTGCTTGCGCAGCGGGGCTGATGTAAACAATATCGCGAGCTTCCGGCAAGGACTGCGCGAGTGGAAGGAAGCGGTCCACATCTTCCTCAGCGACAATCGCGAGGCCGCCTTTCAACAGGCCCTCCTGATCGGCCGCATGGACGAAGACTGCCACGAAAATGCAGGAGGCTGGTCGAAAGCAGACTGGCCGAAGTGATCCGGCTCGATTGCCTGGGTACCAACCAAACGAAGTTCAGTATTGATCTGGGACCGAAAAGAGCCAAAGAGAAGCTACTCTTCGAGCACATCTTCCATCCAGAAGAAACGGTGCCCGAAGCCAGATCACTGCCCGAGATCGCCTCGTTGGATGAGGGGCGAAAGAGGCGCTCCGTTCTGGTCTGGCTCCAGTCGCCCTACGGGCTCCTCCCACCAGGACAGAACGGAATGACCAAACACAAACCCAAGGTGGAGCCAATTCAGACGATCAAAAGGGGCCAGATCAAGTTGACAAAGTCAGCCGGCTCTCAAACGCACCTCGATCCCACCGCTCCCCACACCCATCGGCTGTATCTGTCCCTGCGGTGCAGCCACCCCGACTTCCACAAACTCACGGGCCTCCGAATCACGCAGCCGCTTCTTCCATTCGTAGAACTGCCACTCGCGCAAACTGCGCTCCCGGCAGAACGCTGCCACGCTTTGGCCACTGCGACCCTGTTCGCTTACCAGTCCTCGCCACTTCGCCCATACCTCTGCATTTTGCTGACTCATTCCTCAACCGTGACGCAACTCCACGCTCAAAACAAGATGCCGTTCGCATAGCGCTCACAATTGATGCCAATAGCGGCCATTCTGAGAATGAAGAACAGAGAACGGCCACTACCTGTGCGCAGTACCACCAGGCCATCTACGCCACCGCTTGGCCTGAAACCGCCGCGGCCCCAGTCTGGATGGTGAACGACCAGCGATCGTCTTTGCCTAAGACAAAGACCAGCCGGGACACGTCAGCGTTTTTCAGAGAGTTGAGGAAATCGCAGTTCAATTTCGACGCCAATTCGTTCAGCTTCATCTGCACGAGGTCCATTGGCCCATACAGGATGCGTGTGATTTCCTCCTCGGCTTCATGTTGAAAGTACTCCAGCTGGGTGTCGTAGCTGTCGCACTCCATGTCGTCGCCAGGCTGGAAACCGACATACACCGCCGCTTCCAACAAGCCAAACGGTTCTGCATCGCGTTTCACGAGCCACGCACTTGAGCGCGTGACAACGATCTGCACGCTGGGGAAGTTGCTATCTTCAAACCATCCCGCAAAGGGAATGTCCCAAGCGAAATGCTCCACCGTGTCTGAGGATCGAAGCTGCAGTCCAAGGCTGAGGGTATCCGCCAACGCCACAGCATCCTCGCCTTGGAATTCATCTTCGTGGACCTCGCCATTGACCGCGAGATGCACCGGACAAATTCGCGGCAGTTTGCCATACCAGGAGTAGCCGGCGAACCGGCGATTGTCTTCGAGTATGGTGAGCGGAACGTCATGTACCAGGATGCGCGCCGCAACATCGAACGTGAACAAAAGCCATTCGGCACACTTCGGTTCGGACGTGTCGACAATTGCGTAGCGGGTCAGGTCTGCTCCGTCTGAAAGGCGGACAACCTCCTTCGCTCCCAGAAACGGACCATCCATCGAATCTGCGGCCGCCGCCGGCGCGGTGAAGGTAGTGAAATACGGCGCAGCTTCGCGCAATGCGATCCCTAGCTCACGGGCCTCCAGGAAGTCCGTGTAGCTGGCCGCATGTTCCGGCAAGGTTGCCAGATACTCAAACATCGCCCTGCGCGCTTTCTTGATGATGTGAGTGTATGAGTCGTCGAAGACAATTCCATTCCGGTCAGGCAGCTTCAGATGCACCGAGCTGGTCTCGATCACATCGATGCGGACATTGAGGTCCAGAAATTCGAATGGAGTGTATTTGCCTCGATGGATCAGAGCAGAAGAGAGACCCTTCAGACCTGTCTGTTCGCGGATCGTTTTCCCGTGGAAGTTCCAGGTATCCGAATAACTCGAATACGCGGGTGCCACGAAAACCCCGATGCGGACTCCCATGGTCTCCTTGATGTACAAGGCGTCCTTCAGGAAGTCTTCGCGGGGCGCCGCCTCGCCGTCGACGGAAACATCGATGGGGCCATATTTGGCGGCGCGAAGCACAGCCTCCTTCACAAATGGGACGGCATCCTTGCGGTCGAACCGGATGGTGGTCTCATTTTGCCTGGGGACTGTGACAACCTCGACTGGTTCCTTGCCCTCGAAGGCCCGCGTAGTGATGACGGCCTGTTTACCGTTGCTAATGACGGTGGCGCCGCTGTGCAGGAGAGAGAAGAAGCCATGCCGGCCGGGTCTTCGGCCCGTTCGGTGGCCGCGTCCCACTTGGAATCACCGAGACAAAGCAGGGAAGAGAAATCCTCGATTCCGCTGCCATTGTCGATCACCGTAATTTCAGTTTTGCCGTTCTCGATTGCGCGGAGATGGACGTCTATTTGCGTAGCGCCCGCCCGACGAGAATTCTGAAACAGCTCGACGAAAATATCGGGAAGGGAATTGGAGAACATGTGTCCGGCCTTGGAAAGAATGCGAGGACTGATGTTTGCCATGATGGTGGTCATAGGGACTCCTTGAGAATGAATTTGACGATGCACTACAGGTTTGTTTTCAGAGAGTTAGGCTTGCGAAACACATTCGCCGTATCTTCGCCTACACTGGTTGGATGGGTGGCGACTACAGCACGGCGACTCAAATGCGGCAGCGTGAAGATTCCGGGCCGATGCATCAGGTCTATATGCGTTTTGAGAAACGAGTTGGATGGAGAGTCACGTTTCGCGATCGGGTGGACGACAGCATCCGCTTCCGCGAATTCACATTTGCGGATCCGGCCAAGATACGTGAGATCGTGGCCCGCTCTGCCAGTCGGATGTTGCTCGAGGACAGCAGTGCCCTTGAATACGGGTTGAAAAACGGGGCCGGTGTGGTCTTGCTGACATTGACCCAGGAGCAGTACCGGAAACTGTGCCGGTGAAGGTCAACTGCTGTCTTCGTTTCAGTCGACGTTGACAAGGACTTGGGTCTGGCCATCGCGACTGATCCAGTGTTTTTCGCCGCCCTGAGATTGATGCGGCAATCCGAACTCGACGTACTCGCCGCGCTTTTCTACGGTCCAGTAGAGACCGCGGTCAAAGGTTTCAAGCAGCAGACACTGGTCGGGGTTTGCGAGTGCCCAGCGGAAAGCGATTCGCTGCCAAGGCCGCAGATAGCTGGTGTGGGACGAGAGAAACGAATGAAGGGGAACATTGGTGCCGACCAGGTAGGAACGTCCGGAGTCAACCGCGATGTCCCAGACGCCGTACTTGTCTTCACGGGCCACCCACTGATTGGGGCGAGTAGACACGACAAACATCAGCGAGGTCAGGGCATCTGGGTTTCCAACCGAGGCCTGGTGCTGGCAATACTCAGAAAAGCTCACGCCTGCGGCGCTGGCATCCACTTCGAGGGACGCTTCGACGCCGAACAGCGGAAGAGCGGGGAAAAAACTCATAGTGTACTCCTTGGAAGTCACGCGTATAAGTGCGCGGCCATCCGGTAAGGTGCAGGTGTATCAACACGTTGAGCGCGTCACAGAGAGTGCAGCGGCCGGCAATACTTTAATCGGGCAGCGCCGACTCCGCAAAATCTTCCGGAGCAATCCAGTTGTTCCGCTTGTGAATGAGTCGTGGGTCGTAGTCCACGATGGGCTCGCCGACGAGATGGACCATGACAGTTCCCGATCCGATAAAGAGGACGCGGACGGGCTGAGGGCCGCCCGGCGCCGTCTTCCAGGTAAGCTGCGCATCGTGCTTCAGCCAGGGAAGGGAAAGGCGCGCCGTGAGGCATGGAGACGGGGTAAAGATATCAGGACGGCCGCATTCGCGGCGATGAGCCAGTTGCTTCTGCCAGAAATAGATTTCGTAGGTGCCACTTGAAGCAAACCGCTCGCACGCGGCGACCAGCACGGTGTAATCCTCCGGGGAGACAAGCTGGCGTACTTCATCCCGAAGTACGGTCGCACGCATGGCGGAATCATGGTCGCGCTGCAACGACTCTTCTCCGTCGAGTCGGGCACTCGCAATCCACCTGTCGGCTGGGACCGTGCGCGATTCGATCTGTACGGCAAAAAGTGGCAATCGTTTTTGGACGCGCTTCTGTTCGTTGATCGCATTGCGTTTGGATTTCGTTTCCGCTTCCTCCTGAGACAACAGAGGCGGAACGCAGACCCACGTATCGCCGCGGCGAACGCTGAAGATGGCGCGGTCCTCCCGCACTCCTACGATTCCATCGTGCAGGCTGCTGGTGTCTTCGCGCTGCAGAATGAATTCACGGGTCCCAGGTTCTCCGTTGCCAATTGCGACGATATGCCCGGAGAACCCATTTATCGTTAGCGAGCGATAGACGACGCGGATCTCGTCGCCGATGTTGATGTAATTATCGATTCTCATGGTCGGCGGCCTCGTTGTACAAGAAAAACTAAAGCACTCCAGCTTCTTCGTGAATCAGAAAAGTCGCCTCTGACCCTTGGGCCAGAAGCAACTCGCGCATGGTTTGTTCCGGTACTTCCGCATCCAGCTGTGTCCATTCGCCGCTGGCGTCGCCGTCAGTAATGGCTTCGTGGACATGCGCGAGAGTGTGAAAGGTCGGCGGTTCATCGCCTTCGGTTAAAACAGTTGCTGTAATAAGGGACTTCCAATATCGAGCCATGGATCCTCGGTTTCAGTTGGAGTTTGAGTTGGATGAAGAATGAAGGAGGGACGCTTGCTTCTCAATGCGAGGGGTCAAACAAAGCTGGCGCGGCGCACAGTTTGCCGAAAGTCTTGCCCTTGGATAATGACAGGAATGCACATTTCCTGCAGGCGCGATCGCATGCGCTCTCCAATGCGGTCTCCCAACGTTTCCTCGCGCATGGCACGCATTGCCGCGTTGGCAGGCGTTGCCCGAGACACATCCCGATCCGTGCCGGACGTGGATTGCGCTTGCAGTAAAGCCGAGGGCAGATTCGGATAGTTGGTGGTGATCAGCGTGGTTCGCTTGTCGTTGTAGCGCGTGTTCAGGATGTGCGCGACTGTATCCCAAACCCAGTCGGTCGGCTTGACCGCGCCCAGCTCATCCAACAACAGAATCTCGGCTTCAAACACGGGTCTGAGAATTTCTAATTCCGTCGTGGCGACCTGGGGATTGTAGGAATTCTGAATCTGCTTCAGCAGGTCACGATAGTCGCAAAAAATCCCGGTGGCTCCGCGCTGCTCCACCATTTCTCGCAACAAACCTACGGCAAGGTGCGTTTTGCCGCAGCCAATGCTGCCGGTGAACAATAATCCGCGCCCGCCGGTCTCCAGCGGATATCCCTCGGCAAACCGGCGCGTGGTCATCAACGCCGGGCCGAGCGATGGGTCCGCACCGCGAAACCCGGTGTCGAAACTTTCCAGAGAGCAGTGGGTATATCGCTGGGGGATTCTGGCGCGCTGTAGCCGCAGTGCCGCTTTTTTCTCGATGCGGCAGGAACACTCGGCGGCGAATTGCTCCTCGCCACGCCGAACCATTGTTACGCCGATGCCCCCGCACTGGGGGCAAGCAGCCCCGGGTTTGTCAGTCGGTTTTTCCATGATGAAGGATGTGGGAATCTCGAATAAACAAGAGAGTAGCATAAGGAATTCTGCTCTCTGCAATATAACTTTGCAGAGCTGGAAAACGCCATGGGACCCCAATGGACTCCAGTTTCCCCGATCCTATAGCCCGGATCAAGAATCCCGATGTGACATTGCTTGCCCATCGGGATATACTTGAGATGTACGGTAAACCTCCGTACAGAGGAGAAGAGCTATGGCCCTTGCCAATCGACGCACGGAACGGACAGAAGCCCGTCTTCTTCCCGAGCAAAAAATGCGAATTGAGCGAGCGGCCAATCTCAAGGGGCTCTCGTTTTCCGACTTCATGGTTCAACATGCGGACGAGGCGGCGGTCCGAACGATTCAGCAGCATACAAGCTGGACGTTGGAAAATAAGGATCGTGATTTCTTTGTCCAGACCCTGATCCATCCACCTGAACCGAGTAGCCGATTGAAGTCCGCTGCCCGCCGTTATAAGAATCGTGTGCGCGGACAGTGATCGGAAAGAATCCAGAGATTGAATACAGAATTGAGCCGCTCGGAACACGCCATGATCGAGCGGCCTTTTTCTGTGGTGTTCCAGCCCTTGACATCTATCTCCAGCGGCAAGCCCGGCAGGACATGGAGCGCAATCGGGCAGCCGTTTTCATTCTCACATCGGACGGCAAGACAGTCGCTGGTTTCTATACGCTTTCGGCACATTCGATCCAAGCCGCCGAGTTGCCAGAGAAACTGGCAAAGAAACTGCCGCGCTTTCCTCTCCCTGTAACACTTCTTGGGCGTATGGCTGTAAGCCAATCGCTGCATGGCCAGCGTTTGGGAGAATTCCTTCTGATGCACGCACTGGAACGGGCATGGCTTGCTTCCCAGCAGGTGGCATCCTGGGCGGTCGTCGTGGATGCCAAAGCAGGAGCGCGTGACTTCTATTTGAAGCACGACTTTGCTCCATTGCCTTCGCAGCCTGACAGGCTCGTTCTGCCGATGAGGACGATTGAAAAGCTTTTTGTTTCTTGAAAGCGCAGATCGCCCACCGGGTGGACGGTTCAGGCGCTCCAGACCTGAGCCTCAGACAAGGGCGAGACAGCAGGCGCGTGGAGCGTTTTCGCCGCAAGTATGCGCGAAGAGTGTCGAAAGTCGAGAGATCGCCGCCCTCGAGCAAAATCGTCGCGGCAATAAGGGATTTCCAATCGAGTCATGGACCCTCGGGGCGTTCGCGTGCGCAGGACAGCCATTGGATCCTCGTATCGATTGTAGTCAAACAAATCCTCTCGGCACATGAGCAGTCCCGGCCGCAGATCAGACATGGCCTGTCCGGCTGCGCGATATCCGATGTTCCGGCACACAACCCGCACATCGAACGAGTTCATCCAGCGGACGGATGGACCATACACGAGTTGGATCTGCTGATGGTCAGTCAGCCTACCGTAGCCGTTCAGAGTTCCGGCTGCCAAACTCTGATAGCCGAGGCAACGATCACGAATGAACGGGGCCAGAATTCTTCCAGGAGGAGCCAATGCCCAAGAAACGTTTTTTCCCGGGCGCTGGAATCGGTGGACCCTGCCGGCTTGTCAGAGCTAATCTGCCGTCGATGAGCGAATTGGCAGAGATCCAGAATCGGCCGGTCTACTGAAGCGAACCGCGTTTCAAGAGATGCTATCCCCGGGTGCCCACTAGGCGTCGTCTTTCATCCCTGTAGCCACCATAGCGTCGCTTGCACAATTCGCGCGGAGAAACCGTTCAGTCGTCCTTCCTGAAATCGCTTCGCCACGCCGCTCTCTCCTCGATCTCGTCATCGATCTCGATGAGTTGGCTTTCATCTTTCCACCAGAGCAGCGAGAGCACCGATCCGTCCGATACTAGGATCGAATCCTCATGAATCCAATGTTTCGCTGCATTGCGGTGACTAAACCAAGCATCAGACCGGACCTCACGAGCCAAAATATCAGATCGGTCTCCACGCAGAAGCGCCTCGGCGATACTTCCACGGAGCGGCCTGTTCTCCAGCCATACCTTTCCCCTCACCTCGCCGTTCGCCACATACCATTCCCGCTCGCGAGGACCGTTGCAGACAAGGATCGCAGGCAATTCGCCGTACTCGACAAGCCGGATCGCTGTAGCAGTGAGGCTGGTGGTGAACATCCCTGCAAGCTGGCGGACGCTCTCGAAGGTGACGGGCAGGCCGCGCGATCGTGGCCTAAACATCTTCGGAGGCAAAAGAAGATCGCTTGCGAAGCGATTGGCTCGCGTCTCCGGATTCTCAGCTGACCATTCCCGCACAAAGGTCGCGTTGGTGCACTGAAAGGAGACCAGGCCTCGATCACGCATCCAATGCCCCAGTTCGTGGCCAGCAGAAAACCGTTGTCGTGCCCTGGGCGTATGGTCGTCGATCGTGATGATCGCGCGATTGCTATACCCCATGATCCGGGCTGCGCAACCTGACAAAGACTGATACCGAATGGTTGCGCCACAATCTTCTGCGATGGCTTCGATATCAATATCCTGAGGGTCAGTGATTCCGAGGTCGTTCAATATCTCAAAAGGCGTTCGATAGCACTCAGGAGTCGGTGTCATCAGATTCCTCTAACGCGCCCAACGTCTCCAAATCATCCAGTCCCGTTTCAATGTCCTCGTCCGTCAGTTCGTTGAGATCGCGGTATTGCATCGTCAGGGCGGATTTTAGACCCGGATTTGATTCAAGAGCCGAAAAGAGCCTACGACGGCGTTCCTCGGGTGAACCACCAAACCGTCTGGCGCGCCGCTCAATTCGTGAAGAGCTCTCCTGATATCGCTGACGCGCCTGATGGAGTCGTTGCTGTCGAAACTCTTTAATGCCGGCTAGGGCCGCGGCTTTCGTCCGGGAAGCAATTTCATTTACATCTTGTCCAGATTCCTTCAGGTCGGCCGCAATCTCAACAGCATCTCCCTTTTCTATCGACTCCGCGATCTGATCCAGAACGCGCTCCGCCTTTTCACGCGTCCAGTGCTTATTAGCTGACATGATTGCCTTCCTTCGGCCATCGCGCGGTGCTCTTTCGCCGAATTCGCCTCACTATGGTCTCGTATTTTGTCCTGTCGATCTCCAGGGTCTCCATGATGGCAGTGCCGGACAGACCATCGCTCCAGCCGTCCATCACCAGTTGCGCCTCCGCGTCGCGCTGGAAAAACTCGTAAATGTCGGCAACCAGAGCCGTGGTCGCCTCCTGTCGCTCACTAACAAGCACCTGCTGTTCGGGGCTCACACGTGAGTCCGGATGTTGCTCAATGGCGCTGACTGCCTCTCCGTCTTCCTCCACGGTCGCGACCTGACTATCAGGTAGGGAGTAGCCCGACGCGAGGCTCTTCTCCTTATGGTTCGAGGCAATGCTCTTCATTGCGCCCATCAGAACGCCCACGAAGTTGACCTTCTTGGGGTTCCAGGTGCGGCGTTCTTCGAGTAGCGCAATGATCGCCTCTTTCACCAGATCCGGGCCATCGTAGGCGGCGCCGTACAGCGCCATGAACCGGGCCCGGCACTTTCCGTAGGCGTTGAGCTTCACCCACTCTTCGGGGAGCAGTTTCTCGACCGCGCCGGATATCTCGTCGACGGTGGCAATCTTCTCCGATTTCGATCGAGGTTGATCCGTCACAATGCTTTTTTCCGCATGGCCTCTCTCTCTTTGTATGCTGCCCCGACGAGAAAATCGGACAAAAGATTCTCGTAAAAAATTCTGTCCGATCCCGGCAGAAACTCAGCATACCTCCATGTAAGGCGAATTAACCCGCCGAAGAAGAAAATCATGGAGGTTTTTTGATGCAACAACTAACAGAAAATACAGAGGATATCCTCGAAGCACATCGCGCCGGCCGGCCGGTTCGGCCTCACGGGCCGTACCGTATCCTGGTCGGCGACGACGCACTCGATTTCCAACCGCGGGTCATCGCAGACCCAACGCCGACTGGCGACCAGATTCTGGACGCTGCCGGCATCACCGACCACATCAACTACGTTGCCTACAAGGTTCTCAAGAGCGGCCTTCTCGAAGAGTTGCGTCCGGAAGAGAAGACGGACCTGCGGGATTCCGGGATCGAACGGTTCATTACCTTCCGGACCGACCGCTCCTTCCGGTTCTTCCTCAACCAGAGCGCTTTCGAATGGGGAGCAGCACACATCACGGGTTCGACACTCAAGAAGCTGGCAGGCCTCTGCCTGGAGGAAAACGATGTGTGGCTCGAGGTTCCCGTCGCTGGCGAACGCCGCATCGGCGATCAGGAGTTCGTCGACCTCTCCGCGCCAGGAGTCGAACGCTTCAACACGCGTCCGAGGATCTACGACATCTTCGTCAATACACGACCGCGTCAGGTCAGAACGTCCGCGCTTACCTTCTGGCAGGTCGTGAAGCTTGCCTACCCGGACGCCGTCGAGAACAGCACGACATACTACACGGTCACCTACAAGCACGGCCCAGCCAGCAACCCTGACGGCAGCATGGTAGCCGGCGAAACCGTTCGTATTAAGGAAGGGATGCGATTCAATGTCACACCAACTGATAAGTCGTAGCTCCGATCTCAGGCGGCTGCGGGACGAAGGGTACGAGGTAGAAGTTCGCACGAACTATCTCCTCGTACACTCGATCCCATACGTCAACTCGCAGCAGCGGATTGCGTACGGGACTCTCGTTTCCGAACTCACGCTCGGAGGGGAAACCACTGTGCAGCCAAATACCCACGTTGTCATGTTTGCGGGCGACCACCCCTGTTCCAAAGAGGGGGTTCCCATCGCACAGATTGCCCACGCCAGCGCGAGGCAACAGTTACTGCCCGGTCTCGTCGTCGACCACTCCTTCTCAAACAAGCCCGCAACGGGATACGGAGACCACTACGAGAAGATGACCCGCTACATCGATATCATCTCGTCCGCGGCAAAGGGCCTCGATCCGCAGGTCGACGCCCGGACGTTCAAGCCAGTCGCATCAGCCAACGCCGACTCAGTCTTTCGGTATATCGATACGGCATCGAGCCGTGCAGGCATCACCGCAATCTCGGAAAGGCTCTCGAAGTTTCGGATTGCGATCGTCGGCCTGGGCGGGACTGGGTCTTACGTAGTGGACCTGGTGGCCAAGAGCGCAGTCCATGAGATCCATCTCTTCGATGATGACCTCTATCTGCAGCACAATGCATTTCGTAGCCCTGGCGCGACGGCACTCCAGGACCTGGAGCGTCAGATTCCCAAGGTCACGTATCTGAGTGAGGTCTACTCGCGATTGCGTTCCGGCGTCGTCGCCCATGCCGTTCGAATCACGGAAGCCAACGTCGCTGAGTTGAAGGTCTTCGACTTCGTGTTCGTCTGCGTGGATAACGGTCCGGCCAGAAAGCTCATCCTCGATTCGCTCTGCGCCTACGGTGTTCCTTTTGTGGACGTCGGCATGGGAGTGGAGGTGACGGCCGACCAGAAGCTCTTCGCCGTCTGCCGCACGACCTCTGCGACGGTGGGAAGAACGAACCATCTGGATTCCAGAGTGCCAACGGCAGACATCGACGCGGATGCCGCGTACACACAGAACATCCAGATTGCAGAACTCAACGCGCTGAACGCCGCCTTCGCGGTTCTCAAATGGAAGAAGATATTTGGAATATACGAGGACACTGAAGGAGAACACCATTCGACGTATTCAACCAACTTCCACCTTCTTACCGGAGAGGAAACCGCGGCATGAAGTCCGTTCTGCTGACTCCTCGTTTCGTCGAGTCCATCCCTGAGGAGCTCGATGTTGGTGTGCTGTATGTGTCTATGACGTTCGCGACCGCGATGCACCTTTGCGCCTGCGGTTGCGGTCGCGAAGTCGTCACTCCGCTGTCGCCGACCGACTGGAAGCTTTGGTTCGATGGCGAGCACCTAACCCTCGATCCGTCCGTTGGGAACTGGAGCTTTCCCTGCCGATCCCATTACTGGATTCGTAAAAATGGCATTCGCTGGGCGCCCTCGATGCCGGAGACGGCCGTGCGCGATCTTCGTGCGCTTGATCGCGCTCGTAAGAACTCGCTCATCGATAAAGCCGATGTTCTCCCCGACACGTTGCCGGAGCCCAGCACCGTTTCGAGCGATCGTAAACCCAAGGACGGACAGTCGCGCTGGAAAGCGATTTGGAACTTATTGCGGTTCAAGGTTCTTAAACGCCCTGCTCGCTAGTCGAACTCCATCTTGAACGGCGCAATGAGCGGAAACGTACTCGCAGATATTCGAGTTGCAAGTTTCGGGGAGCCGTCTAAAGTGAAATCGATGAAGAGGTTTCGTGAAAGGAAGGAGAGTCTTCGCCGACTTCGCAATCGCCTGCTTGCTCCACTCCAGTCGCCATTCCCGCATCGGTCGCTGCTCCGTGTGTCATTATCCGCTCACCGTCGTATAGGTCGCGAGAAGAACTCTGTTTATTATTTTGACCATGGGGAGGTGGAAAGTCCTTTAGCGCTATGAACCTATACTCCATAAATCCTCCAGAATCGGAGGTTGTCTTCGAAGAGCTCTGTCTTGCGATCCTGAAACGCCACTGGAACCGGCCCGGCCTCGAGCGGTTCGGAAAGAAGGGCGAGGAACAGTTCGGCGTTGACATCTTCGACACGTTGGGCGAGAGCCCGATGTATGGCGCGCAGTGCAAGCTCAAGGAATCGACGAAGTCGCTGGAGCCAGCGGAGATCCGTGAAGAGGTGGAGAAGGCCGAAAGCTTTCCCGCGAAGCTTGACCACTACGCCATCATGACCACCGGAAAAGTCTCCGGCACCGCGCAGCTGACCATCCAGCAGATCAACCAGAAGCACCGCGCCGCAGGGCTATTCACGGTAGAACTCTTCACCTGGGACAAGATCACCAAACTCCTGCGTCAGTACCCGGAGATTGAGCAGCACTTCTATGGCGGCTTGCGCTCGGAAGAAGTGGCAGAGGTCAAGGTCAGGCTCGACGCCATCCAGTCCGTCGTCGCCGCAATCGCACCCGCTGCGGCTGCATTGGTGAAGACAGAGATCGATGCCCTCATCGACGAAGCCAGGGAACGCATCAAGCCCGGCGAGGCGCAGATCGCTATCACCCTTCTGCACCGCGTTCAGAGACTCAAGGGAGGTGAATTTAGTGACTGGCGTCGATTTCGCATCCTCACCAACCTGGGCGCAGCTAATCTCATTCTGGGAAAGGGGAACGAGGCGGCGCGTAACTTCCTCGACGCCGCACCGCTGCGTCCCGACGATGAACTGGCCGTAACGAACGAGGTGTTGGCGTATCACCTCTTGCTTCAGGATCAGAAGACCCGCGAGAAGGCTGAGGCGGCGGCGATTCGGTTCCCGAATGCGACGCGGATTCGCTCGCTCCTGATTCAGTCGGCAAAGCAAGAGGCACCTTATGCTGATCTCCTCGCAGACACGCCGGAACACATGCGTTCTGATGCGGAAGTGGCTTCCGCGCTCGCGCGCAGGGCGATGATGGCTGGCCTGATCGAAACCGGGATCGAACACGCCAAAGCAGCCGTCGCCGACAAGCCCAAGTGGGGACAGGCCCACCTCCTTCTGGCTCAGGCCCACTTCGCGCGCGTGGTGATGGCCGAGCGGACCATCAAACCGCTCAAAGCGGAGGAAAAGGAGCAGCAGCTCGAAAGCGCCAGCAGCGCGGCTGATGCGGCGATTGCCAACGCAGAGTCCGACGACTTGGCCTACCTCAGGGCGCAGGCGTTCGCTCTCAAGACCGACATCGCGCACGTGCAGGGGCGCAAAGAGGACGCGGCGCAATTTGCACGCGACGCCTTTGCGGCCGACGCTTCCGAACTCCAGAGCCAGATGGCCATTGCTCAGGCGGCTTTCAGCAGAAACGATGTCGATGAAGGAATCCGGATACTCGAGCAGGCCAATCTCCAGTCAAAGTCCATGCCGAATGTCTCCTTCATGCTTGGCCAAGCGCTGATGGGACGTGGGAAGGACGAGGACATCGCTCGCGCCTTCACTGTCTTCAGCACCGCCAATATCGCCAACATCAAACAGGACCTCGTCGATCCGCTGACGCTCGGAGCGATTCGAGCTCTTGTCCGCGCAGGTCGCTTCCAGGAAGTCTCTGATTATCTGGATCGCCTTGAAGTCAAAGAATCGCCGGCGCTAGTCGCCTCGATTCAGGCATACTCTGCGCTGAAACAGACCCAGGAGGCGCTGTGCTCCCAGAAGCTCGATGAGGCGCTTGCCTCCCGACACCCGGAAGATACCAGCACCACAATCGATTTTCTCGCTCGCGTCCTGCTCGAAGCCGGCCGCCTGAACGACGCGCTGCCACTCTTGCAGGAACTCTTCCGTGCCCAGACTCCCAACTTCGATGTGGGGTTGCTTTTCACCTGCGCCGGCCGGCTCAAGAAAGACGAGGTGATTCTCGAAACCTGCCAGGAGCTCTACGACCGCGGCGTCCGCGATTGGGAGTTCCAGGAGTTCGAATCGCAATACCTCGAAGAGTACGACCCGATGAAGGTGATCGCCCGGCTCGAAGAGTTCATCCGCAACCATCCCGAGCATCGCACCGCCAAGCTGCGGCTGGCCATTGTCGCCATGCGCTACGGGAAGGAGAACCTGGTGCAGCTCACTGAGGAGGTCATGCCTCCGCCAGAGGACCTCTCGATGCGCTATGCGGTCGCGGCCATCCAAGCACTGCAGTGGCAGAAGCGCGAGACCTTCGCGGTGGAATACGCGTATCGCGTGCTCCGAGCGCACACCGAGGAGATCGAGGCCCATAAGGCATATCTCGCCAGCCTGAACCCGGGAGTCCGGCCCGACATTCCCGCCACGATGGAGGAAGTCGCCATCGGTAGTGCTGTCCAGTACACGGAGGACGGCTCCTCCGAATCGGAGTGGGTTGTCATCGAGGACACGGACAAGCCCAGCGCGGCGTTTGAAGAGATCCGCCGATCTGACGATCTCGCACAGAAGCTACTCGGCAAACGCGCCGGGGAGACCTTTCTTCTAGCGAAAAGCCCCGTGAAGGACCGGGTTGCCACCATCAACCAGGTCCTCAGCAAGTACACACGGCGCTTCCAGGCGGTCGGCGAGAAGATGGAGATCAAATTCGGCGACCAGACCGTGATCCGGACCATGCGGATGCCGACGCCCGAGAAACTCACAGCGGCTGACCTCCAGCCCATCCTCGACTCGGTCAAGAAGCACTCCGAGGCAGTCGCGAAACTCCGCGAGATCTATAAGACGACTCCGGTAACGATCCATTTGTATGGGGACCAGCTGGGACACAGCGCCTATGAGGGACTCTTCGACTTAGCTATCTCCGAGACGGGTTTTGTTCGCTGTGCCCACCCCCAGATGGATCTCTTCGTCGATGCTGTGAACAACCTTGCAACGAAGAGCACGGTGGTTCTGGATCTCATCGCCTTGGGAACGCTGCGCCTGCTTGGCGTCACGCGGCAGGTACTCACGAGCGGCGGAGCCAGGTTCGCCCTCACGCCGGCCACCTTCACCGCGCTGCAGCGGCTGCGGGCTCAATCCCGCTTCGCCACGACCCACGGAACGATGACATACGAAGAGGGCCAGCACTATTTCACACAGACTACGCAGGAACAGTCGGACAAGGAAAAAGCCTCATTCGAAGAGTGGATGCAGACTGTCGAACAGAACACGACCGTACTGCCCGTGCCCGAACTCGCGGCGTTCGATCCGGTTCGCCGCGAAACGCTGGAGCAGCTCTTCGGGCGAGATGGACTCGAGTCGGCCGTTCTGGCCCTTACGCCCGGGAACATCCTCTGGACGGACGACCTCGCGTTAGCCGAAGTTTCGAAATCGGAGCTGGGCACCGAGCGCGTATGGAGTCAGGCCACCATTGAAAGCCTCGCCAACCGGGGGCTGATCGACAGATCGCTCACTGATGAATGTCACGCCAAGCTCCTCGGGTTCGGCTATCAGTCGACGCACTTCACCGGAGGGACGATCGCGGCAGCATTGCGAGTCTCGAACGGATCAGTCGATCGGTTTCCCATGAAGCAGGCCATCGAGATCTTTCGCGGGACCGTCGATAACAACCGCATCATCGCGCTCCGCCAGCTCGCTGAATTTGTGCTGCGCCTATCGATGGAACCGATGCTTCCGGAGACAAAATGCCTTGCCTTCGAAAGCCTCTTGAATGCTTTCCCCAAGGATTCCGCGACGAGGACTCAGTTGCTCGCTTTCCGTGATCAGTGCGCCCGAGTGATGATTTTTAATCCTCTGGAGCAGCGCAGATTTATGGTGTGCTTTGACCATTGGATGCAAACGGGCTGGATCATCGATCCGTTCAAAAGAACGTGACGAGTACGGTTCCTGCGAGTACAGCTGGCGGCGACGACATTCCCCTACTCAGAATGTCGACTGGCGCCAGGGCCAGGAACTCATTGACAGCAGGCTAAGGACAATTGCTGGAATTACTCCCCGATAACGATTTGCACCCTCGCCGCTCGCCAGTACCCGGAAAAATCATGTTCCCGGGCACTGGGGCATGGCTTTGCCTCATCAACGGCGCTGGCTCACGCGTTCGATGACTCAGGGCGGGTTTGGTGGCTCGGGGTCTTTGGAGCGCGAAAAATGGACGTCTATTGCGACAGCCAGCTTGGGAAACTGGTCGTAAATTGAAAACAAAGAACATAGCGAATCCGTACATGTCTTTCCGGCGATTGAATTTACGGTGTTTTCGCTATTTCCGTTCGCGCAGCTCTTAACGCTGTTCACCTGCTGTTCACCGGAAATCGGATGCCGGGGCGCCGAGCACCCCTACTCATCCAACTCTGGCTTTTGAAGTTGCGACAAGTCGACTGGTTTGATGCCGGTTATCTTGACGAGTTTCTCGCAGATTGAGCGCCGACGGTCCTTGATGAAGGTCTTATAGGCGCGCAAGTCCAGCCGCTTTGGATTGATGAAGGCGTCCTGGAGGTATTCCTTGTCTTCCTTGGCCAGGTAATCTTTCGGGTGGGCGGCGCTTTTATTCCGGTTGAGCGTCCTGGGCAAAATCCACTTGTTGCCGAGATCATCGATTTCATGCGCTTCAAACTTTTTTTCACGCAGTGTCGACTGCGGAAAGATGTGATCGATCTCCGGCATGTTCCCGGAATACTTAATCTTCCCGCCAGACTTTTTCTGGACAAGAGCCAGGGCCAGTTCTGGATTGTTGGCAAAGAGACGTTCATCACCTGGATCAAAATTTGTTCTGTAGTGGACGAACTTTAGAGCGTCATCATAGGAAAACGGAGCTCCGGCTTTTATGTCGTTCGCGGCTGGCAGGGAATCCCTTATAAACGCGCCAGTCCGGCTTTCGGAGAACTGGGTAAAGGTCTTCGAAAAGGCAAACAGGTAAAGCGTCTTGCGCGCGGCCGCTTTGTTGCCCATGGGAAAGGACTGCTTGGGCGCGTGGTAGAGGTACTGGACGAATGGAACCAGAGTGCTGATTCCGCCAATCAGCCTGCTGGAGTCGAGGCGGCAGTCGGACCGGATGAAATCAACGGTCGAGCGGATCGCGTTGAAGCAGGTTTTGTAGCAGGCTCTCACCTTGTCTACATTGCTTTGCTTGCGCAGCAGCTCGAAGTCGAGCCGGGTCCCGAGGCCGGCTGTCGAAAACATGCAGCGGATGACGAAATCATTGTCGATATCAAGCCCGGAACCGGCGTTGATCTCCTTAATGAAAGTGGGAAGAACGTCGCTGGCTTCCCTCCAGTACAACCTGAGCATGCTCACGATGAGATCAGACCGGCTTAGCCGGACACCCTGCGTGTTTATCCGGACGAAGATCTCCAATATATCGAAGGCGGACTTTCGCTTTTGATCATCTGAAGGAAGTTTGCTGTCGATCGTCTGGGTCTTGAGGATCTCTTCGTCGCCAGTGAGCGCGTGCGAGAGAGTCAGCAAGTTGACTTCCATACGCGTCTTGTCGGCTTCATTGAGATGAAGCTTTCCCGATATGGTGCCGCGAAGCTTCATGAGGTCGGCGGGTGTTCGCCCAATGATGTCCGGGATATGGACGTAGTAACGTAACGCCTCCTCTCCGGGTTCTTGAACGGACTGGCTGGCGTTCGCGGACTGCACTGATGCTGCGTTGATCTCTTTGACTTCATCGGTCGTGAAGAAACTGAAGTCGAATTTTTCTTCAGAGAAGTCGTCATTGTCGCGACCGCTTAGCACGTCGAGATAAAGGCCCCGTCCTTCGTGGCGTCCTTTCAAGGCGACGTAAATGGAGCTGAGGCGCTGCTGTCCGTCCAAAACGAGTTTGAGCCGCTTGTCGCCGGTGTTGTCATGGAACTTGTGCAGGGCATCCGGCGTGAAATAGTTGTCGAAATAACGAAACTGGATGGGCTGATAGGTTTCCCAAAGCAGAATGATTCCGACCGGATAACCGCGCATCATGGAATCAAAAAGCAGACTGATGCGGCCAATGTCCCAAACGAAGTCGCGCTGAATAGCAGGAAGAACGATTTCTTTCGAGTCGATTTCGTTAATCAACTGGTAAATGGACATCCGATCCTCTTTCTACCGAAAGTTCCGCTGCGCTTCGACAGTGGTCAACGTTGTTGATCTGGTGACGGCTAGAAATTGCGGAGAGTGTCGTTCAATTGTGACACGCCCATTTAGCGCGGCCTGAAGCGCCTCGTCATACGAGTACGGCATAGTTTTTTGGTAGACGCGAGTTCTTTTCCGCCGTGATCCGGCGAGCTCGGTCTCCTCGACATCTTTATCTTCATCGACCACAGCTTGGACCTGTGCAGCGAGGTCTTTGTCTCGCTCCATCAATTTCCGCATCAGTAACGCAAACGCTTCTTGTGGTGGATAGTCATGCGCAGCCATCCACTACCGCTCTCGCCTGGTTCAGCGCCCTTTGTTCGTTTGCCGCCGCCTCTATACCAGCCTTCCTGCTGTGCTCTGTCATGTCGTCCGCGAACTTCGCATAGGATGCAACACTGTCCTGCACCCGTCGCAAATGGTAAAGCCGTTCTCCCGTTTCGGCATTCAATTCGGCGATGTCTTTCTTCATTTGTGACTCTGTCAATTGGCGGATGACATCACGGACCGTGTCAAAGAAAGGTGGTAGTGCGATTCCAACGACATCGTTCAAAAATGTTCTTAGCACATGCTCCACTCGGCCGCCGACATTCACCGAACCTGCCTTCCTTTGCAGAAACGCCTCGCTCATATCCGTGTAGGCCTCGATCGCGTTAACCTCCGGAAATACCGCGAACGCTACAGCGAATTCCTTCAGCGTCGGATCGAACTGGAGCGAGGCCCTTGCGTTTGCTAAGGCCACCGCCGGATCAACGTTCTTCAGAGTTACATCCTGTTCGGCGTCTGCTTTTGCCTTGGAGGCCGCCGCCTGGATTTGCGTCGGCAACCTACCGACACTCGTGGCAACATCAAGAATACGGTCAAAGATCTGCACATGATTTTCGCAAGTTGCTTCCAACATCTCGCGCAATTCAGCCTCTGCGACTTTTCTCGCTCTTTGCCGCAGGATCTCGGCAACTTCATCCCGTCCTTTCCCGGCCCGCTTGAGCATGTCGGGAATTTCTCTTCCCAACTTGAGGCTGTGGGCAAACAGGAGCTTGGTGGCTTCCCGAAGCTGGTGAATTTGCTCCTTTGTCAAATCGCTCATAAATACCTTTCTGCCCAGGCTCTCATTTCCTAGCTCTCTTGCTCCGCACAATTCTGGAGTGCCCATTATATGTCCCTCTCAGCGGAACAAACCCAAGCAGCGAAGGATCTCTTTCGTGAGGTTCTCTCACAAGCCAGTCCAGATGAATCAGCCGCTCGGGCGAGGACGGCAAAATGGATGGCATGCTGGCATTTGGAATCGGTCCCGAATACCAGATGTTGCTGCCGGTCATTCTCGCCGCTTTTAAAGAGATCGCCAGCTCTGTTGCGCTCGGATAGTGAATGATAAAGGACGTTATCATTCATCACCGGGCAATACCGCAGCAGCCGTCCGGTAAGGTCATAGTCATTTTTGAACGCTGCCCCACTTCGCCCGGAAGGCTTGTCTGTGCCATCTGAGAATCACCCCTTCTCAGTCTTTCGGTTCCATCCAAGAATGCAGATATCGATAGCGGGTGATGCTTGTCGTTGACGGCGCCTACAGCGCTGCCCTGAGCACCGCAATCAACTCCTCCTCTGTAAGTGGAAGTGGATTGGCTTGCATACTGCTGGCTTTCGCTGCCTTCTCAGCTACGCCCAGCAAATCAGCTTCGGTGACTCCCCATGCGCCGAGCGCTGGGATGTTGAGTTCCTCAGAGAGTGCTCTTATCCAGTCGATGCCATCCTCTGCTGTTGCTTCACTCCGGCCTGTAAGCAGACGCGCGATGGCAGAGTAGCGTTCAAGAGCTGGATGCTGTGGTGCGCGGGCGCGCAATCCAGCTACGTTAGCCGCCATGCCGTGTGGCAACAGCGCAGCGCAGAGCGCTCCGTGCGGAGCCTTCCATTGGCCTCCGAGCGGCGCCGCAAATCCATGCACCACACCTAATCCGGAATTTGCCAGCGCCAAGCCACCGAACAGGCTCGCCAAGGCCATATCGTGTCGCGCATCACGATCCGCGCCGTTATGGTACGCCCGTCGCAACGCACCTGCTACGCGCCGGATCCCCTCAACACAAATGGCATCGACCAAGGGATTCGCTCGTATGCTCACATACGGCTCGATGAGCTGCGTCAGGGCGTCGAGGCCGGTAAATGCGGTGACTTCAGGCGGCAGCCCATATGTCAGCTCGGGATCGACCACCGCGACCCGCGGCAGCATCAGCGGGCTTCGCAGACTCGCTTTGACGCCGTACTCGGTTGATCCGAGTACAGCATTCCGCGTGACTTCGCTTCCAGTACCGGCCGTGGTCGGTACTGCAATGAAGGGCAGGGGCGGGACCGTGATGGCGCGCCCCTTTCCCACTATCTCGAAAAACTCGAGAGGCTCGCCTCCGTTTGTGGCAATTGCCGCGATCGCTTTGCCGGTGTCGATTACGCTGCCGCCGCCAATCGAAATCACGACATCGCAGCCGGCGTCCTTGGCGAACCTAGCCCCCTCGCGGATCGACTCGGCGGTCGGTTCGCCGGCCACCCGGAAGGTATCTGCTGAGAGTGTGGCAACAAGGCTCTCAGTGCGCTCGGGCGACGCGCCGGTTACTACCAGCCGACGGGTGCCGAAACTACGAGCCAGGTCGGGCAGGGCGGCAGCCGTTCCCTCACCGAAGATAATGCGCGTTGCGGTTGCAAATTCAAAGCGCATATCTACCAGTCCTTCGGTTCGGGGAAGACTGCGTTGAACGTCGCTCTTTGACGGGGTTCGGCCATCATGTCTGCCACGGCATCGCGCCACCTCGCGTAGTGAGCAGTCTCCCTATGCGCGGCGACTGCTTCCGGCGAGCGGTAGACCTCGATCAGCACGAACCGAGTCGCATCGTCCTGCTGTTCGACAACATCGAAGCGGGCAATACCAGGCTCCTGAACACTCGAGCGGGCATTCTCTAGGGTTGCCTGCCTGAAGTCCGCGACCGATTCCGGCTTGACGCGCACGTGCACGTGAACGATCAGCATCGGCTTTGCCTCCGCTCCATATCTTACTGCTTCTCTCGAGTCGCTTAGTCCGACTTCACCGCCCGCTTCCCACTATGTCCATTCTTCGATTCCGATCTCCCGGAATACGGCACTCGTGTGCCTTCTCACCGAAAGGAAATCCATGCAACCTCATCCATATTCCCTTACCCCTAAACCAGCCAGCCTCGAAGAACTGATCCAGAAGGCGAAGACCTTCGTGGCCGCAGCCAAGGCCCCCGCAACACTCAAGGCTTACCGAAACGACTGGCGCGACTTCGAGTCCTGGTGCCGTGATCACGAGTTGCATTCGCTTCCCTCGACGCCGGAGACCGTTGCCCTATACATCGCCGACCGTGCCTCTACCTTGGCATCGGGCACTATCGCCCGCCGGCTGACTTCGATCACCAAGGCGCATCAGGCTACGGGCTTCAGCGACTCTCCGGCCACGACCCGCCACTTCGTTGTCGGCGAGACCCTCAAGGGTATCCGCCGCACCATCGGCACCGCACAGCAAGGAAAGGCCCCGCTCCTTTCCGCAGACATCCGCCGAATCGTCGCCGCCCGGCGCAGAGACCTTCTCGGGATTCGAGACTCCGCACTCGTCCTGGTTGGATTCGCAGGCGGATTTCGCCGGTCGGAGCTGGCAGGTATCCATATATGTGACCTCAAGTTCTCAGCTGACGGCGTCGTCGTCACCGTCCGCAAATCGAAGACAGACCAGGAGGGCGCCGGAAGGGAAGTGGGTCTGCCCTTCGGTGCCAGTCGGGATACGTGCCCGGTCCGTGCACTACGCCAGTGGCTCGATAGGGCCGGGATTCGAGAAGGCCCGGTCTTCCGGTCGGTTGGCCGCTATGGACATGTCGCGCCGCGCGGCCTGCACAAAGACTCCATAGGAAAGCTCCTGAAGAGGGCTGCTGCACGGGCCGGAATGAATGTTGATCCGCTCGGCGGCCACTCCCTCCGCGCCGGATGCGTCACCCAGGCGGCGATGAACGGCGTGCGCGAGTTCGTCATCATGAAGCAGACGGGTCACAAGACCGTGACCACTCTTCGGCGCTACATCCGTTCCGGCGAGATCTTTTGCGAGAACGCGGCGGCCGGCCTCGGAATCTAAAAACGCCGCCAACGCCCGGGAAATTTCACTTCCCGGGCGTTAGGCGAACAGGCAATCCTCCCGCCCTACTTCAGATCCTGCGAATTGAGGGTCCGAGAGGCTATTTCTTCTGGTTCAGCTCCCAAGTCCAACAATGGATTGCCTCAAGAGCTTTTACAGAAGCGCTGGGAAGTTTGTCTGCGGCGTAAAGTCTGCGTCGCCCCTCAGCCCACTCGTCAAGTAGTTTGCCTGTACGGGCCCGGGATCTCTCACCCATTTGCTCATTGATCCGGTGGGCAAACGCCTCGGAATCTTCGGTTGATTCGGGAATCTGTCTCGCTTTCTTGGAATTCATTTTTCCACCACTCTCCTTGCCATGTCCCAGATGCCATCGCGGTTTGGGTCGAAGCCCGTCGGGCCGGCCTCGTAGCAGGCATTCAGTTGCTCCACCGCGCCCAGCTTCTTCACCAGCTTGCGGACCGCTTCTTCCCGATTAGCGATCGTTCCCCAGGCTGCGCACTTCGCCATTCGACTCGGCAACCGCGACGGCAATCGTCTCGGCATGGACATCCAATCCCAAAAATCGTACCTTTTCCTTCATGACCGGTTCCTCTCCGCTTGTGGCTCTGCGTTGTTGGTTTTCCAACCTCACAGCGTAACCCACGGCCAGCGCATTGGGCCGGTCACTCCATGATGACTAACGCCATATATGTCTGCGCGCAAGATGTAGTCGTAGCCCTCGAAGCCGGTCAGATCGAAGTTGCCATTTTTGTCGGTGTGGCTAACCGAGGTTCCAACGACGGCCGTCGGATCAGTTCTGGGGGATAACCAGACATTTGCATCGGCTACCGTGCTGCATCTGATAGTGTTGTCAAATGGCCAAGAAGATCAAGCGGATCGGCATCCTCACCGCCGGTGGCGACAGTCCGGGGCTGAATGCCGCCATCCGCGGTGTCGGCAAGGCCGCGCAAGGCTACTACGGCATGGAGATCGTTGGATTTCGCGATGGCTTTCGCGGCGTTGTCGAGAATCGGCGGATCGATCTGGATCACTCCGCTCTTTCCGGAATTCTAACCATCGGGGGCACCATTCTCGGCACTAGCCGCGACAAGCCGCACCGCATGGTAATCGACGGACGCACGAAGGACATGACGGGTGTCCTCAAAGCCAACCTCAAAAAATGGGGCATCGATTGTCTCGTCTGCCTCGGAGGAGGCGGTACGCAAAAGAATGCATTCCGTTTACACCAGGCTGGCATTAACGTCATCACATTGCCCAAGACCATCGACAACGATGTGGCCATGACCGATGCCACGTTTGGTTATGCCACAGCCTTGGGTATTGCCACCGACGCCATTGATCGCCTGCACAGCACTGCCCACAGCCATCATCGCATCATCGTGGCTGAGATTATGGGACATCGCGCTGGTTGGCTCACGCTTGGTGCGGGACTGGCGGGCGGGGCGGACGTCATTCTCATCCCCGAAATTCCCTACGACGTGGAGAAGATCGCCGAGGCCATCGGTCGACGCAGCAAGCGAGGGAGCAACTTCAGCATTGTGGCCGTGGCCGAAGGCGCGATGAGCCGGAACGATGCGCTCGTCTTTGGAATAGCCGAAAAGGCTCTCAAACGGGCCAAGACCCTGAACGAGAAGCTTGAGGCCAAGCGCGAGATCGCCGCTCTTGAAGTCCGGCATCAGGGCAACACGTTGCGTTTGGCCACGCAGCTTGAGGAACTGACACATCTTGAGTCCCGCGTGACCATCCTTGGCTATGTGCAGCGCGGAGGTGCGCCCTGCGCGGAGGACCGGATTCTCGCTACGCGTCTGGGTAGTGCTTGCGCCGATCTGATCAACAAGGGGGAGTTTGGCGTGATGGTGGCGGCGCGCGGTGACGGCACCGAACCCGTGCCGCTGGATCAAGTGGCAGGCAAACTCAACTTGGTGCCGCCTGATCATTCGTGGGTGCAAGCAGCTCGCAGGGTGGCGACGTGTCTTGGCGATTAAGATAGGCAGCCTAACGCGAAGGCGACCTCGCTTATGCCTTGCGGCGCTAGCACCTCAAGCCAGCGTGTCTTCCAATTCCACCATCGGAGCAATACTGTGGAGGCGCGGTTTGCAGTCCGACGCCGGCACGGGAATCGGTTGGACGATTCCACTTTCGGCATTGACGAAGCCGCCGTGATAGCTGATCTCGTTGTACCGAAGCAGTTGGGTCAGCATGGCCAGCGCGTGCATAGCGAGGGTCTGGTTGATGAAAGGCTCTTGTCGCTGGAGCGCTTCCTCGGCGCTGCAGCTGGGGAGATCGTCTTCCGGCGTGGTTGTATCCACGCTTTCCGGATAGAGTTCCGCGATCGTAGGGAGATGTTGCCCCTTGGCTTTTGATCGAGGTTGCCCGAGAACGAATTGGCCGGAGTGAGCGCGATTTCCAAGGTCGAGCCAATAATCGACAAAGGCATCATCACCCTTTGTCAGGCCGTGATGAATCAGGTTCCTGCCCGCCTTCGTATCGACACACCCGATGACAAAGTTCATGCGTTCCAGCAAGGTGATGTTCTTTTTCGAGAGAAACGCCGGGTGTGCCTCCCAGTCGAGGCCCCAGAAGAGATTGACGCGGCTGACGAGCACTGTGGCTTTGTTCAGCCCAATCTCATTGCGCGTGAACGGTTGGCGGACGCAATTGGTTTCGGAGACGGGATCTCCGTCGATCAAGGAAACGTCGAGTCCGATTTGATTGTTGGACCAGGCCATCAGCGCCTGGTGGAGATATGGCAGGGCAAGCAGGACAGCACTGCCATTTCCTCCGGCCCCTACCACCGCAATTTTGACATTGGAATTGTGGCGGGGCCGGAATGCGAGTGTATGAGTGTCGGACATTGAGGGCCTCAGTGCAGAAGATCTGCGAGGGATTGTTTGGCAGGGACCAGCATCTTGAGCGGATAGCTGGTAGTGCTGTCCGCCAGCGTCTTCCACAAGGCAACGATCCCGCCAAGGAAGCGCGTTAGCAGGGAAGTGTTGGGGTGGCTGAATCGGCTGTCGAAAAATCCATCTTCCCAGCCCCGGATGGCGGAAACGGAAAGGGTCTTGGGATGTTTCATCGAGCCGAGGCAGACTCCGCCGTGCGCATACACATTCCAGTACGGCGCGATCATTAAAGGTGTTTCGGCGGTGGGTCGCTTGTCGGCAGCCAGGGCGCGCACGGTCAATCCAGAGCGATCGACCAGAAATACCAATGGCGGGTGGGCCATGGACCTGCCATTGAGCGACGCTACGGATTCTTCGTCCGAGCGCTGGGCGGTCTCGAAGTACAGCGGACGCCGGCAGGCGGGCAACCACCACATCAGGACCTCGTCGGTCGAAGCCAGGACGTTTCCCGGCAGGATTTCGACGGCCGTTTTGCGGCCCGCAAGCGATCGCGCCAGCGAGCGCACGAAGCGGCGGTCGATGGGCCGCGCCACGCCGAGATGCGGCTGGGCGCCAGACGTCTCGGGCGGTTGCACGGAATGGACCGTAATAAACGGGGTCTCGTTGTTCCTGGCCCGGTAAATCAGGACGGCGGTTTCAAGGGAGTAATGCAGTTCACTGGATGCCACAGAAATGTTCATGGGGTCTGTTCCTCTAAAACGCCATGCAGGGTCGATAGAGACCGAAGAAAAGCAAGATACGAATCGAGGGCGCGAATGGCGCGCGGAAAGTCTTTCGGACGTTTCACTTTCAGGGGTCTTTCGAGCAGTGTTTCATCGACCTCCGACTGGTACGCATATTGGCTGAATTCATCGAATGCGGCAAAGATGCTGTCACCGGACTGAAACGCCAAAACACAGTAGGGAAGTTGAGTCACATCGTCGTTGCTTTCCGGGTCCTCTTTCAGATGCGCAAACTCCGGCCTTCGAGAAATCCGCCACATCTCGAGAACGGGGCCGATCACGCAGGAAGCCGGGCCATCCTGATGTTTTTCAAGCAGACGGACATCGCACGTTATCTTTCCATGCCCCGGAGACTGCACTGCGGTTTTCAGGCAGTCTGGGATGCATCGATCAGGATTGGAAGTCGCAAGCTCGTTGTTCGCTTCCGCTTCTTGCAATTCTTCTTCCGATTGTTCCAGGAGGTATTCGTAATGGCGGACCGAATCGAAGTAGTCGTAAAGCAGCCCTCCGGAACACAAGGCCCGATACAGCACTCTGTACCATGCGGCGGCAAGGCCGGGATAAAGCGCTTCGAGTTTTGCGGCCTGTTCTCCGACAACCAGCGCGGCGCAGTTGGAGATTCCCAGGGTGAGCATAAACTCGTCTGCATTGTCCTCGTAGACCTTCCAGAGATGCAGCCAAACATTGATCGCGGATTCGATGAAGTCGATTTGCTGTTTCTCGGCGTGGGCCTGCAACGCCAGCTCAAGAAATCCGGAAGGATTCTTCCCGGATTTGGCCCAGAGATCCGGAGATCCCAGCCCGGAATCCACGCTCTGCGCGGCCAGTTCCGCCATGCCATCCAGATTGGAGACGAGACGGTAGTCGTACTGAATTCCATCGAGGGAAGGGACCGAGAACGACGGGCCTGGAGCGAGGATCAGACGAGAGGTGGTTGCATGTCGGGCAGCACAGGGAGACCTCCGCTCCGTCCGTCTTGGTATTTGTTGCAGGAGTCCTGGATGGCTGCGACCAGAATTTGTGCGGACTGCACTCTTTGTTTGCATTGAAGGGACTCTCGAAATAAGACATTGGCAGGGGAGGCCGGCTGGCTGGGGAGATTGCGTATCTCCGCAGCCAGCGAGTTTCCGTGTTGTGACCGGCGGGCGCCCATAGGAATCAACCCTTGGTGCCAATCGAATCGGAGAACGTCCAGACCTGGGCGTCATTCTCAATCACCGGGCCTTTCATCGTGGCCGTCGTGATCTCCGGGTTCGATGCGGACAGGATACGGATGACCGTTTCCAAGTCCGCGCCTGGCATGGGGTCGGGAAGCAGCTGCAATCCGACCTTGAATTTACGCTGCAATGGTGTCGCTTTGAGTTTCGCCATGTTCAGCATTTACCTCCGCAAGGATCTCGTCCTCGGTGCTCTGGCAGGACGGAAAGAGAGAGTCGGCAGGCACTGTGTTCGCAGCTACAGTAGCGGCCGGGGTTGATTCGGAAGCAGTCTCTGCCGGTGCAGGCGCGGGTGCGCGTTCCGGTTGTGCGATTGCAGCTTCCGCGGCAGGCGAATCGCCTTGGCTCGGGGCGTCAAACAGACTAGGCGGCTTCGGTGGTTCCGGAGTCTTGGCCGGTGCGACTGGTTTCACTGTCGTGGAGACCTTCTTCTTGGCCTCATCCGCCTTCTTCCTGGCTTCGTCCTTGGCAGCTTGAAGCGCGGCTTCCATGTTGGCCTTGGCTTGGTCGACAGATTCCTGCAGCGACAGGAATGTGGTCGCATGGGATGACAATGCTTCAGCGAGGCCTGCATCCAGGTCTTCCGCCGTCGCCGGGTCCAGCTTGAGCGGTTCCAGGATGGCTTTGTCGATGTCCTTGTCGCCATCGATTTGCGTGGGCACAACGGTGACACAGATCAGATTGCTCTTTGGCAGTCTGGCAATGGTCACCGTCAGTGCTCGTTTTTCGAGAATAGGTTCAAGTTCTTTGAACATAAGGAATGTTCCTCGTTTGGTGTTGGGTTGTGGAGATATACGGCGGGGGGAAGGGGCGACGTCCAGATTCGCTGTTAGCCGATCGCGGCCGGAGATTCTGGACGAACATCGATTTGCTGCAAGTGGCGCTTTTCAGCGACGGTAAAGACGGTGGCGATGGAATCCACATCGCGCTGGATGTGCAGCGCCTTTTCCGCGGCCTCGCGTGGACTGGCGGCATCGATGTCGATTTCCCAGGTCACGCGAAAGCTTTTGTCCGGGACCGATCCGCCACTGATGAGCTCGACCCTCCCTTCTTCATCCGCGCCAAAGGCGGTCGCAGCGAACTCGACAGCCTCGGCGTAGGAATGAAATGTGGCAACATTTTTGTAGGAACCTTCCGACTCGTCCGTGGTCGGGACATCGGGAATGTCGACGTAGAAATTGTCCTGTTCATCTTCTTGTTCCATTGTGTAACTCCTTTCACTGGCGTACTGCGCCAAACAAAGTTGAAGGTTTAGTTGCGCATGTAAATTGGCAAAGGGTGTTCAGATTTGAAACACGAGGCCCTTTATGGAGATCGGCAGTTTGTTCGGTTAGCATCTGCCATCAACAAAAAGCCCGGATTGTGCCGAAAGTCCGGATTGTGCCGAGGTCTGGGATGTGATGAAGCGGGCTGTCGGACTGTCGGGCTGGCGGGATGCTCTCGATTCGCGCGTGGCCTGGAATGTGGAGCGGGAGACGGGATTTGAACCCGCATGGCCTGCGCTGCCTGCCTGGCACCGATGGCTGAGGGCCAATCAGTCTTGACATTGGATGCGGTATATAGCATGATATGCCTCAAAGGGGTGGGCAATGGCACAACTTGAAAAAGCGAAGGTCTTCATGAGCGGGAGGAGCCAAGCGGTTCGTATCCCGGCAGAGTTCCGCTTCTCCAGCAAAGAGGTCTATATACGGCGCGACCCGAAAAACGGCGACCTGATTCTTTCCCAGGGTCCGGGCAGCTTGGCGGAAATCTTCGCCGCGCTCGATAAGGTGGGGGTCCCAGAGGACTTTCTCACTCCCTCTGACAGGGCGCAGGGGCCACCGCAGGAGCGGTCTGAGATATGACGTTTCTCTACATGCTCGACACCAACATTGTTAGCTATATTGTTCGAGGCCGGTCCTCTGCCGCCCGCACACGGTTGCTCGGGCTGAAGGATGACGAAATCGGCTGTATCTCCGCTATCACCGAGGCTGAAATCCAGTACGGCCTGGCCAAACGGCCGGAAGCCACCGCCCTCAAGACGCTCATGGACGGCTTTCTCGCCAGCATCCGCATCCTCCCTTGGGGTCGGGACGAGGCGCAGGCGTACGGAGTATTACGTGCCAAGCTGGAGGCTTCCGGGATGACACTCGGCAACATGGATATAATGATCGCCGCCCATGCGGTGACAACCGGTGCCGTGCTTGTAACCAACGACAAGGCGTTCGGGCAGGTGAATGAGCTTCACGCAAGCGTGAATTGGGCGACCGATATATAGACATGCCGCAGCTAAAGTAGACGGCTTCTCGCAATATGCTCGCCTTTGCGTCGGGCCACATGGATTTGCGGAGAAGGCGGCAAATTTTCTACGGTGGCGCCAAGTTTCCATTCCGGCCCGCGCCCGGCGAGTAGCTAAACTTTCAGTGGTAGGTTTCTCTGGATCAGTAGCGACTGGTCGCCGCGTAAGCGATCCAGATCCATGTCCAGGGAACGCCTGGCTTCGGTTTCTGTGGTCTGCGTCTCATGGTGTTACCTCTCTTCCGGCATGTTGCCGGATTTCTTCATTGAAGTGCCAATCTTTTCTGTCTGCACCAAAGCAAAACCGGCAGGCATCAGCCCACCGGTTCGCGACACAGTGAAACCACGAACAGAGATCTCAGCAAGGAAGGGTGCTTTTGAAGTGGCGGAACTCGTCTTCCGGGCCTTTCTGTTCCACGCTGCGCCGGTTCTCGTAAGAATCGACAATTCGGCTGACCTCGGAGGGGGCATGGAGTTCGATTTTCCGATTGGTCAGGGCCTCATGGCATGTTTCACAGATGCCGCAATGCCGCACCTTGCCGCTCAAATAGAAAGCGAGGTCGTCTTTCGCGTACTCTTCGACCTCGTTGCTGGTGTAGCACTCCAGTTCATAGGGCTGGAATGGAACGGGGTACTTCTGGCTGATTTCAAGGATTGTCCGCTTGGAAGCGGCAACCATGTCCGGCATCTGGATCGTGCGGCTGGGGGCCAGGGCCAACAGTTCCGGAGTGTTCAAGATGAGCGATTCAACGCTGGAGCTGCAGTTGGCTGCGATATATCTGAGAATGTCCTCGCGGTCTTCGAGCACGGTGTCGTCGGTAAATCCCGCTTTGGCAATGGCCCCGAGCAGATACAGGTGCTCGTCGGAAAAACGGGCGAATCCGGCGCGCAGCCGGTCCGTGTCCTGGGCGATGAGGACATGCAGGATGGAGGTGGAGGATTTCATCGCATTGGCCACATGAAGGGCCAGCGGGGGAACAGTGATTGCGGTCCCGGCCGGCTCCGTTTCGGCGGAAATCTCTTTCACCCAAGCCAGAGGATTGAAGAGGTCGTGAAACGAGGTCTCGGACAGAGTGCGGATGCTGTTGAGCACATTCAATGTCCGGAGAAGCGGCATGGGCTGGGTACATAGAGGCTGTAAAAGTTGTGTCCTGTAAGAGTCGTAGCACTGAAGCAGGGTTGAGGGGATACAAAGATTCAGTCTCTGAAACTCTTCCGACAGGGACATCGACCTTTGTGTTGCAAGGGCCATAAACATACCTCCAAAGCTACTGTATACCTGCTATGGGCGATATGCAATAGTTCCGCCACCGGATCAGTCGAGACAACTCGCGGGCGTGCTGTTGGATCGATCAGTGGATACCCTGTGGAAAAGACGCGAAAACAGCCTTTTTTTCCACAAAGACTCGATACCGACAATACATGGCTTTTCCCACTGCCCTGGTTGTTGAAAATATGCGACTCAATACTGGGCTGCGGTGATATTTTCGACCGGAACGCGAAACCTCTTTGCGGCTTTTTCGTAGATGTCGCCGAGGTCGAGTTCGACGCGCTTGCCGTTGCTGTTGAAGGCGGTGGCATGGCCGGTGATGTAGCGCAATTTCTCCGCTCCGCATTCCATTAAGATGACGATTTCGTCTTTGCAAAGATGTTTCGAGAGGGAGCCGACGATGTCCACTTCCAGCGGGTCCCCGTCTGCATCGGATTCATCGGGAGACCAGGTAGGCCAACCACCTTTGTCGTCCAAGGCATTGGGAGTGACCATAAAGAGCAGGCCGCTGTCCGAACTGGAAGTCATCACCTCTAAACCGAGAGATTCAGCTTCTTTGCGAAAGGCGGCTTCGTCCTTCACGCGAAAATAGTTGCTACGTGCAGTTCCATACCAATCGGCCATGGGACCTCCTGTTGATTGAAAATTTGAAAAGGAAAGAGTGAGAGGTGGAAAGACAGGGTAATGGGTACGCTCAAGTACACGTTAGTTTCAAGACGTCCCAGGATTTATTTATTGGCCACGTCCACAGGCCTTGGGCGCCTTTTGCGGGCACGGGCTCAATGAAATCGTACAGATGTTCGAGGGCCCAGGCGTAGCGGCCCTCCTCAAAGTTCCCGAACATCCGTTCGTTGACCTGGGGCTGGAAGCCGATGGCGGCCAGCTTGTGGAGTTCCGTTGTCTTGACACAGGCAACAATCCTCACGACGCACAGACCCACGTCCAGCGGAATGGTCTCCGGTCCAAGATGGCAACCAAGACCCTGGCGAAAGGCATCTGTGGCGGCGAGTTTCTTCGCCCATTTCGGGTAGTTCTTCGCCGCGTGGATGACCATCGGTCCGCGATAGTGGGTATACCAGGAACATGTCTCGATCCGCTTGGCGAGGCCCATGGTTGCGTGGGTGTGAGCGCCTTGAGGAAGTCCTGGCTCAAGCAGCCTTCACCTGTGTCTCGAGCGCGGCGGTGATGGCAACGGCTTTCACGGCCACCGGCAGGTTGCGCCAAACCGCGTCGAGCTGATCCGGAGTGAAATTGAGGGTGACGGCAACCGTCCCAGAGCGAGGAGTCTGTGCGGTCTCGATCACGGGCTGCGACAAAGGCGCAGGAAATTTCACACCGTTGGATTTCTTCACGGCGCTGGAATTCTTTACGCTGGGCGCGGCCGCATTCTTGCCTCTCACGAGAACAATGCCGGCTTTCTTGCGCAGCGTGCAAACGGTTGCATCGCTGATTTTGTACTGGCGCGCCAGGTCCATATTCGAGACGGTTGGTGCCGCGGCGAGGATGGCAGTCTTGATCTCGTCGGAAATTCGTTTTGCCTTCACAGGTTTGTCCTCCACAGGCTTGTCCTCCGTTGGAGATGGAGAGGTGGTGGGTTGTGGTTGCGCGGGAGCGGACGCGGTCTCCCCAGTTTTCAAATCAGCCAAAGCGAAGGGTAGGAAAATGTCGATCTGTGGATAAAGAAGAAGCTGTTGGGGCTCGCCGCTATCGAGCTAGAGTGGCTACGCTGTCGTCGTGCAGAGCCTGTTTCGAATAGATGTTGGAATTCCATCCGCTGAACTGCACCGAACATGGTGCGTTGGGTTTAAACTCAGTGAGTTATGGCAAAGCGAAGGCGGAAGGTCGGATCTGTCGCCACGGAGCTGGTGAAAAAGGCTCGCGAAGCTATGCTCACCGCCGTGCAGATTTACAACAACCCACAAATCGACTTCAAGTCTGAGTTATTCATCGTTACGACCGTGGTTGCGTGGACCTACCTCATGCACGCTCATTATCGCAAGACCAAGGTCGAATATAGGCAGATTGACCCAACGGCCAATGGAAAGCGCAAGAAGTTCCTGCGGACAAAATACGGCGCGGTCCGGCATTGGAGCCTGGAAGAATGCCTGATCTGCAAATCCTGCCCGCTCGATAAAGCGATCGTCCGTAACCTGATGTTCTTAGTCGGCATCCGCCACGAGATCGAGCACCAGATGACTACTAGGATCGACGATCAATTGAGTGCCAAGTTCATGGCGGCGGCACTTAATTTCAACGCGACCATCAAGAAGCTTTTCGACAAGAAGTATTCGCTGGAGACGGAGCAGGCGTTCAGCATTCAATTCTCCACGATAGACGAGAACACCGCCAAGACTTTGATGGCAGAAGCTGACCTGCCGCAGCACATCAAGTCATTCGTCGTGCAATTTGAAACCAACATGAGCCAGGAGGACTACGACGATCCGCGCTTCTCGTATAGAGTCGCCCTAGTTAACAAGCTTAGCAACAGCAAGAACACTGCCGACAAGGTTGTTCAGATCGTACCGCCGGGCTCAGATATGTCGAATGCGCTCAATAAAGTAATCTTGAAGGCGACCGAGCGGACCAAATTCAAACCGAGCACGATCGTCAAGCAAATGAAGGCTGAGGGCTATAACTGGTTCACGATGCACACCCATACAGAACTATGGCACGAGAAGGATGCCAAAAACCCTAAGTACCAATACGGGGTGGATGTCGAAGGCGCGTGGTATTGGTATGAGGCATGGCTGGAAGTGGTGCGGAAGCACTGTCAGGAGAAAAATCCGAAAATGAAGCCAGCTGCCTCGATGTTCCCCGAGCCCGCTGCAGCCGCTGCCTCCGCCTGACCAGGCGGGGTGCTGGGAGTTGAATTTGCCTCGAACCAGGTTTTTCAGTGCATTCCAAGCACTCATGTCCATTTCAGGACTCATCCCGTGATTTCCTCCAGTACGCCTCACATGCTTCCATTAGCAGGTTCGGACTGTTAAACGGCGTTTGTGGGCAAATGAAGTTACTGGCATAGCGTGAAACTGCTGTGGGTAGGTTCCTTGCACACATAGCATTTTTCGCCATGTGTCTTAAATACAGCAAATCGCTCTTCGAGACTGAAAACGTACTTTTCCACTGCTTTAACGACGCCCTAAAGAACGATAGCAGAAGAGGTGGTGTGTCTTGCAAAGAGCCCTCGAGCCCCTTTACTCCTCAAGATATCGATCGACGCTCTGCAATCATGGTCGTGTGACCGCTCTATTGGTTTAGTGCCGAATCAGCTACTAGAGATTATGGGTAATGATAAACGATAGGACCACAACGCAAAACCAACCCGGTTTATGCAAACGCCATGAGAACTCTGACCCGGCTACGACACTGGCATTTATGCTTCAAATCAAAAATCTTCGTTTCGGTGAAATCCGAGTCGCAACCAAACCGAATCAAGCATATTTTGGCCATTCGGCCAAATTATGCTTGATTTTTCAACCGGCGATTTCGCGACCGCCTTACGTCCTCATGGGCATCACAACGTATTGGAAGGCGTACTGGTCTTGCGAAGTCTCAGGCCGCATGAGGAACGCATGACTGGCATCTTTGAATTCCAGCCGGACTTCGTCGGTCCCTGCAATCGATTTCAGGAAATCGATGATGTAGGAATAATTGAATCCGGCAACGAGGGGCGGCCCTGAATATGGGGCTGGAATGACGTCTTCCGACTCCCCGGCTTCCGAATTCGCGGAAGAGACCTTGATCTCGTTCTCACCCAACGCGAGACGAATGCTTCCAGACCGCTCGTCGGCGAACTGGCTGACCCGCTGGATCGAAGATGCGAGGTCGTTGACATTGGCAATTGCAATGAGCGAATTGTCTCTGGGCATCACGGCTTCGTAGTTGGGGAAGCTGCCAGCGATCTTCCGCGCGATATAGACGCGTTCCTGGATACGGAAGAACAGGTTGGTTTCGTTTGCCGCGAAATCGATCGTTCCTTCTTTTACCGTGGAGAGCAGAGAGATGAGCTGCGACACAGCGATCTGCGGAAGCAAATGCTTTTGTTCCGCGACAACGCCGGCGAGAGGCTCGCCCTTTTTCTCGATCACTGCCAGCCGATGTCCGTCGGTAGCAACCAGCGAGAGCGAGTCCGGTTTCAGGATCATGAGCGCAGCTTGCAACGTGTACCGCGACTCGATGCCGGAGATGGCGAACGCGATGCGGGGCAGCAGTGCCTTCAATACCAACGCCGGTAGCGAGATGGCTCCGGACGCCGGGAACTCCGCAATTTTCGGGTAGTTCGCTGCATCCATCCCCACCATTTTGGTGTTCGACCGACCGCTCCTGATTTGGACCCATCCGTTGGGCAGGGACTTCAGGGTGATATTGCCATCGGGCAGCAAGCGGACATATTCGAACAACTTGCGACCGGGCACGGTGATACTTCCAGCAACGCCAACGGCCGCGGCGCACGAACTTTGGATGGAGTGATTCAAATCCGTCGCGCTCACGATCAGGCGTCCGGCCTCCGCCGTGAGCAGGAAATTGCTGAGAATCGGGATCGTAGTTTTTCGTTCGGTGACCCTCTGGGCCATCTGCAGCTCCTGGAGCAGCTCCTGTTTGGAAACTGAGACCTCGAACAACATGGCTTTCTGGGGCGTTACATTTGCAACAGGCATGGGCGTAGTGGCCATAAATGGTTTCCTTCGTTCCGAGATTTACATACTGAGTTATTCGCTCATGTTGCTTCACCGCAGCTTTGGCTTTGCGGGAATGTTCCTTCGCGCAGCCAGAGAAGGACGGTGGCTTCACCTATACCTCTGCTTTCAAGGTAAGCCTCAACGACAGAAGTTCCTCGTGTTCCGCCGCTGACAGGCATTTGTAAATTGTGAAAGGCGGGCATTCTGCCGGGGTGAAGTCCCGGCCTCCAGCCCGCTGGAATGAGGCGCCACTCGATTGGAGCACCATTCAGAAATTCGAGAGCTTCCGCTTCGACGCGCGGTCCGAAGCGGTTCCCAAGAGCAAGATCGAGTGAAACGCCAAAGGTACATAGAAATTTCACGATCATGCGACGGCCTTCAGTACATTGGCGCGGCTACCCATTTCTACCAGTGCGGTGCGATAGGCGCCTTCCTCTACATTGAGTTTTCTGGTAAAGACGTTGATCGAGCGGCCATTTTGGGTCACGGTAGTTCTGCCGTTTTCGTAAATCTCCACATTGGAGAAGCGGAAGATGGGCGCGGGATTGCCAACGCCGAATGGCTCCATCGCGGCAAGACAGTTCTTGAAGTCGCTAGTGATCTCAGCGATCTCCAGGTCCGCATCCGGCTCGACGGCGATGGACTGTGACAGGTCGAACTGGGAAGCATACGCGGCAAGCGCGCTCTGGAATTCAGGGACCTTCTCGACTTCCAGCGTGATGCCGGCAGCCGCGGGGTGGCCACCGTAGCGTGTGAGGCTTGCCCTGCAATGGTCGAGAGCATCGATCAGGCTAAAACCGGGAACGCTGCGGCCCGATCCAACGGCGAGTCCGGTTTTTCTGTTCAGCCCGAGAACGAAAGCGGGCACGCCAAAATGCTCCACGGCCCGGCTGGCAAGGATGCCGACAATCCCTTTCGGCCATTCCGGAGAGTATCCGACGTAGGCATGCTCGACGGCGCGGCTGGACTCGACCAGTTCGGTAAAGCACCGTTGCTCGATCTCGCGGCGTTCGCGGTTGCAGGCGACCATCTTCTGTGCGAGTTCGACGGCTTGATCGTCTTTTGCGCACAGCATGTCGAGACCGATGGAAGGATGGCGGACCCTGCCGACCGCATTGAACGTTGGGATGACGGAGAATGCGAGTTGGCTTGCGGAGGGCACGCCGGAGATATACGCCATGCTTAAGAGCGCGCGCAGGCCCGCATGCTGAGTACGGGGCAAAGAAGCCAGCCCAAGCCGCGTCAGTGTTCGCGCCGTGCCAGTGAGCGGAATGGAATCCGCAATGGAGGCGATTGCGCCCAGACGGTTCAGTGAGTCTACAATCCGCATCAGCTTGTCGCCCGAGTGAAAGTGCTCCAGAATTCCCCAGGCAGCCATCAATGTCAGGGAGCCGGCACAGTATTCCGGGTCCCAAACGATGGCCCGAGCGTCTTCCGGGTCGGTCGTCTTCGAGTGATGGTCGATGACGACCACCTCGAGGCCAAGCCGTTTTGCAAGGTGGATGGATTCATGGGCGGCAATGCCGTTATCGACGGTAACGATCAATTGGATGCCTTGTTTGGCAAACTGCAGCACCGCATCCTTGGACAGTCCGTAGCCTTCATCGCGATGCGGAAGATAGGGCAGGCAAGTATGACCGGCCAACTCGATGGTGGCTTTGAGGATGGCGCAGGAAGCCAGGCCATCACAATCGTAATCTCCATTATGCAGTGCACCGCATAATGGGGATTATGTGGAGTGCGTGATTATGTCGAGTGTTACTGTTCACACCCGCATGAACACTGCTCGTTGTGCGCATTCTGCTCCACATAATCCCGATGCCGAAGGCAACGGGATCATGTAGTTGTGCCGTTTGCTCTCTGACCCTGAATAGCCCTTGGCTATGGTCCTATCGCGGGTACTACGGGGGCCCTTGCAGCGACGCGATCAACGCATCAGGCGCCTTAAATCGACCGCGACGTAGGCTGGGCGGCAGCACAGCTTCAATCGCTTCCAGTTTCTCGGTCGGATCCACTCGCAGGTATATTTCGGTTGTACGTATATCGCTGTGACCAAGCCACAGGGCCACCTTGCGGATATCCCGAGTAGCCTGAAGCATGATCACCGCACAACTATGCCTGAGTTGATGAGGCGATATTGATCGTCCCTTCATCTCAGGGCATTTCTCCTCTGCCATCTGCACATGCTTCGACAGAATATATTCGAAACCTGCCCGAGTCATCGCCTCTCCTGATGAGTTGATGAATAGTTCAGGTGCGGAAGCGGATCCTCGCACGGCCAGCCATGCGCGAAGGTCAGTAGCAGCCTCTTTCCAGAGAGGAAGGCAGCGCTCCCTTCTTCCCTTGCCTCGGACCTGGATGCTGACGGGATGGCGCAGAGAGACATTTGCAAGCGGCAGGCTCACAAGTTCGGAAACCCTCAGACCGCAAGCAAAGCAGAGATGGAGCATCGCGCGATCTCGAACGCCTGATCGAATCGCCAGGTTTGGCGAGTTAAGAATCGCTCGAATCTGATTCATCGTCAGATGCTGTACCAACATCTGTTCGTGGCGTTTGCCAGGTATGGCGAGGATTTGTCGAGTTTGTTGGAGCGCCGACGGCACTCGAAACTCAACGTAGCGCATAAAGGCTTTGATCGCCGCGAGACGCGCGTTGCGGGTTGCTGCGCCATTGTGCCGCCCTCGCTCAATATGAGCCAGAAAGTCCAGCACCACGTCCGCGCTGACGTGTTCAAGGCACAATTGAGATGGCCTCATTCCCAATCTGTCGCTGATATAGGCGAACAAGAGCCGAAATGCGTGCGCATAGGTTTCACAGGTATTCGGACTGTACCCACGCTCGACGGGTAGGTGCTCCCGAAGAAAGGCTGTGATCAGGGGTGCAATAGTTGTCATGCGCCCTCCTTGCCGATCACCACGTCGGCCGCCTTTGCGATGTCCTCCATCAATTCCGGTGTAGCCTCGAGGTACCAGTAGGTATGCGCGATTTGCGTGTGTCCCAGGTACGTAGCCAGAGCTACAAAATGTTGCGCGACGTCTTCGCGTCGATGAGGACATTTCTCCAGCGACCGAGTAGCAAACGTGTGTCGCATGTCATGAATTCGACAAGCTCGTCTGCCGATACGGCCAATACCGGCGAGACGAAGTACACGTCGAAACGTATAGTTGGCCATGCCATGGGAGATTCTTCGGCGACCAGCGGATAGGAACAAGTGATCATCGACATCAGGCAATCGCCGTCGTACCTCAAGATAGGAACCCAGCACTTTTACAACGGTAGGATGTAATGGAACGATTCGACTCTTGCCACCTTTTCCATGGTGGATGAACAGAACGCCATCTTCCTGAACATCCGGTAATTGCAGATCGAGTGCCTCCGAAATGCGGAGTCCTGTCGCGGCAATCAGACCGAACAATGTTGTGTAGGTCTCACGGCGCAAGGGGTAAGTTTGGCAAATTCTCCTTGCGGCAGCCACGATACGCCCCAGTTCATCGTGAGAATAAATATAGGGCAACGGCCGAGGGTAAGGGGTCGAGAAGAGGAGCGGCGGTGGAATTTCATGTTTGGGATCTTCGGCGTGGAGGAAACGCGCGAGGAGGACAATGGACTGCAGGCGAGCGTGGCGACGAAGTGGGCTGGAACATGCTGTGGCCCACTCTACCGCTGTTGAGGCGATTATGTGGGTATCTCCACGCTCGTTGGCAAAGTCGGCAAATGAATGCAGAAGCGTGCCGACGTAATTCAGTTGATAGCCGAGTGTCCGTCGAAGTGAAATATATCGATCTACAGAGGTCTTCAGCATGAGGTCACCTCCGGCCAGGGTTGAGCAACTGCCACGAGCGATTGGAGATCCACTTTCGCATAATGAGCGGTTGTACTGGGCAATCGGTGGCGAAGGACCGCGCCGATCCCAGCCAGAGACACCCCTTGCCGCAACATCGTAGTTGCCGCCGAGTGCCGCAGGACGTGTGCTCCGTGGCCAGGCGAAGAGACGCCAGCCCTAAAGATTGCCCTCCGTACTACGCCCGCCACAGACTGTCGCTTAATTCGGCGGAAAGGTGGTGACGCTGTGACGAACAATTCGGCTATGCGAACAGCTGGGCGGCTAGTCCGCAGGTATTGCAGGAGAGCCGTGCCAACTTCCTGCGACAGAGGCAGATACTCTTGCCGCTTGCTTTTGCCGGATACCAAAATCCGCGCATTTTTCCAATCAATGTGTGTCATGTGCAAGCCGGCGATGTCGCCTGCCCGCAGTCCCAATCGTGCCAGCAGCAAGATCATCGCGGTGTCTCTGATCCCGCTCCTGCTGTCTGCGGATGCCCCAATCACGCGATCCACATCTTCCGGGCTAAGGTATTTGGGTGTCGACGAGAACACCCAGGAACGCCACATCGGAATGGCGTACTCCAAACCCGCAGAACATCTACCGGTGGCCGCGAGAAACCGAACAAAGGTACGCACCGCAGTAGCGCCCAGCTTCGCATAGGAGACACCGTGGCGCTTTCCTCTCGCGACGACAAAAGTGCGCAACGCTTCGGCTTGGTATGACCGAGTGTCACTTCCGAGAGATGTGAGCAGTTCCTCAAGCACACGCCGATACGTGTCCAGCGTTGCCTCAGTCAGCCCGCGTTGCTCACGCATCCAGTCATAAGCTTCGGTCAATAGAGGACATGAGTTCACTACAGCGGCCGGGGCCGGAGGAAGAAATTCCCGCTCGCGGAGGAACTGGATATAAAGCTTGCCAGCTATTACGGGCTCTTTATTAAGACTGCGCCGATAGGGTTTACGCGGTGGTGCGCCGATATAAGCTGCGTACCGTTCCAGCGCCTCCGGCAGATCCAGGTTATCTCCTGTTGCGGTTAGCCAATCCGTCCAGCATGCGAGCGAACGAAGTCTTCTGACGATAATGGGTCGCCGGTAGCCGCCGGTATGTAACCAGTCAGCAAAGTCGTTGATGTGATCGGCAGCGGGGCCGGAACGGAGCCTGCGCCGAGTAATAGGTGAGTCTAAATAATGCTCAAGCATGTTGTCTCCTTTGTCCTTAAGGAGACAGCATTATGCAGCTCAAACGCCACTGGCTCGAAAGGGATTATGTGGAGCAAAATGCGCACAACGAGCAGCGTTCATGCGGGTGTGAACAGTAACACTCGACATAATCACGCACTCCACATAATCCCCAAAAACGGCAGTGGGTTCCTTGTGATGGATCGCAGACAGAATGCGATTCACGACCGGCTCCATGCCGGGAATAGTGAGAGGATGAGGGACCTGGCTCCAACTCGATGGGGCCAGGAAAGAATCGATGTTTGTGATGCCGCGCTTCTCAAAAACACGAAGAAGCGAACGAGGGACACGCATGATGTACGCTCCTTCCTGGGAGCAATAGATTTGGAATGGTTCCGTCTCAATTGATTCGACTCACGTTGGTGATTCTCTTTCAGAAATGCAGGCGAGCCACCTGCACAAAATAATCTCGATCTGCAATCGCCTCCAGCTCGGTTTCGCGCGCGGGCCCCAATAACTGCTCTCCGTCAGGGAATCGGGCTTGCGCATGATGCTTTCCGGTCTCAGGCGATTGGCGACCTGGAGCGCGTCTCGTTGTGGAAAGTTCCCACAGTGGAAACGCGCTCCCTGTTTTGTATGCGTGGACTACGCAGTCACGGCCAACTCCTCGACCTGTCCGCGGGGAATTCCCATCCGGCCCAGCATCTCGTCGCCGAGCTGCCGTCGGTACTTGCTGAGAATTCTGCGACCCAGCGCGGCCTGGCGCGGCGTCAATTCCGCGCACATCGACAATTGCCGTCCAAGATAGGCGTCCATTCGATTGAACCCCGTCCCATCGAGAGCGCGTGCGCCGTCGCAAGACGAGGTCATGAATTGAAGCCCATCGAGGACGGCCCGGCACTGTTCATCGGTAATGGTGAACCCTTCGACATCGAGTTCCCTGCGGACCTCGTCCACGCTCTGCCTGGCGGACACGGAACGTGCAGTGCTGTGCTCACCAGACTGTCCCGGACGCGCCAGTTCCGCGACGACAGCAGCCTCCGCGTCCTGATTTTTCGCGTGTTCCATTCTCCGTTCAAAGGCGGAAACGGTTTCACGGTCGAGGGCGGAGCTGATCACCTCTTGTTTCGAGATGATCTTCATGGCCATGGCGGCGTCGATCGAACCTTCAAAGACAAGGTGCTGGACGAGCACCATGTTTTTCTGGCCGATGCGGTTGGCGCGGTCTTCGGCCTGGGACACGATGCCAGGCCGCCAATCGAGTTCGCAGAAGATGACGTGTGAGGATGCGGTGAGGGTCCATCCCACGCCGGCGGCAATGATGTTCCCGATAAAGACCCGGCAGTTCGGGTCTTGCTGGAACCGATCGACGGCCGCTTGCCGTTGGGCAGCGGAATGTTGGCCAGTCAAGGTGACGCATTGGGCGCCGTAGTGGGCCGCCAGTGCTTCAATGACGTCCAGGTGATGGGCAAAGACGATGATCTTCGGCGAAGTCTCCAAAGTGTCGTCAAGATGCTCGATCATATGGGGAATTTTGGCGAGGGCGGTGTCGTGGCGAATGCGCGACATCTCGTCGAAGGCCAGAGCCTCGGCGCTGCGCAGTTGCCGCACCGCGTGGCGAAAGGCAACTTCGTTGTTCTCGGCATCGGCCATCATGGCCTGGGCGGTGATCTGCTCGATCTTGTCGTTGAGGGAATCGGCTTTCCGTTTTTCCTCTTCGACAATTCTCGCCACGTTGCCGGTTGCGGGGATTTCCAGCACAACGCGCCGCTTTCCCGGCAACTCTGTGAGCACATCTTCCTTCATCCGGCGAATCATGAAGCTGGTTCGCAAGCGTTCCTGGAGTTCTTCAAGATGGCTCGATCCGGAAACTTCCCAGCCGTACTTGGTTCTGTGGCCGTCGCAGTAGCGTTCGACAAACGAGACCCAGTTCTTTCCAAGACCTTGCGGGTCGAGGGAATGGATGAGGGTCCAGAGTTCGACGGGCTGGTTCAGGATCGGCGTTCCGGTAAGGAAGGCGCGACGCTTCGCCTGGATGGGAGTGAATTGGGTCACCTTTTTTTCGGGCTTTCCTTGCGGGTCGGGGCCCTTGATGATCTCGACCTTGCGTCCGCCGAGGACGGCAAGCGTGCGGAGGGCCTTTCCGTTCTTGAGCATGTGGCTCTCGTCGGAGATGAAAAGGTCCCACTCCCACTCATCGATTCGGGGGCGGACCTTCTGGGCGATGTCGTAGTTGAAGATCACGACATTGGCGCTGCGAGGGAAGCTGGAAGAATTCGCAATTCGGACGACAGGCTTGCGCAGGCCCCACTTTTCGAATTCGCGCTTCCAATTCAAGGTAAGAGAAGCTGGGCAGGCAATCAGGACGTTGCGGATCGAAGGGTCCGCGTTATAGATCCCGATGGCCTGCACGGTCTTTCCGAGGCCCATGTCGTCGGCAATGAGGACGTTGGGGTGGGCCAGGGCAAAGTGAATGCCGGCCTTTTGGAAGGGAAGGTAATCCAGTCCGTCGGGTTTGGGAAGATCGGGTCCCTCGGTCGATGGTGCGGGCGTCGCATTGAGTGCCACAGACTTGGCAGGAGGAAGGACGTCTGCCGCCTTGCTCAAGGCGACTGCGGATTCAACGAACTGGCGCAAACGATTCCGAAGCTCTTCCTCAGCGGATTCGGCAAGCAGGGCGGCCTTTGCCTGGTCGTTGGTCTCCCAGCAGGAGTCCGCTTTGTTCCAGGTAAAGCCGGCGGCCTTGGGAAGGGCGCGTTCGTCGAACTTCGTGATCGTCCGATAGATGCCGTCCTTTTCGATGAGTTTCATGGTCTGCCTCAGTGCGCCGGCGAGTGCCAGTACTCATAATACTGGCAATATCGGCAATAGCCGTTATTGGAATACAGGTACGATCGCAGAACGTTCCAAAGAATTCAACCAATCCGGAGATGGTCGCCGCGTTTCACCTCAGCGCCGGGTACTTTCGTACTCTGCGTCGTGGCGGCCTTGATGGCTTCCAGGTTGACGCTGAAGTCCTTGGCGGAAGATTCGAGAACGATCTGCAGTTCCCTGGGCAACAGGCCCAGAATGGACTCCCAGGCCCCGCCATCGATCTTGGCTTCATACCGGCGATACGCGGCCGGAATGGCGGCTTTGTCGGTGACGGTCACGGTGTCCGCGGAATTCTTGCAGATGCGGGCCGTAAAGAGGGTCCCTTCGAGGGACTGTTGTTCTCGCGTCTTCATGTAGCAGAGCAGCATCGATTTCACGCGCTCTACCTTATTGGTAGCGGCCCTGGCCCGTTTGCTAAGGCGGTCGGCCTCGAGCTTGGAGCAGTTGGCCACGTTCTCATTGGCCCGGATATACCCGCCGATGCGGTCCACTTTGGCGTTCATGGCATGGAGAAACTGCTCGAAGCGGAGCATGGACTCTTCGGAGATGATGCCTTTCTCCTCGAATTCCTGCTGATGGGCCTCGATCATGGCGTCGATTTCCTGGTCGATCTCGAAGATCGAATGGCTCGACGCAATTTCCTGGGCAGGCGACATCTTTTTGGGCCGTGGCGCGGCTGATTTGCCGGCGGCGGGGGTGTTCGTGAGAGATGTTTCGGGAGATGGATGGACGAACGGTTCGACTGTTGCCATACGGACACTCCTCGGATATTCGGACATGTGGATGGATTCCGCCCGTGGCGGTTGTAGATGGAAATCATGGGTGCCGATGAGGAAGGACTGCACGGTACTAAGGCAGACTCAACCCAAACAGCATCGACCATGCAGAAGCTCGACTCTCATGGCTCAAGACGCGAGTACCAAAGAGGCGCGGCAATATCGGAAGTGTTGTGTGTAGGCCAGGATGATCTTTCTATCGAGGCAAGGATGTGATGGAATGGAGCAGAATAGAAAGCTGGCCCAATCCATTCGGGCGACCAGAGGAGACAGTATGCAAATATCGGACATGATTCGGGACCTGGACAGCCAGATTGAAAAGCTGCAAAGGGCGCGACAGTCATTGGCGGAGGTCGAGAACTCGGGAGCGAAGGAATCAACGCGAAATATAGTGAGTCGAAAAAATATGCCGACGAAACCTGTTGAAGTCGTTGTCCTTCCAAAACCCAAAAAGCCAATGTCGGCGGAAAGCCGGAAGAAGATGGCGGATGCGGCGCGGCGGCGTTGGGCGGAAAGGCGCACGGCAACCGTCCCAAAAGTAAAAATCTCAAAATAGAGCGCGTCAAGCAAAGAGGCAGCCCGTCGTGGCTGCCTCTTTGCCGTGTGAGAGAAAATCCGGCAACCTGCAGGCCATCTACGGAGCGGGTAGTTCGATACGGTTCTCTATCTATTTTTCGCGGTAAACCTCAGGACCCATTGGGCGAAAAACGGGTCTTCAAAGCGTGCGCGCACGGCACCGAGATGTTCTTCTTCTCGCAGTATGGAGCGTTCGATGAATGCATCGAGCGCGCGACGGATGGTGGCATGGCTCTTGCCAACCATGTTGACGACCTTCATAGATTGAAGGTTCATTCCGCCTTCTGCAACTACGGCGAGCAAGACCGTTTGCTGGATCGAGGTCAACCCATTCCACAGTTGTGTATAAAACGGGTCATATTGTCGAACGATGCGCTCAAGAGACTGTTCTACGATGGCGGGATGGAGGGTCCGTTCTTTGGCATTGTTGCCGGAACGAAGCGAGTCCCAGCAGGCATGGGCCAACATCTGGACGTTGTATGGAACATCTTCAGCCAGATCCAGGATCATGCGAAGGCTCTCATCGTTTTCCTTCTGGGCAAGGTGGAAGCCGCTCTCCTCAAATTGCGTACGCAGGAAGGCAAGGAAGTCGACCCTTGGGATAGAAGTAAGGAACAATACCTTTCCCAGCCTGTAGAAAGGGCGGGCGGCATCCATTGTCATGGCAGTCAACAGGCGCGTTTTGGAGCCGGCAAAAACGTACCCTGTGCGCTTGTGCTGTTGCACAGCGGCCCGGATCTGCGATTCGGCAGTCTGTCCACCCAGTTCGATGACCTTTTGAAACTCGTCGATGATCAAGCCGACAGGCTGGCTTGCAGGCTGTGCCTTTGCCAGTTTCTCCAGCCCGTTCAGCGCCTCGAGCAACAATTGCAGGTGCTTGACATGGCTCCCTATGTCTCCGACTTCCTGCACGCCAAGCCGAACCCTCCACTCCCGATCTGTAACGTTGAAATTGAGTTCGGGACGGAGCTTAGAGAAGAATTTCTTGACTTGCTCGCCGACGCGTTCAATCCCGCCCTTGAGGTTTTTCGCAACACCGGAAATGATGGCGGAAGCCAGCAGATCGAGGGAAGGATATCCCTCGGCATCATAGCGAAGAACGACAGCATGATCTTTTACCAGCCGATCTTCGGCCGCTTTGAGAATGGAGGTTTTCCCAAAGCGTCGTGGACCAACCAGAAACAGCTTGCCACCTTGTCGAACGGCGCCCATGACTTCGGCCATCTCCTCCCGGCGGTCCACGAGTTCATCGGAGCCCAATTCGCGTCCGAACTGAAAAGGATTTTCCATGCAACTATTATGTATCATACAAGTCTGTTTCATACAGGTTTGTTTCACAAGGCGTTGAAAATCTCCGGCCCTTCGGTCAGGAATTGAAGAGCGAGGGTTGGATGTCCCGCGAAACGCTCTGCCGCCGCAGCAGGGAAGTGCGCCTGGCTAGAAGAATGCGGTTGCGCTCGACGCTCATCCATGTACGCCATTCCCGGCGCGATTCCCAGCTCTGGTGTCGCAGCCATTGGCTCATGGCGGTGCGTGTCCGGAATTCCCGGTAGTAGATAGAAAACGGGTTCGTGCCGCCAAATACCGTGCGCTCCGGATGTTGGGGAATATGGGTGCGGCTTTTCTCCGCATCCACGTAGTAGAAGGCAGGCATTGGGTAGCCTCCTTAATTGCATGTAGGCAGGGAAGTGGGAACAACTTGTGGGTGGGTGTGGCTAACTGGTCGCGGGACAAGGTTGGATCGCGCCCGCGCGAGGTGCCACTTTACGCAGCGTTCTCGGCATGCTTCTTTTTCCAGTTCGCCACGTATCCGGCCAGGTAGGAACCTGCCCAAATCCTCCAATTTCTGTGGTTGCGATACGGGATGAGGAACCGGTCCGCCTCGGCCACAGTGGGATAGACGCGGAATATGATGCTGTTTTCATCCCAGGACACGCGCCACACCGTACGCTCGGGAAACTCCGGCGTATGTTTCACGGCATCCCGTTTCGGCAAAACATATTCATTGCCCATAGAAGCAATTCCTTTTTGAGAGAGACTCGAACTCAGGCCGCCGTGGTTTGTAACGGGCGATTCTGGTTCAACTGCAAGCGCAGGTAGGTCATTTGCACAAACGCGCATTCGCGGCGGTAGCAACCGGAGCGGTTGCATGGGACAAAGATTCCATCGGCATTTCTAGAGATGGCAACCAGTCCGTCCGAAGTGCGGCATGGGAGTGAATTGTCGAGAGGCATAGTGAATCTCCTTCCTGCTCGGCTCGTAATGAATCCATCGTGATGGGTGGAGAGTGAGGCAGAGTGTGAGTGAGTGGCTGGCATGGGAGACTACCAGCCACTCACTGGACTTGACGAATAAAAAGACCGATCAGGCAGCATCGAGATGAATCGTCTCCCCGAATGGTGCCGTCTGCGGGCTGGTGGAGACCCAAAGCACGGGATAGTCGGGTTCGACCTTTGGAAAGCTGCCGTACAGATCGGTCAAGTAGATGAGGGTGTGCGGACGAACTCCTTGTTCCTCCAGATACTCAATCGCCGGCGCGAACTCCGTGCCGCCGCCGCCTGTGGGAACCAAAGAAACCGTTTCGCCGCTTGTGAAGCGGTCGTGACGGTGCACCATGGTGTCGAAGTACAGGACATGGAGAGTCTCGGGACTATGCTCCCCGACGAGGGCGTTGATCTCGGCGGAAAACTGGCCAAGTACGCGATCGCTGACGGACCCTGAGCAATCGACGGCGACCGCAATTTCGCCAATACCCTGTTTTTGGATCCCCGGAAGGTAGAGTCCGGCGTGAAGATAGCGCCGGTTGGGTTTGGCCCAAGAATAGTCGGTCGGAATAGTGCCAGCGAAGGCTCGCCGGAACTGATCTCTCCAATCAACCTTGGCCCCATTGGCCTCTTGCAACGATCGCCCTAGTCCGGCTGGTAATTTGCCGGCTATGGTGGAAGTGATAGCTGCTTGTTCGACGGCTGCGCGCCACTCCGCTTCTTCCATGGAACGTTGCGCTTCCGACAGAGGTTGTCCGGGAGCCTCAGTGTTGGGAGCATCCATTACCTGTCCAAAACCACCTTCGCTTTCGACAGGATCAGGCTCGTTGGCATCGTCCGGCTCGGCCGACTGTTGCGGCTGATTGGAATCCGGTGTTCCTGAGGATGAAGAATCCTCAGATTGGTCACCTGATCCTTCGCCTGTGCCGGAATCGTTGGAGGAATCGGACGAGGACCCAGACGAGGAGCTGTCCTGGCTTTGGTTGGGGTCTTGGGGACTGGATTGGTCTCGCAGGTTGTAGATTTGCTCCGCACTCATCCCGCGGTACTGGTCATCGAGGAGCACTCCGTCTGGGAGATCGAGGCCTGCATCGCGCAGCATAGGATTGATTGCGTAGTCGGCAGCTTCATTCCATTTGCGAGGGTCGCGGTCTCCCCGGCGGGTATGGTGCTGAAGACTTGGGTGCATGACCTCATGCGCCAAGCATCCAACCAGCTGCGAGGGAGTGAGAGATTCCACAAAGGTGGGGTTATAGAAGAGGGCGACCCCATCTGTAGCCATGGTTTTGATTCCGGGCGCCGAGACCAGCCTGAGCCGGAAGATCAGCGCCCCAAAGAAAGGATGATCCATCAAGAGCACGGTCCGCGCTTTCGAGATTCGAAAGACGGGTGTGATGTGGTGTGATTTGAAGCATAAGTTGTCATCTCTGTAGCCATAAGTTGTCATCGTGTACCTACAAAGTGGCCGTGACGAGCTAAAAGCCAGAAACTGCCACGTCCTTCAATGCAAATTGGGGCGAAATGCGCATGGGTGTGCCGCACCATCTGCTCAAAGCGGCCTTGTGGATTTTCGTTTGGGGTTTACTCGGGATCGCTGCGACCAAGGCGTATACAGGGGCGCCCTTCGACCGCGTAGGGCGCCCCGCTCTTACTGTCACTTTATGCCCACATTTCAGACTCACTGACAACTTATGGCTCACAACGGTCTTGCGGGGCGCCAAGGATGCAGCGGTTTCAAAGGGGTTAGTGGAGAGGAGCTGCCATCATATGCTTCAAAACACTGCCATCATATGTGTCAAGTCACATGGGCAATTCCTTTTTGCCAAAGAGGAACGCTGGCGCCCCTATGTTGGGGGTCGCGGCTCTGTTCTGTCACGCTGGGCCTCCTCCCATGAATGCGGCCATGTGAGAGAAAATTGCGTCTGCTTTCTGTCCCACAGCGGCGGCCGCTACGGGCGAAAACAAAGACGGTTCTTCAGTTTTGGGCGCCTCCACGGGCTTGGCGGGGAGAGGCTCCTGCGTAATGTCGAGAACGCCGGCGATGGTTTGTGCGAGCCGCGTTGCATTGGCTGCGGTCTCGGCGCGTGAAGCCGCGCTGGCGCGCAGATGGTCCGCTGAATACCGGCAAAGCTGTTCCCGCGTCTGTTCTGTGAGCGCAGTCAGTGCTGGATCGCCGGTTAGGTTCAGATGCGGCAGCAACTCGACGAGCTCGCTGACGTTGGTGACCACCGTCCCATGAAGCCTGGCATCGGGATCTTCCAGGCGATTGGCCATGTGGCGAACGACCTCGAACAGACGCATCCAGAGGTCTCGGATTCCGCGCTCCGTCGACTTGCGCGTGGTTTCATCGATCTCGTGGGCAATCCGCGCGGTTTCGGCCTCTGTAGGTTGTCAGAGTTAATGCAATTCCTTGCCACAGTTCCTGCAACTGAATAGGTCGGTTGGTGTAACTGAGGCCTGGGAATGTGTGTGCGGGCTGCTCTCCGGCAGGAACCAAGAGAGGCACTCA
>JBAVOQ010000211.1:0-4609 GCA_049692235.1 Acidobacteriaceae bacterium | reverse complement strand
AACCAGGAGCTTCGCTCCTGGTTGCACGCATACAACTGGCATCGCCCGCACAGTAGTCTGGGCCTTGCTCCACCCATTACCCGTTCCGGCTTAAATCGGAACAACCTGTTGATACACCACATCTAGTGCCGCCACGTCGTCAACTGACATCTTACGAATGCAGGTGCCAATCGTGAAGTCTCGGCTCTTGCATGTATGTCTCTTGTGTTCGATGGTGCTTGGGTGTTTGTCTGCTGGTTGGGCGAGCCAAATAGACATGCCTCGCCATAGGCATGGACCTCCATGGAGTAGTCCAGTCGCGTCATCGCAGTTGATCCATGTCGGAGGAGTGTCGATCCAGATCGACTTTGCTCCCGGCGATCTGGATGTAAGGAAAAGCGATGTTATCCAATGGATCGAGACCGCTGCCCGCGCCGTTTACGAGTATTACAGCAAGTTTCCTGTGGCTCGTGCGGTTGCTTGTGGTGCCCATTGCGGACGAACGTGGTGTGTTGACTGGCACCACCTGGGGCGATGTCGATGGCTTTCTGGCCTTCACAAGAATGCGGCTTGACCAGCATACGACGAAGCCGACCCTGGCGAGCGATTGGACAATGACGCACGAGTTTGTGCATACCGCTCTTCCCTCGCTTTCCCCGGATCATCATTGGCTGGAAGAGGGATTGGCTACGTACGTGGAACCTATCGCCCGAGCGCAGATCGGTACTTTGTCTCCCGAGCAGGCCTGGGGAGAAACGTTGCGGAACATGGCGCAGGGCGAGCCGCGTTCCGGTGACGGTGGCCTCGATCAGACGCATAGCTGGGCCAGTACCTATTGGGGTGGCGCACTTTTCTGCCTGATGGCAGATGTTTCCATCCGGGAAAAGACTGCAAATCAAAAAGGGTTGCAGGATGCATTACGCGGGATTCTTGCTGCCGGCGGGTCGATTGCAGATGACTGGCCAATATCCAAGGTGCTGGATGTGGGAGATCGCGCCACTGGAACGTCTGTGTTAGCCGATCTCTACAGAAGAATGGGAGACGCGCCCTATGATCCGATCGATTTAACGTCGCTGTGGGAGCAACTCGGTATCCGCGCCGATCATGCCGCAATCAAGTTCGATGACCACGCCCCATTGGCCCGTATACGCCAAGCGATCACCTCTCCCCGCTGAGGGCCAATCGACCGGCAAAAGTGCTTGCGCATGATCCATCTTTCGGTCGTCCATCTCGGCAACCAGCATCTCCTGCGGCCATTCCCAGCGGTCAAGAAGCTTGCAGCGCAGGTTGCGCCCCCACTTTTTAGAGCTTGCTACTTTGAAGTGGAGCCCGATCCCTGAGCATAATGATCATTGTTGCGTCCTTCCCGTTGCAAGTGCGGATTCTTGCCCGCTGAAATTGATTGATTCCGCATGCCTGGCGCTCTTATATAGCTGCCATTCCAAAAAAAGATTGACAGTGGCAGACTTTGGTCCCTATTATTTTTTCACTTGACGATTGTTACGTTAGAAATCGATCTGTAGTGAATTTTGCCTGGGAAAGATGGAAAACAGAATGAATCGACTGATCAAGTTACTATCGACTTTCGTGGTGGCAGTTCTCTCATTAGGGGCGGTTGTAGTTTGGGCCGCGATCACAGGCTCGATCTCTGGGCTTGTCACCGATCCTGCTGGCGCGCCAGTTGCGAACACCATAGTAACTGCAACGAACCAACTGACAGGCGTTCAGAGTAAGGTTGCGACCGATTCAAAAGGTTTCTATAGTTTTCCGGCGCTGGCAGTCGGTATCTACACTGTCCAGCTCAGTTCTCCTGGGTACAAGGAGTTCGTAGAAAGAGATGTGACTATCAATGCGAATTCAGCGGTTCGGGTAGACGTTAAGTTTGCTCTGGGTAAACTGACGGAAACCACGACCGTCACCGCAGACGCTTTGCGGGTGGAAACTCAGAGCACCCAACTTGGCGACGTGATCGAAGGCGCGAAAATGACATCTGTGCCGCTGAATGGCCGCGTGTTCACCGATCTACTGGCTCTACAACCGGGCGTTTCACCCTATCAAAACGTGGAAGCTACCTATGTCAACCGTCCGGTCTCCGGGAATCTTAACTCTGGAAACCAATCGATCAACGGCGGTAGAGAGATCGCGAATGGGTTCATGGTAAACGGCGCAATAGCCAACGAAGGCGTCGCAAACGGAACCGCTTTAATGCCAAATCTGGACTCGATCCAGGAATTCCGAATCCTTACAAGCAACTTCGATGCCGAGTATGGGAATTTTAGCGGTGGCCAAATCAACGTGGTTACCAAGTCGGGCACGAACCATTACCACGGAGACATGTTCGACTTTATCCGCAATACAGCTCTCGACGCGAAAAACTACTATGACACAACGCGTGGTTCCTTCGTGCAAAACCAGTTTGGCGGAACAATCGGCGGACCCATCAAGAAGGGTAGGATGTTCTTTTTTGGCGACTATCAGGGAACTCGAAATACCATCGGGGCGACGGTGAACTATCCGGTTCCTTCGGTGGCAGACCGCAGTGGAGATCTCAGCGATCAAACGGCTGCGTTGCTTGCATCAGACCCTGCAAATGGGGGAACAGGAGTTGCGGGATCCTACTGGGCGAATATTCTTTCACAACGGGTGGGCTATGCGGTCACCTCCGGGGAGCCTTACTATACGCCAGGGTGTACGACTACTGCTCAGTGCGTATTTCCCAATGCCGTCATTCCAACCACTGCATTCTCTCCGGTTGCAAACAACTTGATGCAATATATCCCTAAGCCAAACAAGCCGTCGAATTTTTTTGAAACTTCAGCGTACCCGGAATCATTGAATGATGAAAAGGGCAACCTTCGTGCAGACATCAACACGCGCTTCGGTCAAGTATTTGCGTATTATTTCCAAGATTGGTACACCCAGACCAATCCGTTTGCTCCTGGCGATGCGAACGTTCCGGGATTCACTGCGGACACGGTCGGAAGGGCGCAGATGGCCAACGTGGGCCTCACGACCACGCGCGGCTCGAATTCTGTGAATGATGTGCGGCTGTCGTATCTGCGGAATATCTGGGATAATGACGAGCCAAGCGGAGGACTTGGTCCCTCACTGGCATCCCAGGGCTTCGTCACGCCCTGGGGACCCGCCGGCGGTGTGGGCTTGAACAATCCTGCCTTTCAAGGGGTCATGCCCATATTCTTCAATAACTATACGATTGGGATTCCCCAAGACACGATGAAAAACCTTGACAATACCTTTCAGGGCCTCGAGCACTATACCCAGATTGTCGGAACCCACACGCTCCAATTTGGCGTGGAGGCTCATTACGATCAAATCGCGGAGCGTAACTATGATGTGCCCAATGGATCGTTTAACTTCAATGGTTCCGAAACTGGGTATGACTTCGCAGATTTCTTGCTAGGTGCTCCGGCCAATTTCCAGCAGGCAAGTATTCAGATCATGGACTCGCGCACCACCTATTTTGGAACGTATGCGCAAGACAGTTGGCGCGCGACTCCGACGCTGACGCTGAATTATGGATTGCGTTATGAAATTATGCCGCCGTTCTATGACACCGGGAACAAACTTGAGACAATTGTGCCGGGCCTGCAGTCGGTAGTATTTCCAGGCGCCCCGACAGGATATGTTTTTCCAGGAGATCCCGGTATACCTAGAACGCTAGCGCCGACCGACTATAAGGATTTTGCCCCAAGGATCGGAATGGCGTATTCGCCCGGGGTCCAAACTGGATTATGGTCCAAAATAACAGGCGGCCCGGGAAAAACCAGCATTCGTGCTGGATACGGAATCTTCTATACCGCGATCGAAGACCTTTCGAACTTTGAAGAAGTCGGCGATGCTCCGTACGGTCAGTTTTACTCAAGTCCGGCGCCTCCTCTCTTTGATACGCCCTACGTTGATCGAGGTACGGGATTTCACGAAAGGAATGCGTTTCCATTTGTGTTTCCACCAAAGAATACTTCCGCTTCCCACCCTGACACCAGCTTCAATTGGGCGAATGTGGAACCTATATCGTTTTCACTCTCTTATTACTACAAAAACGTGGTTCCCTATACAGAGGAATGGCAGTTTACGGTTCAACGACAGTTAGGACAGAATATGGTGGTCAGTGCCGGTTACGTAGCGAATCAAGGCCATCACCTGATAGTTTCCGAGGAGGCCAATCCGGGTAACTCTGCTCTGTGTTTACAGCTGAGTGACCCAGCAGCACTTGCTCCGGGACAGCAGCCATGCGGTCCATTCCTTGAGAACAATGTTTTTGTTTTGGCAGACGGACAAGTAGTGAATGGAACCCGCGGCCCATTAGGGAATAATTTCGGACCCAATCCCTACATGATCACGAAAGGAAACTCGAGTTATAACTCATTGCAGGTGAGTGTTCAGCAAACGGCCACACACTGGAATTATTTGCTGGGTTACACGTTCGCCAAATGTATGGATGACGGTTCAGCACTTACCGGCGGAGTCAACTTTTCGAATCCTGCTTTGACCTTGCCCGCGTAAAACGTATCCCTTAGCGAGCTGCTGTAATAGCGAAAGGGACGGGCAGATGAGGAACGGTAAACGAGGCAGGTACACGCTTGAGTTCAAGGAGGAAGCGGTGCGACTG
>JBAVOQ010000210.1:0-1671 GCA_049692235.1 Acidobacteriaceae bacterium | reverse complement strand
CGATGATCTCGCCGTCGCGCATCACCGAAATGCGGTCGGCAAGTTCATCGACTTCGTGCAGGCGATGCGACACATAAACGATGCCGACGCCGTCGCGTTTTAATTCGCGGATCAGGTCGAACAGTTTGCGCACATCGGCGTGCTGTAGAGGCTCGGTCGGCTCGTCCAGAAACAAAACTTTCGGGTTGGTGGCGAGAGCGCGCGCGATCTCCACAATATGCAGCTGTGCCAACGACAGCTCCGCGACGCGCTTCCCGACCGGCATGCGCAATTCGTCGGTCGCGATTCGCGCCAAAATGCGCTCCGCCTCGGCGGCGCCCCCTGGTCCGGCGAGCGAGGGTTCGGCGAGCTGCAGATTTTCCAGCACGGTGAGATCGGGCGCCAAAGCCGGATGCTGATAGACAACGGAGACGCCGTCCTCGCGCATTTGGCGCGGGTCGGGCCTCGCGATGTGCTTGCCTCCGTAATAGATGCTGCCTGCGTCGGCATGCAGCACGCCTGCGGCAATGCCGATCAGGGTCGATTTGCCGGCGCCATTCTCGCCGACGACGGCATGAACCTCGCCGGGCATGATCAGGACATCAACGCCTTTCAGCGCCTGGACGGGGCCGAAGCTCTTGCGCATGCCGGCAAGCGTCATGATCGGCACATGCGCCGTGACCGGCAACGCGGTTGCACGAACAACGCTATGCATGGCGTAGCCGCCGTATGATCTCGGGAAGCGCCACGCCGCTCAGCACAATGATCGCGTCGGCCAAATCTTCGGCTGATCCTCCAAAACCCAGCGCGGTCACGAGCTGGGCGAGATAGGTCAGAAAGAAGGCGCCTACTACCGTGGCCATGACGCTTCCCTTGGTCAGGCCGCCCAGCGGGTTGCCGCCGATCACGACGGCGGCAATCGTGCCGAGCAAATAAGGCAGCCCGCACAAAACAGTCGGCGATACCAGATACCCGGACAGCATGATCGCCGCGATGGCGTACATAAGGCCGGCGACCGTATAAGTCAGAATTCGGTAGATCTTGAGCGGCACTCCCACAGCGTGCGCTGCCGGAGGATTGACGCTGACCGCGATAAAGCGACGCCCGACCGTCGTAAACGTCAGGACGAACACCGTCGCCGCCGCCACCAGCAACAACACCCAAATCGTCGCGGGCACATAAAGAAACTGTCCAACAAAAAAGCTCACCATCATCGGCGGCGATTGCACCGACGCGCCGGTCGAAACGAAATAGGTCAGGCCGAACAGAACGGCGTTGACGCCGATGGTTGTGACGAGCGGCGGAACCCGCAACAACGTGACGATCAGGCCAGTGAATGCGCCGAGTGCCGCCCCGACCAGTAGTCCCGCCCCAATATAGAAAAGGACGACGCCGGGATCGGTAGAGGAGTCGGGCAGCTTGGTAACAACCACCGCAACAAACGACATGATGCCGGCGGTCGACAGATCGAGCCCACGCTGCTGGATCACGAGGTGCTGACCGATAGAGGCGACGGCGAGGATAGCGAAGTAGGGCAATGTGGAAAGAATGGCCGCGACGCTGTCGGTGCTGGGCGCGGCTATACCGCCGATTAAGACCAGAAGCGCTGTGGCGACGAAGGCTTTTCCCGCCAGCGGGAGTTCGGGCAGATCTCTGCCGGGCCATGGCACCCGCAGGCTAATCGTCCGATAC
>JBAVOQ010000209.1:0-13933 GCA_049692235.1 Acidobacteriaceae bacterium | reverse complement strand
GCCTGGCCGACCGCTCCATCCACTCCCTGACCGAACTCACCCCGGCTGCCTACGCCGCCAAGATGGCAAAGTAGCCTATCCCCGGCTGCCCAGCCCCGTCAACCATGGCCTTCCCCGGACGCGTACGTTCAACACGACGACGTCCATGGGTCGGCTGACTCTGAATGTTCTACTCTCCTTTGCCCAGTTTGAAAGAGAAGTCACCGGCGAGCGGATTCGCGACAAAATCGCCGCCTCCAAGAAGAAAGGCATGTGGATGGGAGGAAATGTCCCGATCGGATATGACCTCAAGGATCACAAGTTGATCATTAATCCAGTTGGAGCGGAGATTGTCCGCAAGGTTTACGATGCATATCTCCGTCTCGGTTGCGTCCGCAAGCTTAAGGAATATGTGGACCGAGCCGGCATCCACAGTCCTGCCAAGACGTCCGTCAAGGGGCGGAATACCGGCGGAGCAGTCCTGTCGCGCGGCACCCTTTACCATATTCTGAGCAGCCGCACCTATATAGGTGAGATCGCCCATCGCGGAGAGATTTATGCCGCGGCACATGAGCCCATCATCGAAAAAGGAATTTGGAAAAAGGTTGAGGCGAAGCGCGAGGAAAATCGGATCACGCGTCACACTCGATATAACCGTCCTAACGGCTGCGTCCTCATGGGACTGCTGTTCGACGTCCAGGGAAATCGCTACCTGTCCACGAGCAGCTCAAAGAGGGGAAGACGATACCGCTATTACGTCGTGACCACGTACCGCGATCAGCAGCCATTCCAATTCCCTCGCCTGCCGGCACACGAGATTGAACAACTGGTCTTCGCTCGGATTCGAGCATTCCTCGATTCGCCGGAGGAGTTGCTCGGCGCATGCCAGAGAACTGACAGAGTTGATCTGCGCCTAGTGACCGCCGCAGCGCAAAGTAAATTGCTTTGGCTGAAGAGCAAGACGCAGAAAGAATCGGGAGAGTTCCTCCGATCAATCGTGAAACGTATTGTCATCAAACAGGACGAGATCACGATCGACATCGATGTTCTAGCATTCCTGGATACGCTGAGCGCACGAAGGTCGAGCGCTGTTTCTCGGAAAGCAGTACCCGAGAATGGCGCTGTCATGCAACTTACTTCCCCCTTCAAAATGAAGCAGCGCGGGCCTGAATTGCGCTTGATCATTCCGGGAATCCAGCAACCTGAGACATCTCCAGTTCCGGCCCTGGTCAAGGCCGTCGCTCGGGCACACGAGTGGGCGGAGCGAATCTATTCCGGAGAAATCTCCCGTATCGAAGATCTAGCAGCAGAAACCGGATTCACCAACCGCTACATCAGCCGCACCGTAAGGTCTGCGGTCCTCGCGCCCGATTTGGTGGGTCGCATCTTGAAAGGACAGCAACCACCAGACCTCACTGTCCGAAAACTTCTGGCTGGATTTCCTCTGGAATGGGAGGCGCAACGAATATCGCTGGATTCTTAAAGTTGCCGATAAAGTTCAGAGCTTTAGCCACACAGACGGTATCAGGCTCAAACCTTACCGTCGCCGAAAACGAATCTGCGATCAATTGCAGGATAGTCGAAAACGTCAGTTTGTCAGCGCTATCGTGGAACACAAAGGAGCGAAGAATGTGAATTCCAAAGCGTATACTGGCGGCACAGCAGACAAGCCTAAAGGTAAGCGAAGACGGCTCCGGATACCAGTTTCCGGTCAATGACAGCTTCAGTCCAAGTCATAGGCTTTCCCATTTACGAGCCTCTCATATGAGCACAGGTGAAAACCGATTGCCCAACCTCGATTCCTCAATGGAACTGGAACAGGTCTACTGGTACTTCTTCACCAAATTTCAAGATTTGAATGTTCCAAGATCGATAGCCGAAGCTAGAATCACTGGCGTTGAGATTGAGAAGCTCCAGTCATGGTTTGACGTTCAGTACGGAAGGCCGCGGAACTGGTGCGACAGAACTTGGCAGGATATCGTCGAAGGGACTCACACGGCATCGAGTCGAGAAATGTTCGGTGTTTTGTTCCTCATTCTTGCGTCTGAAATCGGGCGGGATCACTGTAGCGAAGAGTCACTTTGGCCTAGCATTGCTGGAAGATTCCGGAGGAACAAAACCACTCACTCAGTTCTTTTTGCAAATGACCATCCTACCGAATTATGCAAAATTGCTATGGCCGCAGGGGTCAGGAAGCTGCAATTGCGAAACCTAATTGACCGTTCCGGCAAGCAAGAGTATTTCGACACAATCAAATTACAAATTGGGTTCACCTACAAGGGGGCGCTACGGCGAATGCCGGATTGGCTTGACGGCCTCGGCTCTACGACCGCCGTGAAAATGCTCGTCGGAACCGACGCAACACTTGAGAATTTCGACGTTTCGTCCCCAAGCTTCCAAAAACTTTGGACTACATTGCGTGAATTTCGGGCAGGAAGAGTTTCTCTTTTTGCCGCATCCCAAATGCTCCACGAATCACCTTGGATCAGAGCATCTTGGGTTGATCCGCTATTGGAAGTTGCGAAGCTTCATAGGCCTCGCACTATCTCAATCTTGGCCAGTGCAGCAGCAGAGCTTCCCGAAGCACTCTTCGATCCAGTATTCGACTGGGACATAGCCTCAAAACCGCGCCTTCAACTGAAATTGAATGAGGAACGAATTTACGACCTATTGGCTGGCAAGAGCACAGCAGTGTTTGCGATAGATGGTGTCGTGGTGGATAGATGGTCAATGGAAGCCAATGGCGGTTTCCGAGGTAACCGGCTGCTTGCCTGCCAGACGACTGGCCAGCCTCCAAACTTGCGTCCACAGAGTCTCTCCATTAGCTGCAATGGCGAACCAATCGAAAGTATAGACTTGGCAGCTTTCGGTCTCGACGAGCCGTTTCTGATCTTTGACTTGAATTCGGGCGCAAGAGTCGATGAGAACGAAGTGTTGGATCCAAACCGTGACTACGCAGTGGTCTGCGATGCAGATATGAGCGTACCCGACGTGCAGTTCGCAAAGGCAAAAGGCAGGTCAGCGTTTCGCCTGAGTCGTCCCCTCACGCGGGCGATACAAATTAGGTGTGGCGAAGCCGTCGTTTGGGAACCCCGACTTTCGGAGTTTAGAACCCAAAGGCTGATAAATATAGCACTGGAATCCGATCAGGAAACGACGATCGGAATTGGTTCGCAGGCAGATCTCATCGTCACCGGCGTACCGGAAGACGCCGAGTCCGTCAAATTGTGCATCGGGGCCAGCACAACGCAGCTTGTTCTCTGTTCCGAAGGATGGAAGACAGTTCATGCCGTTCCTGTTTCGTTGGATTTAGTCACTGGCAATGCTAGACTCCGCGTGCGCATTGAGGGATCCAATTACAAGCGTACCGTACTTCCAAAGCTGAAGATAAATCTGAGCGGTATCGCAATACTGCAACCGGGGATGGGGACCGTTAGAAAGCCTAGTTGGCAAGTTCCGAAGAATGGACGCCTGAACCGTGCCTCTGGAGACGGTTGTGCTCGAGTCTTTGATTCTGGAAACTTTAAATTGCGCGAGGGCTCGCGTCTTATAGGTAGAAAACGCTCGACCACAATCGAACTTCGCGATTTGAACGCTTGGGGGGCGTCATTGTGTGCGGACTTCGACGGCATCAGCGAGAAGACGCTGGCTAGCGTTGTCGAAGACCGGGGGTGCATAGAGCTTTACCTACCGGCGATTTTTGGTAGCGGCTCTCACACCGTTTATCTGAGAACGCCGATACTGCCCACTCCGCAACATACAGTCATTGTCTGGCAGGATGCCGAAGCAGATCCGTCAATAGTCTCGTCCGAGAAAATACGTACTGAAAACGATGGCTTCGTATGGAAGTTTTCGCAAGCGGGATCAGTTGCACTGATGGCTATCGCTTATGAAGGAATGTGCGTGGGCGCTTATTGGAATTCTGATTATCTAGCCCCAATGTTGGGGAAGCCGGTCACCGCCGAAACGATTGCCCTATTCCGCTGGTTGAAAGTTCCCGTGCTTGGAGAGCCTTTCGAAGAACCACTAAAACGCATCGTTAGACAATACCCTTCGACGTTTCTGCGAGGTTGGCTAGACGAGAGTGTCCTGCGAAAGCCACTTTTGCATCGTGAAGGGGAGATCGGTGTTTCTACAGTCGTCAGATCCCTCTTTTGGGACTATTCCGAGCGAAGAACGAAACAGTTACATGAGCTCACAAACTCGCTACATTCACGCTTTTCACATGAGCCGACCGCATCGCCGGTAGAGAATTTTCGGAAGACGTTGCTTCTCTTGGGAGAAATCTGCCCTTCATTTGCATACAGCATGGCGCGTGCCGACGTGAATGATGAACGGTATCGACAAAGCATTCTGGGCGTAATCCATGATGCGCTTGGGCTCACTCTGCAAACTATTGAGGAAGTCCGCAGCGCTCTTCGAAATATGACGAGAGAGTGCGCAAAACTCGTGTACATCTCATCCGACGCCCTCTCGGAATTTACCCGACACTATGAAGCGCATCTTGCGGGCCAGGAACCGGATTTTGAAGAAATCAACCTCGTAAATCGTATTGTCGAATACAGAACGGGTCGTGAATTCTTGATCGCTTCATTGCTGTTGTATTGCCTCGAAAGGACACCTTGATGAGTCAACTTGATGCCTTGCGGCTCGTGGAAGAGATGAGAAACCGCGCGGTTAACCTCGCAACCGCCGAGAACTACGTTCGTGACCCGAAGGTCGCTAGCCGCGCGGAAGCGATATGGTCTGGCCCGGGCAAGGATGGTGGACTTGTCAGCCAGGTCTGGATTCAGGGTGCGTTTCCAAGCAAACAGAGTGATGATTGTTTGGCTTCGCTTGCGCAGGAAGGGAGCTTCCCGCCAGATCTGGTGAACTATCTCGACATTAACAAGAAGTTTTCCGCCGACAGGCTTCTCTTTGAGCATCAGTCACAGTCGATACGCGCCGCCCACCAAATACTTCCGCAGAGCAGACCATCGATAGTAGTAACTGCCGGGACCGGTGCCGGCAAGACCGAATCATTCCTGCTGCCAATCCTTTCCGGTCTTTGGGATCGACCCAGGAGGAAAGGGTCTTCCGGGATGCGGTGCCTCATCCTCTACCCAATGAACGCTCTCGTGACAGATCAGGTGACCCGCCTTTACGAACTGCTCGACTCGCAAGAAAGACTGAGCCTCTTTCACTTCACAAGTGAAACGCCGGAAACGGACAGGCAAGCGGTGGCGCGAGGAGAAGAATGGAACTCATGCCGGCGACGCAGCCGCGATGCCGCCAGAGATAGCATTCCGGACATTGTTATCACCAACTACTCAATGCTCGAATACATGCTTTGCAGACCCCAAGACAGCGGATTCTTTGATGGAGCCCTCGAATACATCATTCTGGACGAAGCTCACCTGTATACAGGAACACTTGCCGCCGAGATCACGCTTTTGCTTCGGCGACTACGAGATCGCTGTGGTGTCGCTCCAGAACTCATCACTCATATAGCGACCTCTGCGACCCTGGGCGGAACACTCGAAGACATGAGTCGCTTTGCAAGCACTATATTTTCCGTGCCTCAGACTTCAGTCAAGGTCATTGAAGGCGAACAGGCACCGCTACAGTTCGATGCAGAGGAGGCCGGAGACTTTCCCGTTCCGGTCGCTTCATTACTTGCCCAACATTCAAACCTCAACATCGTGACCCTCGCTGCCGACGGCAGGTTCCTCTCCCAGGATGAGCAGGGTGTATCAAGAGTCGCCGAAGCATTGGCAACCGCAGTAACAGCTAGTGCAATTCAGTCAGCCAGAAAAAGGTCAAACGACGTTCTCGCTCCATTTCTAAAGCTCCTGCTCGGGCAAATGCCAATTGTCCGTAAACTCGCAGAATTGATTCGCTCTCAGGAACTATGGTCGCTGGATGCGCTTGCGAATGAGCTTTGGTCGAACTCCGACTCTGAGACGCAAGATGCAACGGTCCTCTTGCTTCGTCTTGCAGCTTCCGCACGATCGTCTAACGAATTGTCGCCACTGATTCCACACCGTCTGCATTGCCTTGTCCGCGCCCCCGAGGGGCTTTCGGTGTGTCTCAATTCCGAATGTTCTGCGCCTGACGCCGCACGCCAGGACAAAGTAGGTGCCCTTCAAGCGTCACAAGACCGATGCGTATTTTGCGACTCGATCACACTGCCGGTGCTCCGTTGTAAGGCCTGTGGTCTGTGGGCGATGGGTGGGTATGAAAACACTGAAACCGGCGAGATGGAATCCGGCCTTCTTGCGGAAATTCCGCAACGCAGATATTACCTCGTCACCGCGACTGAAGGTCTGTCTCTTAGCGCAGTGGTCGTCAATCCGTTGACGGGAGAGTGTTTCGGGCAAAAAGAAGGAACCACCCTATATCGCGTTCCATGTCCAGAGCACGGTGCAGCGTGCAACGATCCATCGAAATGTAGCCAACAGCAGTGCCCCCACTGCAAGTCCAACTGGAGTGCTCCCGATCCCGATTCAGATGAAGACGACTTCTCATCAAATGTCCAACCGCTCAGAGGGGGTGAACGTCTTGCCGTTGGCGTGACAGCAGAGACGTTATTGTATGGGATGCCCGTCTACCCGGATGAGAGCCGCGAGTGGAAACCGGCTAAGGGTCGTAGGTTGCTGTGTTTTAGCGACTCGCGCCGGGAGGCTGCGCGTCTCGGCCCGCTATTGTCGAGGCAGCATGAGATCCAACTAATTCGGGCCGCAATTGCGAATACAGTACGGGAGACGCAACCGCCCACCATCGACTACATAAACAGACAAATTGGCAGATGCGGAGAGGATATGGATGATGTATCTCTTCCCGCGCAAGACCGGCATGAAGCTCGCAGCAAGCGAGAGGAATGGCTTGAGAAGCTGACATTTTCCTCTCTTGGACTGCCTGCCGATACCTTCGCCGAATATGTCTCAAAAGACAATCGTATCGCTGAAATACTTGAACGCCAGAGCGCCGAGAAGCACCGTCACAAGTGGAGACAACAGGACTGGAAGGACAATCGCCAAAAAGTCATCGGCCACATTGAAGGCTTGATCGCAACAGAGCTGGATAATCCACTGCGAACCGCTGCTTCGATTGAAGCGGCAGGATTGGTCGAAATCGTCTTTCCCGGCGTTGAAGGCTTGCAGCTCCCCATTGGCTTTAAGAGTCAAATTGCAGCCAATCCAACCGCGATTGAGAAGTTAACGCCGGCTTGGCCAGACTTCATCGCCTCCTTGTTGGATACCGTGCGCGCGGATCGCGCGATTGATTGGTCGGCGCCGTCCGATCGGAGAACCTGGGATGGCGAGTCGCCATTATATGGAAGATGGATGACCAGGACTAAGAATGGTTGGTCGGCTCGTAGATTCGTGGGTGGAGACGGTCGCAGCGAAGATCAACTGCGCCTGCAGATGCGAGTTTGGTTTGCACGAAGAGTGCTCAGCGCTGTAGGCGCTGACGAGTCACTGGCAGTCAAATTGTTGGAAGCGGCGTTCGATCAACTATATGCAGCCGCGCAAGCTAATCAATGGTCTTGGCTAAAGACTGAGAGCACTCATGAAGTCAGCGAAGGTCTAACGGATAGCGCATTCCAACTCGTGTTCGACCGCCTACGTCTGAAGAAGCCAAAGATCTTGTTCCGCTGCCCCGACACCGGAACCCTATGGCCGCGCGAAGTTGTCGGCTGGTCTCCCCTCAAGGGCTGCCTCGGCCATGTCGCGGAGATCACAGGTGAACAGGCCGACGCGGATACGAGATGGGGGAGGACGCGGAAAGAACTTACTGCCTCTCCAATTTTTGATGCGGGATTGTGGGGTGAAGAACACTCGGCGCAACTGAGCCCAGAGGAAAACAAGCGTCGGCAGTTGCTTTTCAAAGAGGGTGCAAGGAACCTGCTTTCCTCAACAACAACAATGGAGTTGGGAATTGATATCGGAGGACTAAACGGCGTCCTATTGGGCAACGTGCCGCCCGGTCGGGCCAATCACATGCAACGTGCAGGCCGTGCAGGAAGACGGTCGGATGGATCGTCACTCGTCGTGACCTTTGCTCGCAGTCGTCCATTTGATCGTGAAGTCTTTTTGCGATTCGACCACTTTATCCGGAAATCCTATCGACAGCAGACCGTTCTTTTAGAGAGTCGTCCCCGCATCACGCAGCGCCACTTGCACGCGATGCTTCTGGGTGAATTCTTTGCACCCCGCCAGGGTGCCTATACAGGCGCTATGGATGCTTACTCCAACATGGGTAGATTCTGTGGCGTCGGCGAATGTCCGGAAAGATGGAGCGGAAACGGAAAGCCAGACTGGTCTCCCGCAGTCGGGGGCTACCATACCGACTTCATTCAATTTCTTGAGAACAACGGCCCTCTATACAGAGATCGAAGCAATTCCCTGGTGGTGGGAACGCAGTTGAAGGATGCTACAAAGGATGATGCCTCATGGAAGGATTTTCTTGCGTCAGCGGTAGATGTCTTCCGCAAGTCGGTATCGCGCTGGGAAGACGATTACAAATCTCTCCGCGATGCGTGGCTCGAAATACCGAAACATGCTTCGCAAAAAGAAGCGATCGGAGAAAAGAATAAAGCGAACTCAATACGCTATCAGATCAAGGCAATGGGCGAGATCAGCGTTATCGCATGGCTCTCTGACGCAGGTTTTCTTCCAAGGTACGGATTTCCGATCAACCTTCAGAAACTTTCGGTGCGAATTCCAAAGAACGGAGCTGACCACAAATCGACAACTTCAGAGAAGTATCGGTTAGAGCGTCAGTCTCTTATCGCGCTTAGTGAGTACGTACCGGGAGCTGTTTTGCTCGTCGGGGGAAAGGTTCTCGAATCAAAAGGAATCTTGAAGCACTGGACAGAGACGAATCGGGATGAAGCGCTCATGCTCAACTATTGGGCGTTGAACTGTGCGAACGGGCACGAGTATCTTGCAACGAGTCAAAGCGGCCTATGTCCACATTGCCAAATGGGGCCAGCCGATCCCGGCCAGATGCTTATGTTCCCGAGGTTCGGTTACACGACGGCGGCATGGGAACCCCCGAAGCCCCCCGGTCGAAAGTTAGATCGCATCGGCAAAGTGGAGATTTTTTCGCTGAACGAATTCACTGTTGGCGATGCAACTGAGCAAAATCCAAACTTCGTTGGAATACCGGGCTTGACGGCCCTGTATTACGAAGCCGGCAAAGGCGAGCTTCTGTATCGAAACGCGGGAAGCGGCAAAGGCGGTAAGGGCTTCGGCTTCGCCGTCTGTACACGATGTGGATATGCGGAAAGTGAACGACTACCAATAGACCGCAAAGGGAATCCTCCGCCGTTGCCACCAAAGTTTCGCGAACATCCCTCCATTTACTCGTCCAACCCGAAGTTAAGGTGCTGGTTGAAAGATCAAGAATCTGTATTGAGAAACAAAGTTTTAGCAGCGCGTGAGACAACGGACATGTTGTTCCTAGAGTGGCCTTCGTCTGCCGACGACGCGACAATGTACTCGCTCGGCCGTGCGTTGGTCCTGGCGGGATCGGCGCTGCTGGACCTAGACAGCCGCGAATTAGAGCTGGACGACAAGCGCCCCGGTGATGGCAATCGAATTCTTCTCTACGATGCGACACCAGGTGGATCCGGGTACTGCCTCGAATTAATGACCAAAGGAAAAGATTGGTTTCTCAAGGCACAGGGCATTTTGCAGGGGACAGAAAAACATAATTCAGTTTGCCGAAAAGCATGTCTAGAATGTCTTCTCGATTATTCAGGGCAGTTCAACGCGCATCGTCTTGATCGCAAGAAGGCATTGGACTTCCTTGATAACGTACTCGAACTTTCAACGGCCACCTGATCGTCGCTACGGAAGCGAGGTCCATTCATTACCCCTGATAGACAGTGAGGAGAGCCCGCGATTCGACCCGGAGGAATAGCTTCCGAGTAGAACACATCTTTTGACCGACCGATATGGTGGGATCCGAACCTACGTCGGTGAGATCGTCCATCGCGGGTAGATTTATGCCACGGCGCATGCGCCCATCGATCGAGAGCTCTGGCGCCAGTTGCAGTATCGGGGACGACGATCCCTCTCCCTTACCGAATGGTTGCCGATCTATGCACATGAGATCGGGGCTGTTCCTGCGATCGTAGTGGCTGTTCCTGCCGGATTTTCAACACGGCCTATCTCACAGTCACGTGCACATTCTCGGGTGTCCGCGGCGCGAACGCGTTATAAAGAGGAATTGCTGTGTGCGGCCCCAGTTTTTTATAATTACATGCAAGTCGCCTTATGTTTACCAATGTGTCGCATACTGCAGCAAACCGGGAGACCACTGCGGCTGCGCAGCAGAGGTCTCGAGAAGAATAGCGAGGGTGCTAAGTAGGGCGCTGAAGGAGTTTCTACCCGCGTTTCCACTGCTTTTGAGGGCTTTTGTAATCCATTAGTCCCCATAGTTCTAATGGATTACGACCAAAAGCACTTCTGTCACGGAAGAGGTTAAAATCGGCCGATCGAATTGGCACTGACAAACGCCCTTGTGTCTGGGAACTACGCGAACGGCCCTCTCCCACGGCACTTAAGCCTCGGTCCTGAAAGGGACTCCTCTATATGCGCAGGGAGAACAGTCCGTTAATTGCGCTGTGTATGCTGGACGGTCACGATCTCTGGTTCGCTTCCACTAGGAAAATATTGCAGAAATGGACGGAATTTTTGATTTTCTCTGCTTCTAGCGCGAGAGAAGCCACCACTGCTGACTAGATGGCGGTCGGAGAGGAATGCAAATCTCCGTTACTCTTTCCCTCTCGCGGAAAAGGACTACTCCAATTGCCACCAGAGATTTCGGGTCAAAAGAGCTCGAAGCTCCCATGTCGCAGTCGTCTCTGGTCCCTTTCGAAGGCCGAGAATTGCGAATAATGCCCGGAAACTGTAGGTTTCTCGATATCTCCTGTTCATCACTTAGATATTAACGACTAGATGGCAGTCGGAGAGGAATGCAAATCTCCGTTACTCTTTCTTTTTCCCCAAAAAAGAGGCTCATCCGAAATTCTTTCTTCGTGGAAAGGGACTACTCGAATTGCCGCCAGAGATTTCGGGTCGAAACAGCATGAAGCTCCCGTATTGCATTCGTCTCTGGTCCCTTTCGAAGGCAGAGAATCGCGAAGATTGCCCGGAAACTGCGGGTTTTGGGGCGTCTGCTGTTTATCACTTAGATATTAGTGACTTGATGGCGGAGGGAGAGGGATTCGAACCCCCGTTACCCTTGCAGGTAAAGCGGTTTTCAAGACCGCCTGTTTCAACCACTCACACATCCCTCCGCACATGGGACGGTGCTATTTCTTACCTGCAGGATACCAGCATGAACGTCTCTAAAGAGCATTGGGTTGCATTCCTTTAATATGACTGATGCTCTCTGGGGCTCATTTTTCGGAAAGTTAATCAAGCCCTCTGCCAACAGAATCAAGCAAAACATCGGTCATCGGATTCCGTGGCGCCAAAGCGGGCAAGCACGTAGAAGTTCACAAGGTTTTGCAGACGAATGGACGCGCACGCGTCGGTCTCTCCCCTCGGCCGTTATTGGGCTGGAGCCGGCGCTCCGCAGGGCGAGGTCAGCAGATCGCAGAGATCGCCGCTCTGCTGCTCGCGGGCCGCCTGGGCCGCTGTGGGAAGCTGGCCTAAATTCCAATTCCACTGGATGAAGCGGAGGATGGAGACAAAATCCATCTGCTGGTGGGAAATGTAGTTGGTCTTGGCGAAGGGAGAGATAACGAGCACGGGCACACGCGCTCCCAGGCCCTCTGTGTTGGCCAGTTGCGGGGGCGGGACGTGGTCATACCAGCCGCCGCTTTCATCCCATAGGACGACGATGGCGGAATTTTGCCAAATACTCGAGTTCTGCACGTCCTGCACGACGTTCGAGAGAAATTCGACGCCATCCATGATGTTCCCGCCGCCGGGATGCATATCCTCGGCCCCGTCCGGCTGAATCCAGAGCACGGAGGGAAGGGACCCGTTACTGAGATCGGACTGGAAGGACGCCAGGGTGAAGTTCTGAATGTGGGAAGAGTTTTCCGTGCTTGTGAAGTACTGGAAGGGATCTTCCTGTGGGGTGTAGTCGGTGCATGTCCCGCTTTGCGAATTCGCGTAACTCGTCTGGTAATAGCCCCAGGAAACCTGGGCTGCCGTGAGTTGGTCGCCGAGCGTAGTCGTCGTGAGAGGACCGGCGATGTGGCCGAGGTCGCCATCCTTCGCCTGCTCGACCGCGCTGCATGGATCGTAGTAAGGGAGACTGGAAGCCGTGGTGAGATCGAATGCAGTGGCGGCCACCATGTAGAACTCCTGGGCGGGTTCGCTGTTCATGGCGGAGGCAAAAAAGTTATCCGCCAGCGCGTATTGCTGAGCATAGGACCATATGTTGCCAATGGACCACGAGCTGTTGTCGCTGGCGAGGCCGGCGATGGTGTTGTCGTAGTAATGCATAGCCAGGTCGCCGTTGGTGTAGGCAAATTTATCCATCAGGCCATTGTCCCAACTGGCGATGTAGGTAGGCCGATTGTGGTTGAGGTCCGCAACTTTGAGGGCATTCGCCAAAGTTGGCGAGATCGTGTTCCCCTTGGCGTCGGTCTGAGAATAGCTGGCAAGTGACGCGTTCAGCCCGTTCGCGCCCGGATAGGTGCCGAACAGGTTGTCGAGCGAGTGATTCTGCATCATCACGATGATCAGGTTCGTGATCGGCGAATTTGTGGCTCCCTGCGTCTGGACGGTGACCGTGCTGGAAGAGGTGACGCTGGTGCCGTCGTTCGAGGTGGCGGTCAAGACGTATTGCGTAGTGGAAGTTGGGGAGACGACCGTCGAACCGGAGGCGGAAACGATTCCTATTCCTTGATTGATGGAAACTGTGTTGGCATTCGTGGTCGACCACGAGAGCGTCGCGGTGTTGCCGCCCGTGATGGTGGCGGGCGAGGCAGACAGCATCGCTGTGGGAGCCGTGGTCTGCACCGTAACGGTGGCGCTTGCAGTGGCGGTGCCGCTGTTGCTGGTCGCCGTCAGCGTGTATTGCGTAGTGGTCGATGGGGTCACGGTTGTCGAACCGGACGCCGGAACGGTGCCGATGCCTGGTGCAATCGAAACTGAGGTGGCGTTGGTGGTGGTCCAGCTCAATGTGGCCGGACCTCCTGCGACGACCGTCGTGGGAGCTGCCGAAAGCGCCGCAGTCGGAGCGGACGCGACGGTCAGGTTAACGGTGGTATATGAAGACTTGCCGCACTTGTCCCACTCCTGGACTACGGTGTGGTTGTAACCCGGGTTCAGAGTCAACTGAGTATTAATCTGGGCTGCGCCGTGGGAACTGTAGACCTGGACATTGTTGACATAGATGCCCATGGATCCGACACCCAAAGCGCAGGTGGGCGCGGAGCCCGTGGCAATGTATTGCACCGGTGATGTGACGGTCGTGCCGGGGGTCGGGCTGGTCACGGTTACGGTTGCGAACGCAGGGACCGCGAGCGCCATGACGATCAACGGGACATAGCGGAGAGCTTTCATCACTCGGCCTCGGGCAAATAGGTTCTGGCAGACTGTTCAATTTCATGTCCGGCCAAGGTTGACCTTGAACCTGGAGTGGGGCGCGGCGGCCTGAGGACCGTCTCTTGGATGAAACTATACGCCGACCTGAGGCGAACGCAACCTAGCATCTATGGGTAAGTTGGCGATGTTCGCACGACAAACAGGTGTTTCGAGCGGGCAGGATTTCCCCGTGCTCAGTGCGGCCATTGCGAATTTGCCTCACTGACGGTTTGCCCAGTCGACTCGGTTTACCCTGAAGGGCCCGCTCAGCACGATATCTGCCGACGATTTGCCGATCATCACGTCGAAGGTGCCCGGCACTACCTTCCAATGCATATCTTCATCCAACAGCATCAGGTCGTCTGGCGTAAGCTTCATTGTCACGGTTTTAGTCTCACCGGGATTGAGCGCCACGC
>JBAVOQ010000208.1:0-18229 GCA_049692235.1 Acidobacteriaceae bacterium | reverse complement strand
TGAGCGAGTTGAGCAGCGAGATTGATTTCAGCCATTGCGGCATCAGTGCGATCGGATAGATGGCATTGCTGGCGAAGAATGTCGGCATCGTCAGAAGTTGCCCAATCCCCATGAAGCGTTCACGAGTCTTCACAATGCTGGCGACGATCAGGGAGAATGTTGAGAAGAGCCCCGACCCCAAAACAATAAAGAGCAGCGTCATCGATATATTCCATAATCCTGTATGGAGCGCCACCCCCATTAGGGATGCGCAGACATAGACCACCGCGGCTTGCGATAGGCCCCGGATGCTTGAAAACAGGTCCTTGCCGAGCACCAGCGCGCTCTGCGGCGCGGGGCTGACCATGTAGCGGTGGAGGACGCCAAGGTCGCGCTCCCATATTGCGGAGATGCCGTAGAAGATGGCAACAAGAAGCACGCTCTGAGCAAGTATTCCCGGGGAGATGAAGTCCAGGTATGGGATCGATCCCGATGCCAGGCCGCGCACCTGAGCCATGACTTTTCCATAGAGGACGAGCCACAGCATGGGCTGCACAGCCCGCGTTATCAACTCCCATGGATCGTGCCTGAGTTTCCGAACCTCCGCGTCGGCCACCGCGAAGACCTGGGTACAGAAGCCAGCTGTCTTCACGATGAAATAGCGACTAGGAGTGTTCTCGTGCCCCGAGCCTTGTCTGGCGGACATCGCGGTAGCCTCCCTCTGTGGCAAGCTCTTCGCCTGTCAACTTTGCGAACGTATCATCCAGGGTTGCGTTCGGACCCGTCTGTGCCTTGAGCTCATCTGGCGACCCACCGCCTGCAGGCGGCCGCGATGCAGTACTGCGATACGGTCGCACAGTTCGTCAGCCTCATCCATGTAATGCGTCATTAAGACAACGGCGGTGCCCATCTCCTGTCGGAGACGTTGAACATGATCCCACACAGTCCGGCGTCCCGCGGGATCAAGGCCAACTGTCGGTTCATCCATAAAGGTTATGGCGGGCCGGTGCAGCGTACTTTGGGCGATCTCGAGGCGGCGAATCATGCCGCCTGAATAGCTACCGACCAGTTGATCACGAAAGTCTTCCAGCCCCATCATGGACAGAGCTTCGGAGATTCGCCTCTCTCGTTCGCTGTGCGGGATCAGATCAGCCGCGCCGATAGTAGCAGGTTCTCATATCCGGTGAGTTCACCGTCGGCAGAGAGGAGTTGCGGCACATACCCGATTCGTCGCCGTACCTCCGCAGCCTCCTGCTTCACATCGAAGCCTGCGACAAACGCTATGCCCTCGGTCGGCGGCAGCATCGTAGTCAGCATCTTGATAAGCGTGCTTTTTACGGCGCCATTCGGCCCAATAAGACCGAAGCACTCTCCGGCATAGATCGTTAACGAAACCCGGTCAACTGCCCGAAAGCTACCGAACTGCCGAGTCAGATCGATTGTCCTCACCACCTCGGCCTCGGAATATGTCAGACCGGGAACTCGCCTCTCATCTACGGACGGTTCCAATCGTTCATCCATAGACACCTTCAGGGAACCCAATGTATAGCCGCTGGATTCCGGCCATGCGTCTCAGGCCATTCCTTCGGATATCCCAGCACAAGGGGAGCGACCACGCTGGCGCTTTCCGGAATCCCCAATTCCCTCTTCGTCGCGGGCAGATTGAACCACGGCCGCGTCAAGCCGATCCAGCATGTCCCCAGCTGCGAATCCCGGGCGCTCAGCATCAATGCGAGCGCAGCAGGCAGCAATCCTCATCGGCCTGCTTCTCAAATGACTTTGCTGCAACAAGCACGAGTGCTGGAGCATGGTATAGGAGTGAAAGTCCAGGCGTGGCAAGAAACTGCCGTTGATAACCTGCTTCAGCAGTGGGATTGTGTGCGACCTTCTCAATGAGCCAGGCCTTGGCTCTCTCTGAAAGATCGTCAATTCGTCGTCTCCCGAGAACAACCCAAAACTCCCACGGTTGACTGTTCACTGCGCTTGGAGCCAGAATCGCCGCATCGATGAGAGATTGAACGATTTGGGGCTCTATCGGTGTGTCCTGATATTCCCGCACAGAGCGTCTATTCTGAAGAACGTCTCTGAACTCCATGACTCTACCTCGTTTCGCGGTGGAAGATCCATTCGACGCCCAATCATCAGTCGATTTCAATTACTTCAACAGCAGATTCCGCTTCAGATTATTCTCGACAAGGCTGACGTGGGGTGTTTCAGGCACAGCACGCCGCGATGGTTCGGGCCGTCGGCGAGGGAATAAGCCAAAGCTTTTGACATAGCCCGTAGCGCCGGACCGCATGCGCTTGTCAGCGATATAGACACACTGATATCGCTTGAGGGAACCCTGGGTTGCCAGCCGATCTGATGAGGAACGTCTTCACGGATGCGTTGGTCTTGCGTTTTGTGAATGTATCGCCTAGCACGGTTATGGCATGACCTCCCAGGGTTTAAACTTTAGGCCAATCTGGCGGCCGCGTCGGCGATGCAGATCACACTGCAGCATCCATCCAGAGCATTTAAAGTGTTTCCCAAGATAGCGGCCTGAAGTCGGGCCGATGGAAAAAATCCACGACCTCCGGATAGGTTTGGGCCGCGAGTCAGTGGGATCGCGTATCCTCGACTGCGTGTGAAGCCTCAAGCCCTAGCCCTTCATAGCGATTACGTGGATTCCACAGCATCCATCCATCGGATCCAAAGTCGTTTGCAGCGCGCGCTTGCTCGGCTAGTTCCGCGGCACCGAATGGTCGTCGGTCAAACGCATAGTCCCGAAAGCCTTGTAGCCAAGGACGGAACCGAATCGTAGGAATGTTGACTCGTTTCCTGGCATTTTCCAGCGTGTCCCGGACAATGTCATAAGAATGCGAGACAGGTTTCTGACACCCGGGAATACCGTATTTGTAACCGGATGGATATACCATCGGGGAAAGATAATCGACCAGGTTCGCGATGTGCTCCAGTTGCTGCCCGATGCCTGTGTCGTTAGTATTCCAGCAGACATAGCCGAAGATATCGACTGCCAGGAACACGTTGTACGGAATCAATCGGTCGTGAGCTTCTGTGAGAAACCGATCAATGCCCTCGACTCTAGAAGCCTCAGTCGGATCCTTCGCGAACCGAAGCTTCTGAGACACATCGGGGAAGCGCAGGTAGTCGAATTGGATCTCGTCAAAGCCGGCCTGAGCCGCCTCGATCGCAATATCGATGTTGTATTTCCGCACTTCAGCCTGAAAAGGATCAACCCAGGCAAGGCCTTCGCGGTCGCGAAACAGGCTACCGTTGGGGCGCTTCACCGCCAGATCCGTTCGAAATGTGGCGAGTGGATTGTCCTTGAAGACAACGATCCTGGCGATCGTATAGATTCCGGCCTGGTGTAATTCCGAAACAAGTGCAGGCAGATCGCGGATGGTGGTAATCGTCCGCGCACCACTCTTCTGAGCCAGTGGGATAGCGCTTGGATATGGGATGAGACCTCGGTCCCCTTTCATATCAATCACGAGGGCATTGATCTGTCCGTGTTTGGCTAGCGCAAGTGCTCCGCCACGCAACGACTTCGAACCGATGCCATAGACCGTCAGATAGAGTGCCTTCGGGGTGAATGGATCAAGTTGGAGGATTCCGCCATTCTTTTGCAAGTCTGTTGAATCGATCCGGTAAGCGCGGTAGCCGGGGGCGCGGACCATCACAGGTCCGCTGGTTTGTTCGTAGTCGAATCGCCCCTGACTGTCCGTGGAGAACGCTTGCGTGCGGATCGTGATCGTAGCGTCAGGAATCGCGGCGTGACTCTTTGCATCCGTCACGAGCCCCTGGCTCGCATGGGAAACAGATGCGCCCACCAGCAGAAGGAGGAGGAGTATGGCACATTGATTACGCGCTTCTTTCATCGCGTCCTCCCGGGTGATCCTGGGTCACCCAGCAGTTTGCCGAAACGTAATCCGGTGTCGTGATCCGAAACCTGGATCCGCGGAATGGCGAACTCATCACAGCCGGCGCGAGCGGGACCGCCTTCGTACGCAAATGCAGCCTGGTAGCCGGCCTGCCGCGCCGCCGCCTCGAGTTGCAAATCATAAATTCCGAATGGCCAAGCAAGTGCGTCGACTTTGATTCCGAGGCGGCTCTCAAGAGTCTGCATGGACCGTTCCAGCTGCACCTTCACGAAGGCGTCGTACTCAGTGGCAGCGAGACGGGCGCGCTCCTTACGAAAGTTCGGGTGCCAGTAAGTGTGCGACTGCACTTCCACCAGGCCTGACGCCCGCATCGTTCGGAGTTGCTGCCAGGTCAAGGCATAGGGTGCGTTCGAAATCGCTGAAGGGTATATGAAAAGAGTGACCGGGATGCGACGCTTGAGGATTGCGGGAAACATCTCTGTGTACACCGATCGGTGTCCATCATCCACTGTAATTGCGACCTTTGGCTCGCGAGGCTCAATGTGGCTCCGGAGAGCATCGATTGCGGCATGAAGCGGCAACACGCGGTAGTGATGCTGCTCGAGCCAGGCAAGTTGAGACTCAAACACAGCCGTGCGGACCGTAGTTGGTCCCCACAAAACAGGATCGAAGCGGTGGTAGACGAGGATTGGAATTGTCTGGGCTCCTGTCGTCAATCCCCAGCAAACGAGCAACAGGCAAACAAGCATCCTCTCGAGGATTTTCATCGCTTGATCGTCGCTATGATCTCCGATCATGCCTCTCACGCTGCGCTTTAAACGCTAGCGCCGCAGTGATTGGCGTCACCGTAGGAGTGACGCCAATCACTGCATTCTGCGGAAACATGGATTTGTCTGTATGAATGCCCTCTTTAATCCTCAATCCGGGGGCCCTTGAACAGCGTCCGGACGTGGAACCAGCACGACCGGGCCCTCTGCAAAGCTTTCTTCGCCGAATCGCACTTCACAAGCGTGAATTCGTCATCTACGACGACGGCTGGCGTGGTTGGACGTACCGATACCCAGAAGTCGCTCGGATGGCGGGAGCCTTGAGTGCCAGATTCCGCACCAACGACTTTCGCAAGGGAGATTGCGTTTTGATTTGGTCGGAGAGCCGTCCTGGCTGGCTGGCGGCCTTATGGGCCTGCATCGCAAAAGGGGTCGTTCTGGTTCCGATAGAACCGCAGGCATCACCTTCGTGGCCGGTGTGCAATGTGGCCACACCGAATGCGGTGAGCAGGACAGCGTAGAGGGCTAGTTCTATCCACAGGTGGCGTGCATCTTTACGGAGGATGTGTAGGGGCTGGATCATGAGTGTCTCCGATTTTGCATGCGACTGGATTTCACGAGAGCGAGGAAGATGGTGCGAAGTGTCATGGGCTCGGACTGAATATTGGCGGCATTCGGAAGCGCTTTGCGGACTTCCCCTTCAAGCGACTTGGCGTCGCCCTCGGTGTAAATGAAGCGGAAGAAAGCATTGGTGGATTCAGGTAGAAGCCAGCTTGCCGGAACATTTGGTGAAACCTGGGAAGGAGTTTCGTCAGGCGTAAGAGTCACCGTGACCTCCCGGAATCGGGCCGTAAGAGTTTCCATCGGCTCGGCAAAGAGCAGCTTGCCCTCATGCATGAAAGCAACGTGCGTGGCGAAGGATTCGACCTCCGCCAGATCGTGCGACGAGATCAGAATCGTGGCGCCGCTATCGTTCGCAGGGCCCTGGTCACTATGAAGGCTGTCCAGCAAGCTCTCGATGAGTTGGTCGCGAACGAGAGGGTCCAGTCCCGAGAAAGGTTCGTCCATGACGATGAGCGAGGGGCGGAACGCGAGGACAGTGGCGAGAGCTAGCTTCATGCGCATGCCACGAGAGAGATGCTTAATCTTTCGGTCGGGCGGCAGCTCGAGGTTCGCCAGCAGATTTGTCTCATCCCAGGTTGGATAGAAGGGATGTAGATAATTCATCAGCTCTTGCACCGTCATCCATTCAGGCATCTCCTGGTTTTCAGAGACGTAACCAATATGCTGGAAGGAGTTGCCGGTTAGTGTGGTGGCGGATTGCCCAAGCGTGATTGCGCTGCCGCTGGTTGGCCGGATCATATTCAAAAGCAGTTTGATCAGAGTTGTCTTGCCTGCCCCATTGTGGCCAACCAGAGCGAAAATGGCTCCTCGAGGGATGACGAGATCGAGAGGCGCAAGGGCTTCGACGTTGCCAAAAGCTCTGTGTAATTGTCGGGTTTCAATGGCAGGTGCAACAGCAGTCATTTAGAGTCTCCTGAGTTTGGATTCGAGAGCCGGTTCCAGTGGCGGCGAATGGCAGATGTCATCGCGTCGAGGTCGATGGAGAGTCGTTTCGCTTCAACGACGAGCTCTTCAATCTGGCGACCGAGCAGTTCCGTTCGCTGGGTAGCTGTGGACGGCGGCAGTTCGGCGACCACAGTCCCGACCCCAGGACGAGATTCGAGCAAGCCGTCGTTCAACAACTGCGTGATGACCTTGTGCGCCGTATTTGGGTTGATCTTGAGTTCGCTTGAAAGCGTGCGAACCGATGGGAAAGGATCTCCGGCGCGAAGATGACCGGCGACGATCGCGCGGGTAGCGGCATACACAGCTTGCTCGTAGATTGGGATGCCGGGTCGTACGGTAAGGCGGAAGGGGATCACATCTGTACTACTACACCTAGTACACATCTACATGCAATGAAATTCCCACTTTTTAGGGAAATCACCCCCATTCCGATCGACGGCGGAAGCCGTGCTCACGTTTTTTCCGTCCCGGCGTGGCCGTCCAGGCGGCGACGTCCCGCGTTGCCGCGCAACGCGAATTCGAGGCTCACTATAGTAGTCTTGACATACTTGTTCGAAACTACTATTGTGTTGCGCATGAAGGAGAAACCTGAATACCGCGATCTTTTTCCCGGCGCACTGGAACTGATGATCCTTAAAAGCCTGAACTGGAGACCGATGCACGGCTATGCGCTGGCGCAGAGACTCAAGGATATTTCGGAAGACTATCTGCGGATTGAGGAAGGCTCCCTGTATCCGGCCCTGCAGCGGATGCTCAAGTCCGGATGGCTCGAAACTGAAATGGGATTGTCAGCGAGAAATCGTCCAGTGCGGATTTTCAAGCTGACAAAAGCGGGCAAGAAACACCTGGAGCAGGAGCTCGAGAGTGTGGAGAAGATGTTCGCAGGAGTAACCCGAGTACTTGCGTTGGCCGGGCAGTAGGAGGCTCGATGGGTTGGCTCCGGCAAGTGTTTTCGCGTCGCCGTCGCTGTGAAGAGTTGTCGGAGTCGATCCGCGAACATATCGACGAGAAAATCGCGGATCTGATGGATCGCGGGTTACCGCGCGAAGAAGCCATCTACGTCGCACGTCGTGAGTTCGGCAACGCAACACTTGTCGAGGAGCGTAGCCGCGAGGTGTGGCAATTGCCAGTGATCGAGAATCTCTCCCGAAACCTGCGGTATGCATCTCGCGTGCTGTTCAAGAATCCCGGATATACAGTAACAATTTTGCTGACGCTGGCGCTCGGTATCGGTGCCAATACAGCGATCTTCACGGTAAATTACGCAACCTTGCTGGCGCCTTTGCCGTACTCTCATCCCCAGCAACTGGTGGTGATTTGGTCGCGTGAGCACCAGTGGATTACAGCAGGGGACTTCCTCGATTGGAAACGCTCGAGCACGGCGTTTCAGCAGCTGAATGCCTGGACGCCTGAGGCGGGAGACTCCTTTAATCTCGCGACTACGACCCAGCCCGAAAGCATTCGCGCCATCAGTGTCACTCCTGGCTACTATCAAATGCTGGGAGAGCAATTTTTTCTTGGTCGAGGCTTTCTTGCGGAAGAAGGGCAAGCGGGCCGGGATCACGTTGCCATCCTCACGCATCGATTGTGGAAACGACTCGGCTCGAATGAAAAAATAATTGGTCAAGACCTCCACCTAAACGGAATGCCTTACACAGTGGTGGGCGTATTGGAACCAGGCTTGGCGGACCGTCGCACAGAACAACTCATCGTCCCGCTGGTTTTCCCGCCCGACCAACTCAATCACAGTTCTCATTGGCTTTTGGCAACAGGTCGGCTAAAACCGGGAGTTACCATCCAGCAGGCGCAGGCTGAACTCAATGCGATCACGACACATGCAGGGCAGATCAATTCTGAAAGCAAACTAAGCTGGGGCGCTGTAGTCGAACCGCTCAAGGACAATTCGCTTCCCCGCGATCGGAAGTTAACGCTCTGGCTTCTAATGGGTGCCGTCGGATTTGTGCTGTTGATTGCCTGCGTGAATGTGACCAACCTGGTGTTAGCCAAAGGCATGAGCCGTCAGAAGGAAATCGCGGTTCGCAGCTCTCTGGGTGCAAGTTCGCGGGCAATCTTTTTTCAATTTTTAACGGAGAGCACGCTGCTGGCGATTCCAGGCGGCCTTCTGGGCGTTGGCGTCGGCTATCTCATGCTGCGTGGATTAGTCACGGTTATGCCTCCAAATACCTTGCCAGCCGAAGCAAACCTGCACCTGAGTCTTCCAATCTTGCTCTTCACACTGGCAGCCACCACGGCTGCCGGATTGATTTTCGGCTTCGTTCCCGCCTGGTATGCCTCTCATTTCGATCCCGCAGAAGGTCTCAAGGAGGGTGGTCGATCAGGAATTGGCGTTCGAAGTCAGAGGCTGAGACGGTCTCTCGTGGTTGGTGAGTTTGCCCTGGCACTCGCGCTCCTGACTGGCGCGGGTCTTACGATCCACAGCTTCTGGAATCTTATGCGCGTCGATCTCGGTATCCAGACCGATCATGTGCTGAGCTTTCATCTTCAAGTTCCAGATTCCCGCTTCCACAAACCGGAGCAGATTGTCGCATATTATCGCCAATTGCTCACCGGCGTCGAATCAGTTTCCGGCGTTTCCCACGCTGCGGCAACGGTCGGCAGCCCTCTCGAATGGCCGGGCATGGGAATGCTGTTTACCATTGCTGGCAAAACGGCACCAGCCGATCCATTGCAGGGCACTGGATCTGCTTTCGACATGGTCACGCCCGGCTATTTCCGGACCTTCGGCGTCCGGACACTGAGAGGACGTGCATTTACCGAACAGGACAATGCTTCGAGCGCTAAGGTAGCTATGGTGAACGAGCACTTTCTCCAGCGGTTCCTCAATGGAATCGATCCGTTCAAACAGCGACTGGTCGTCAACGAAGCGATTCCGGATTCGAATAATTTGCGTCCAGTTGAGTGGCAGATCGTGGGCGTCTTTCAAGATGTGCGGATTGGGGAATATCACAGGATGGAGCCCGAAGTATTATTGCCCTTCGCGCAAAGCCCGAGGTCCAGCGCCACGATTGGCGTTCGTACCGCAGCAGATCCGGCATCAATGATCAAGACCATTGCGGCCGCTGTCCATCAAGTCGATCCGCAGGTTGCCTTGGCAGCTCCACGCACACTGGATCAAGTTCGCGAAGATGAGTTGGCGAATGATCGGTTCACGATGATTCTGTTCGCAAGCTTCGCGATCATCGCTCTGGCACTCGCCTCATTGGGAATCTACGGCGTCATGTCTTTCTCTGTAGCCCAACGTTCGCAAGAGATTGCCATTCGCATGGCGCTGGGAGCTAGCCAATCTCGTGTCGTTCGATTGGTAGTGAAAGAGGGCGCTTTGCTCGGCTGCATCGGTTTCGGAATTGGCTTGGCTGGCGCGTTTTTTGTGGCCCGCGCGATGCAGGGCATATTGTTCGGCGTTGGAACAATAGACATGTCCGTCTTCGGCGCGGTGGGGCTGGTCCTGATAACGGTAGCCCTGATGGCTTGCTTTATCCCCGCTCGTCGCGCAGCCTTGATCGATCCGAGCCAGGCGTTGCGATCTGAATAGGAGTTGATCCATGAGTTGGTTCGGACGGTTGCTTTCCCGTCGTCGTCAGTATGACGACCTGTCGGAGTCGATCCGCGAACACCTCGATGAGAAAATCGCCGAGCTGATGGATCGGGGCATGACGAAAGAAGAGGCTGTCCACGCCGCCCGCCGCGCCTTTGGCAACACCACCCTCATCGAACAACGCAGCCGAGATGTGTGGCAATGGTCGCGGCTGGAGAGCCTCTGGACTGACATGCAATTTGGCGTGCGGCAGTTGCTCAAGGCACCTGCAATGGCACTCCTTGCTATTCTGACCCTGGCACTCGGCGTAGGCGCAAACACCGCGATGTTTACCGTGATTGAAAGCGTGCTCTTGCGTCCGCTGCCTTACGCGCACTCCAGCCGCTTAGTCTTTATTGGTCCTCCCAGCGAACAGCCGAGTTTCGGGTCAACCTCTTGGTTGAACTACCGTGACATCCGTGCTCAGTCGAAACTATTGCAGGATGTAGCTGGCTATTCTCCAGATGCTAGCGTGATTCAGACCAAAGATAGCTCTCAACGAGTAGCCGCACCACGTATCACCACGAATCTGTTTTCCATGCTCGGAGTACGGCCTTTGCTGGGCCGCACGTTTACCAATGCGGAGGGCCAAACCGGCGGCCCGGATGTGGCCCTGCTCTCAGAAGATCTATGGCGGCGAAGCTTCCATGCCGATCCCGCCATTGTGGGGCGTACCGTAAGAATTGGGGGCAAGCCGCACACCATCGTCGGCGTTATGCCTGATGCGTTTCGTTTTCCTGAATCTGTTGGACCAACTGTGCGGAATGGAGTTTGGCTGCCCGTGCAGCCAAGCAAAGAGATGCTCACCAACCGGGGCTATCACTTCTTCGATATCGTGGCTCAGCTTCAGCCTGGAATGAGCTTCGTGCAACTCCAACAGGAGCTTGATGCGATTGCCACGCGAATACGCCAAACAGACACGAGCACCACGATTGCTTTCCGGGCCACACCTTACCAGGAAGCCCTCACAGGATCGGTGCGCCCGGTTCTCTATTCTCTTTTCGGAGCGCTAGGGCTGGTGTTGCTGATCGCCTGCGCCAACGTCTCTAACTTGCTGATCGCGAGGAGCCTGAGTCGTCAACAGGAATTTGCTGTGCGTGCGGCGCTTGGAGCGGGCCGAATGCGGCTTGTCCGCCAGATGCTCGCGGAGGGACTGACGCTGAGCCTATTGGGTTGCGGCGTCGGTGTCTTGCTAGCTGAAGCGATCATCGTCGCCGTGCGCAAGCTTCCTGCAGGAACAGTCCCGCGAGCCGATTCCATTGCCATTCACTGGACGATCGTGCTGGTACTCGCTACATTCGCCGTTGTCACTACCCTACTTTCGTCGATAGTCCCGGCGCTTCTGGTAGCCTGGGCAGATCCGCAAGCCGCGTTGCAGTCAGCAGCCCGCGGGATCGGTTCGCGGTCGGTCAAAGCCGGGTTCAGTGGATGGCTCGTTGCAGGCGAAGTCGCGCTATCGACTCTTCTGCTCGTGGGAACAGGACTCCTGTTCCACACGCTCTGGAATCTTGAAAAGTCACACCTGGGATTTGATTCGGAGCACTTGACCACGTTTACGGCAATGCCCGCGGATGCCCCAGGAATTTCCGATATGTCCGTGTCGGCGGACGCTCAGGAATCGCGGGTTTCTGTCGCCGCAATCACGTATCAGCCGGTTCTCGAGCGCATTCGACATGCGCCCGGCGTCGCCAGCGCGGCTTTGATCACGGCCCCACCACTCTCCAGCAGGGGCATTCAGAGCAACTTTGCAATCGTCGGCCAGTCCTCCAACTCTCGGGACCAGTCAGCCCTACTCTCCGCAGTCAGCGGCGACTACGCCCGCACCATGGGCACTCCGGTATTACGTGGCCGGATGGTCGATGACGAAGATGTTCCGTCAGCTCCGTTTGTCGCGGTCGTGAACCAGGCACTGGCCAGGAAATACTTTAAAGGTGAGAACCCGCTTGGTAAGCAAATAGATCTGAGCAATATGGATAGCCGGATGATCAAGCCTTACACAATCGTCGGCGTGCTTGCCGACCAGGTTGAAAGCAAGGTGGGGGCAGAGGTCGTGCCGCTCATCCTGCTTCCGCAGCAGCAGCTTCCCACCACTTCACTCTTTTATCAGGCTCTCTTGAAGAACGCAGTCGGCTTCATGGTAAAGACACGCGGCGATATTCCTGTTGCGGCAGAGATGCGTTCGGTCTTCCACCAGGCCGCTCCTGGTTTCGCACTCGATAACTTTCAATCCATGCAGCAGGCCATCGAAAACGACACCTTCAGCCAACGATTGGGACTCTATCTGGTGGGCTCCTTTGCAGGACTTGCGGTCACCATGGTCTTCGTCGGATTGTACGGCGTGCTGTCTCAATTGGTGGGCTATCGCCGTCACGAGATCGGGGTACGCATGGCGCTGGGCGCAACCCGCCTGAGCGTAGCGCAGCTTATCCTGCGTCAGAGTTCCACTCTCATCAGCTCGGGTCTCGTCGTGGGTTTGCTTCTGGCTCTTCTGATGGGACATTGGGTCCAGAGCTTCTTGTATCAGGTGCAGCCCTTGGACGGACTGACCTATGCAGCGGTTGCCGTTGCTCTGGTAATGACCGGATTGGTCGCAACCATTATCCCCGCGCGAAGAGCAGCTTCGATCGAGCCCATGCAATCTCTGCGGGAAGACTGAATACCCCTCGACAATCAGGAACTCCGGCCGTTTGAAAAGGTTGTACACGGCACCGACCGTACCTAAGTACCTATCACCGCATCCGAGTCGATCTGCGATATGCTGATCAACTCAATAAAGCTTTTTCGTACAAATGATCCTGTCGACGGGTGGCTTCTCGCGGCATCACTAAATATTTAAATTTTTCTTGTGGCTGGGGAAAACCGGAGGTTTAGCGTGCATACAATTGTGCGGAGGCCACAAACCGGCATGAGTACAAGCCATATCTTCTCGGGGTTCCGGGTCCTTCAAGTGCTGAGGATACGGGGAATCAGATGAGTTCACGCATTGCTAACGAAGTAGTGCTGCATACCTCTGAAGCTCGAGAGGCGCTCGTCGCTCTGCAGGCGAAGTTCGTTTATTACGAGGGGGCTGACAGCTGAAGAAATTGCCATACGTACTGGTTAAAGTTGACACTCGAGACACGCGAACTGAGCGGGATTCCCTCGCTCCTGGCTCGCAGAATAAAGGTGGCGTGGTTTCCTTTGATTGTTCTTCTATTTCGCCAGGATTCGCCATGGGTGATTCTCATAGCTGTTGGGTCCACGATAAGCTTGACCAAGATTCTTTTCGCATGGCGGAGGAGGACGAGAGAAGTCCACACGGAACCTGACGCCGATCAGCCGGAGTACAAATTTCTTCAAACACCGGATTCACCCTCTTTGATCCGAAGATTGTTTCCGATGCTGTGTATTGCAGTATGTTTTGAAATTGGGGCACTTGCGCTGCTTAGGAATTATTTGCTCACAGCGGCCGCGTTGTTTGCGATTGGTTCCTCTGTTTGGACGTGGCAACTCTCTCAATTCTTGCAAAAGCCCAGTATGGAAACGGAGAACGTTGCTTCGACAAAGCGGGAATGGCCCACCCTGATATTAGCGATCCTATTCACCGCCGCAGCACTCGTGCCCTTTGTGTCGAATCGCCAGCTTGCGATGAATGTGCGCGGCTATCTCAGCGGCCAGGCATTCTTTCGAGCCTTCGTCCAATCGGGGCTTCGCGTTCGAGTGGAAAAACCTGCCGGATCCTATTTCAGTGTCATTCTCTGGCCGGTGCAGAAGAAGCATTGTTGTCCGACCTCCCGTCGCTAACTCTTCTCTTGTCGGGCCACACACAACCATTCTGAAGATCCCCTTCAATGGCGTTTATTGGTATTTCCAGCCCCCCGATGAAAGACCGGAGCCAGATGCGCATGTTGTGCACGGCAGTCCCATCAAGATCTCAGTAGACTCCACAAACTGGCTGCCAATCATCATGCAGGCGCGTCAGAGTCTTGCCAATCCGGTGAATCTCGATTGTTGCTCTCAAATTCGTGTTGCCATCGAAAATGGCGATAATCGACCAGGAATTATCTCGCTGGGAGTCATCCTGACCAATACGACACTCCCAGGAAGGCCCTCGATATTTCTTCACGATAAGCGAGTTATATCGAGCGACGCCTTGAAATTCTCCGTCAACCGACCGACTGTAAGTGAGGTTCTGACTTTCAGAATTCCTAAGAATTCAAAAATTAGTCGATTCAACGAAATCACGGTCGTCTTCCAGCCCGCTCCGGAACGCGCACTTGGCGGCGCAAAGATTGCGATCCAGGAATTCGATCTTGTTCCGAGAGGCTTGTAATGCGCCATATACTAGTACCGTGACCGCATAGAAGGGTAACCATTGTAGCTACTTGTGGAGTGGTCTTCCTGCCTGTATAGCTGATGCATGGGTAGAGGCAAACGACTTGAGATTGAGCTGACCACGAAAGATCGGCAGCAAGCAGAGCAGTTGCTGGGCGGTGGTTTGCAAGCGGTGCGCACGGTCATACGCGCCTTGGCGCTGCTTCAGATGGATCAGGGGCAGTCCACGCCTGCGGTGGCCGCCAACCTGATGCTTTCCGCCAAGGCCGTGTGGCAGATCGGCAAGCGGTATCAGCAAGGAGGAATGGAGCGGGCACTGTTCGATGCCGCTCGACCGGGCAAGACTGCGGCGCTGGATCAGCAACAGCAGCAACGCATTATCGCAGTCGTCTGCTCGACGCCTCCAGAAGGCCGGGCACGCTGGACGGTGCGACTGCTGACCGAAGAGGTTGTGAAGCGCAAACTTGTTCCAAATGTAGGTCGAGAAACCATCCGAGTCTTGCTTGAAAGCCACGACCTCAAGCCGTGGCGGGAAAAAAATGTGGTGCGTGGGAAAGTTGGACGAGGAGTATATCGCCAAGATGGAGGACGTGCTCAAGACATACGAAAAGCCCCTGTCGACAAGCGAACCGGTGATTTGCGTCGACGAAAAGCCGGTAGTTCTGCATGAAGATACGCGGCCCGGGATTCCCATGCGGCCCGGCCAGGTTGCACGACGGGATTATGAGTACAAGCGCTGCGGAACGGCCAATGTCTTCTGCGGCATCGACCCAAGGCAGGAGTTCATTTCACCAAGGTGACGCCCACGCGCTCCTCGCCCGAGTTTGCCGATTTCATTTTGGAGGTTGCCGCTCACTATCCTGCCGCCGACACCATTCACCTGATCGTAGACAACTTGAGCACCCACACCCGCAAGGCGTTGACGGACCGCTTTGGCGAAGAGGATGGTGGATGGCTGTGGGATCGTTTCACCGTGCATTACACGCCCAAACACGGAAGTTGGTTGAATCAGGCAGAGATAGAGATCAGTCTGTTCGGCCGACAAATGCCTGGGAAGACGCAGGATCGGAGAACTTGGCCAACTGCGCCGTCAAGCCAAAGCCTGGAACCGCCGCGCCAACCGCGACCGGACCACCATAAAGTGGAAGTTCACCAGAAAATTGGCGCGCCTCAAACTGAATTACTTATTCACGCGGTCGTAGTACTAGTCTCCACATACTTGTTGCAGCCCATAATTAGGCTGGATAGCTTCGAGGAAGGTATCCAAAGATGACAATGCTATTCTTGCCCGTGGTTCGTTGAAAAACTTGACACAAATGAAGCGACCTAAGTTTCTCGAGATAACAGGCATGGCGGGTATGGCGCTGGTGTGTGAACCATTGCACGCAACAGCGCGGAAGGGGCCTGCAAAGCCGTTACCGAAATTTCCAGATGCAGACCCTAAGTGGAAACGGACATGGGATGCAGCACTGGCGACGCTGTCTGGCAACGTGAAGCTACTGTCCACCTATAACCGCCCTGTACTAATTGAAGGCGCAGAGTATCGGGGAATTTGGCTTGAGTGCGGCCCCCTGGAAGCGCTGGTCTATGCGAATATCCCAGCGTTTGTGCCTCACGCCGAAGGCAAGCCAAGCCCGGCTGAGATTGCACGCGCGAATCACGCAGCATTCTTCTCGCTACAGCACGAAGACGGTCAGTTGCCTGCATACATATGGACGGACGCGGTTGGCTACGGTCAGATCCAGATGGTAGTGCCCGTTGCCGCGACTGCTTGGGAATTGGCGCAGCTAACCAAAGACGAAGAGATGCTGAAAAAAGCATACGCTGCGTGCAGCCGGTGGGGTGCATGGCTGAGACGGTATCGCAATACCCGCAAACCGGGCTGGTTGAGGGCTTTTGCACCTGCGATACCGGGATGGACAACTGCCCGCGGTGGGCAGGTATACCGAACAGCTGTCCAGACGACGACGCGCGGAAATGTCCTGCGGTATCGTCGCTTCCTCGGCTGTGTCCAGACCTCTCCGCCACTGTCTATGGTGGTCGAATCGCGCTGGCAGCAATGGCCCAGGCACTCGGGCATAAGAAGGAAGCAGACCAATGGCTTGAGGATGCGGAGATCATCCGGCAGCTAATTATTAAGAAGCTTTACTGCGCGGAAGATGCTGCATTCTACGATCTCGACGCACAAGGGAAATTTGTGCGCGTGCGCTCCGATGTGATCTCGCGTGTGATGGGTGAGCACGTGCTCAAAGTGGACATCGCATCCGACCGGCAAATCTTCGACGACGTGTGGACGCGGCAGTTGCACAATCCAAATGCATTTTGGGCGCCTTTTCCTCTCACCTCGGTGGCGATGGATGATCCCCTGTATGTGCGTTCCATCCCGGCGAATAGTTGGGGCGGAGCGTCACAGGCACTGACAGCTCTGGGGCCACCCGCTGGATGGAGCATTATGGAAAGCAGCGAGAATTTAGGCATCTGATGCAGCGGTGGGTTACGGGAATCAACCAATCTGGAAAAACAAGCGGAGAGTTTTGGGCGCAGATGAACCCGATGACCGGAGAATTCACGCGCAAGGGCGCGGAGAAGGGATACTCTCCGGCTGCATTGGTCTATCTGGATTTTGTCAGGCGTCTGCAATCTCATTCCGCCTGATGTGAAGTTCCGACAGGGCTTTCTGTCATCGTCCGCGAGACGCTTCGGGTCATGAACTATCCTCTCTTATTGAAGTTTCTATGCCTTCACAACTACTCCTCTCAACAATTCGGATTTCAGTGGTCCACAACCTTTACCTTTCTGACTACCAAACGCTCGCAACACTTGTCTCTGGGGACAAAGAATTTAAGAGGCCTGAATTCCGAGACCTTTTGGACCTCGCTGATGTCCGTGGATTGAAATTCCGCGCTGCGATCGATTTGCGAAACTGCGTTCACGAAGATCCGAGTGGGCGGTTTGTGGTGCATGGTAGATACTCTCTTCCAGCAGCGACCTTCTCTATATCAAGAGAAGTGTCGGACAAATGTGCCAAGCAGCAGAACTGATGGGTTATGCAATTTGCTGAGCCAGAGGGACGCAACGGAATCAGAATCAGCGAGCGAGGCGAAGCACAGGGAGTGACATAGCCTATAGATCGCTGCTGCATGTCTGGATGGTGACGGCGCTACCGACTCCCCGGTAACGGTCGGGATGACAGGTCAGGACCAGGATCTGAATATCACGTGCGGCGTTCTGCAATAGATCGAGCACACGCTCCTGTCGAATGGGATCAGTGTTGACAAGCACATCGTCCAGAATGAGTGATTGCCGCTCCTGTTCGCTGAGAGTAGGGTCGATGGTCGACACCTTTTGATGAAGTGGCGACGCAATGAAGTGAGCACCGGCACACTCTTGGACTTGGGGCTTCTCAAAGATCATGATATTGGATGGTTTATTGCGGAAAGGCTTGCGATTCCAAATCGAAGCTGGCCCACTCGCTGGATCGTGATTCCCCGGCAGAACAAAGACTGGCACGTGTGGAAATAGACCAAACTTTTCCAACGCGGCAGCGATTACTGAATCGTCGACCTGGTTGTCTTCGAATAGGTCACCTGCAATCAATACGGCATCCACCGCCAGTTCGTCCGCCTTGCGCAGGACGTTTTCTAAGGTCGTGAGTCGCGTCATGCGCAGAAATTCCGCCTTTGCACCGAATTGTGCAAAGCGTGCCCCGAGTTGCCAGTCAGCCGAATGAATAAACCTCATGGTGCCGCGTGCCTTTCGGGGGATGACCAGAGCATGGTCCCATATTTGTAATTTGTTCTGCGGACGAAGCATATCATAGTGCTCTTCCTTGATTGCTTATCCAGGTCGGGATCATCGTGCAGACCAATCCTACTCGTGGGGCTTTAGGGAGACACCATATTGCGTCGGGACAGCGGATCCGCTAAGGCTACATCCAAATCGTCATGTTTCTGCTGGCTTGAAGCGATGGCAGCCCTTGACTCGTTCACCAGCCTGCATACTGTCGCCCGCGACACTTTATGTCTCTTACCAACGTCAGTCAGACTCAATCCAGTCAGGCGGTCGCGAACAATTGCCTCACGATCGACATCCAGGGGAGTCCTACCGATGCGGCGCCCATC
>JBAVOQ010000207.1:0-1830 GCA_049692235.1 Acidobacteriaceae bacterium | reverse complement strand
CGACATGCCCACGGGACCCAATCAGTGCTACCAATGCGGCGCCACGGAAAAGCTGACGCGCACATTCTTCAGCGTGCCCAGCCCCAGCGGACTGATCGACGACGATGGACCCTTCCTAGGCACCTGGCCAGCCGCGGCGCTGGCCGGCTACTCCATTGGCGCGTGGCTGGCCCTGCGCCGGCGATTGCCGCAGGCTGACTCCGACCTCTGACAGAAAGACTTCGCAAGCGGCCGTTGGAAAGTCGGCACAGCCAAGCGGTGAGCCTCTCAGCGCAGGCTGTGAAAAGACCTTACGGCCGTCCGATCATCACTTCCGTGGCCTTAATGAGAGCCACGGCCGCGTCGCCCGGCTTGAGGGCCAAATCGCGAACCGCATCGGCGGTAACTATGGCGGTCACACGCTGATTGCCGACGGCGAGCACAACCTTGGCCAGCAGGCCCTCCAAAGTAATCTCGGACACCACGCCCCGCAATTGATTGCGGCCGCTGATGCGGGTTGAGCCAAGACGCGCGGGAGACGCGGGCAAGAACTCCTCCAGCTCATCCAGTGGAATGCGGTGATGCCCTCCAGGCGTCTTCACGGTGCGCAACCGCCCGGCCAGAATCCAGTGCTTCAGCGCGGGGTAACTCATCCCTAACTTTGCGGCGGCTTGGCGGGGCGTTAGCAGTACGGAGCTGTTCATGGCGCAGCCGAATTTCTCCTCTCATCAGTACCTTACACCTCTGGAACCCCAATCAACCAAGCGCCGCTCCCGTCAGAGGTCTCCAAACCCTTGTGACCCGAATCACTCGACAGAGGTTGATGCGAATGATAGGCTTCCCGTGGCATGTCGGCGCAGTTTTAATGGCCGCGTTTCTGGGGCTGTTCGGCTTTCAGATTCGGCCTCGGCTTCAAACCTTAAGGTTGGGAGGATTTGTGACTGAACAGGGTTGGATCTATTTTTGTGTCTCTTCTTTTATGGGCGTGAGCGTGTTCTCGCTCGTGGCAGCTTGGCTATTCGGGCGGCAGGTGCCCGGTTCGGACGCCGGCGCTCCGGCCATGCAGCAAGTTTCCGCTCCAAAGCGGCGAGGAGGCATAGGAGGGCAAATGAGGAGCAATGTACTTTCGAGGCGCTTGGGGAGATTCGCCGGCGTCCTAGCCGCACTGATGCTGCTCGCTCAAGGCGCAGCCTTTGCGGCCCCGGTGGAAGCCGTCGGAGGCGAAGCCAATCTGAAGCTCCCGGATTTGACCCAGGTCCGATTTTTGGGCCAAAGCGTCGACGGCCATACCCTGCTCATGTACGGGCCTCTGTTTTGCATCCTGGGCATGGTATTCGGCTTCCTTATGTACAGCCACCTGAAGGGCCTGCCGGTGCACCAATCGATGAAGGAAGTATCGCAGTTGATCTGGGAGACCTGCAAAACCTATCTGATCAACCAGGGCAAATTCCTGCTTCTCCTCTGGTCGTTCATTGCGGTCGTCATCCTGGTTTATTTCGCCGTGTTGCTTCACTTCAGCGCGCTACGAGTGACCATCACCCTCGGGTTCAGCGTGCTGGGGATGGCCGGCAGTTACTTTGTAGCGTGGTTTGGCATCCGGTTGAATACGCTGGCCAATTCGCGCACCGCGTACGCTGCGCTGGGCGGTAATGCGTATCGCACATTTTGCGTTCCGATGAAGTCGGGCATGAGCATCGGCATGATGCTGATCTCCATCGAGCTGCTGATGATGTTCAGCATCATTCTGTTCGTACCGGGAGACTATGCCGGGCCGTGTTTCATCGGCTTTGCCATCGGCGAATCGCTGGGCGCCGCCGTGCTTCGTCTTGCCGGCGGAATTTTCACCAAGAT
>JBAVOQ010000206.1:0-14810 GCA_049692235.1 Acidobacteriaceae bacterium | reverse complement strand
GGGCACGACAAGGGCGGGCAACGATTCTCACCGCTAAAACAGATCAATCGCGCGAACGTGGGTCAACTGCAGCGAGCTTGGACGTACAAGGTACCGGCGTTTCCGGGCAGCGGCGTTGTCGCGTTCGAAAATACCCCGCTGATGGTGAATGATGTTCTGTACTTTGCGGTGCCAACCGGACAAGCGATCGCTGTTGACGCGGAAACCGGGAAGCAGCTCTGGGTCTTCAGTCCGTTCAGCGGAGTGTCGCAACCGCCGAATCCGGTTCCCAATCGTGGAGTGGCCTATTGGCCGGGCAGTTTAGCCGACGCGCGTAACGGCTCAGAAAAAAATGCAGGAAGCCGAATTCTTTACGTCAGCTCGAATGCACGCCTGTATGCGCTCGACTCTGCGACGGGGAAACCTTGCATGGATTTTGGCCAGGGGGGGTCGATCGATCTTCGCGCAGGCGTTGCCACACAATGGCCCCAGCTGAAGTATGACGATACCTCTCCGCCGGTCATCTATAAGGATGTTGTCATCGTTGGATCGGAGGTGCAGGAATATCCTTCGATTGGGCCAAGCGGTGCGGTTCGAGCGTTCGACGTCCACACGGGAAAACTTGTCTGGAGGTTTGATACTGTCCCCAAGCCTGGCGAAATTGGACACGACACCTGGCAGGGCGACGATTGGAAAGATCGCTCCGGCACCAATGCCTGGGGCCTGCTCAGTGTCGACTCCAAGAACGGATTGGTCTTTCTGCCGCTTGGTTCCCCCTCCTACGACTTTTATGGCGCGGACAGAAAGGGCAAAGATCTCTTCGGAGATTCGATCGTCGCTCTCAATGCCACGACCGGCAAACTCGTCTGGTATTACCAGACCGTGCATCACGACCTGTGGGATTACGACCCAGCCGCGCAACCTGTTTTATTTTCTGTACACCGGAATGGTCGTGAAATCCCTGCCGTCGCGGAGGTGACCAAGACGGGATTTGTCTTTGTCTTCGACCGTCTGACTGGCAAGCCTCTATTTCCGATTGAAGAACGTCCCGTTCCGCACAGCAACTTACCTGGAGAAGCCAGCTGGCCCACCCAGCCGTATCCGGTGAAACCGCCGCCGCTGGCCACCACTTCGGTCACACAAGCGGACATCACCACGGTCACTCCAGAATCACGGCAAGATTGTCTACAGAAATTTGGGTCTGCGCTTCCGGGACGAATCTTCAATCCATGGGGATTGAATTTGAAATTGGTAATCCCGGGAACGCTGGGTGGCGGCAATTGGTCCGGCGCTTCGTTCGATCCTGCCTCCGGCTACCTGTTTGTCAATATGAGCAATGTTGGAACCGTCGGCATGATGCAACCGCAACCCGCCGGTTCCCCGGAAGGGTACGCCTGGGGAAGTCCGTGGGGCACCTATGCTCGCTTCTGGGACAGCCATCATTATCCTTGCCAACAACCACCATGGGGAACGTTGAGTGCGGTCAATTTGAATACGGGAACCATTGCATGGCAAGTGACTCTTGGAGTGGTGGATGCGCTCGCAGCGAAAGGAATTCCGAAAACAGGTATCTACAATCTCGGCGGTTCCATCGCGACCGATGGAGGACTGGTCTTTATTGGCGCCACTTCCGATCGTCGACTCCGGGCGTTTGATGCGAAAACTGGCAAGGAACTCTGGGTCACGAAGCTGGAATCGAATGGTCACGCCACACCATTGACATATCTTGGTCGGCAAGCCAAAAAGCAATTTGTGGTGATTGCCGTCGGTCCAGGGGGGAACTTCGGCGACGGAGGTTCCGGTCCGACCGCCCTGGCCGCGTATGCGCTATTTCCAAAAGGCCAGCTCAGTCCTGCCGAAGCGAAATTGCAGACAGAGTTGAAAGCCCTGCAAACCAGCAACGGGGGTGCTGGAAGCGAACCGCAGAGCATTCATCCGCCGCTACCCGCGCCGGTGCAGCCGATTGCGTTCAGCCATAAGCCCCACCTGACGGCAGCCGGAATGAAGTGCGACGACTGCCACCAAATGTCCGGGGATGGCAAGCAGATGCAAATTCCGAACGTCGCCACCTGTATGACCTGTCATCAAACCGTGATGACAACAAGTCCGGAAATTCAGAAATTGGCTCGACTGGAAAAAGAGGGCCAGCAGGTTTCCTGGGTTCGCGTCTATCAGTTGCCGCCCTTTGTCTTTTTTAGTCATCAGAAGCACGTTGACGCAAAGGTAGACTGCGCCGTCTGCCACGGCGAGCTGCGCAACCAGAATGCCCTGGGGCAGGAAAAAGATATTTCCATGGCCTCGTGCGTCAACTGTCATCAACTCCGCAAAGCCTCCATCTCCTGCGGTCTCTGTCACAACGTCGGGTATTGAAGAAGATGACGCTGGATCGGCGAACAGTCTTGAAGGGTCTTGCTGCGGGGTTCATCGCGACTGGTGTTCCCGCAGGCGCTGTCGCAACGGACGCAGGCTTCCGGTTCGATAGCTCCTTCAGAATTTGGGATGGGCACAGCCATCTCGGAAGTCTTCCCGGAAATACGCCGGAAGAGCGCATGGCAGTCCTGGTTCGACACATGGACAGGCTTGGGATCGAGCGTCTTATTCTCTCCCAGGGATACGAGGAATACATCAACCACGCGACCCCCGATCAGATTCGAATTGAAAACGATCGAGTCATGCGCGCAGTGGAGCATTTTCCCGATCGGGCCTACGGATCGCTGTACCTGAATCCCGAAAATGGCAAGTTCTGCTTGGAGGAATTCGATCGATGTGTCCGGAATGGACCGATGGTCTGCATTGGTGAGATACAGACAGACGTTCTCTGCAGTTCTGCTGCGCTGGATCCGATTGTCGAGCAGGCAATCTCGATGAATGTGCCGGTCCTGCAACATACTTGGATAAAAACCTGGGCCAATCAGCCAGGAGAGTCGACCCCTTACGACGTGGTGGAACTTGCGGAGCGTCATCCCAATGCGAACATCATTTGCGGACACACGGGAGGCACTTGGGAGCTTGGCATCCGCATCATTCGCGCGACGAAAAACGTGTACGCCGATCTTGCGGGATCGGATCCAACCTCGGGATTTACGGAAATGGCGGTGCGAGAACTTGGAGCCGAGCGCGTGATCTACGGAAGCGATGTCGGCGGCCGTAGCTTTGCGTCTCAGGTCGCGAAAGTGGTGGGCGCCGAAATTTCCGATGCCGAGAAAAAGCTAATCCTGGGAGGAAACATGCGCCGCCTCTTGCAGCCGGTACTGCAGATGAAAGGTCTGGCGTCATGATCGATACGAATGTCGATTTATTTCGCTGGCCATTTCGACGGGTGACTGGCGACGACCCCTCCAGTCTGGTGACTCGACTGAAGAAAAAAGGTGTCACCCAAGCCTGGGCCGGCAGCTATGAAGCTCTACTGTGCCGCGATGTAGCCGGCGTCAACATAAGGTTAGCGACGGCGTGTCGCGAATCGGGGCAGAATTTTCTTGTCCCTTTCGGATGTGTCAATCCCAATGCCCCGGATTGGGAGGGAGATCTGCGGCGCTGTCATGAAGTGCATCGCATGCCGGGGATTCGTTTGTACCCGAATTACCATGGCTACACGCTCGCGGATCCAGCGTTTGCCAGATTGCTTTTCTTGGCCGCAAGCCGCAATTTAATTGTCCAGATTGCGCTCTCCATGGAAGATACGCGCACTCAGTTCCCGCTGATGCGAGTGCCCCCTGTCGACCCAGAGCCGCTTGCCGACTTGCTTGCACGTTTACCTCGCCTTCGCGTGGTGCTGCTCAATTTCGGGGGATGGACTGACGACGATGCTGGCGCGAGTATCGTGAAAATCACCAAAGCGCAGAATGCCTATTTCGATATCGCCATGGACGAAGGGGTGGGAGGGCTCGCCCGCTTGATCACCGATGCTTCGCCGTCACGCGTCGTCTTCGGTTCTCACTATCCGTTCTACTATTTTGAGGCTGCCGTATTGAAGGTTCGATCGGCCAATCTTCCTCACAATCAGGAGTTGGCCATAGGTGAAGGCAATGCGCAGTCTCTTCTGAAAGATCGGCTGTGACGCTTGTCAATTTGCCACGCAAGCTTGTGGAACATGGAAATATCATGACTGACTTCAAATCCCTGCGAGTAACTCCGACCCACTACGGGCGCTGGTTGTTTTTCGTCTGCATTTTTGCGTTCGCGATTCGCGTGTCGGCACAATCCGACCTGATGAAACATGAAAACGTGCAGCGCGGCCAGGCGGACTACCAGCAATCGTGCGCGATCTGTCATGGCGCCGAGGCCATGGGAGGCGTGGGCCCGAACCTGGTCCAGTCTTCGCTTGTGCGCCATGATGAGAACGGTAATTTGATTGCTCCAATCATTCAGGACGGGCGTCCTGACAAAGGAATGCCGGCATTTCCCTTGATGGATTCCGCGGAAATCTCCGACATTGTCGCCTTCCTGCACGCCCGTGTTGCCGTTGCCAGCGTGGTGTCGTCAGAAGGCCTTGCCGGTGGCTATTCGCTGCAGCAGCTTCTCACCGGGAATGGCGATGCCGGCAAGCAATATTTCAATGGAGCCGGGAAGTGCGCGATTTGTCACTCGCCCACCGGAGATCTGACAGGGATTGCGAAGAAATATTCGCCCGCCGATCTGGAGGCACGGTTCCTTTATCCGCCCCACGATTCCGTCACTGCCATGGTCTCGTTGAACTCCGGCAAACAGTTTCACGGCAAACTGCTTCATCTCGATGCGTTCTATGTAGCCATTCTGGATCAGGACGGAGGGTATCGTTCCTGGCCGCTGCAGCAGGCGAAAGTCCAGGTGCAGGACCCGCTAACAGAACATCTGGAGTTACTCAGCAGATACACGGACAAGGACATTCATGACGTTTTTGCATATCTTGAGACGCTCCAGTAGCGCGAGGGTCGCGACTCTTCTGCTGCTGGCAAGTGCGGGCTGCCTGCTGGCGCAGAACTCCACCCTCACGGATTCTATTCCGTCTGTGCAGGGCTCGTGGCCTACGTTCAATGGCGATTATTCCGGCAGGCGGTTCAGCCCGTTGACGCAGATTGACCAGACGAACGTTCACTCGTTAAAACTGGCGTGGGCCTTTCAAACCCACGCAGCTGCACTCAAATCGACTTCGCTCGAAGTCGACGGAATTCTTTATTTCACCGTGCCCAATCGGGTATGGGCGATCGATGCGAAAACTGGAGAACAAGTTTGGCAATTTCGTCGCGCAGCAGAAGGTGACGATCTTGGGCAGCGCGGGGTAGCTTTCTACAAGGGCAGGGTGTATTTCGGAACGACCGACGCGCATTTCTTTTGCCTCGACGCGCGCAATGGAAAGAAGATCTGGGAGGTCACGGTAGCGGACGTCAAGTTCGGCTACTACCTCAGCGTCGCTCCATTGATTGTCAAAGGGCTGGTTGTTCTCGGTACATCGGGAGATTCGGCGAATGTGCCTCACTTTGTCGAGGCGCTCGATTGGAAAACCGGAAAAATTTCCTGGAAGACATTTACCGTGCCGCAGCCGGGGACGCCAGAAGCGCGAACCTGGCCGAACGAACAGGTCATGCTCCACGGCGGCGGTCCAGCCTGGTTTACCGGCACGTATGATCCAGAGCTGAACCTGATTTACTGGGGAACTGGCAATCCGCATCCCGTGTTGGCAGGCGCCGGGCGCGCAGGAGCCAACCTGTATACATGTTCCATACTGGCGCTGAACGCGGATACCGGAAAGATTGCCTGGTACTTTCAGACGTCTCCGCATGACACGCATGATTGGGATGCGGTGGAGACCCCGGTTCTGTTTGACGCAACGTTCAATGGGAAACCACGAAAGTTGCTGGCGCAGGCGAGTCGAAATGGCTATTTCTTTGTGCTTGACCGCGTGACCGGTAAAAATCTACTGACCATCCCGTTCAGCGCAGCGAACTGGGCCAAAGGCGTGGATGCAAACGGAAGTCCCATTCCAAATCCGGCCAAGGAGCCGCAGTTGGATGGCACGCTGATCAAACTTGCCGAGGACGGCGGGACCAGTTGGATGTCCCCCAGTTTCGATCCGCAGACAGGCCTCTTCTACTTCAATGCGTGGCGCGGTGATAGCGTCTGGTATCTGAGCCCCGGCGGTCGTCCGACAGATCATCAGGGCGGCGGCACGGTCCCCTTGGTTGCGAACTCCGTGCTATTGGCCCTCGACTATCAGACGGGAAAAATCCGTTGGCAACGAGAGAGCGGCAAGGGTCTTGGTGGCGCAAGCATTTTGACCACGGCAGGACATCTGCTTTTCACCGCGGATGCTTCTGGCAATCTGTTGGCACTCGATCCTGCAAACGGTCACGTGCTATGGCATACGCGGCCTGGAGGCTTAGTGGACTACGCCGCGCCCATGACGTATCAGCTCGATGGGACGCAATATATCGTCACCGGCGTCGACGGGGTATTGTATGCCTGGAGTCTGACTGGCAGTCTGTAATTCGCAACGCGGAAAGATGGAGGAATCGAGTCCGATGATGCGACGCAAACGAATCAATTGCCGGACTCGATCGTCAGCTTGGTTTATCCTGGCGCTGATTGTTTCCACGTCTTGCGCGTGTGCATCCGACGTGCGGTTGGGAATCATCGGTACGGATACGTCCCATGTCGTCGAATTCACCAAGCTGTTGAATGATCCAGCAGCCCCCCGACATGTGTCCGGCGCGGTAGTGGTGGCGGCCTTCAAGGGCGGCAGCCCGGACATTCCAATCAGCCGTGATCGTGTCGAGGGATTCAGCAAGGAACTCATGGACAAATGGCATGTCCGCTTTGTCGGCAAGATCAGCGATCTATGTCCACTGGTCGATGGAATTCTGCTGGAAAGTGTGGACGGGCGTGCCCACCTCGATCAATTTCGTCAGGCGGTTGCGTGCGGCCAACCAATCTATATTGAAAAGCCGCTCGCTTCCACACTTGCTGATGCGCGCCAGATCGCGCACATCGCGGCTGCCCACCACGTACCGTGGTTCAGTTCTTCATCGCTGAGGTTTGGCCCGGTGCAGGCGATGCGCTCGCCTGACATTTCCGGAGTGATGGTGTGGGGGCCGGGGCCATTTGAACCGCTCCAGCAACTCGACCTATCCTGGTATGCCATACACCCCATCGAAATACTTTTTACGTTGATGGGGCCGGATGTCCAGCAGGTGACGCGCACCTACACGTCGAACGCGGATGTGATCACGGGAATCTGGAGGGATGGACGCATCGGCACGGTTCGCGCCAATCGGCCCTACAGCACGTTTGGGGCAGTCGTTTTTCGCAACAATCAGAATGAGCCCACCCTTTACAGCAATATCGAACCCGGGTATTCTCCGTTGCTGCGAGAAATTGTGAAATTCATGCGAACGGGAGTTCCACCAGTTTCGAATGATGAGACTTTGAAGATATACGAATTCATGAACGCGGCGCAGCAAAGTCGTGAGCACGGTGGAACACCAGTCGCGATGGCGCAGTAAACGTTCTACCAATCGCAACACTTAGTTGGAAAGTTGATGATGCACATGGCAGCATTCTTTCGAAAAACACGACTGAAAAAGTTCGCGACTGTTCTCGCGATTGGGCTAGCCTTTGGTCTTCCGCTGCCGTTCGCTCAAAGCGTCTCTGCCGATTCATCGCAGGAGCAAGCGAAGAAAATCTATGCGGTTCAGTGTGCTCTCTGTCATGGTGCCGAAGCGCGCGGTGGCGAGTACGGTCCGGCGCTCGCCGGGAACAGCGACCTGCGCGGGAAATCCGCCGTGTGGCTCTATGACGTGATCAAGAATGGAATTCCTTCGGGAGGGATGCCCGCATTCAATCTATCTTCTGGGGAACTCGACGCGCTTGCCTCTTGGATCGAGTTGATGAACATTCCGGCGACCCAGAATTCTGTGACCGGAGATCGCGCCGCTGGCGAGCAATATTTTTTAGGCGCCGGGAACTGTGCCAGCTGTCATATGGTTGCTGGCAGGGGGTCGGTCTCTGGGCCAGATCTGTCGAGCATCGCCAGCGAGAGAACAGCGCCGGAAATTCGAGCGTCGTTGTTGGATCCCAGCGCCCACCTGACTCCAGGCTATGAATCGGTGACGGTGAAGTTGCGCAACGGCCAGACGCTTCACGGCCTCGCGCGAAGCCAGAGCAACTTTGAAATCGCGTTGCAGGAGAGGGACGGCGAGTTTCATCTGCTTCGGCAAAATCAGATCCTGTCGATCCGCAAAGATTCCGAATCGCCGATGCCGCCAGTACACACCAGTCCAGAAGTGATGGAGAATCTGATGGCGTATCTCAGTGGGCTGACTGGAGTCGAGCCGGGAACAAATGCGATCGCGTCTCCTTCGAGCGTCGGTGGAGTTTCGTTCGAGGACATCCTTCATCCTTCGCCTGGCGATTGGCTCACCTACAACGGCAACCTGAGCGGGAATCGACACAGTTCGCTGGCGCAGATCAACCCCGGGAATGTGAACCAGCTGCAACTCAACTGGATCTATACCGTGCCGCTCTGGAAGCAGTTCTATCCCGACACCTCCTACTTTCGAGAAAACATGCAGTACTTCGGGCTTGAGACGACGCCTCTGGTTGCCGACGGAATTTTGTATGCCACCGGCCCGCAACAGGCATACGCGGTCGATGCCCGGACCGGCCAACAAATCTGGCTGTACACGCGCACGCGCACTCCGGGGGTCGTTGGAGATGCTGGGCTCGCCTCAAATCGCGGTCTCGCGATTCTTGGGGATAAGGTCTTCATGGTGACGGATGACGCCCACATGATTGCTTTGAACCGCACCACGGGAAAGTTGGTATGGGAAGCTGTGATGCCGGAGAAGCCAATGCATTATGGCGGTACAGTGGCGCCCCTTGTAGTTAAGGACATGGTCATCGGCGGTGTTGCCGGAGGCGACTGGGGAGTGCGCGGATTTTTGGCGGCGTATCGAGCCTCCGATGGCAAGCTCCTGTGGCGACATTGGACTGTTCCCGCGCAGGGAGAACCGGGAGCGGAAACGTGGGGAGGCGATCCTCCGGAAACAGGAGGAGGGGCAACCTGGACGACTGGCTCCTATGATCCCGAGACGGACACGATTTACTGGACCACTGGCAATCCATACCCTGACGGCGACGGACAACATAGGCCTGGCGACGATCTGTACACGAATTCCATCCTGGCGCTGAACCCGGCTGATGGCAAGCTCAAGTGGTTGTATCAGGTAACGCCGCATGATGTCGAAGACTGGGACACAACCGCGCCGTTGGTGCTGGTGGATACGGTGTATCACGGAGAGCCACGGAAACTGCTGATGCATGTGGACAAGAACGGGTTCTTCTACGTGTTGGACCGCACCAAAGGACACGTGCTGCTGGCTACTCCCGCGGTGAGGGTGACGTGGGCCAGCGGGATTGGCCCCGATGGCCGTCCCCAGCGCATCGACGACCATGGGGTTGTTTGTCCGGCGGCCGGATCCAACTGGAATGCCGCGGCCTTCAGCCCGGTGACCCGCCCCTATTACGTGATGGTGGTTGAATCGTGCAACGTGAATATGACGGCTGCCAACGGGAAGCATCCTGAGGACGCGATCGCCACAAAATATCTGGAGGCCATCCAGATTGACGATGGAAAGATCGTCTGGAGAATCCGGCAGTCGCAACCTGCCGAAGGGAAAAGGGATGCTGGAATCCTGGCGACAGCCGGCGGACTGCTGTTCTATGGCGACCCCAGCGGTGACGTCGTCGCGGCCGATGCGCGCACGGGAAAGTCTCTGTGGCATTTCCCGACCAACGGAGAAAATAAAGCCTCGCCCATGACCTACATGGTGGATGGAAAACAGTTTGTCGTGCTTGCGGTCGGCCCCAATATTCTCGGCTTTAGCCTGCCGTGAGCGCGGAGGAGTCCATGAACAAACATTTCTCAAGACGCGAATTTATTCAGGCATCGTCGGCGACTGCCGTGGCAAGCGCGGTTGCGCATCCAACGTGGCCTGCAACTCCCGTGCAAGCTGCTGCGCACGGTCCGTTTCGCGGAACCCTTTGCCTGTTTTCAAAACCTGTTCCGCAGTTGAGCTGGAGCGAGTTGGCACAGAGTGCCAAGCGCGCCGGGTTTGGCGGAATCGACTTGACGGTTCGCCCCGAAGGACACGTTCTACCCGAGCGCGCGGTCATCGATCTTCCCAAAGCGGTGGCCGCCATTCGTGCTGAAGGGATCGAAGTTCCTATGATCAGTACCGCGCTTGTGAGTGCTTCCGATCCTGCGGCCGAACCGATTCTTGAAACGGCCAGCAAGCTCTCCATCCGCTTTGTGAAGCCCGGGTATTACTTCTACAAGTTCGTCAATGTGATCGAGGAGCGCGATCAGGCTGGACGCGAGTTCCGCAGCCTCGTCGAACTTGCCGAGAAATATCAAATTCAGATGGGTTACCACAACCATACGGAATTCATCGGCGCTGCAATTTGGGATATCGCGCCAGTGATCGAATCGCTAAACCCACGCGGGTGCGGGTTCTACTTTGACCTGTGCCATGCCGCTATGTCTCTCGGTGAAAACGGATGGAAGGTTGCGACGAACCTGGTGATTCCAAGACTGAAGATGGTCGGCGCCAAGGATTTTTACTGGAAACAGGATGGCCAGCGCCGGTGGCGCACCGAGACTTGTCCCATGGGGCAGGGAATTGTGCCGTGGAGGCAGTTCTTACAGACCCTGGCGGAATCGAATTTTCACGGACCGATCTCGTTGCAGGAGGAATTTCCGATTCCCGGTGTGGCTGACTATCGCGGGGTCGCGATCTCTCGCGATGCCGTTCCCCAGGTAATGGCAGCCGCCAAGCAAGGCCTGGACTATCTGAAATCGCTGCTACGCGAGACTTACCAACAGGCGTAACAAGTTTCACCCCGAAGGAGTTCATTGTGGCGTTCCGTTCTCAAATTACGCGGCGAAGTTTTCTGAAAGCGGTTCCTGCCAGCGCCATTTGCCTTTCGCCGCTCGCCTCCGCTCCGCTGTACGCGGTGTCCAGACGTAAGCCGACTGACATTCGCGTCAAGGAAATCCATATCAGCTATGAAAACTTTCCATATCGCACTCCATATCAATTTGGCGGCCGCAGTGTCGACCAGGTTACTTTGTTGAATGTCGATTGCACGGTCGAGACCGTCGCCGGCCATGTGGCGCGCGGATTCGGCTCGATGACCATGGGCAATCTATGGTCCTTTCCATCAAAGACTCTTTCCTATGGGACAACGCTCCAGGCAATGAAGGAGCTCGCCGGACGGATTCGGAACATCACCGAAGCGTACACCGAAGTAGGCCATCCCATCGACATCAATTACGCACTTGAGCCGGAATATCTGCGTGCCGCAACTGAAGTCACGCAGCAAATGCACCTGGATGAGCCAATTCCGAAGCTCTGCACCATCGTCACCGGGAGTCCATTCGATGCCGCCATCCATGATGCTTTCGGCAAGGCCCAGGGTCTCAATTGCTACCTGACCTATGGTCCGGAGTTTATGTCGCACGATCTGGCGCACTATCTGACGCCGGAATTTAAAGGGAAATATCCCAGCCAATATCTTCTCCGCGCTCCGCAGCGCTGGTTGTGGTGCAATCACTCCGTGGGCGCGCTGGATCCAATTGATGCCGCGGATGTAAAAAAGCGACTGCACGACGGTCTTCCCCAGACGCTTGCAGAATGGATCGTTGCGGACGGCCTCACGCATCTCAAGATCAAACTGAACGGCAACGATCTTGAGGCCGACATCGCTCGCGTGTTGCACATTGACCGAGTCGCGAGCCGGGTGGAGACCGAGCGCGGCGTTCGCCGCCGGTATTACTCTTTGGACTTCAACGAGCAGTGTCCCAATGTCGACTACCTGATGAACTTCATGCACCGGATTCAAAAGGCGTCGCCCAGCTGCTACCAGTGCATTACGTTTATTGAGCAGCCCACTCGCCGCGATCTTGTCGCCACGCCGTCGCAAAATCTCTTTCCTGCTTCCAAATTAAAACCAGTGGTGATGGATGAGTCTCTGACAGGTTTCGACGCGCTCCAGCGAGGGCGCGAAATTGGCTATACCGGAGTCGCGCTGAAGGCGTGCAAGGGTCAGAGTCAGTCCATGGTGCTGAATGCAGCGGCTCAGGAATTCAAGATGTATATGACGGCACAGGACCTGACCTGCCCCGGCGCCTCGCTCATCCAGTCTGCGGGCATCGCAGCGCACGTTGCCAAAATCGACACGCTGGAATCAAACGGACGCGAATATGTTCCATCGGCGAATCAGCCTTGGCTCAAGAAATTTCCAGGACTATTTCAGGTGCGAGATGGCAAGTTGCACACTGCAAATCTCACCGGGCCCGGCTTGAGCGCGGTTTGATCCGGTGGAATCGGTGGCTGAATCGCCAAGGCGGTAACGGCTCCTATCAGATCACAATTGCAGGATGAAGAAAGTGTGAACTTAATGGCGGCGCAGAAAAAACTCAGGTTCATCGGCCTCATCGGCGGCAGCGTGTGGCAGAAGGATAGATCCCGACGCAGTAATGCCATCTGGTTTCGAGCTGTCATGCATGCGTTCGCGCCCCTTTTGTTTGTCGCACTCGCAGGTTCATTTCAGCTCGAAGCACAATCCAGCGCTGCCACGCCAGTCTATCTGGATAAGACACAGCCAATCCAGGTGCGGGTCAATGATTTGATGCGGCGGATGACGCTGAAAGAAAAAGTAGGGCAGTTGAACCTGCCTTGCGGCTATGTCGACGCGTTGGGAAAAACAATTCCAGAAAAGATGGCAGCAGCGCGCAAGTTTACCTCCGGAACCTATACCGATGAGATTGGCCCCGGAGCCGGCTTCTTCACCTTGGCAGATACCATCAAGCTGAACAATTTGTCGCAACAGGTGAAATATTTTAACGAGCTGCAAAAAATTGCAACCACACAAACGCGGCTCAAGATTCCTCTGCTACAGGATGAAGAAGGAACCCACGGCGCCATGTTCCCAGGAGCCACTGTTTTCCCGGAAGGCCTCTCCATCGGCAGCACGTTTGATATGCCCTTGGTGCAAGCCATCTATGCGGCCGCCGCACAGGAGGCAAGATCGACCGGCATTCACGTCCTCTCGACTTTGGTGCTGGAGACCGATCGTGACCCGCGCATGGGACGCAACATGGAGGGCTATACCGAAGACCCATATCTGGATTCGCGTATCGCGACCAATATTGTGGAGGGTGCGCAAGGGGCCAACATCGATGCCCCCGACAAAGTGGTGGCGTTGATGACAGATTTTCCGACGCAGAGTGAGCCTGTCAGTGGGATGGAGCGCGGCGCGATCGAACTCTCCGAGCGCTATATTCGGGAGAATTTTCTGCCTCCGTGGATTGCGGCCTTCAAAGCAGGTGCTCTGGGCGTGATGGCCGGGTATCCGGAGATTGAAGGTGTTCCGGAACATGCATCGGAGAAGTGGAACACGCAAATTCTTCGCAACGAACTGGGTTTTCAGGGAATCGTCGACAGTGAAGGGAATGGATTTGACACCCTGCTTTACGAGCACATCGTCTCCGCACAAAAAGAGGCGGGAGCGCTGGCATTGCGCGCCGGTGTCGATCTCGACATTACGTATGAGCCCGCCTACATGGGTCCGCTGATTGAGAATGTCGAAGAAGGAAAAGTTCCCGAAGCGCTGGTCGATCGCGCGGTTCGAAGAGTGCTCGAACTGAAATTTCGCCTCGGACTTTTCGATCATCCGTATGTCGACGTTGCCCAGGCCGAGCGCGTAATTCATTCCCCGGAACACCAGCAACTGGCGCTGCGGGCCGCACGCGAAGGTATCGTCTTATTGAAAAACGAGAACAATCTGCTGCCTCTCAAGAAGGATCTCAAGTCCATCGCCGTCATTGGCCCGAATGCTGACGATCGATGGAATCAATTGGGGGATTACTCCCCGGCAGAGGTGCCGCAGAAGGTGATCACGGTGCTCGATGGCATCCGGCAAGCGGTTTCACCCGCGACGCCAGTGATGTATGTGAAGGGCTGCGACGTGATCGGCGGCAAAGAGGACTTCGCCAAGGCGGTTGAGGTCGCTCGTCGTGCGAGCGTGGCTGTTGTCGTCGTTGGCGAGCATCCGGACAACGGCGGCAGAGGCGAGGCTCCACCCACCGATGGAGAAGCCTACGATGTGGCCAGCCTCGATCTGACAGGCGCGCAGCAAGCCCTGATCAAGGCTGTCCAAGCGACCGGTACGCCAGTTGTGCTGGTTCTCATCAACGGCAGACCGCTTTCGATTCCGTGGCCGGCAGCCCATGTTCCCGCCATTGTCGAGGCGTGGGAGCCGGGAGAACGCGGCGGCGAAGCGGTGGCGGATGTTCTGTTTGGAGACTACAACCCGAGCGGACGTCTCGCGATTACAATTCCTCGAAACTCTGGCCAGCTTCCCGACTACTACAACTACAAACCGTCGAAAGAATATTGGATTCAGCAGGCCTGGAGTCATGATGGCGGCTACGCCGACATGCCAGGCACGCCGCTATACCCGTTCGGCTATGGACTCAGCTACACCCAGTTCAAATACAGCCATCTGCAGATTCGCCCGGCACAAATCTATCCATCAGGGAATGCGGAAGTCAGTTTCGACGTGACGAATGCCGGCCACCGCTCCGGAGTGGAAACGGTCCAGCTGTACCTGCATGAACGCTACACGCCGGTAGCAATTCCGGTGAAGAACCTTCGTGGATTTCAGCGCGTGGCGCTCAATCCCGGTGAGACTAAAACCGTGACAATGAAGCTTACGCCAGACGACCTGATGCTGTTGGATGAAGATATGCATTGGAAGGTAGTGCCGGGCACCTTCGACGTGATGATCGGCAA
>JBAVOQ010000205.1:0-1570 GCA_049692235.1 Acidobacteriaceae bacterium | reverse complement strand
GACCTGTGGCACGTGATCAAGAACACGCCGCGGGTGACGGGCTTCCTGGGCACGGGCGACAAGCCGGTGGCGCTCACTGACGATGAGGTCGGCTCGATCCTCTTCCGCAGCGACACCTCGAAGGATAAACCGCGGCTGAAGGTGAAGTTCGAGAAGAACGAGTCGGTGCGGATCACCGAAGGGCCGTTCGCGAACTTCAACGGCGTGGTGGACGACGTGAACGAGGATCGCGAGACGCTGAAAGTGATGGTGACGATCTTCGGGCGTTCGACGCCGGTGGAGCTGGACTTCGGCAAGGTGGAGAAGATCGCGTAAGAGTAGCTATTAGCCGTTAGCTTTTAGCTTTTGCGTACGCGCAGCAAAGGACTTTTTGCAACACGAAGAATGAGCTAACGGCTAAAAGCTGGAAGCTAACAGCTGAAAGGTTTTTGAAATGCCTCCGACAAAAAAAGTAGCAACGCAGGTGAAACTCCAGATTGAGGCCGGCAAGGCGACGCCGGCGCCGCCCGTTGGCCCCGCGCTGGGCCAGGCGCAGGTGAACATCATGGAGTTCTGCAAGCAGTTCAACGCGCGCACGCAGAACAAGGAGATGGCCGGGCTGATCATCCCGGTGGTCATCACCGTATATTCCGATCGCACCTTCACGTTCATCACCAAGACGCCGCCGGCGTCGGTTCTGCTGAAGAAAGCCGCGAACCTGGCCAAAGGCTCGGGCACACCGAACAAGGACAAGGTGGGCAAGGTGAGCGAGGCCCAGGTGCTGGAGATCGCGAAGCAGAAGATGCCGGACCTGAACGCCGCTTCGGTCGAAGCCGCTGTGAAGAGCATTAAGGGAACGGCGCGATCGATGGGGATTGACGTCGTCGCGTAGAATCGCAGGCAGGAGGTGCGGCATGTCCGCAAATCCCGCAGCGCAACCCGAAGCGTTCTTTGGAGCGGATGAGGCCGCGGAACGAGGCGAGCTTTCCATCCGCTCGATCTCTTTTCCACTGGTTTTGCGCCCATCGCGCCGGCTCAGCGACGACGAGTTACTTGAGTTTTGTGCCGCCAACGATTCTCTGCGGATTGAGCGCAATCCTGCCGGAGAATTGATCGTGATGACTCCCTCTGGCGGCAAGACTTCCAATCGCGAAAGCTACCTATCCCGCGAACTCGATCTGTGGACGGAAAGGGACGGGCGGGGCGTTGCCTTCAATGCGAATGGGGGGTTCCTGCTCCCGGACGGCTCGGTGCGCGCGGCGGATGCCGCCTGGCTTTCGCTGGAGAAGTGGAATGGCCTGACCCTGGAGGAGCAAAGTAAATTTCCTCCATTCTGCCCGGAGTTTGTGGTCGAGCTTCGTTCGCCGAGCGACGCGATCAGCGAGCTTGAGAAGAAGATGGGCGACTGGATCTCTAACGGCGCCCAGCTTGGCTGGCTCATCGACCCCCAGCGGAAGCTGGCGATGATCTACCGGCCCGGACAGGAGCCCGAGACCCTCCTCCAGCCGGAGAGTCTGCACGGCGAGGGTCCGATTGCCGGATTCGAGCTGAAGATGCAGCGGCTGTGGGAATAGCGTCCCGGCGCCCCATG
>JBAVOQ010000204.1:0-2006 GCA_049692235.1 Acidobacteriaceae bacterium | reverse complement strand
GGACGGCATTGTTGTTCTCTCCCGATTTTTTTGTGCCGCTTATCAACCGGGAACAACTGGATGGAGAGAACAATTTGAACGCGCGCGGGGTGCGTTGGATTTTTGAGGTGATCGGACATCTGAAGCCGGGCGTGACTCCCGCACAGGCGGTCGCCGATCTGAACTCCGTTGGGTCGTACCTCGCAAAGACCTATCCAAAGGAAGATGGCTTAAAAAGTTTTACATTGGCCCGTCCGGGCCTTTATGGCGACTTCCTCGGCCGTCCGGCACGGGCGTTTTTCACTGGGTTAATGTTGTTGGCGGGGTTGATTCTGCTGGCCGCGTGCGCCAACCTGGGCAGCCTGTTTGCGGCGCGCGCCGCCGACCGTTCCCGGGAGGTTGCTCTGCGGCTCGCGCTTGGTTCGAGACGCATTCGCATTCTGCGGCAGCTATTGACGGAATCCGTGCTGCTATCACTCGCCGGAGGCATTGTGGGACTGGTGGGGAGTGTAGTGCTGCTCCGCCGGCTGAGTGTGTGGCAGCCATTACCCGGGTTTAACATCAATGTGCCTGTAAGTCCAGACGCAAATGTCTATTTGGTAGCTTTGGCCTTGGCATTGGTGAGCGGATTCCTTTTCGGTATCGTTCCGGTGCGCCAAGTGCTCAGGGCCAATCCATATGAGATCGTCAAGTCGGGGTCGAGCGCCAGGCTCGGGCGGAGAATGAAACTCCGCGATGTGCTTCTGGTTTTGCAAATCGCTGTCTGTGCCGTTCTCGTCACGTCTTCGATAGTGGCCGTGCGTGGGCTGGTGCGCTCGCTGCACAGCAACTTCGGATTTGAGCCGCGCAACGCGATCCTTGCAGATACCGATCTGAAGATGGCGGGTTACAGCGGCGACAGAGTGCCGGCTATGCAGAGGCGGATGATCGAAGCGGTAGAAACGATTCCCGGCGTGGCGCAAGTGGGATCGGCGAGTTCAACGCCATTAGGCGAGATTCAGGTTCAGTCGACTGTCTTTAAGGATGAAACCAGAGATCTGAGGCAATCGAATGCCGCTGGAACGGCATTCCAGTTCGACATCTCTCCCAAGTACTTTCAGGCAGCCGGCACATCGTTGTTAGCGGGCAGGACGTTCTCATGGCATGACGACAGCAACGCTCCGCGTGTAGCGGTAGTGAACCGGGAGTTCGCAAGCAGGGTTCTTGGTTCCGTCACTGACGGAGTGGGTAGGTATTTCAAATTGCCGGATGGAACGCGGGTCCAAGTGGTGGGTCTCGTCGAAGACGGAAAATACCAGAACCTTACCGAAGAGCCACAGGCAGCGATGTTTTTGCCCATGTTGCAATCGCCAGCCAGTCAAACCTTTCTGGTGGTGCGGCCAAAGGGCGATTTCGGCCGCGATCCGCAACAACTGGCTGCGGCCATAAGAGGCAAACTGCGCGCACTGGACTCAGGGCTGCCGTCCGAGACGGAGACCTGGATCAGCGCGCTGTACGTAGTGATGTTTCCATCGCGTTTGGCGACGGTATCGCTGGGGGTGTTGGGCATCATGGGCGCGATGCTGGCCATTACCGGCATTTTTGGCATGGCCGCGTACTCCGTGAGCAAGCGGCTCAAGGAGTTGGGAATCCGTGTTGCGCTCGGCGCGCAGCGCAAGGAGCTGTTGCAAGCGGCGCTGGGACGGCCATTGAAATTGTTGGCAATTGGTTCGGCAGCGGGAATGCTGCTCGGAGTTCTGGCCAGCCGGGTGTTGGCGTTTGTTGTGTACCAAGCGACGCCGCGCGATCCGCTGGTGTTGGCGGGAGTTGTTCTGGCCATGTCTTTGCTGGGGCTCGTGGCAACATGGATTCCGGCGCAACGCGCCTTGTCGATCGATCCTTCGATCCTACTGCGCGAGGAGTGAATCGGCCGGGTTTCCTTATCGAAGGGGTGCATCCCTGACGGAGTCAGGAATACAGCGATCCGTTCTCGATTTATGCTAAATCGTCAACGCGCATTTCGAGTGACGTGTTCTGGAAACCTGGTC
>JBAVOQ010000203.1:0-80144 GCA_049692235.1 Acidobacteriaceae bacterium | reverse complement strand
TCATCTTGCGTGGTCAGCCAGGATGCAGGCACGCGTTTCAAATCGCGGCAAGCACAAAACGCCCATAACGTGCTTGTTTTATATGGGTTGCAAGATCAGAGCTCAGCTTTTACCGGACAGCCGTGATATATTTTGTTTGCTTGTGGAACAGATTTATTTCGCGAGCTAACTGGTGATAGTTGGCCTGCAATGAAAACGGCAATCCTATGACAGAACTTCGGCCAGGCTTATTTTTAGATCGAGATGGAGTTGTCAACCGCGAAATCGGCTATCTGTATCGGCCCGACCAGGTAGAGTTCACGCCCGGCATCTTCGATCTATGCAGACATTCCCAGGCACTGGGGTATGCGCTCATCATCATCACCAATCAGTCTGGAATCGCGCGACAACTCTATTCTGAGACTGATTTCCACTCGCTCATGAATTGGATGACAGAAGAGTTCCTGCGACAGGACGTCCGCGTGGACGGCTACTATTTTTGCCCACATCATCCGGAGTATGGAGTCGGGCCCTATCGCAATGAGTGCGAAGATCGCAAACCTCAACCTGGAATGATCCTGAAAGCATCGACCGATCACAAAATTGACCTGAAGCGGTCGGTTCTCGTCGGCGATCGATGCTCAGATATTCAGGCAGGTGCTGCGGCAGACATCCCGAACTTGATCTTGCTCCAAGGAACCGAACTGGCTGGATGCCCCGAACGGCCTGCCCTGTCACTCGTCTCTGAGTTACACGAGATAATTCCACTGCTTCTACGCCCGAATACTCCGGCGTAGAACCTATCGACTGCCTTCATCTCCTGAGTCGATATTTTCGACGCAACTTAAAGCCACAGCGAACACGTTCACCCTCTTGCTAGTGCTTGAAGTAATCAATGGCGATGTGAGCCAATGTTAGGGCCACAAAAAAAGCCGCAACCCAGCCTTTCATCCTCTGCAAGTAAACTTCATGCTGCTCCATCCGCTGCTCCAACATTGTCAGCCTTCCCGGCTGCCCTAATCCTATAAGAGAAGCCATTTGGCTCTTAAGTGCTGCCAAATCTGAAAGCACCGTCACCTCAAACTCATCCATCTGAATCCATCCTTCATTGGTTCCATTCGCTATTTAGGTCGTCGGCGCATTAGTGAAAATGGCGGAGGAAACTCGAGAATACAATGGCGGTGTAGACCCGTCATACATCCGGATAAAGAACTGTTCCTCATCAGCCGAACGCGTAATCGAAAAGTTCGGCACTGGGCTTCGCAGCACCAATCCTTCGCCACCTGTCGGGCCAAATGTGTAATCTTGACTCCGCACCTCAAAGCCGCCGCCGCTGGGAGGTGTACTACCCGCGTTGACAGAGATCGACGTCGTGCTGATCGAAGACACCTCAAGCGCATTCAGATTTGCCAGGTAGTTACCCGCGGTGGTCTCTGGCTCCTGAGGCAAATACACGTCTGGGGAAATCGCGCTCGACAGCTTCATTGCAATGGTTTCAGCCCAATCATTGGCAAAGTCTACAACATAATTCAGTACTTCCGGCGAGCTGCTCGTCGACTCAATCATCACTCGACGCACGATGACGCTTACATTCATCCCCGCTGCCGGGGAGTTGAAGTACAGCGCGTCTCCCGGCCAGATGTCCGATTGATTTTGCAGATTGCGAAAACGATAGGATCCCTTCCAAGCCGCTGCTGGGTTCGAAGAAAAATTCAGCAACGCCTGGCAGGCATTTTCGCAATCGATCGAACTTCGGGCCGGCGGACGAACGACGTGCCCGACCCATTGCGACACTGCTGGAATACCCGTTCCACCGGGCTGAGGAACCGCGTCATTCGCAAATCGTGCCACAGACGGCGCCGCCACTCGGTATGTGACGGCCAGCATCTCGCCGGGTTGTGGGATCGCAAGTTTGTAGAAATGAAGAAATCCGCTCCTCAAGACATTACAATCCGCGCCCTGGGTGTTGCCGCCAATCCTGCGAGTGAAGGAAGTTCCTGAAGATGGAGTGCTCACAACCCACATCGTTCCCGGTTGTGTCACCTTGAAGTATCCGATGTTGCCTTGCAGATTCAGACTGTTGACGCAGGCAAAGGAAGCTATCGCAGGTGAAGTCGGAATCGTCCCATCGTACAAAATGGTCGAACCTATATTTACATACGGCAGCAAAGCCATGTCCTGCAGTTCAAACAGGAGCTGAAGTGGCGACTGGACCGTCCCGCCACCGTACACAGTTGGACCGCTGCTCCCGTATGAAAAGTAGCTATTCAACATCCGCTGTAATTCGCTACTGTGAACATGAATGCGAAGAATGTAGCTGTGTCCCGCCTGGAGAGTGAACGCCGTGCCAACCTCATTCCCTTCTACTAATGGGACAAGAGTTGTGTTGGATCCACTTGTTCGCACTCGATAGCCTGCCAGGCAGTTAGCAATCCCGATCGCCCCGGAATACAAGCCACAGACAACGCCATCGCTTCCGCTGTTTAACTGGACAAAACCAGCTTCAATGACAACTTCTCCTCCCAGCTCTACGGGATCGATCGCTGTCAGAGTTGTCGTACCGTCTGTCCCAACGCCCCCGCCCAACGCCAAACCGCCTCCCCCCACTGTCAGGTATCCTCCCGAATCATTTACATTCCAAATCGAGGTATTCAAGCTGGAGGCTGCGAACTCTTCATTTAACAAAATTGGCCTGACGACTCGATAGGGCTCCCGTTGCAATTGAAAAAGAACGGTAGCTCCGTCACCTTCAAACAATTCCGTCACATATTGCAGCGGCTCACTCAGCCCTGTGATCGTAACGTCATTGACTACCTGCTTGGCCTCTGCCGTACTCGGTGTGGAAAAGTCAAGCGCGCCGATCGTATCGTCCAAGGCATGGACGGTCGAACCCACCGGAGCCAAAGTTAATTGACCATTGAGCACGCGATAGGCCGAGCGTGCCTGGTTGGCAAGCGCGGCCACATTCTCCGACCACGGCAAACTAGGCATCGGCTCAAAAAATCCGATGGTCCCAATATCCTCGAGTCCATTCATCTGGACCAGGGACGGATTGACTCGATTCGTGAGGATTCCGACCATCTCGCCTGCCGTCTGACCGAGAAGCGGCGCTGTTTGAGGGACCGCGTCGCGATTCAGTAGCCAATCTTCACTGAGTGCGTTGGCTACCACCCTGTAGTGAGGGCCTGTGGAGCCATACCCCGCAAAGACGGGCTCTGCAGCTGAAGGAAAATATCCGGTGAATAGGAATGTTCCGTTGTCTGCCGTGATCACGGCGAACGCATTTGTCGCTGGCACCTCCAAACCGCTGCTGGCGCAGTCAAAATGAAGTCGCGCGAGCGTCGGCTGGTTCAGTGCTCGTGTGATCACAACAGCCTTTTCCGATGCTTGATCGGCGCAGAGTGCTGCCGAGTAGTCGATCGGGCCCTTGCCGTCTTGATTATCAATTGTGACTTTCATCCAGCATCTCCATGTCTAACCTGGGCGAGTCCGTTGCGAAGCGCTCTCATCACCAAAGGTTGGTTGCCGCCGCGGGTATATAGCTCCGGAAACATACCACTTGGGCTCCATCGTTTGTATCGGTAACGGGTAGGCCTCGAAACTGAGCTACTTGACTGACTCGCCCTAGAGTGTCAACTTTCTCCAGCGGAGCGTGCAGTGGTTTCACCGCCTCACCCGCGCCAGAAGAAATCTGCAATCGCGGATAATGAAATAGGATCCTGTCTCCCTGCTCACCTGGAATGACAAGCAATCCAGACCACTCCTGAAAGAAATTGCTCCCTTCGCGATCGACAAAGCCCAGAATAGGCTGCACTGACATTCCCGCGATCGGCACTCCGGCGATCAACGGCTGTGCGAGTTGCAGCCCCGTTGAAGCTACAGAAATGATTCGAGCCACATTGAAACTTACTCTGCGAATGTAGTTAACGTCAGAGTTGACGGCACTGGCAGAGCTAACATACGCAGCGCTAATTCCGCTGCCGACATAACCTGTCTGACCCGAATAATCAATGTCGACGACAACCATTTGACCGGCAGAGAAACTGGCAAGCTGGTTCGAAGCCAGGCTGAGGAAGGTAGCTGTACTTCCGCTGCTGAGTGGCACCGCACTCCCAGCGATTCCTCCAGAGCCATTTGCGGGCGCATTAGCCGCGGCCGCCAACAGATTCATTTGCTCTGAACCTGCTGTCACCGCCATCTGCAATTTTCCCCAATTGACAAAATTTATGGAGATAATCGAATCGATCTCAGTCCGCACCTGGGATAAGGGGAACCCAGGAGCGCCGCTACGTAACGGAGTAACCTTCGACTCTGTCTTGCGTTGGAATGTATCCAACCATCCTAGATCCAGCCAGGGTGCCGGCGGCGAATCTAGATTGAAGCTTCCATTCTGCGCAGGATCGAAAATTGCTGGAATGCCCGCAGCACGATTTACCGGGGCAAAATATGCACGAATCCTGCGCACAATCGGCGGCGTCAGTGGTAATGGAACGATTGCAGTTGTGCTCATTGCTCCCCCGGCTCTTCATAGCTAAACACCGACACTGTAGCAACACGGGACAGACGATCGCGCTCAACCTTTAGAGGTTGAAAGCTTACCTCAGACCAGAAGATCTGGGTCTCCATCGGCACCGCCGCTGCGGAAGCGTATGTCATTTTTTGCGCGGTGTTCGGCTGAAGCAAAGACATCAGCTCGACATCCATCTGCGTTAACATGGCTCCGCGATCCATACCTAGATTTGTGGTTGTGCCTTCTGTCATATATGCGATTTCGCATTCCATTTGAAGCAGGACGTCCGACAGATATGGATCATTGTGGAGCCCAGTCCATCGCAGTACAAATACATCCGAGGGCGGCTGAGCTACAACGAATTCATTGCTTTCGACCAGAATGCCTGGCCTCATAACTCCGCGCAGATAGATCGTTCGGTTTGGATTTAACGCTACAAGGCGATTGCGCAATGTAATGTAGAAAGTATTTTGTGCGTTTTGCATGACACTTTCCCCTCTTACAATGTCTGATTTTGCGGCGCGGCCAGAATAAGCCGATATAAGTAAGGGCAGCCAAAAGCTTCAGCTTCGGCGGCCGACTCAATCAACATCAGTTCACCATCTACAAATACGCCGGTCGCCATGGCAAATAACTGGTCCGTCGATGCCAATTCCATCAGACCTAGCTGTGCGTGAACCGACGCCGCCGATATCAGCAATTCATATTGGTTGGCATTGCCGTCGCGTAGCTTCGGTCGCAGACGGCGAAAAACAGCGGGAGATAGCGGTATGTCTTCATAGGAAGGACTGCCCGCTCCCAACTGCTCCGCGTCCGAGCCACTCACAGCATTTGTCGGCAACCGTAACAGGACCGCCCTGCCACCCAGGCAACGCAGCAGAGCATCAGCCGCACGCTGTGGGGCTGCCGAAGCATTTCGTACACTTAAGTCGACACCCATCGCTCACCCCAACAACGTCGCCACATACGGCTGCAGCATTGCCGCTACCTGTGGGTCAATTAAAGAATTGGAAAAATATTCCATTTGCATGGTGTCGATCTTGCTGGACTTCACGTTTAGCCCAGGAGTCGTTTGCGCATTTTTGACAATCTGCGCACATGCCACTTGTACGGTATATGGGATCGTCGCTAGACCGGCGGTATATACAATATCGACTTCGTTATAAGGTAGGCCCAGAATATTCATAGGGAAGGTAAGTTCGCCCGTGTTGGGCACGCAATCCACATCCGCCGGATTCAGCGTGCTCCAACTGCCCGGCAAACCGAAGATCCATGCGATTTGCTCGTACGCGGGATCGATCATCTCTCCTCGGCGAGGCCGGATGTAGCGCGCTTGGACCGAAATCAAGGGTGACGTACTGGGTGCGACAGCGACCAGGGGCAAGTAGCTCAACCGAACTGTTTGCGCTCCGGCGGTCATGCGCAGCCGTTCCTCATACTGAGTCGGATTCAGACTGGTTCGATGGCAATAGGAATCGATCAATGCTGAAGCCATCGTAATCCAGTCGTCCGTTGTATCCGCCGGAAGACCATAAGTCGCATAGTCGGTCGGCAGCAGGTATCCCATAAGATGTCCTCCGGAAGCATTTCAAGAGGCCGCCATTCGCGACCAATTGCACAAAAAATACTGGCCCCGCAATTGGGGGCCAGTCAGGTATCGACCAAGCACGTTCCGTCCGCTTGCTCGCGTTATCTCTGCACAATCACCTGGAAGTGAGCACCCGCGCTGGCCATCTTGACCACAGGCGCTCCGAACTTCACCACAACATATTGTGACGCCAGTGAGCCCGGCACCCCGAGTTGAAACACTCGTGGATTCGGATCGCTCAACCAGTGGTATTCGATCAAATCTTCGGTCACGATATACGCAGGCAATAGCGCGCTTCCCGAACCAGGTGTGCCCGTATAACTGAGAGACCAATCCGGAATCAACGGCAATTCGCCCGCCTGCGTAATCAAAGTTTTCACCCTGAATCCGCCATTGATCTCCTTCGTGTCCAACACTACGTTGAACTCGGTCTTCATCTCTCGATCAATCAAATCCAGCAGAACAGGATTGGCGTAAATCGCTGTCGGACGAACTGCATAATTGCTGTTTGCCACCATCTGCGCGATCGTCGACTTCAGATTGTCTACAATCAATTCGGTCGTGGTAATCGTCGTCGTGTTGCCGCTCGCGGCAATCTGGCCGGCCGCCCCAAAATACTGCACAGTCGTAGGGCTGCTCAGCGAAGTATCATTGCCATTCCACAATGCAAGGTCGTGAATATGCATCACGCCTTCGATGGTGTCGGCAAGATCTTTCGCCTGCAGGTAGGCGAATTGGCTCTGTTGGTTTCCCAACTCAACATCAAACAGGTTGTAATTGATCTGGGCTACCAGAGCCTTCAGCGGAACAGCTCGTTCCACCCGCGCAGGAGTTACAACCGGCGCAGAGATGTTCCGAGGATCTACAAAACCATTGGCAGCTGTAGGCTCTGGAATTCCTGTTTGCTCGAAATAACGCGATGGATGTCCCGTCGCTGGTACCTGCTTGATGCGTTGCCCAAAAAGTCCCCGACGACGGACAATGTCGGTGATTTCTGTCTGATAAATGGGGACTTCGATCGCACCTGGCCCGATGTAATCTGCGGCGGCATGGATGTCATGGAAATTGGCGTTCATTCTGTCCTTTCACTGGCCCTTCGGCCGTGGTTGCGTTAGCTGAGATATGGAAGTCTGCAAAGCCTGGCACGCGTATGCTGCGTAAATCACTCGGTGAACGACTGAAGTTGCCCGGTTCACCGTACTGATTCCCGCATTCGGGAACCCGGCTTAGTTCAGCACTCCTGCGCGCAGCAATTGCGACTTCACTGCAATCCGTTGCTCAATACTGAGCCCGGACAGCGCTGCATCCAGCGATCCGGCTTCGATCGACTCAAGTGAGGAAATTCCCTGCTTGGCCAGCAGAGAAATCGTCGCTGCGGTCACAGTTTTCCGTCCCGTCGGAACGGAAGCAGTACCCTGGGCCCGCAATTCCGCGATCTGCATCACCGCTTCGTGAAGCTTGCGTTCCAATTCGTAGATGCGCTCGCTACCCGGCTGCATCGTATTAGGCGCCTGCTCAACGGTTGCGACAATCTTCTGTACCTGCCCCGACATGGTGAGGTGCTGTTCCTCCAGACGGTTCACTGTCTGTTCCAATAGGCTCGCCGCGCCCGCAAGTCGATCCAGCATCAATGCCAATGTTTCAAGAGAACGTTCTGCTCCCTGCTCCATACTGATTGCTCCTTTTTCTGTAGGTGCCGAACATGCACCGGAAGGCAGCTGCCTGCAGTGGCTTGCGTTCGGAATGTTGGTTTTCATCGGCTTTCCGCTTAAGCCGCGCCGGAATACGCTGCCAGGGATACTCCATGGCGACGCATTCCGTGCGGTTTCAGGCGAAACGACGTCTGCCGGTAGGCTGCCTTATCCCGCAGCAAAATGGCAGCTCCCGTAAACGTCACCCGATTCAGCTTCCAGATGGAAGCGCGCATATCTTCGACATGCGCATCGGCTAGTTCGTAGGACATGCCCATACTTCCCGCAGCCAGGTCGTGCAGTTTCGCTTCGACCTCAGGAAAGTCGCGGGCATACAGATATCCGCCCACCATCAACCGATGACCGACGATATCTGCGGAGGTTAGAATTCCGCATTTGCTGCGGGCGTCGTGGCCGTCCCAGTCTGGCCGAAAATCCACCGCCATACCCAGCAGCGACGGCAATGCTGCCTCCGCTGCGGTCCGGCTTAGGGTCACGCGGTGTCCGCGTGATCCACTCGGCGCGCGATCGCTGGGCACGTCGACCAGCGTCAGCACTCCTTCGAACGGCATCCGGTTTGGGTGCCCTTGAATGGCCGGGAACTCGACCGCCATTGCGTCCAGTCTCATGTGCTCTCCCGTATTTCTCGTTGGTGATGTGGATGTTATGCGGGCTGTGGTTGCAGCCCGCGATGTCGTTCCTCGTGCCGAGCCTATGGCTCGCTTCCTGCACTTTGCGGATCCGATGCGGCTTTCTCCAGTTGCAGGGTGGGTGCCAGCGGGCGTAATCCGCGCTGCGCCCTCACTTCGTCCACGGTCAATATCCCCGCTTTGAGCAAGGCTGTCTGAATCTGTACCGTTTCCATCTCATCTCCAACATCGAGATCATTGAAAACGAACTCAAACTCACGCCATCCCAGCCGCTTGCAAAACAGGTCCCGCGTGAAATGCTCGGCCAGCATGCGCGCCATCGGAGCGATCGTTGTGCGAAATGATTCGTCCAGCATTTCCTGGGCAGTATTGCGATTCACATCGTTTTCCAGGCCCAGCAACATCGGGGGAAGTCCGAAGGCATTTGCGATCATGCGGATGAGAAACTCCTGCCATTGCAGCCGAAGTTCCGCATCTGTGCCGCCCGTAAACTTCAACACCTCAGGCTTCTGCTCGCATGTCAGCAACGGCACCCGCCCAGTGCCCTCGATTTCATCCTGCCACCACCGCAGCAGCCGGTTGTGATGATCCGGCGTCGTCTCATTCAGCCACAACGCATATTGCACGACGCTATTGCTCGCAAGCCTTCCCGCATATCGGTGTGCCGCCAGAAAACTGTTCACGGCTTCGAAGGCCACCTCCAGCGACCCCAAACCGAACGGGGTATGTGAGCGCGGGTTCAGACGGATATACATAAGTTCGTTGTCATACAGCGGAATTTTCGATCCTGGCCCGATTCCGTTTGTGTTCTGCGCATAACGCGGGGAGCTCTGATCGCCATCCCAATTGGCATTTAGCTGAATCGTGGCTCCATCGACGGGCCACAGCGCGAAAGGGCGCGCCGGATCGTCGGTTCTTTCCATCTCAATTGCACCAAAACCGCCCACGAGTGCATCTTCCAGTGCTTGCTCCACAACAGAACGAAAGGAATCCGAATCGTTGGGTTCTTCCAGCGTTCTTCGTAGGATTTCCATTCTCACGTGCGCATCGGGCACATCGTCGAGCGTGTACCCTCGTCGCAACTGGATCTGCCAATCCATGCTCGCAATGCGATCCTTGATGACATTGATGGCCCGGCGTGGAACGGGGCTCTCTGCGAAACGCCGCAGGTTTGCCGGCGTTCCCTTCGGCAATAACGCATTCGGCGGTCGCACCGGCCCCAAGATAGAGGGAAGGGGCACGGTTTTGCGCTGCGCTCCATCGACACGTGCAGCTGCTATATCGGTTTCAGATTCGGCAGCCGGTTGGCCCTCGCCGCGCGCCGCTTGATCGCTCCAAATCCCTTCGAGCATTGTTTTCCAGCTCACTGTCTCCGCCTCTCTCTCTTTTGTCATTCACTTGTCGATGGAAATAGGCCAGCGATCTCCGCTTCGCCCAAACAAAAAAGCGTGGCCAAGGCCACGCTTTTCATGTGCAACAAGATTTTCGTCCGTGTTCCTACATTCGCAATTCTTCCCGGGCTCGCTCTGCGATGCGGGGCAGATCGGCCACAGTCATTACCCGAATCTGGTTTCGCTCCATCGTCTCCACGCCGAATCGGTACTGTTCAACCCGATCCTCTTCCACGCCAGTCGCCAGAATCTCTTCCGAGTTTTTGCCCAGCAGACCGCGCAAGGGCTCAACAATCGCTGTCAGTTCCAGGGTCGCATTCTCCACCCGGCTCACTCCCTGCGCAATTTGCGGAGCGCTGAACGCAAGCACCTTCGCTGCCTCCAGGTCGCCCTCCAGAGAGACCGCATGAAACATGCGTATCACGCCGTTCGGTCGATAGCCGCAATCAATCCGCAACGGATCCCCAGGCTGGGTATACATCGCCGCCTGAATGCGCTTGCGCATCACGTTCCACACGCCCACCGCCTCAAATTGCCTGCGGATCGAGGTCGAGATGGCCTGCCGTCCGCTGGCTCTCCGCGTGTCGCGTTGTTTCCTGCTGTCGATATACATCCGGATCAGCTGCTCCATCTCTGCCGGGATCGAATCCGCCAGGCACGCCTTTGGCTCGGTGATCTGCAGCATGTTCGAAAAGCTGTCTTCCAGGGCCTTCATCATCAACGCAGTCTCAGTGGCTCCGCTTGACAGGCGCTCTCGCACTTCGTACTCGAGAGCTTCCAGCATTCCCGTGTCGGCTTCCGGATCCACGCATCGAACCCGCGCCCAATCTCGTGTAAAGCGCACACGCGCCGTCTCCGGTCGCCCGGCCTCACGCAGCACCACGCCAATATTGACGAACTCATTCTTCACTGCATCCGGAACGTACCGGACCAGAAAGAATTCGCACTGGATGCGCTCACTGTTCACGTATGCTTCGCGTTCCTTCCGTTGACTAGCTCGGCTGCGAACCTACCCATTCCCTTCAACTTCCCTCATTCTCTAACTTTTTCTGCTCCCGGAACTGCCCTTTTCCATCTCCGCTCTCCATCCCAATCCATTTCGGAAATGGCATCCTCGAACTCTCCCGAAACTGCACAATCAAATCGCGCACGCGTTCACGTCGAGCGAGCAGGGTCACGGTCAGTCGTTCCATTTCCCGCAAGTCTCCCCCATACCAGTTTGGAGGAACGGCTTCCGCAATCTGCCATACTGTATCCGGCTCGAGTCCTTCCACGCGACTCAGCCAGGGTTCAAAGCTAGCCCAGCCGGTCACATCAGCGTACACCCGATTCCGGCCGTACACTCCCCGCAGAGGTGCGTCGGGAAAGCTCCACTCCCCGGCATGAAAACAATATCCCTGGTCCACAAAATTGGCCGCGTATCGCTTCTCTCGAGGCTTCCGGTGGAACACGGCCTGCCTGCCATTGCTGTTGCAAGTCCATTTGTCCAGCACTAACATCCCTGCAAACTCGGTCAGGTTCCGTACCTCGGCCAGCTGCTCTTCCGGAAGGTAATCCACCACCTGGCCCGGCATCAAGCCCCCTACATATCGAGATCCAAATTGCAGTCCTGCGACGCAGCGTACTTGCTGGCGGCCAGTATCCATGTACAGTTCCGGAGTGTTTTCAACCAGCCACTCGCTTACTTCCACGACTTCCGTCGCAGGAACAGAAAGTCCCACTGCTTCGGCAAGCCGCGTTGCAAACAGCTCGTTGGCCAGCACTCTCAGATGTTGCGGATTGTTCTGAAACTTCACCACATACAGGTGGCCGTCCGAGCCCAGTATTAGATGACTCTGTGCACCGCCACGCATCCGCCGGATCTGCTGTACCGCAATCACTGCCACCCGAAGCTTCGCTCCTTCAATGCTCTTCAACGGTGCCCAACGAGAAGGTGCCCGCTCCCGAATTGTAACCCGGAGAGAACCTGAACCATCCCAGGATCACAGCCATCGCCGACCCAGCCAAACAGGTGGATCAGGCTCCGCTCTCAGCCGGCGATCGTATGGCTCCCAACCCCAACGATTTCGCTATCGAAGCGCCCGCGAAGGTTCGGCTATGTCCGCACGCACCTGCAACGCAATCGCCATGGCCATCACACAATCATCATGTACGCCTGCAGCCGCCCCGGTGCGCCCATCCCGCAGCCTGACAAATGTTCGACATTCCGCCAACAGCCTGGAACTGGAGAATATCTCCGGACCGGTTGTGAGTGCTGCGCCCAGCAACGCGATCATCGCAGGCCGTGTGATCGCCGTGGTTAACCAGCCACCTTGCCCGCGCTCCTCATAGATCGGAGCATAGCGTTCAATTGTACTCAGGTATGCCAGTACAGCCATGCCGTGGTTGTTGCGCTCCACCACCAGCAATGCCTGGTTGTATTCTCTTGCCAGTTCCGCACACTGTTTCGCCAATTCCCTTGGTGCGAGATGCCCCCGCAGTTCCGCACATTGCAATCCAGTACGTTGCTCAATCACCTGAACCGCAGCATAATCTCCATCCGTACCACCGCCCGCAGGATCGACTCCAACGAGATACTTCCGTCCCGGTTGCGGCGGATACCAGATCCATACTTGACCGTTGCACCGATGTTCGATTGGCTCGTGCACGTCTCGCGCACGTCTCGCGATGCAGTCCAGGTCGAAAACACAGTCTCCGCTCGCCAGAAAACAAGCGTCTGCGCTTTCGGCGTATTCCTGCGCAGCAATCTTCCGAAACTTTGTCTGAAGCTGCCTTCGAAAACCGATCTGTTCCGGCCGCAACCGATTCATTTCCGCAAACGCACGTTCTTCTTCCGTCCATTCACATTCTTCAACCGGATGCCCTGTGTACGCGTTCTCCATCCACCACGGAAAAAAGTGACGGACAATTCCCGTCTCTTCCGCACGTTGCCATTGATCGTAGAAATAGCCATATGCTCCGTTTGGGGTTGATTCCAGAACAAATTCCCCATTCGGCACCAAAGCCGCACTTAAGCTCGCCATTGTTTCCGCGGCGTCACCACTCCACCGAGCAATCTCCGAGCAGTGCAGATTTTGAATCGTCATTCCACGACCCGCATTTCCGTCCGCAGCGCTCTCTACGCGGTATTCGCTATCCAGCTCCGGAAACAAAATCTGTCGCGTGTTTGCTCTCGACGTTCGCAACACCCCTCGGCGCAATCCCTCTGGCAACAACTCGTAAAATCGGTGAACGATGCGGAAAATCTGTTCCGCGGCTTCCCGATTATGCGCCACTTCCACCGTCAGTGTTCCCGGCTGCGTAATGGTTTTTAGAAAGAAACGTCCGGCGACCCAGGTACTAATGCCCATCTGTCGCGCCTTCAGAACGATATTTTGCCGGCCTCGTCTCGCTTCATAGGCTTGTTGCGCAGTGTTCGCTTCCAACGGAACAATCTCTCCGCGTCGATCCCGAACCCGCAGGAGCGCATGCGCAAGCCCCAGCGACAAGCCATTCCCACCCAGTTCGACACAGCGAAAATCCAATCGTTGCCCGAGCCACAAAAGGCGTTCCAGATCGCTTCGCCCCGACGAGCAGAAAGTTGCCTCCTCTTGCCACTCCTCTAAATTTTCCATTCGATTTCCAAACGATCGGTTGCAAACGAATCCCGCTGCGCCTCCTGGAAGTCCCGCTTCCCGCAAAGCGCTTCAGGCGACTTGGGCTTCCCCGCAATCAGCATTGCGTGATTGACGAGGATTCGGTAGCGCACAAATCGGAATGACCGTTGGGTCGATCCAAAGATCCTCCGGGGTTGGATAATTCGCCCCCGGCCGTCGAAGCGGGTACGGCGTGGCCAGGCTCATGAAATATTGCAGGCCCGAACAATAAAACTCCTTCTGCGGTCTGTCGATCGGCAACGTATGAATCAGCCTGTGCGCTGCAAGGGATACTTCCTGCTGCCAGTCGTACGCATCCCCCAGCACACTCAGCCCGACGTTCAGCGCCGACATCTGTTCGGCAGCCGTCAGCACCGGGCGACGAGTCATTACTAGATCGCCGTCATAGGCATCCACATAGTCGGATAATTTTCCTACGTGTACGCCTCGATGAAAGGTCGACTCCAACGTCAACCACTGCGTTGCACCGCCTGGAAGCCACGCCATCAGGACGTGCGAAAACGGCGAACGCGTGATGGTCTCGATCTCCTTGCTGATCGCTTCTTGGCCACAGCAGAAAATCAAATCGCCCCATTCCATCTGTTCGTAAAACTTGAACTTATCCACCTGACGAATGCCCGAACTCTTCACATTATCGATGTTTATCGCCATGCTTCCTCTTCAAATGACGCCTCGCCCATCTCCAGACCTCCACGAATACGTTGTAATGCATGCCGTTATCTGGATTGATCAAGAACGCTCTATTGTTTTCGGTCGTACCCAGACCCTCTAGGTCAATCTGCTGTGCGTCAATGGCTGCTTGCTCGACGTTGGAAAGACACTTGTTCACTAACATCACAGCCCCAAGTGAAAGCTCTATATTTTTAATTTATTGCGAATCAGGTTCGCCGCAGACTACATAGAACCGTTAAGCGCAACGGCGATAGCAATGCATGCTCCAACGGTCAGCAAGCCGAAAAACAGCGCGCCCGCGGCTTCCATGTGATTGTCGAAGAAATCATACAAAAGTAACATTGTTTTCTCTCGCCACCTCTTAGGTTAATTCGCTGGAACGTTCGATGCAGCATTCAGTATCGTTAACCCTGCGGTCGGCAACACGCTGAAACTTGTAGCTCCGGTGACTAATGCAGTCAACTCGGTTTGCCCGGCTGTTACCCCAATGCCCGCGAGTATCTGAATCAAAGCGGCACCCGTAATCGCGACGACTTCCGCAACTTTTTGCGGGTACGACACGGTGGACCCCAGCGCCTGGTACTTTGCTTCCGTCGTCAGCATTACGTTCTTGATCAGCGCCGTTGCCGCATTCTCCGCAGTTGCAAACTGGGGCGGCAGAAGCTGATTGATAAGCGGCTGCTCGGCGGTCGCAATATTGATTCCGACGTTCAGCACCTTCTCAATGTCTTTGGCTGCAGCTGATAGAAAACTCTCGAACCCATTCTGCTTCCCTTGCATAACTTTCACCGGAATTGTGGCCATATCTTTTCTCCTAATTCCCCATAGGGGTGATTTCGCTACTGATTTGTGAACTTTTCGGCTGGTGCTGAAACATGGCAATACCGCCGCCAATCATTCCTGTCCCAGAGCTCATCAGGGCAGCTCGAACATCGGCTGGACCGCACAGACACGCCATTCCGAACGCCGCAATTCCCAGCAGAATCAAGACGACTGCCCACACTTGCGAGCTAATAGCATTCAAACCGTTGACCAGACCCATCGCTTCTCCAGTTGTTATCGCGACTCAAGACATGTCGAGTTCAGAACACCCGATTCGACACAACACGAAGGCTTCCAGACGCGCTTGAACACCCGCACGTTTCAGCCATCCTCTAGTTGCTCTTGAATATTTTTGCTTTCATGACCCCAGAGATGGAGCCGCATCAATGCATCGCGAGAAATGTGTACGTCCCGGCAGGAGGCACTGCACTCGCCGTAGCCGCATTACAGAAATGCAACAGCACAGTGTTCGCCGCGCTCGCATACCCGTTCATGCTCAGATTTCCCAGGGGTGCCGGCGGACGGATCGACCCCAGGTTGTCTGTCGCGACAAGGCCACTCACCGCGAATGTCTGATCGTTGCAGGACTGGGCCGGCACCGCGGATGGAGTAACGGTCCCAGTTGTGTAGTAGCCAATGCGCGACACCGGGGACCCCGATCCCACATTGATACTCGGCGTTGTAACTGATGCGGAGGCCACAATCAAAGGCGAGTTCACCGCGCTTCCTGCATTTAGCACTCCCAGGGTAAAGGTACAGCTTGTGTCCCCCGTGCCCGTCCCGCAGTCGATAGAATTCGCAGTGGCTCCCCGATACAAGTACCCGTCGATGACTTTGGTATTCTGCGCCCCAAACCCATAAGCATAGTTTGCGAACCAGTTGCCAAAGGTCGGATTCGCTGGGTTGGTTGTGATTCCAATAGCACCGCCATCATTAAAAAAGTAGGCTCCATTGATACCAACAGCTGTAACCGCCTTGAAGATGTTCGCCTGTACAGATCCAACCGGATTGATCTGCGGGTTCGCAATCGGATTGTACTGACCGCCAAACGTCCAAGTCAGGGTATTCGGATCGTAATTGAGCGCTTGGTTGCCATTCGGCATCAACAGAACGTTGAAGTTACTCTTATAATTGTTGCAACCGACTGGTCCTGGCTTACAATTGACCACTTTTAGAACGGCCTGATCGGGAGCTTGCGCGGCAACAAACGAATCGAACCATTCGCCCCCTAAGTAATAACCACCACCCGGTGGGACGTGGGTGCCGCCATATCCAAGGTAGCGACTTTGGTCCGTCGCGTTGTTGATCGTAAACCCACTAAACGGAAGTCCGCTTAACAAGTATCCATAGCTCATGCCATAGAGCGGGCCACCGTTATACATGCGCGGCAAAAACTGATTTACTGCCCTTCCCGTATCATGGCCGGTAAAGATCCACGGATAATGGGCCTCCATCACCGGATCTCCGCTGGCAAAGGCAATCGGAAGGGGCATGGTCGTCATGGTGCCGTCAACCTTATTCGTGGCCGTATTGAGGACACTGTTGACGCGAACCGCCGGATACAGTTTGTAACTGGTATTACAGAAGGATGCTGTTCCCGATGTCGGGGCCGTTCCGGTTGGCGTCGTCGGTAAGTAATAAGAAAACTCATTGCTATTGCCGTTCGCTACTCCCCAACTCGCTACATAATTCCCGTTGTATGCCGAGTTCGGAGTCGTGATGGTCAACGTCATTCCATTGATTGGAGACAAATCCGCACCGGAGTTGAAGGGCACATTCGATGCGACGAGAACTGTATGGTTATCGCTCTGGAGCTGGAAAAGAAATGCATTCAGCGTGAAGCACTCTCCACCATTCTCCCCGGCACCGCCTGTGATTTCGTTGCTAATCCCAAGGACAGGCTGTGTATATCCCAGATTTGTCCGCTGACTAATGTAGTAAAACGATGTCGAATTGGGCGACCCCTCCACTGGAAACACCTGACTGATTCCGTTGTTATTACCGTCCCCCGTGAACACGTCGGCTTGCGACTCTACCCCGTAGCCGCACAAGCCTCCGTGCGCAAAGAACACCCCATTCAAATGAGGGAACCGCAGGTTAAACAACGTGACCTGCTGAGTAGAAGAGTTGTAGGTGTAGTTGGCGGTCTCATACTCTTCCTGATCGGCGATGCAAGCCGTCCCTGACGGCGGCAAATAGCACGCCGCACCGGAATTTGTGGACTGGAGGGTACTCGGCGTACAGAATCCTGCAGGAAAGCCCGTTTGCGGAGCAGTTGCTGTATAGGACGACACTACATTCGTCACGATCGAGGCGGCCGGATTGATCTTATTAGGCGCCGATGGAATCACCCCGACCGGCTGACTGCCAGCCGTACATCCAGCGGCCCCTCCCGCTGCATTGTCCGTGCCTGCGTAACATAGTTGGATCATTGTCGACACAGGAAAGTTCGCGTTGCTATCGATAGCAACGATCGGATTCACTGCACTGGAATTTGACGGTCCGGTGTTCTGTGCCCCTGCGTATCCCGTGATCGAGCTGCCTGTGATGACGTCGGCTGGGTTTGTGTCCAGAAGCTGACGGTCCTGTCCCTCTGTTCCCTGTCCGGCTGTCCCGTTTGTGCTGACCAGGGTTGCACCCACTGCAGCAGTCGCCTGCATGACCCCCTTATAGACAACTGGGTCTTCGGTGACCTGGAAGTCTCCTGCATGACACCCTTCATCATTGGCCGTATTCATGCCCCCATCACAAGTCAAAAGAGTAGTCATGGCAAGACAGTCTCCCGTGCCATGGCAGTTGACAACATTTTCAATGGCTTCCTGCTGACCCGAGGTGTAGTTCGTAGTCGCCATCGAAAGATTACTGTAGTAGGTCTTAAAGAAGTACTGGGGCTGTCCAGATCCAAAGTAATTGTCGAAGTTGTACCCGCCAGCATAATCGGTCGTCATCAGATACTCGGAACTGGCTTCGTTACCCTGATAAGTAGGCCACTTCTGATAATCCAAGGTGTAGGCAGTAGCGATAACCTGGCCTGCAGTTTGCTGTGGAACCACTGAAAATGGGTTCTCGTAATAATCGGCCGTCACTCCGTTTCTTACATCGTGGGCATGCGTATTCATCGGCCATGGCAGATTCTGAGTATTGTTGCCGAAGATATATGCACCGTAGCCTTGTGGATTTTCGTTGTTCTTATAGGTCGGGTCTACGTTAACTGTGCAGCCGCTCAGCCCGTTCGGAGAGTTGATGGAACAATTTGTGCCGTTCATCAAGTTGGAGATGCCATTGTTCAGACTTCCCGTCTGAAATTGGCTCGCGTAGTAACTCCCCTGAAATATGTTGACCGCTAGATTCGAGCCAGTCGGCTGTTGAACAGCTTGAGTCGCTTTCGGCGCCGACGAGATAACATTCGTGGCTTCTACGGCGATAGGAGCAATCGTACTATCCACGTAATCTTTCGTTGCCGCTTGCATGGCGGTCACAGGATCAGCTTGTAACTGCAACGCGCCTTTCAGCGTTCCGCCGTTAAGGGGTAAATAACTTCCGAGCAATGAATTGATTTGCGCTGTCGAAACGGTCTGCACCGCTACACTCGCGGGCATGACCAAACTGCGTATTTCAGCGACTGTCGTGGACTGGACGTTCGGTACCGACCAGTACTCCTTACTTACCGTGTCGTCATCAAGATGATATACGGCCGTATAATAAGATCCAGTCGGGGTCGCTCCCACATTGGGGGCAAGAGCGAGTGAGACCTGTCCACCTGACTCGATATTCGCAGTTATGTTTCCCGCCGCTACTGTTTTCCCACCCGCTGTCACGAATGCCGGCCACTTCACTAAGATCGTTCCTGTTGCTGTCGTTCCGTCGGCGTGGTATACCGTGTCCTGCACGTTCGTTGTCGTTACTTGCGCACGGATCGGGAGTACAATCAACGCGATGCACAGAGCCAAGCCAGCGAATCGCCATAACGAAATTGCTGGCACATGTTTCAGCCCCGCCCTTATGGATCGATCTCGTTGCTTTCCTGTCTCTTTCATCTTTGTCCCCTCAGTTCGTAACTCAAATGTGTGACGTGCACGCAGCGTTTTCCGTACTCACTCGGGTGGCCGCAATCGTAAATTATTGAGCAAGGCATCGCAAAGCTGTTCGCTGGGATACTCGTCGGAATCATGTGGCTCTTTCGTAGCCAATTCGCATAGGTCCAGCAGCAGTTTTGTGTGCTGATATCCGCCACCCATCGCCTTTTCGATCAGCCCTTGCAGAATCTGTGGCCACGCGGCAAGTACCGCGGACCGGGCAAGCTCCCGATACCCCTCTTGCGTCTCCAAAATTAACTTCGTATCAGCATTCTGCACACCAGCCCGGGCTCGCTCTTTGTTCCGAGTGACTTGCTTCTTTATAGGAGCCCGTCGGCTCGACCTTCCCTTCGACACGCCATTCCACCTGTCCCAAATGCGAAGAAGATAAAGAGACTACCATCGCTGGTCGCCCCTTTATCTTCTTCGCGTCAAATTCAACCTAAACTGTTGTCTGAAAGCTGGCGGATGGCGATCGCGAAATCAGCCATGCTGACGTCATCGATCCTCCAACCTGTTTTCTTCTTTCACCGTGACTTAAGGCTAACAGACTGAAGCACAATAGCACGCCATCGCACTTCCTTGCTATCTACCTTCTTATCACTAAGTTGCTAAATCTGTCATCGTGATGTACTTGACTCTCCCATCGGATCTACATTCAGAAGTCGATTTTCGAGGAAAATGTGGGTCAGCGCATCGATTGCTTCTCCATATCTTCGTACAATGGTTCGCAGACTCACCCGTAACAACCCAGCTGCTTCGCCTTGCGTATATTCCTGGAGCGCAATCCGCCGGATCAGTTCTTGCGAAAACCCATCCAGCTTCTTCAAACATTTCTCCACGTCATACACAAAAATTACAGAGTCTTCAAAACTCGTCACTCGATAGGTACTCATCTTTCCCCGAAATGCATCATGACCCAGCAGCGCAGGCATTCTCCCAACGGTCAAAGAAAGCCGCACATATCTTCGTAACATTGCTTCCGTGTACTTCCGGTAGAACGCCAGTTCAGGCTTGGGTTGTATTCTGCTTTGTTTTTCTTCATGCCTTTGCGTCGATCGAGCTTGCATCGGGACAAGTCGAACCTGCTCGGAGGCCTGCAAGTCGTATAAAGGGAATGCCGCACTCATCGCAAACCTCCTTCGATTGCATGCATCGCCGCAGGGTGTCCACCCTTGCGCGGGCGCCCTTTTGGTCTGCGACTGCGCGGCGCAGGGAAGTCCGAAAAATGAACTGTGCATAGACGGCAGTAAACTTCGCTGACTGTGTGATTGCGCAACCAAAGACGGCCGCAACCCTCACAGATTTTCAGGTGTAAGCAAGATTGGCTCATGACGTAATGATCTCCAAGGCAAAAAATTCAATGCTCCCCGCAAAGACTCGGTTCTTCCTTCGTCCCAAGGGAGCGGCTGCGAAGACTGCTTGGCCGCAGAACTCTTTGGTTCGGCATTAGCCCAACGGGCACGTCTTCTGCGTGAACAACACTGGCTTTTTGAAATGCACTCCCAAGGCTGGGCGATCAGGAACAATCCGCGTCCCTGAACGTGCGTCGATCCCGGCAAGCAAACTCCTCTGGCCGGTGCGAGGCCTAGCGCAGCTCAATCGGCTGCTTTTGAAGTGGCCCACAGTCGCCCAAAATGGGGCAGCAAGGCGAACCGGGGACATTTCATCGTGATGACCTGGATTTGGGAGAATAGGAGGTCAACAGTGTTCATCTCTCTACCACCGAGGGAGTCTGTTTGTAATACTATGTCGATAGAAATATGTCAATACAAAAATTACTTTAAGATATTAACTGCCCCCGAAATGGTCTCAATCTCCAATAATTTTCCCAATATAATATTTCTTATAGATATATATTTATATAATAAATAACTTAGTGCTATAGTACAGACATGAAGTTTGAGACGCTTCATGAGAACCTTCGACTGGAAATCCTTCGCAGAATCGAGCGCGGACTTTTGACCGGCTCCACTCTTGCCCGCGCTACAGATTTCCAGCAGGCACATATCTCCAACTTCCTGAATCGAAAACGCTCCCTCAGTCTCGAAGGCCTCGATCGCGTACTCGCAGCCCAAAAGTTATCGATTATGGACTTGTTGCCCCCAGACTTGCTGCCCGCCGTCCCGGCTCCTCCATGGAGCATCTCGCTAACACAAACCGTGGCCGTCGTAACACATACCGCCGCATCCTCCTCCGCCCGCATTCAATCGCCAGAAATTATCGACACTATTGAGGTACCCGATGCCGTCATCCACTCTTCCCGTGCCCATCCTCTCCCGGGCAGAGATCTTTGGCAGCGCTTCGTCGCCGTTCGTGTAGACGCCATCCAGGCAGCTGCGATGGAGCCTCTTCTACGCCAGCACTTTATCGTTGTCATCGACCGTCACTACAATTCGCTCACACCCTACCGCCTCCAGCCTCCTACCGTCTATGCCGTACGCGGGTCGGATGCCCTGCACTTATGTTTCCTGGAGTATGAGGCAGACCGCCTCGTCCTTCGTCCTCGGAACCAGCAGATTCCGGTACTGCTCATCGCCTTGGCCCCCAACGAACAACCTGCGGATCGCATCGTCGGCCGCGTCTGTTACGTTCTTTCTGAGTTTTAAAGCAACCGTGGGCGACGCCTGACCCTGCAAATTGTCCCGACTCCCTCTCATCCTTCCACGTGATCTGCTAGCATCGCCTTTTGGAGGAAATCATTGCATATGGAACAACTCTCCGTTGGCATGGGTGCCCGCCGTAATGAGGACATCGCGTTAGATCTCTTAAAGTTTGTTGCCGTCACCGCCAGTGTTGGACGTCCCACCACACCAACAGCCGGGTTTGTTGCCGCCGGCAACCCCAAGGCTGAGGATCAGGTCGGCCACTTGCTGGAACTCTATACCCGCTGTCTTCGCGCAGTCGAAGGAAAGTAGCTGCGCCGCTTGCCCGATCTACCCTCATCTCGAGTCGTGGTGGTCGGCGCTGGAGCATTTGGTCGGAATCATCTGCGCATCTGGCGAGCACTCGCAGATGCAGGATCTCCAGTCCGTCTCATCGCGATCGTCGAACCGAATTCCTCCGCGGCGACCAGTCTCGCCGCGGAATATTGCGTTCCCATCTACACCTCAACATCGGAGTTGCTTCGTTCAATGGAGCTTCCCGACGCAGCGTCGATTGCCGTTCCAACATCAGCCCACGCCTCCGTCGCGTCGGAGCTCTTGTCAGCCGGTGTCGACGTCCTGGTAGAAAAACCATTCACCGCAACCCTCCAGCAGGCAGACGATTTGATCTCTCTGGCACAGCGTCATGAGCGCATCGTTCAGGTCGGCCACCTCGAACGATTCAATCCCGCGGTTCGAGCAGTTCGCTCCATTCTGTATCAACCGCTTTTTTTTGAGGTGCACCGGCTTAGTGTTTTTACTCCTCGAGCACTCGACGTTGACGTCGTTCTCGATCTCATGATCCACGACCTCGATATCGTTCTCAGTTGGACCCAGTCACCCATTCGCGAGCTGCATGCGGTCGGCCTGCCAATCCTTTCCTCAAAAGTCGACATCGCGAATGTTCGCATCGAATTTGAATCCGGATGTGTCGCTAATTTCACCGCCAGCCGCGTCAGCACAGAGCGCGTTCGCAAAATCCGTTTCTTTCAACCGCACCAATACGTTTCCGTCGATTACGCACGCCAGGATGTTCTTTGCATTGACGTTCCAGCCCTGCAGACCCCTGACTTGCGCCAACCCGGCTCTCGTGACTTTCCTGCTGTCACATTCCAGCCTGTCGAAGCGGCCCATCCCATACCTGGATTTGCAATGCGCAAGCTCGAGATTTCCTCTGGCGAGCCCCTCCGCCTCGAGTTGGAGTCTTTTCTGCGGTCGATTCGAGAACGTTCCGCGCCCGAAGTTACAGCCCAGGATGGTCGTGCCGCTCTGGCTGTTGCCCTCGAGATCAGCGCTGCAATCCATGCCCATCAATCACGCGCCGGCCTCGCCTAATCAACTTCACAAATGAGGCACTTCAAATACTGCGTTTCAGGGATTGTCAGAATGGCTGGATGATCGAGTGCTGCTCCTCGAATTTCCAGCAGCCGCACCCGCTTGCCCGCATCACTCGCCGCTTCCGCGACCGCCGCTTGAAATTCCACCAGCGGCACATGATGCGAGCAAGAGCACGTCACTAATTTCCCTCCCGGTCGCAGCATCTTCAACGCTCGCAGGTTCATCTCCCTGTAGCCTCTCAATGCTCCTTCCACTGCCCGCTTTGACTTCGCAAACGCCGGTGGATCCAGCACGATCGTGTCGAACTCCTCACCGGCATCGCTCCAGTCCCGTAGAAGATCGAACGCGTTGGCCTCGATCCATTCCACGCCACTTCCCTGTCCAGCCAGTTGATCCCGGTTTACATTCAGGTTTTTCTCCGCCACTTCTAACGCAGCCCTTGACGCATCCACACCGGTCACCTGCGAACACTGACGAGCGAGGTGCAGCGCGAACCCACCCTGATACGTGCAAACGTCCAGTGCTCGACCGCGTGCATATGACTCCGCCGCCAGGTAATTCTCTCGCTGATCTAAAAATGCTCCGGTCTTTTGTCCCCCGTTTGCATCGAAATGGAAATGCAGTCCATTCAAGTGAAAAACTGTCGCAAACATCGGCTTCTCTGCGTTCCGCACATAGAGCGGCTCAGCCGACGGCGCCGACAACTGTTCTAGTTCCCGAATGCGAGCATCCGGCCGTTCCAGAATCGTCTCCGGCTCCAACATTTCACGAAAGACATCGACAGCCACAGCTCGCACGTCAGCAACGTGCGTCCCTTGCGTCAGCAATTGCAAAATTACCAGTTCGCCATAGCGGTCCGCTACGATCCCCGGCAGTTCGTCCGCTTCCCCAAACACCAGCCTGCAGGCGTTCGTCCCAGGCAACGGCTGCAGTCCGTCCAAGCGCATCTGAACAGCCCGTCGCAATCGGCGGCGCACTAACTCCAGGAAGTCGCCGCGGTCGCCGATCAACTCTTGCGTCACCATTCGCAGGGTAATCAGAGAAGTGTCGCTGTACATCGCTGTGCCCAGCGCGCCACCCCTTTCGTCGATCACCCTAACCAGCGAACCCGGCGCCACCCGGTCTTGACCCGGCTCCGCGATCATCTCCTCCACGTCCGATTGGTACACCCACGGGTGGCCGGCTCGCACCCGGGCGGCCGCCCGCCGGCTAATTCTGCCGCTGGGCCGCACGATTGTGTCCGGCCTTGATCCAGCCTTGATCGCGGGTTCCGCAGCGCCACCCGCGCCTGTCCCGGAACTCTTCGATTGCCCTTCCGCGTGAATTGCAACCTTCTCTCGACCTGCCTTAGACGACATAATTTCCTCTCGCCTTTCCCGTGCCTGAGTGGTCATCTTCGCACATTCCCGACTCCTCAGCGGCATAGCCCACACTTCATGTGCCGTAAATCTTCCTGCATAACATAAAATCAATTATGGCCACTGCGCACACCGCTGCGGCATCTCCAGATGCCGACAAGCAACAACTCGCTCAGACCTTCGAGATGTTGCTTAGGACCGTGCGCCAAAATCGTCCCAGTGATGACATTGCCATCATTCAACAGGCATACGAATTTTGCCTGAAACATCACGCCGGTCAAAAGCGCGCTTCTGGCGACCCTTTCGCCTTGCACCCCCTCGAAGTAGCTCGAGTTTTGGCCGAAATGAAGCTGGACTCCACCGCAATTGCCGCCGGCCTGCTTCACGATGCAGTCGAAGATACCCCCGTGACAAGCCGCGAAATTGCTGAAATCTTCGGCGAACAGGTAGCCCACATCGTCGATGGTGTCACCAAAATCGACAAGATCCAATTCGCCAATCGTGAAGATCGCCAGGCAGAGAACGTCCGCAAGATGCTCCTCGCAATGGTGTCGGACGTTCGCGTCGTGCTCATCAAACTCGCCGATCGTCTTCACAATATGCGCACGTTGGAACATCTCCAGCCGGAGCGCCAACAAGCCATCGCACGAGAAACCCTCGACATCTACGCTCCTCTCGCGCACCGTCTCGGCATGGGCAAAGTCCGCAGCGAACTCGAGGATCTGTCATTTCGCTATGTAGATCCTGTCGGCCACGATCAAATCAGTTCCGCCGTCGAAGCCAACCGGCAACAGGGCGAACAGTTTCTCCGCAATATTGACGCAATCCTGCACGAGCGCCTCGTCGAACATAACATCACTGCCCGCGTTGACTGGCGCATCAAGCGACTCTACTCCATCTACCAAAAGTTGCAGCGGCAACGAATCACAGTGGATCAGGTATACGACCTCCTTGCTGTTCGGGTCATCACCCAATCCGTGCAGGATTGCTACGCCGTCTTCGGCTTGATTCACAGCATCTGGCGTCCCGTCCCCGGTCGTATCAAGGATTTCATCGCCATGCCGCGACCCAACCTCTACCAGTCGCTGCACACCACCGTAATGGCGGAGGGTGGGCATCAATTTGAAGTCCAGATTCGCACCGAGGAAATGCACCGCGTCGCCGAAGAAGGCATCGCCGCACATTGGAAATACAAGTCCGGCGGTTCACCGGTCAATGCGAAGGATGAGCAACGCCTAGCCTGGGTCCGGCAAATTGTCGAGTGGCAACGCGACATGACCGATCCCAATGAATTCCTTTCGACTCTCAAAATCGATCTGTATCCGGAGGAGGTTTATACCTTCACGCCGAAAGGCAAAGTCGTCGTCCTTCCCAAAGAAGCGACTCCAATCGATTTCGCCTACTCCATTCACACGGAGGTCGGGAATACCTGTACCGGCGCGAAAGTCAACGGGCGAATGGTGCCGCTCAGATCGCGCCTGCGCAACGGCGATATCGTGGAAATTCTCACTCAGAACGGCCATACGCCCAGCCGGGATTGGCTTACATTTGCCAAGAGCTCGCGCGCCCGCAACAAAATCAAACACTGGCTGAATGAGCATCAGCGCGAACGCGCCATTGAAATTGGCCGCAAACTGCTCGATCGTGAAGCTCGCAAATATAAAATTTCCTTGACTCAACTTACCGATGCCGACCACGCCAGGGCAGCCGCAGATTACGGCCTGGCAAACCCCGTCGATTTGTTGGCGGGCATCGGATTTGGAAAGTTTTCTGCTCGTCAGGCGTTGAATCGCCTCATACCCGGAGCAACAAGTACGCAGCAACCGGAGGCGGAGTCCGCTTCTGGTATGTCGGATGCCGTGAAGCGCGTTTTCTTCGGCAAGGGCTCCGACTCGCTCACCGTGGAAGGGCAAAACGACCTGCTAGTCTATCGCGCCCGATGTTGCAATCCGATTCGCGGCGAAGAAATTGTCGGCTACGTCACCCGCGGAAAAGGCGTAGCTGTTCACGCGCGAAGTTGCCCTAACGTGCAAAATCTTCTCTATGAGTCGGATCGAAGAATTGCTGTTGAATGGGCGAATATGAAGGATGAAGAAGGTACTCCACAGCGCGCGACATATCCGGTCAAGATGATTGTCTATTGCGACGACCGCGCGGGCATGCTTCGTGAAATGACCGCCGTGATTTCAGATGACGGAACCAATATCCGCGCTGTTGAAACCAAGGCCGGCACAGAAGCAGAAGCGCTCGTTGAGTTCGTAGTCGATGCCTACGATGTCGGCCACTTGATTCGACTCATGAACGGGCTTCGACGTCTCCCCGGTGTTCGCGACGTCCAGCGCCAGCAAAAACTCTAGTCCGGCAAACCACGGCATCGCGCTAAAGCGAGTCGCCCATATTGGCGAAACGCTTACTTCGCAATCGAAGACGCACCTTGACTTGTCGTGACTGTCGTCAGAGCGCAGCCATTCATCGTCTGTTTGAATTTGAAGTACGGATGGAAGAACAACGCGGCTCGCGCGTCCCCGTTGCCCTCTACCAACTCAGGCAGCCACACGCCATCGGGATACCGTTGCTGTCGTACATGGATCCAGAATCCCTTATGCAGATTTGCCAGCAATCCACCGCCGATCTTTACATCGTGATCCAGGCGAGCGTTTAGATCCACCAGCTCGCCCGTTCGTTCATCCACCTCAATGGTCCCCGACATGTCATGCAAAAACGTCTCTTCCACACCCTTGGGATGGACGCTCGGATCTCCGCTTAAATCGTAAGCCAGAGTCGAACGTCCCCCGCGATCAATTCGGTGTCCGTTTGAGTATCGCAACATATGCAGCAAAGTATCGAGTTGCTTGTCGTCTTGGGCGTCTCGCTTGGCAATGTATTTCGCATCCGAATCTTTCTTGATCTCCTTTTGAACGCGCTCCATCTCCTTATTTTTCTGATCCGCGCTCAACGGCTTGCCTTCCTTGCCCGTTAACTCATCGATTTCCTCGCCGTTCACGAAAAACATGCCGTATTGGCGCACATGACGCTGCTTCACGGTCCCATTCTTGTCGGTGTCATCCTCTTCGCGAATTGTCTTGCAGACATAACGCTCTTGCTCTGCCTCGGACTGCTTCAGGTTTTTTAGAACACGATCCTTCAGCTCGGCAGCCGACGGCAATGGAGCATTCCAGTCGATCTTCGCCACACCATCGTGAGCGGTCTTAATATCCTGCTGTGCCGGTCCCCGCACAGCGGATTGCGACCATCCTGGAACCCAGGCAACAGAAAGCGCCGCCAGCGCGGTGACCCGCGCCCACCTGTTCGACCAGCAATCCATCATTTCTTCCACCCCAAGTTCATTGGACGCCCTGATCAAAAGCGGGTCACAGACCCTTGCCCGTCCATCCTTCTTTCATCTGAGTGGACTCAGGAAACTTCCAACTGCACAGAGTACAATTTTTCGATATGAGCGAAGAAAAAACATCCATCCATACCGCGCAGGCGCCGGCTGCGATCGGGCCCTACTCGCAGGCAATTCGCGTCGGCAATATGGTATTCACTTCTGGACAAGTAGCCATCGATCCCGCGACCGGGCAATTGGTCGCAGGCGGTATTGAAGATCAAACCCATCGCGTCCTGAAAAATTTACAAGCCGTCCTCGCCGCCGCAGGCACGGATTTCTCCCGCGTCGTGAAGACAACTGTCTTCCTGAAAGACATGGCCCACTTTGCCGCCATGAACGCAATCTATGCGGAATATCTTCAGACGCAGAACTGCCCCGCCCCAGCTCGCTCAACCGTGGAGGTCGCGCGGCTCCCAAAGGACGCATTGGTGGAAATAGAGCTGATTGCGTGTTAAAGAGACACGACTCAGCCAATTTCCGGCACTCCAGCAGCCGCCTTCGCAAAGACTGATTACCAGCTGGCTGACGCCGAAAATCGGGCGCGAGAAAGCCATCGCCTCAGAAACAGAAAAGGCGGAGGATCTCTCCTCTGCCTTTTCTGTCGATAACCTAGCGCTCGCTCCTACAGCGGCTGAACATCAGCAGCCTGCCAGCCCTTCGGTCCCTTCACAACGTTGAATTGCACGGCTTGGCCTTCTTGCAAACTCTTAAATCCGTTTGAATTGATCGCAGAGTAATGCACAAAAACATCTTCGCCATTCTGGCGCGAGATAAAGCCAAAGCCCTTCGCGTCGTTAAACCACTTTACTGTGCCTTGTTCCATTTGAATCTTATTTCCTAATCGATTTGAATTACGCTGAAGGGAATCGGAGCGACTACTAGCAGAATCTTGTGCTTTGGGGCAAAGTCTACAACTGCCCGGTTCTATTCGAACGCACGGTCAGTGTACCAGATTTTCGCCAAATGCAAGAAAAAAATGCGGGTTAGCGGCGGCGTCATTCGTCCGACCGTTTCCTTCGGCGGTCATTCCCACCCAACCCTCTCAGCCTTCATGCGTTATGCTAGCTGACGGTATGAAATTTGAAGAGCAATCGCTCGCCTGGATTCAACGCGCTCTTCCAACTCTCGCGGAAGGTTTCTCGTCTCTGCCGTCCGAAGACTCGCCAGCCATCGACAACGCCGCCATGCTGGCAGTACTGCAGGAAACGGCAACCCGCCTCCGCGAGAACTATCCCTATTTCCACCCCCTATACGCCGGCCAGATGCTCAAACCACCCCACCCCATCGCCCGTGCCGCCTACGCGCTTGCTACCTGGATCAATCCCAACAACCACGCCCTCGATGGCGGCCGCGCAAGCTCACAAATGGAGATCGAGGCTGTTCACGACCTCGCCACCATGTTTGGATGGGCCACTCACCTCGGTCACCTCACCAGCGGCGGTACCTTTGCCAATCTTGAAGCCTTGTGGATCGCCGGCCAGCTTCACCCAGACAAAACCATTCTCGCCTCAGAGCAGGCCCATTACACTCATCGCCGGATTAGTGGCGTTCTAAAACTACCCTTTGATTCTGTCGCAACTGACCCGCGAGGCAGACTCGACCTGAACGTTCTCGAATCGCGGATCCAAAAAGGCGACGTCGGCAGCGTCGTCGTGACTCTTGGAACCACCGCTCTCGGTGCAGTCGATCCGCTACCCGAAATACTGGCGTTGCGCGACCGCTATGGATTTCGCATCCACGCGGACGCCGCCTACGGCGGGTACTTCACCCTGGCTAAAAACTTAGACGCAGAAGCCGCGGATTCGTTGGCTGCCCTTTCCGCGGTCGATTCCATCGTCGTCGATCCCCATAAACATGGCCTCCAGCCTTACGGTTGCGGATGCGTAATGTTTCGCGATCCCTCGGTAGGCCGGTTTTACAAGCACGAGTCCCCCTATACCTACTTCACCTCGGACGAACTGCACCTTGGCGAAATCAGTTTGGAGTGTTCTCGCGCTGGCGCCTCCGCGGTGGCCCTTTGGGCAACCCAACGCGCTTTGCCCCTAACTCGAGAAGGTGAATTTGCCGGAATGCTGCAATCCTGCCGAGCGGCCGCCCTCGAGCTCTACAGCCGCATTCGCGCCTCCGCCCTGTTTGTAGCCCCGATCCCCCCTCAACTGGATATTGTTGTCTGGGCTGTCCGCGGTACCACTCCAGAAGAAAGTTCTGCCCGCGCACGTGCTCTCTTCGATGCCGCTGCCCGTCGAGATCTGCATCTCGCATTGGTGAATCTTCCGGGATCCTGGTTCCCTCAAAATACCTGGGCTACACCCACCGCAGTTGCTCCCAGATCTGCCCAAGTGCAATGTCTGCGTTCTGTCCTCATGAAATCCGACCATCTCGCCTGGATCGATGCCATCTGGGAACGGCTGGAGTCCGCCGGCCAGGAAATCCTATCCACCTTAGACTCTGCAACCTAGACAGCTCGCCAAATTACCGTCCGCAACTGCACGAATCAAATCCAGCAAGTGTGCCTCGTTAGCTATTCATGTTCGCAGCAGCGCACTGATAATATTCCATGTAGCGATCCTTGTCGGAGGCATCGCACAAGTAGAGTCGTTTCGCGGCAATCAACCGCCTCGTGGGAACTTGGGCTGGGCCGATGCTGTTCCGACGTGATTCGTGTATGGGTCTGTCTCCCGATGGGAGAACAAATATAAACTCTACCCCCCTTGGGAAACAGAGGTTGAATGGCAATTAACGGCCAACCGCATTTGTCGTCAGAGTCATCGCTGGACGATTGGGAGCGAATTCAAATCGCTTATTTTTCGATGGAAATTGCAGTTGCTCCCAACATGCCCACCTATAGCGGTGGCTTGGGAGTTCTGGCGGGAGACACAATCCGATCCGCGGCAGATACCGGCCTGCCCTTGGCGGCTGTCACGCTCTTGCATCGCAAAGGATATTTCCGCCAGCGGCTGAACGCCGACGGCGTGCAAACCGAAGAGGACGAGCCTTGGGAGCCGGAGACTCTCCTGCGGCCGCTCGAACCCTTAGCCGCAATCACCATTCAAGGCCGCCCCGTAATGGTTCGCGCCTGGCGCAAGGACATCGTCGGCACCGACGGCCACATCGTACCCGTAATCTTCCTCGACACGGATCTCGATCCGAATGATGGCTGGGATCGTCAACTGACCGACCACCTCTACGGCGGCGATACCTTCTACCGGCTTTGTCAGGAGACTGTTCTCGGTATCGGCGGAATCGAAATCCTCACCGCCCTCGGCTGCCAGCCTGACGTCTATCACATGAACGAGGGTCATGCGTCGTTGCTGACCATTGGTCTGCTCGAGCAACAGGTCGCAGATGGCAATTTGCTGGATGCCACTCCGGACGATCTCGAGTCGGTTCGCTCCAAGTGTGTCTTTACCACTCACACCCCGGTTCCAGCTGGCCACGATCGCTTCTCCCTCGATCAAGCCCGGCAGGTTCTAGGCGAAGAACGCAACGAAGCACTGGAGAAGTTCGGCTGTTGTCACGACGGCATGTTGAACATGACCTATGTCGCGCTGCGTTTTTCCCGCTATGTCAACGGTGTTGCCATGCAGCATGGCCGGGTATCGCGCGAAATGTTCCCCGAGTATTCTGTCCAGGCCATCACCAACGGAGTCCACGCTGCCACCTGGATTCAGCCGTCCCTGCAGGCATTGCTCGACGAGAAGGTTTCAAGCTGGCGACGCGATAATCTCTATCTCCGCTTCGCCATTGGCATTGCTCCCAGCGAGATTCGAAGCCGCCACCTGGACGCCAAACGTAAGCTCATCGACACCGTTCGTGAACGCGTTGGCGTTACCCTTCAAGAAGGCATTTTCACCATTGGATTTGCTCGTCGCGCGGCGGCCTATAAACGAGCGGACATGTTGTTTGCCGATCCCGTCCGCCTCGCTCGATTGGCGGAAGAATATGGCGGCATCCAGGTCGTGTATGCCGGCAAAGCTCATCCCCACGATCAGGTGGGAAAAGCCATCATCCATCACGTGATTGAAGCCAGCGCCAAGCTCAACTCCGACCACATTCGCATCGTCTACCTTGAAAACTATGAGTGGGACCTCGGAGCCGTCCTGACAGCAGGCGCCGACCTGTGGCTCAATACTCCACGCCGCCCGTACGAAGCCTCCGGAACCAGCGGAATGAAAGCCGCCATGAACGGCGTTCCCAGCCTCAGCACCCTCGACGGCTGGTGGATTGAAGGTTGCATTGAAGGCGCCACTGGCTGGGCAATCGTGGAGTCCGAGGACGAAGCCCAGGAGGCCGAATCCCTCTACGAAAAACTCGAAAATGAGATTCTTCCTCTCTTCTATCACTACCCCGACCGCTGGGCAGAGATTATGCGCATGGCCATGGCCATCAACGGGTCTTTCTTCAACACCCATCGCATGCTCTACCAGTACGTCACCAACGCATACTTCCCTGGAGATGCCCCGCTTCGTCGCAAATTCCAGCCAGATCTCGTCCTCACGCGCTGAAGGTGACGCTCGATCGTACTGATTTCTCTCCTACGACTTAGCTCGCGCTTCGGCCCTGACTCACGTATACTGATCAGAGCCGTAAAACTGTTATTTTGATTGGAATACCCATGCCGAAACTTAAGACGCACAAAGGTGCGGCCAAGCGCTTTAAGAAGACCGGAAGCGGTCGAGTCAAGCGCGGCCAGGCCTTCATGCGGCATATCCTTACCTCGAAAGCAACCAAGACCAAGCGGCACCTCGCCGCATCTGCAATGGTTTCGGATGCCGACCTGCCGAAGGTGTTGCGCATGATTCCGTACGCCTGATCAGCTCGCTATAGCGGGTTAGGGCCCGAAAGCGTTCGAGGCCCCCCGGAACTAATCCTTCCGAGATAGATCAGACCAAGAAGCGAGTGAAGAGGGTATCCAGCGTAGGCCTCAGGCCATCGACTCCTCCCTCCAGCCGCAAAACGAAACGCAAAAAGGAGATTTCAACCATGCCTCGCGTCAAACGTGGCAATAAACGCAAAGAATATCGCAAGAAGATTCTCAAGCGCGCAAGCGGCTACTTCCTCACAAAGTCCAAGCTGTATCAGGCTGCTGAAGAGGCTGTCGAACGTGGGCTTAAGTTCGCCTACCGTGGCCGCCGAGAGAAGAAGCGCCAGTTCCGTTCGCTTTGGATTGTCCGCATCGGCGCCGCGGCCAAGCTGAATGGCATCAGCTATTCCCAACTGATCCACGGGCTCAAATTGGCAGGTATCGAGCTGGACCGCAAGGTTCTGGCCGACATCGCCGCCAAAGATCCCGCGGGATTTACCGCTCTTGCCACCCAGGCAAAATCGGCGCTCAGCACCGCTGCCGCATAAGCCGGCCAGCAAATTCCGACAAGGCACTCCTCAGGGAGTGCCTTGTTGCTTTCGGCCAACTGCCAGCTGAATCCCCGTGAAGATCACGATCAACGCGATAATGCACTGCGAAATGACGCAGTACAGGCACCAGACCTGCAGGATGGAATCTTCCACGTGCGACAAATAAAGCGCGTAGCAAAGTCCCGCCACCGCCGCAGCGAAAGTCCAGTCTCTCTTCCGCAACAGCGCAAGCAGGCCGATCAGCAGATATCCCGCAATACCAACCGCAGCGACGGGCACGCCGCCGATGGACGAATACCGACTATGATTCACGATTCCGCAGTCCCAGTGCGCGTTAATGTCACAAGGCTCCAGCTTATTGGAGTAATGCACCTGCAATGCCAGCGCCGAAACCACGGCTCCCAGGACTGCTAAGAACACAACCAGGATTCTCAAAGTTTTTTGCACGTCACTATTGAATCACACTGCCAAACGCTCCGCGATTACGACCCTCAGTCCGACAGCTTTCAACTCCCGGACTCGGTATTCCGGCCCTCTCTCATTTATCCTCAAAAGCAATGTCTTCTTTGCAAATTCCTGTTCTAGAAAGCTACGCGTCAGAGCACCTCGAAACGGCGTTTCAGGCGCTTCAGGCCGAAGTCGCTCGCCAAGCGTCGGAAGTGCGCACGTCCGAGGATCGCGAGAAGTTCCGTCTCTATTGGCTTGGTCGAAAGCAGGGACGACTCAAGCTCATCAGTGATGTCTGGCTGAAGAGTGCTCCTGTCGAGTCGCGGAAATCATTGGGTCAGCATTTCAATCAACTCAAGCAGCAGATTGAGCAAGCCCTCGAAGCCGAACAAGTAAGCCTCGCTTCATCTTCCGCACCCGTCGATGCGATCGATATCACGTTACCCGGCATTCGGCCCACGCTCGGAGCCGAACACCCGCTGATTCGCACCATGCACGAAATTGTTCGCGTCTTCGAGCACATGGGCTACTCCGTCGGTGTTGGACCGGAGGTTGAAACCGACTACTACAATTTCGAAGCGCTGAATTTTCCGCCGAATCATCCCGCCCGCGATACTCAGGACACGCTGGTCGTTGCCAATCAGCAGCACAAGCCGCTGCGCGATCGCCTCTTGCTGCGCACCCATACTTCGCCGGTGCAGATCCGCACCATGGAGAAGCAGCCGCCCCCGATCCGCATCGTCATTCCCGGCAAGGTCCATCGCAATGACGCCGCTGACGCGACCCATTCGCCGATTTTTCATCAGGTTGAAGGACTGTGTGTCGACGAAAACATCACCTTCAGCGACCTGAAGGGAACGCTGGACCACGCCATGAAGGAGCTTTTTGGCTCGAACGTGCGCACCCGCTTCTTCCCGTCGTTCTTTCCCTTCACCGAACCGAGTGCCGACGTGCAGATCAGCTGCATCTTCTGCGGCGGCAAAGGATGCCGCAAATGCAAGCACTCCGGCTGGATTGAGCTCCTCGGCTGCGGCATGGTCAACCCTGCTGTTTTCGAATTCGTTCGAGGCAAGCAGCCTGCCTACGATCCGAAAAAAATCTCTGGCTTCGCCTTCGGCATGGGTGTCGATCGCATCGCAATGATGAAGTACGGCATCAGCGACATCGGCCTGCTCTACTCCGGCGACATGCGCTTTCTGGAGCAGTTCGCATGAAAATTCTTACCACCTGGCTCCGCTCATACTTGCCTGACCTCACCGCCAGCGATCAGCAACTTGCCGACGATCTCACCTTGCGCGGCATTGCGGTCGATGGCGTATTCGACCTCGGACCCGGCAATGGCTCGCTTTTGGAAATGGACATCACCACCAACCGCGTCGACGCCATGAACCATCACGGCATCGCTCGTGAAGCCGCCGCCATCTATGACATTCCTCTCGCACCGCTGGATGTGGCGCTGCCGACTTCCAAGACCGCGAAACAGGCCTTCCCGCTTCGCATTGAAGCCGGCGATCTTTGCGGCCGATTCACCGCCCGGGTGCTGCGCGACGTCAACATCGTCCCTTCCACTGGGATGATCGCGCAGCGTTTCTCCCTGCTCGAACAGAAATTGATCAGTAATGCAGTGGACGCAACCAACTTTGTCACCATGGCCATCGGTCATCCAACCCATGCCTTCGACCTCGACAAGCTTGAAGGAGGCATCGTCGTCCGCCGTGCCCAAGCCGGAGAAAAACTTCGTCTCCTCGACGGCACCGAACGCGCCCTCGTGCCCGATGATCTCGTCGTGGCCGACGAGAAGAAAGCTCTCGCGCTCGCCGGCGTGATGGGTGGTTGGGATACGATGATCACCTCCGACACAAAAAACATTCTTGTCGAGGCCGCATGGTTCGACCCTGGCACGGTTCGGCGATCATCTCGTCGTCACGGGTTGCACACAGACGCGTCGCATCGCTTCGAACGAGGCGCGGATTTCGATGCTCCTCCGCTCGCCTCCGCCATGGTCTGCGACTTGATCCTGACGGGCGGCGGATCCATCGAAGGGGATCTCGTCGACGTAATCATTCCCGAGCTCGCGGCGCGCACCTCGAAGCGTCCGCCGATCTCCCTGCACATCGGTGAAATCAGCCGCATCCTCGGCAAAACCGCGGACGGCCCGCCCATCGACGCTGCGACAGTCGAACAATATCTAACGGCGCTCGGCGCGCGAATGGAGAAAACTTCCGCCGAAACGTATGCCGTCACGTTGCCAAGCTGGCGTCTCGATCTTGCGTTCGAGATTGACTTGATCGAAGAAATTGCGCGCCTCCATGGATACAACCGCTTCGCCAACACGCTGCCATCTTTTTCCGGCAGCGTCACGGAATTGCCCTGGGCGCCGAAGGAATCCTTTCTCCGCCGAACCTTGCGCGCCGCCGGATATACCGAGGCGATCAGCAGCACATTCTGCTCGACAAGTGATGCCAACTCGTTCGCGCAACAACCAAATTCGATCGTGCAACTTGGAAATCCACTCAGCGAAGAAGTGGGCTTTCTACGCCCTTCGCTCGTTCCCGGAATGCTCTCGATGCTCGCCCACAATTTGAATCGCGAGGTGAACGATCTGCGCCTCTTCGAAATGGGCACCATCTTCACTGGCAGTTCAGAACGCGTCCAGGAGAAGCCTTCCCTCGTCGTCGGCGCAACCGGAGCTGCCATCACGCCGCACGCTCTCGGCAGCCTGCGCGATTACAGCTTTTACGATCTCAAAGGCATCATGGAGGAACTGCTCTCCGGATTTGTTTCGAAATCGATGTATATGGACTCGTTCCAGGCGTCGAGCGGCCTCATGCCAGCATGGCTACACCCCGGCCGCGCGGCGCGTCTCGTCGTGAACGGCGCAACCCTCGGCTACTTCGGCGAACTCGCACCCCGCGAGTCTCAATCGAGAAAACTTCGCCAAACCATCTTCATCGGCGAATTCAATTTGGCGCGCCTTTGGCAACACGGTCTTCGCCAGCCCGTCGCGCGCGAGCTGTCTCGCTTCCCCGCTGTCGTGCGAGACTTCTCCTTCACGTTTCCCGATACCGTCCGTTGGCAGCAAATTGCTGAGACGCTGGCGGCGCTTGGCATTTCAGAAATGCGAAGCACCGAACCTCGCGAAATTTTTCGAGACAAAAAAGAGCCTTCAGGATCCTATGCCCTGCTGCTACGGATAATCCTCCAGGCACAAGATCGAACCTTGCGCCTGGAGGAGCTGCAGGACTGGGCCCGCCGAATCTTCTCCGCCCTCATGGGACTTGGCGGACACCCTCGTTTCCCTCTGGAATTGCTCGGATGAGAAATCCAATTCTGGAATCTCTGCAGACAAATTCGCCAGCGCGTGGGAAATCGACCCCGCTTTCCCACAGAGGCCCGTCGAAATTTCGGCTCGGGCCGAACCGTAGCGCTATACTGCGCGAAGAGCATCATAGTTATTTATGACAACAATTATGGCGAAAGAACAGGATCTTGCAGTAGCGGTCGATACCCTCGCCGCTTTGGAGCAGCGCGTCGTTCGTACCATCGAAATGCTGAATCGCGAACGCGAACAAAGAGCCGAAATTGAGAAAGAGTTGGCCAGCGTGCGTGCGCAGTTAGACGTTCAGCACGCACAGGGAGTTACGTTACAACGGGAAATTGAAGAACTTCATCGTGAGCGCGACACGGTGCGCACACGGGTCGAACGTCTCATGTCGTCGCTGGATGCTATCGAGGCTTCTTACACGCAATCGGCCTGAAGCACGTGTAGAAATACTTCGGCACTACGGAGCAACGATGAACCAAAACGATCCGCAACGTCGCTTTCCAGAGAGTGGGCCTCAGGAGTTGAACCCAACCGGTCACGATGAATCGCGCCCACTTGAGCCCGTGGATACGGCTCAACCTGAAACCGCTCAAGACGATTCTTCGTGCAATTTGGTCGTCGATATTTACGACCAGATCTATCATCTGCGCGGTCCGGATCCAAGGTATCTCGAACAGCTTTCCGCACTGGTCGATGCTAAAATGCGCGCCGTGGCCAAACACGGCACCACTGTCGACTCTCTTCGAGTCGCCGTCCTTGCTGCCCTTAATATTGCCGACGAGCTTGTCTCTCTACGGCAGCAGCGGGACGCTTTATCCGGCAACATTGCTCTCAACATCAAGTCTCGTACGGAGACGCTGGCGGAGATGCTCGACGCAGTTCTTGAGGAAAACCGCAAAGTCGGCTAATTCTGTTCCGGTGGTCTTAAAGCGCAGCAGAATTTCCTGTCCGCTTCCGGACACCCTTTCTGGAATTCGGACACCATATCCGGTCGCCCGCCCCTGCTTTCGACTTTTCTTTCAATAACTTACCCCACGCGCTAGCTGGCCTCCCACGTGCCTGTATATAAGGTCTACCGGGGGACACTCTATGCGGACGTTTTTAGCATCTGTATTCCAGGATCTTCGCTACGCAATCCGCCAACTCCGCCATTCACCTGGATTTGCACTGACAGCAATCGTCACGCTGGCTCTTGGCATCGGCGTCAATGTGGTTGTCTTCAGCGTTCTAAATTCGCTGGTGCTGCAACCCATGAACTATCCGAACGCGCAGCAAGTGTACGCCTTGCAGCATCCTGGCGAAGATGGCATCGGAGCGCTGGCCAATTCCTACCCCGTGTACAGCGACTTGCGCGATCGCAATACGACATTCTCTGACCTGGCCATGTATCGCTTCGCGCATATCGGTCTACAGACGTCGAATGGCCCAGCGCCCGTTTGGGGGGATGAGGTCAGCGGGAATTACTTTCGCATGCTGGGGGTGCAACCCTATCTGGGTCGGCTGATTCAACCGGCGGACGACACCAGCCCTGGTGCCAGTGCATATGTCGTCCTCAGCTACAACTGCTGGCGAGATAGGTTCGGGAGCGACAAGAGCATCGTCGGCCGCGTCATCCATCTGAACAAAGCTCCATACACCGTCCTCGGCGTCACCCAAAAAGGCTTTGTGGGATCCGAGCGCTTCTTCTGGCCGGAGGTGTTCGTGCCTGTCATGAATCAGGCCCAAATCGAGGGGTATAACTGGATCCATGATCGCGGTGAGCAGGACACATTCCTGGTCGGCCGCTTGAAACCCGGCGTGACCTCCGCCATGGCAACCTCCAATTTGAATGCGGTCGCCCATCAGCTCGCAAAAGAGCATCCGCAAACGGAAACCAATTTAGCTTTTGAACTGGTACAGCCTGGCTTGCTCGGAAATGTTCTTGGCGGTCCGCTCAAGGCGTTCGCCTTTGGAGTGATGCTGCTGGCCGGGCTGGTATTACTGGCGGCTTGCGCCAATCTCGGCGGCCTGTTTGCCGCGCGCACAACCGACCGTGCCCGTGAATTAGCCATTCGCGTTGCCGTAGGCGCGGCGCGGACACGACTTGTCCGCCAGTTGCTGACGGAGGCAATCGTACTTTCTGCTGTGGGCGGAGCCGTCGGATGCGTGGCGGCCAACAGCCTGTTGGGCGTTCTCAGCAACTGGCAGCCTGCCGCCAGTTTCCCTATTCAAATGGTGGTCGCTCCGGACAAGCTAGTCTATGTGTTCGCCTTCATTGTTTCTCTGGCAGCTGGGGTCTTGTTTGGCTCTGTGCCTTTACGTCAGATCTGGAAGACGAACCCGAACCAGGCAATCAAGGGCGGCGTAGCCATGACGCCAGGACGCGCCAAATGGGTCTTTCGCGACCTGCTCCTGGCATTCCAAATTGCAATTTGCTGCCTTTAGTGACTTCCTCCCTGGTTGCATTGCGCGGGTTGGGCCGGACGATGCACGCCAACTTTGGATTTGATCCCAAGGGAGTCACGATGGCGGTTGTCGACCTGCAGCTAGCCGGCTATAGCGGCCCGAGTGCGGAGCAATTTCAGAAGCATCTGGCGGACGAAGTCTCCCATTTGCCGGGCGTTACTGAAGTGGGATATGCGAGCGCGACTCCGCTCGATATTTACACCTCGAACACCGCAGTTTTCGCAGCAAATGCAGCGGAATTCAGTGTCAAAAACCGCAAATTCATGACCCCCTACTTCAAGGTGTCGCCTGGGTACTTGCCGGCGGCCGCAACCCGCATCCTAGTAGGCCGGAATTTTACCCGGCAGGACGATGCCAAGACCCCGAGGGTGGCGATCATCAATCAGACTTTCGCCGAGAAATTATTTGGCACGGAAAATGTTGTTGGCAGATACATGAAGATCTTCGGAAACAAGACGGAAATCGTCGGTGTCGTGGAAAACGGAAAATACGCACTTGTCAGCGAGGATCCGACCCCGGCTCTGTTTGTCCCGATATACCAAATGCAAAACGAGCAGATGTGCTTGCTGGTGCGGTCGAATCGCGACTCGAACCAGTTGGCCCCAGCCATTCACGATGTCATTCGCCGTCTCGATCCCAACCTCCCAATCTCCAGCCTGGGCAGTTGGCAGGATGCCCTGGCAATCATGCTGTTGCCGTCACACGCAGCAACGGCTGCTTTGGCCGTCTTCGGCGGCTTGGGAATTTTACTTGCAGTCACCGGCATCTTCGGCCTCGCCTCCTACACAGTCAGCCGGCGCATGAAGGAACTCGGCATTCGAGTTGCCCTGGGAGCTTCGCACGGGCAGGTGCTTCGCGCGGCGTTGCAGCGACCCGTCATTCTGCTCGCATTCGGTTCATTCGCGGGTCTGGTATCAGGCATCCTGGCAAGCCGCATCCTGGCCAGCATTGTGTACCAGGCTACGCCCAACGATCCGCTGGTGCTGTTCGGTGTCGCGCTGACCATGCTGGTGGTGGGAGTGCTCGCCACTTGGATTCCAGCGCGACGCGTTCTCCATGTCGAGCCCACGAATGTACTGCACGACGAATAGAATCAACACCGAAGTGTGACCTCGATCACTCCCCGCTTGCCAAGCGTGCGAATGCCAGTTAGCATCCACTTAGAAACCGGCCTGCAAAGCAGGTAGGGTGGTCAACGCTGGTTGAACCTACATTCATCGAACAGGGAACTCGACTCGAATAATCGGCTCGGTGTGCTGTCCGCCAGTCCGGAATGCCTAAAGAGCCGCGGCGGGTTCCCACCGTCTTAGGACGGGTTCACCGGCGCACTGCCATACGGCCCAGCGGGTCGGCTTTCTATGCTCTAACTTTCTCTCCTTTCCCTAAAGTTTGGTTTTCTGCCGGATTCTGTTCTACTTCCTCTTGTGTATCCCCGCCTTCTCACTCTCGGCCCCGTCAGCATTCCTACCTACGGCGTTTTTGCAGCTGTCGCGTTGATTGCTGGCCTGGCGCTTGCCATGCGAACCGCTGCCCGCTTGCGAGTTGCGCCGGATGCCATGTGGAACCTGGGCCTCATCACCGTTTTCACTGCGGTGCTGGGCTCGAAGCTATTGCTGATCTCCGGACACTGGCACGACTTTCTTTCATACCCGCTCCTGATGCTCAGCATTTCCGTTCCGCGGACGGTCGATTCGGTCCTGACACAAATGGGCCTGGGCCTGTCTGCCGGTTTGCTCTACATGACTTTAAAGCGAATGCCTTGGCTGGATACATTCGACGCCGCTGCACCAGGATGGGCGCTTGGTCAGGCAATCCTGGCCTTGGGTTGTTTTTTCGCCGGCTGCGATTATGGTCGCCCCACCTCCCTCCCGTGGGGTGTTGTTTTTCATAGTCGATGGGCGGCCCTGTGGAACGGCACCCCTCTCAATACCCGGCTGCAGCCGGTCCAGCTCTATCTATGCGCCGTACAACTTGCGCTCTGCTGGCTGCTTTGGTGGTGGCTGCCAAAACGTCGCCAGCCGGGCGAACTGGCAGGGGCATGGATGCTGGCATCGGGGCTTACTCGCTTTTTCCTGGACTTCTTGCTTGGCGGCGATCGGCTGCTGATTGTATCCGGGGCTCTGTCTCTTACCCAGGCAATTGATTTCTGCCTGGTCGTAATTGGCGCGTTGTTGTTAATGGAAAAACGACCGACCCAATTGGCGACATCATGAAGCCTACGCACCGCGACCGTAATGACGAGGATCTGTCCGACCTCCTGGATGAGGAACTTGCCGAAACATCTTCGGTAAACGGCGCGACCTCCCCACGTGAATTTAGCGTGGATGGACCCTCCGTTGGCCAGCGGCTGGACCAGTTTCTGACCGCGCGCCTGCCGTCGATCAGCCGAGCCCGAGTGCAGCAATGGATTGACCAGAATTGTGTTTTGGTCCGCGACAATGACGGCAACCCGCGAGCCGTGAAAGCCAGCGGAAAACTACGCGCCGGCGAAATCGTAACCGTCGTCGGCGATCCGATACTCCCTCCGCTCCGCGCCGAAGCCGAAGATATCCCGCTGAACATCGTCTATGAGGACTCCCATTTTGCGGTCATCAACAAGCCTGCGGGCATGATGGTACATGCCGGTTCGGGCGCCACGGACAGTGTTCGCAACCGAGGCACGCTGGTGAATGCCCTGCTCCACCACATGGCGACCCTCTCCGCCACCGGAGGCCCGCTGCGTCCTGGAATCGTACACCGACTGGATAAACAGACAAGCGGCCTGATCGTCGTTGCCAAGGACGATGCCACGCATCGCCGACTCTCGAAGATGTTTGCCGATCGCGAGGTTCATAAAACCTACATTGCCCTGGTCCACGGATCGGTAAAGCTCGAGCGCGGCACTCTGAATGCTTCCATCAGTCGAGACCAGCAGCGGCGCACTCGTATGACAACGCATCGCATGGGAGGACGAACAGCCGTCTCACATTATCGCGTGCTGGAACGAATCCAATCCCGCTACGGGCATTTCACTTTGGTCGAGGTTGAGATCGAAACCGGACGCACCCATCAGATCCGTGTCCATCTTTCCTCCATCGGACACCCGGTCGTCGGTGACACCCTCTATGGCGCTCCCCAGAAGATTCTTCCCTCCCTGGAAGCTCCGGCCACTCGTCTCCAGAAGGCGGCCGCCTTGGAGCAGGCAATTTCTGTCGACCGCAATTTCCTGCACGCGATGCGGCTTCGGTTAACCCATCCGGAGTCGGGAAAAAGCATGGAATTCGAAACGCCGTTGCCTGCGGATTTAGAGGGGTGGCTAACTCGGCTCAGGTCGCCTATCCAACAGAAATAAGCCCTTGACGCTGGTAAACTGGAAGAAATGATGGGTTGGAAGAACGAACAATTGAACTTCAGATGGCGTAAGCCTTGGTTGGGGGTGGCTGCGATTCTCTTCGCCGTTCTGGTGGGAACGCAGAATATTTCCGAGGCGCAAAACAGCGCCCCGCCCGCAACCCAGCCCGCAACCCAGCCCGCAAAACAGACGGCTCCTGCCGCTCCGAATACTTCCGGGAGTGCGTCATCGAACCCAGCTCAGCAGCCAACTGCCAGCGCGCAACAAAATGGTGCCTACACCATCACCACGGTCGTCAACGAAGTGAACCTTATCTTCACCGTGACCGACAAGCACGGCCACTTCATTCGCAACCTAAACGAGAGCGACTTCTCGTTGCTGGACAACCACATGGCTCCTGCGGAGGTCTACAGCTTTACCCAGCAGACCAATCTGCCGCTGCGTGTTGGCCTCATGATTGACACCAGCAGTTCCATTCGTTCGCGCTTTCAGTTTGAACAGAATGCTGCCATCGAGTTTCTGTTGTCGGTTCTGCGCCCCCAGGTCGACAAGGCATTCGTGATGGGCTTCGATGTCACTCCGGATGTCACTCAGCCCTACACCAACAACGGCGATTTGCTGGCGGCCGGAATTCGCAAGCTTTCTCCCGGCGGCGGTACCGCCCTGTATGACGCAACCTACACAGCTTGCCGCGATCACATGCTCCCGCTGGCTGGCTCCGGAGCCCTCCGCAAAACCCTCATCCTGCTTTCTGACGGTGAGGACGATCAGAGCCACGCCACGCTGGATGATGCCGTCAAGATGTGCCAGCGCGCTTCAACCGCGATCTACACCATCAGCACCAACGACAGCCCTAGCCGTGACCGTGGTGACGACATCCTGAAAGCAATGGCTGTGGCGACCGGGGGCCGCGCCTTCAATCCCTTCCGCATGGAAAATGTGGCGGAAGCATTCCAAAGCATTCAGGAAGAACTGCGCAGCCAATACTCCCTCGTCTACAAGCCAGCCGACTTCAAAGCGGACGGTGCGTTCAGGCCGATTTACCTGACTGCCTACGATCGCAACTATAAGGTCAGCGCGGAAAAGGGATATTTCGCGCCCAGCGCGCCCAACTAGCGTTCAACTTTCTCCCTGCTCCAGCAACTGCAGCAGCCCTGACTCGTCGAGCACCGGAACATTGAGTTTGCGTGCCGTGTCCAGCTTCGACCCGGCATCCGCGCCCGCAATTACGTAATTTGTTTTCTTGCTTACAGATCTGGTGACATTTCCGCCTTCACTCTCAATGCGCTTCTTTGCTTCTTCACGCGTTAGCGAAGGCAGCGTGCCGGTCAGCACAAACGTCAGTCCGTTCAGTCTGGAAGAAACCTTTTTCTTCTCCGCCGCGAAATTCAATCCTGCGGCTCGCAGTTTTTCGACCAGCTCGCGATTTCTCGGAACCGCGAAGAATTCGAGAATTGCCGCCGATATCCGCGGGCCGATCTCCTGCACGCGTTCCAGATCTTCTGCACTGGCTTCCATCACACGATCCATGCTGCCAAAGGCGTCTGCGAGAAACTGCGCTGTCCGCTCGCCAACGAATCGGATGCCCAGGCCCAGCAGCACGCGATCCAGCGGCGCTTGTTTCGATCGCGCGATTTGCTGCAGCAGCGCCTGCGCCTTCTTGTGCTTCACCAGGTCCAGCGACAACAGCGTGGCCTCGTCGAGGCTGTAAATATCGGCCAGATTGCGCACCAGCCCGCGCTCCGTCAGTTGATTGACGACCACTTCGCCGAGACCTTCAATGTTCATGACTCCTCGCGCGGTAAAGTGCAGCAAGCTTTCTCGCAGACGCGCCGGGCAATTCACGTTGATGCAACGCCAATCCACTTCTCCCTCTTCGCGGACCACCGGGCTCCCGCACTCCGGGCATTGCGTGGGAAAAACAAAATCACGTGCATCCCCAGGCCGCTTCTCGCGCAGAACTTCCACCACCTTGGGAATAACGTCGCCCCCGCGTTCAACGGTGACAAAATCTCCGATCTTCAGCCCGAGTCGCTCAATCTCATCCGCATTGTGCAGCGTGGCCCGGCTCACCGTCGTACCGCCAATCGCCACTGGAACCAACTCAGCCACCGGCGTCAACTTGCCGGTCCGGCCCACCTGCACCAGAATGTTCTTGACCTGGGTGGCTGCAGCGCGCGCCGCAAATTTATAGGCAATCGCCCAGCGCGGAGCACGACCCGTAAACCCCAACTTGCTCTGCACCGCGGTGCTGTCCACCTTCAGCACCACGCCATCAATCTCGTACGGTAACGAATCCCGCATCGCGTCAGCGCGCGCAATAAAATCCCATGCCTCGTCGACCGTAGAAACAAGGGCCCGTTTGGGATTCACTCGAAATCCAGCTGCGACCAAAGCATCGAGCGACTCGCTCTGGCGAGAAAACATATATCCCCGCTCATTCAAAGCAAAATACGCGTAGAAATCTAGCCGCCGCTGCGCCACAATGTTCGGTTCAAGAGTGCGTAGTGTTCCCGCTGCCGCATTGCGCGGGTTCGCAGCCGGAGCCAACCCCTGCTCTTCTCGCTCTGCGTTCAGTTTTTGAAACGCAGCCAACGGCAAAACCACTTCGCCCCGAATTTCAAAATCCTCCGGCATCCCGACATCACGCAGCTTCGCGCTAGAAATACTCAGCGGGACCGACCGGATGGTGCGAACATTACTGGTCACATCCTCCCCCATCACGCCGTCGCCGCGCGTGACTCCTCGGACAAGCTTTCCGCGCTCAAATGTCAGTGCCAGCGACAATCCGTCCAGCTTCAACTCACAGGCGTAGTCAATCTCCTCGTCTTCGGCCAACTCGCGTACACGGCGGTCCCACTCGCGCAACTCTTCTTCGTTATAGGCATTGTCCAACGAAAGCATCGGCCGCGAGTGTGCCGCCTTGGCGAAGCCTTCCTTTGGCTTGCCGCCCACTCTCTGCGTTGGCGAATCCGGCGTTCGCAGTTCCGGATGCGCATCTTCAAGAGCGCGCAATTCGCGCATCCACGTGTCAAATTGCCCATCGGAAATCTCCGGCGCATCGAGGCCGTAATAGAGGAACTCGTGTCGCCGCAATGTCTCGCGCAGGTCATCGATCTGCTTCTCGACCCCATGGCTGGCTGAGAGCTTCGTCATCAATGAAATTATAGAGACGCGTTCGATGCAGCGGCTGTAGTCTTTCGCTTTCGCCGTGTATCCTCAGAAATTGAATGGAGCCGGTCACACATCTTCTAACGGGCGCATGCCTGGGGCGATCTGGATTCAATCGCACCACCGCCTACGCGACGTTGACATTGGTGCTGGCTGCGGAAGCGCCCGACATCGACTTGATCTGGGGTCTGCGTGGCCCCGTCGCCGAGCTTCAGCACCATCGCGGCATCACCCATACCTTTCTTGGCGCGCCGTTCATGGCGCTGTTGGTCACCGGAGCCGTTTGGCTTTGGCATTGCTGGCGCACGCGCGGCACGGACAAACATGCACGCGAAATCGCAGGCTCTCAATCGAATCGCCGGGATCATGCGCCGCCGGTGCGCTGGGGCTGGATGTGGTTCCTCGCTCTCATCGCGGACCTGAGCCACCTGCTGCTCGACTGGACGAACAACTATGGCCTCCGCCCGTTCTTTCCCTTCAATCTGCATTGGTACGCGGGCAGCATCTTCTTCATCTTCGAACCTGTATTTTTTGCCGGACTGCTTCTCGCATTGCTGATGCCGGCAATCCTGGGCTTGGCGGATCGGGAGATTGGAGTCCGACGCACCTGGTTTCGCGGTCGCGGATGGGCAATATTCGCTCTCGCCGTCGGTGTGGTTCTCGGCTGCTGGCGCTGGGCAGAGCACGACCGTGCCCTCGAACTTCTCGCGCAGCAGAACTTTCAGAACGAGCCAGTATTGAAGATGACGGTCAACCCTTACCCCGGGGACGGCTTCCTGTGGTTCGGCGTAGTGGAAACGCGGGATTTCTACCAGACCGGAATTTTGAACACGCGTACCGACAGTTTCACTAGTGAAGCTCCTGACAATCTCTACTACAAGCAGCCTCAGACCCCTGCAATTCTGGAGGCCAAACGCTCCTGGCTCGGGCAGGTCTTCCTCGATTGGTCGAAATATCCCTTCGTGGCGCAGAGAGGCACCTTCGATGCGCTCCAGGATGGAGGGCACTACACCCAGGTACATTTCGAGGACCTGCGATTTGCCTACGACGTGCTGTTTCTCCATGGTCGCCGGGACAACCCTCTAGGCGGTACCGTCACCATCGCTCCCAACGGGGAAGTGGATGAGATGCGGATGGATGGCCGAGTACAAAAATAGGCCACGTCGTCCAAGCGTTTGCACCGCAGCGTTTTGTTATCCGCATAACAACTAGTTTTGATTCCGCCAAAATTGCCTTGACCATTTCTCTGTCCTCCAGAAACAATGGATCTTTAGGCGAAAACCCAACCTTCACAGTTCCATGACAATGAGGATCGAATGTTCAGCTATTTCTTTGTTTTAGCAGCGGTTTTCACCCGCATCCTGCCACACCCTTGGTTTAGTTTCACAGCTGTTGGAGCTTCGCTGCTTGTCTTTGGCGCGCGCCGATCGCCCAAGCTGTTCATCCTCCCGGTACTAGTGTTGGCTGCTGCCGACTATTACCTGACGGTCTTTGCCTACAATTACGCCTTTCATGTGCAGGACTATCTGGTCACGTGGGCCTGGTATTTGGGTGCCTGCTGGATGGGTTATGCCTTCCTCCGCAAGCGGGCCAATGCTGGACGCGTGGTGGGCGCAGCGCTTGCCTCTTCCACCTCGTTTTTCCTGGCAAGTAACTTCGCCGTCTGGGCCGGCTCTCTCATCTATCCGCACACCACGGGTGGGCTCGCAACTTGCTACCTGGCCGGACTGCCGTTCTACCGCAACGATGTCCTTGCAACCACTCTTTTGACGAGCGCTGTGTTCGCCGTGCCTGTCCTGGCGCGTCGCATGGCGGATGAGTGGCAGCGCCGCGGCGGCCTCAACAGCCCCAGCGGACCCACCGCGGCCTGACCCAGTTCCGATACGTCAGATTTGGCTCCCACCCTTTTCTATTGCAAAAGGGTTGAGGAGTCTTGGCTTTATTGCGCCGGAACCACTGTCTGCTCATGATGGCTGCTCTCGACCTCAGGAACGCTGCCATCATTCACGACCACCTGCGCCGGCTTGCTGTCGAGCAGCATCCGCAACGCCGCACGCGCGTGGGCGGGAATCAGTAATTCACGCGACTGACTACTGAATGCGGAAGAAACTGTGACCGGCACTTCCGCAGCGCAAAAGCTATCGTTCTGCACATCGACACTCACCAGATAGTTCTTGCCGCTGCTGTTCTTATTCAAAATCGGTCGCCAGTAGGCGCTGACGATGTGTAGGTCCGGCAATCCCGTGTCGCGATAGACCCAGTCATCAAAAAACCATTCCAGGTCCTTGTTCGAAGCTTTTTGCAGCAGTGTTTGAAAATAACTGGGCTCGTGGTCCTCTGCCGGCACGTAAGCCTGCAGCGCCTTTCCCAGGGCTTCGTCGCCTACGATGTTGCGCAGCATCCACAGCACGTCGGTCGCCTTGTCGCGGTAGTAAATATCGTTCCACGCTTCAATCAGGCTTTGGCCAGGATTCACCCCCGGATCGGTTGTTTCAGCAATTGCGAGCGCTGCCCGATGAGAATCCATCTGTCCAATGGCCGTGCTGACTCCGGCGCGTTGCTCAATCCACAACAGCGTCATGAACTGCGCCACACCCTCATTCAGCCAGACGCGCGGCGAAACAAAATAGGCATGGCCCAGCATATGAGCCATCACTGGACCTACGGTATCGTCGGTCGCATTGGCCTTCAACGGGAGAAAAAGAATGTTGCTTTCTTCGAAGGGTAGATCGTCAGCATCCGGCAAATCCACCAGCGCAACTGCCCGCTTCGGATGCGCTCCCAGCCATTGCTCAATCATCGGACGAGTCTGTGTGAACACCGTTTGATACGTCGACGCGGCTGCCTTGTTATCGGCTCGGGAATAGATGTCCAGTCCCGGCACGCTCTCCTGCGCCGCGGACATCACGAACAAGCTCAGAGGCGCGAATCCTAATCGCGTCGACGGTAGGGTGAAGGAAATCACCTGCAAGATCGTGTTGCCGGCCATCGTTGTAGGCGCAGTCGCGCTCTCTGGAGCTTGCTTCCCTCCCGACTCACCGCTGGTGGACTGTGCGCTCTGCGCTGTTGTCTTCGAGGACGTTGGCGACACAGACGCTGCAATCGGCTTTTGCGGAGATCCTCCATCCGGTTGCACTACAGACCCATTCAAAGAGGCGACCGTCGGCTTCACATCCAGATATTCCACCAGTACGTGCATCGTAACTTCGGCGTTGGACTCGCTCAGCTTCCACTTTCCGACCGAGTCAAACATTTCCGGTCCCTGGCCAAGCAGCACCGGTGCCGTCGAAACAGGAAACCAGATCACGTTGCCAAAACCACGAAGCGCCGTAAATTCCGGATCGATCGCATCCCACTCCGAGGAGTTTGCGATCTTCGCCGGCGCCCCCAGGCGCAGCAGACGTTCCGCCGACGGGACAACGGTGCCGGAATAAATCACACTCACCCGCATCGTAGCTCCCGGTGCAAGAGGCCTCCCCAGATTGACGACCGCTTCCGACAGCTCACCGGTGTGATCGATGTCGCTATCCACCGTCTCGGTTTCAAACTTCGCCGGCTTGCCATCCACTTGGATCGATTCCCAATGCAACGATGATGAAAGCTGCAACGCAATCCGTTCTAGCGGCTTGTCGCTGCTGTTCCGGACCACCAGACGCGCTTGCACTGCAATCGAATGCTGCGACGGTTCCAGATGCACTTCAAAATCGTAGGAACTATATGTCAGTGAGGTGCGCTCGACATCGGTCGCGAGCGTCGCTTTTGCAGGCGCATCAGGCGCTTTTGGCGAGGTCGCGGGTTGCTGGGATACCGACGTCGCGACCGGAGTTTCGGAGGTCGTAGTACCGCTATCTCCACGAAAAAACAGAACCTGCCCGTTGCCGGAAGAGGAGTTGTTCTGATTGTTTGCTCCGGAACTCTGTCCGAGCGAGCTGCCCACTGCGAAAAGAAAAAGAATGAAACTCAACCCATACCGCATAAAATTCATGAACCCAATCCCTTGAGTGGCCGCTTTGCGCGAGCTGCAACTGACGCCGTCTCCTTGATCGTTGGGGATGTCATCGTCGCACGGCGTTGTCGAGCCGCCTCATACATGACGATCGCGCCAGCTACGGATACATTCAGCGACGCCACCTGGCCTGCCATTGGAATTCGCAAAAGATGATCGCAGGTTCTCCGGGTCAGATCATGCAATCCGCTTCCCTCCCTGCCAAGCACCAAGACAAAATTGCATCGATAGTCAAATCTGTCGTAATCCACGGGGCCGCGTTCGTCCAAGCCCACGCACCAGACATTCTCCCGCTTCAATTCTTCCAGCGCACGCACCAGGTTCGTTACGCGTGCAATACGGACATGCTCAGCCGCACCGGCTGAAGTTTTCACGACAGTAGCATTCACCCCGGCGGCTCTCCGCTCGGGCAAAACCACACCATCCACCCCGGCCCCATCCGCGGTCCTGAGAAGCGCACCCAGGTTATGAGGGTCCTCGACGCCGTCCAGAGCCAACAAAAACAGATCGTGCCCCCTGGGCTGCGCCAGTTCCTTGAGCGAGGAATATCCCCGTTCGGCCACCACCGCCACAACTCCCTGGTGAGCATCGGTGCGCGCCAGCCGCGTCAACTGCTCCTTCGACTCCAATCGCACCGGTATCCCGGACGCCTGGCATGCCTCTGCGATTCCATGCAGCCGCACATCCTGGCGTTGACGTGAAATCACTACAGATTCCAGGCGTCGATTGCCCGAGCGAATCGCCTCTTCCACGGCATGCAATCCGTACAACAGCTGCATAATGAGTAGTGTATCCTTGACACCGCGTCGCGGATTCGCCTTGCCTTCGCCCCGATAGCCCCTTTGCTCTAGGTATTTCTTGAACTCTAACATGTGAATCGTGAAAAAATAGGGGCGACAGTCATCATGCGATTCAAAGAAAATCCCCTCGCTCACCGCGTCTTTCTGGACCGGGCCGACGTCTCTACAAAGGAGACCATGACATCTACGCATACAGCCGCGCTCGTCGACACCCAGCAGGCACAAGCCGCAAACGCTGAGATTGTTGTTGCGCTTCGTCGTCATGATCCGGAGATGATAGAGCAGTTGATCGAACGCTATCAACATCGACTGTTCCGTTATTTGCTTTTTCTTGTCGGCAACCGTGACCTGGCGCAAGATCTGTTTCAGGAGACATGGCTTCGAGTATTGGAACGGGGCCCGCAATTCAGCGGTCGCTCGCGTTTCGAAACTTGGATGTTTGCGATCGCACGGAATCTCATGATCGATCACACCCGTAAACGCGTTACGCTCAGCCTGGATGAAGTAACCGATCCCGAGAATGACCGTCCTGTCGAGATCGCGGCTGATCTCCCATCACCATTCGATCATTTTCAGACGGGAGAGCGGGCCGCTCGCATTGGCCGTGCCCTTCTCACCCTGCATCCGCTCTACCGCGAGGTACTGGTCTTGCGCTTCCACGAGGAAATGTCCCTGGAAGAAATCGCACAAATCAGCAGCGCACCGCTGTCCACTGTAAAGTCGCGCCTCTATCGCGGAATGGCCGCATTGAAACCTGTTCTGGAACTGCACCCCGATGCAAATCGTGAGGTGCAGCCGTGAAACGCGATCCCATGATGACCAAGGCAAACGGCGAGAACTCCGATGCGATCTTGAATCCCGCATCAACGATCTTTTCCGCTGAAGAACAAGAATTTGCGACCGCTCTACTTACTGTTGGAGGAGTAGCCGATCGTGCGATGGTGTGTCGTGCGCAGCGCCTGGTTCGTGAACAAGCCGTCGAAATTGCCGAACAGCGAAGCCGGTTACGCCACGGAATTGGCATCACGATTCTTGGTTTTTCCCTGCTTTTCCTGGTGCTGACGCCAGTGTTCTGGAGCGGAATGCAGATGCTGCTGGACCCAAAGAATTTCCCAGCGTCCGAGCTGCAGTTTGTGTATGTGATCGCGTGGTTGTTCCCTGTCACTCTGGTGACCCTGTTTCTCATGTTCTTGCGCACGCGCAATGGCGGCGGGACCAGACGAATCGATCATCGCGTGACATCGCGCCTGGACTCCATGGTTCGATAGGGCCATTTGCACCACTGTTTCGAAACGGGTTCGATCGATGACTGTTCTTGTGACCCGATATTTTTTCTAGATTCAAAGGCGTGGTATACGTGCCGCGCGTGTGTTGAACGTTATTCAGCAAAAATGGCCCGCAGCGATTCCAATTCGTCATTCTCTGTCAGCGAAGAACTCACCCTCATTCCCCGGTGGTCGATCGTTCTAGCCTTCGTGGCCTTCGTCGGCATTCAGTATCTTTTCTTCTTCGTGCTGCATACCCACTACCATAGCCCGTTTCCCGTACACGTCTATTTTGGAGCTTCCTGGGGAGCGCTCGTTGCTGTCTACATGCTGATGATCGGCTATATCAGCGAGGACGCGCCACGTCGGAACATGGGCAAGTGGCTCTGGATTCTGCTGAGCATTGTCTTGCAGGGCGGCATCGGTCCGGTGTTGTATTTTCTTCTGCGGCAACCCGTTCTTTCCCAGTGCCCTTGCTGCGGCACAAAAGTGGACAGCAATATCAATTACTGCCCGCAATGCGCCTATCGCGTCTCTCCGAACTGCGGCATTTGCCATGAAAGCGTCCGCATCACCGACCTTCACTGCACTCACTGCGGACACGATTTAGCCGACGACAACACACCCGCACGCCTCACCGCGTATCGCTCCTAAGCAAACCCCGTTGCACCTGCGCTTTCGCTCTTTTACCAATCCTCAGCGCCCGCACATGCCGACAATGCTCCATGATCGTCGCAGTTGCTCCAAATATCTTTCACTAATGTAGAGTGAACCTAAGCCATGACGATCCGAGCTGTGATTGTCGACGATGAACAACTGGCACGCCAGGAGCTGGAGTATTTGCTTCGCAAAGCCGACGACGTAGAAATAGTCGCCCAGGGCAAGAACGGCGTGGAAGCCGTGGAGTTGGTGCGCGCGCATCAGCCCGACGTTGTTTTCCTCGATGTGCAGATGCCCGGCCTCGACGGCTTTGCCGTGCTCAAGAAACTGCTCGAAAAAGGTCGCAAGTCGCCGCTTCCGAACATTGTCTTCGCCACCGCTTTTGATCGATATGCGGTTCGCGCTTTTGAAGTAAATGCAGTGGACTACCTGCTTAAGCCTTTCGATGAGAAACGAGTCCGTCACACCCTCGAGCGAGTCAGAACTCGCCTAGCAGAGACTGCAGCTGGATCTTCGCTCCCAGCGACAGTGGCAGCAGCCAAATCGTCCGGTGTGAAGGAAGCCTCGCTTGAAGTCGCTCCCGCAGTCAATGCAGTCGACGAGCGGCTGGATGCTCTGGTTCGCCTTCTGGAGCAGCAGCAAGCCCCCGCAAGAAGCACGGCAGCCAAAGTAGTTCTTCGTGTTGGCGGTCGTCTGCTGCTGGTGGAGCAGCGCGACATTTGCTTCGCATCCATTGAAGAAGGAACGATCAGCGTCGCGACCCACTCCATCGAAGGTCAGTCAAATTGCCGAACGCTCGAAGACCTGCTCGAACTACTGGATCCGGAACTATTTTGGCGCGCGCATCGTTCCTTTGTCGTGAACATCCATCGCATTCAGGAAGTCGTGCCCTGGTTTAAATCCAGCTATCAGCTGCGCATGGACGATCGACGTCACACGGAGATTCCCGTCAGTCGCGGTCAAACGAAACGCCTGCGAGAGCTTTTCAATCTCTAACAGGCGCGCTCAGTCGTACCGCTCGAAGACGATCTGCTTTCGATCCCAGCCTAATTCCTTCAACTGCGCTCGATTGGCCGCGACCATGTCATTCAGGCCGCAGATATAAGCCTGCTCCGGCTTTGCGTCGCCTCTTGGGGAGTCCACGTCTGCGGCGTCCAGCAATAATTTCTTCACCTGCATCTCGACATTTCCGCGCAGGCCCTCCCATCCCTCGTGGGGATGACTCACGGTCGGTAAAAAATGAAAGTTGACGTGCTCTGCGGCAGTCTTCTCGAAATAGTGTTGATAGTAGATATCCGACTCGTGCCGCGCGCCATAAACCAGCCAGACATGTTTCCCCTCGCATCTGTCTTCCCCTACGCTCGGAAACAGAGTCTCCACAAAACCACGTATCGGCGCAATTCCGGTGCCGGCGGCAATCAATACCGAATCCACCAGTGGCCGGCGCAGCACAAACAAACCGTATGGGCCGTGAAAAGGGACTGTAGCACCGGGTCTCGCGTCCGCAAGCTGGTTCGAAAAAAATCCCCCGTTCACACGATCCAGGCAAAGATCGAATCGATTGCCGCGCGGCGCAGAAGCAATGGAGTAGGCGCGAGTCTGAGATTTTCCCCGGCCATCCTCGGTGACCATGGAAATAAACTGTCCCGGCTCAAAGGCAAAATTCTCGAGCTCTGGCACATCGAACTCCAAGTGATAACACTGCGCACTTTCAGACAACAGTGTCTTATCCAGCAGCCGCGCGCTGTACATCCTACGTTCCAAGTCCTTCCCTCCTCCGCCACTCTAGTGTTACGTATGCTCGGTTACAAATCGAGCGCAAAATAGAAGGTTGCGCCCTCGCCCACAGAGCTCTCAGCCCAAACCCTGCCCCCGTGGCGAGAAATGATCCGATGCACCGTCGCCAATCCGATCCCTGTTCCGACAAATTCCCCCTGGGTGTGGAGACGTTGGAACGGCTTGAATAAGCGGTCCGCAAACTCCGGATTGAATCCGGCGCCATTGTCACGCACGAAGCAGACAATTTCGTGCGCCGCCCGTTTGTATCCAAATTCTATGGACGCGTCAGCCGTCTTCTCAGTGTATTTCCATGCATTGCGAATCAAATTCTCCAGTGCCACTCGCATCAGCCCCGCATCGGCCAACACAATGGCTCCCGCAGCAATTGTGAAGTGAACATTCCGGCCCGGCTCCGCAGCCTTCAATTCCTCCGCAATTGAGGTCGCCAGTGCGCTCAGATCTTCAGTAGACCGCTCTAGTCCCGCAGTTCCGGCGCGAGAAAGATTCAACAAGTCGTCGATCAGAGTTGCCATCCGCGTTGAGGAAGTACGCAGGCTCTGCAGCATCTCCTGCCCGTCGGTATCCATGACGCTTGCGTAGTCCTTCTGCAACACAAATCCGATACCGCTGAGTGCGTCCAACGGCCCTCGAAGATCGTGTGCAACCGTATATGAGAATGCCTCAAGCTCACGAACCGCAGTCTTCAGTTCGGCAGTCCGCTCCTGGACGCGTTCTTCTAGTTCGTCCCTTGCATGGCGCAGCGCAAGATCACGTTGCTCAATCTGCGTCAGCATTTCATTGAAGGCCTCGATCAGCACCGAGACCTCATCGCGATCACGGCTCGGCGGAGCACGCAACGAGTAATTGCGGTCTCTCGATACTGCGCGAGACATCTCCGCCAGCGCGACGATCGGCTCCGAAACCTGTCGCCGGAACGATACGGTGGCGATCATTGAGGTTGCCAGGCAAAGCAGCAGAATCACCGCAGCAATCACGATATAGCGGCGAGCTCTCACACCTAGCTCGCCGAGTCGCGCAAAAATGTACACAGTCCCCTCGGACTGTCCGTGGAATACGATCCGCTCGGCCAGCAGTACATCTCTGCCGGACACCCAGGACTGTTGATTCCGACCGGCGGCAAGAGGCGGAAAACGCATTGCCCACCCTTCCCTCGATCGATAACCCGCAAATACCTTTCCATCATTCGTCACGATCGCTGCCCCCAAAATATCTTGAGAGCCGCTCAATGCCGTCAATGTATTTATGGCCGCTTCTTTGTCGTTGAACAGCAACGCAGATACGCTGTTCGACCCAACAATTCTCGCCTCTGCCGCCAGGTCGCGGATCAGGCTCGCCTGAAATGAAATCAAGTCGTAGCTAAAAAACGCCACGCATGCCAGTACCAGCCCGGTCAGGCTTACCAGAAGATTCATGCGGATCAGCTTCGCGGAAATGGACGTTGCTCGAGGAAAGAGTGTCATTGCACCTCCTTCCCGGACGGATTTCCGACCACCCTGGTCGCCACCTTCAGTAGCTGCGAACTGAGCACGATCCCGCATTCCCGCGCGGTGTTCAGGTTTACTTCAAATCGAACCCGGTTCTCCTGCAAAACAAACTGAATCGTCCCCCCCCTTCTCCATGAAGCCTGGAATGTCGCTCACAGTCAGGACGGGGAGTCGCGCCACCGCTGACAAGTCTCGATCGAGATGCGATGATTCCGATTCACCAATAAACAAGATCGCGCAGGGTTGAACGGAGTGTTCGTCCACCAACCGACGCACGGCCAGATGTCTGCCGTCGATCGCTTCGCCCGCGACAATCTGGTCCAGGGTGTTGCCAAACGGGTCTTTGCCAAGAATGCAGACGTTCAGAACGTCGGATGTCGTCGTTGCTGGCCATGTGACAAATTTGGCGAAATTGTAGAGATAGGCTGCTTCCACTTCATCCTGAGTAGGAGAAGCGGTCTGCGCCGCGCTCTGCGCCAAAAAAGTCGGCGCCGCGAATAACCACGCCACCGCGAAACAACCGGTGACAAGGATGACGCGGCAATCCTCGACCGCACGTCGGCAACCCTCCCGGGTTCAAGCACACGGCTGGTGATCAGCGTATTCACGGCCGCTCCTGTCTCACGGAATCCAGGCTATCCCGCTATAGACTTCTCGCTTAATCCCCACCTGGTTGGCGTTGTTGCCAAGAAACTCTCGATGCGATGGCTGTAACAGATTCCGACCGTCCACCGTCAGCTGAAAGTGTTTCTTGATTTTCCACGCCACCTGAGCGTCGGCCGTCTGGTAGGCCGGTGCATCTTGCGTCGGGAGCGCGCTCATGTAACGGTAATCCGGATCAATCTCGATCCCATGCGGCAAAGTGAAAAGGCTTTGTATCGTTGCAATATGATCCGGAGTCGATCCCTCATAACTTGCCACATACGAAGCCTGGTTGAACCCTGCCTTGGAGTGCAGCGCCATATGCAGGTGAGAATACGTTCCCCGCAGGTCCAGCCACGAAAATGGCTTCCAGTCCGGGGCCAGTTCCAGGCCATCGGTGACTCCCTTCACTCCATTTGCAAATGTCACGTTCAAGGATGTGTATGGGTACGGCTGCGTGGGAAAAGTGATGGTAAAGATCGGCTCTCCGTAGCTTTCCAGGTCGTCGTATTGATTGTGAAACAGGGAGAAATCCATGTACAGCTTGGGCGTGAACAACTGCCTATACCCCGCCTCCCATCCAATCATGACCTCCGGCTTGAACTTCGGATTTCCCAGCACCGTAACAAAAACCGGCGGAGACGCAACATAATTGCCGATCAGGGTCAGATCTTGATCTACTCGGCCAGGAACGCGGAGAGCCCGCGATACAGCGCCCCACACCGTTTGGTGTGCCGTCGGATTCCATAAGATGCGCGCATTTGGTTCGACTCCAACGCCGCTATAGTTGTTGTCTTCGATCTTCGTTCCCAGAATTGTCGCCAAGCGATTGGGCAGAATCTCAATGCGGTCCTGCAAAAATCCACTGTAGATATAGTCTGTCAATCGATTCGGAGTGAAGTTGACAGTCGTGTGGGTCTGGATGAGGTTGCTGGGGCTTTCCATCAAAGTGGTCTGCCTCGGGCAAACAGACTCCGTTCGACAGAACCTGAGCTGTCACGGCACGAAAGCCAGCCGCGCTCATAATCCAGCCGTAGATTCGGAGGTGAACAGGGTCGTCGTCTACTACCAGGATGGATGCCCTGGATTGCATCGAAAAGCCTCCACATAGAATTTCGAAGCACGTACGTTTCAATCCGTGGATTACAAATGGCAAGGCGATATAGACCGAGCGTTAATATGCATCGGTTGAACCCCAGGCTGCCTGTTGATTGTGACGAATATCACAATTGACAATCTGGCTCGCGCGTGGCGGACCGGGCAAACCACGTGCGTAACCTGAGCCCTCAATTCCCTGTCAGGCAGCAGGCAATTCAAACGGCGTGAACTTGGGGAAGTTCACGCCGTCGGTCAAGCTTAAGGTCAAAACAATAGGAATTTTACGCCATCAATCATGTTTCATCTTGGGCGGATAGCGATCGATCATCTTATAAATAGAATGGGCGACCTGCTTCTCCTCTGCGTTGCCGCTCTTGGTCACGTCGTCTTGCACGGCCTCACCGCGCCATACAATCTTCCGCGTGTGCGCATCGATCATATCCAGGGTTAAGTACCCCATGACGCGACGGTCCATCCTCGTCTGGGAGTAACTCATGCCGCCCATTCCCATGCCGCCCCAGCCCCAACCACCCCAACCGCCCCAACCGCCGCCGAACCCATAGCCGTACGTGTCGAGATCGGCGGTCACATGGGTCGTAAAGTGGTAGGTCACATACAGATCAGGGTTCTGGGATCCGGAAACTTGTTGTAGTCCCTTCTTCTTAGTCAGCGCGTAGTTCACGTATTCCCCAACGTACTGCCGGTAAAAGGGATGGTTCGTCGCTTCGCTGTCCACCCATTCATAGGTTTTGTATTGGGCAAAGGGCGCGTCTTTGCTCCAGTTGGCGCGAACCTGCTGCGCAGATGCAGCCAACGGCAATCCAATGGCGACAGCGACGCCTACGGCCAGGGTCGCCCCAGAACAAATCGTTGCGCGAAATATCTTCGTCAGTTTCACAACAGTCCCTCTTTCCTACTCACTTCCAATCCCGAAAATTTCAAACCCAGTCAAGAATGACAGTCGGCTGTCATGGGCCCCGTCTATTAGAGTCAAGATCGATCTTTTCGTTAGCCGCGCCGCCCAATTTCGACTTCACCGGATGACATCGAATCACCATCGCTGGCGCGACCTTTTTGTCGAAACTCCGTTCTTATTGGTCATCGACTGAATTGCTTCGCGTGCGGTGTTTTGATCGAACTGTACCCTTTTGGTCACTACCATTCATAGCACGAATCACGTAATCTTAAACCCAGGTTGAAATGAGAAGTTGCCTCCTCCAGTTCGAAGGCAGATCCTGCCTCGTCAGCAGAGTTGTTCTGGCTTTTTGCCTCGTCGCGACCTTGTTCGTTACGCCTTTTGTCTCAGCAAGTTCCACCCGAACAACCGTTGCTTCGAGGCAGCACACGACACACCGGCCTTCCTCGCATGCCAAGACTTCACGCCGAAACGCCGAACCCCGACGCCTTGCGGTCGAGCGTCAACGCCGAGCCCGGCACCATCGCCGAAGACGAACCTATGCCCGCAGCCACCGATTATCGGTGACGCTGGATCGGGTCCACTCGCACGCCGCTGCCGTTGCGGAGACAACTCCCGCGGCCACTGCGCCGCTACCCACGCTGGCAACCCCTCCAGCCGACGAAGACGCTGCGACCGGCAACCCCACGGTCTCACGCGACATGCCCCTCTTCAATACTTCGGTCCCCAGCTATATGCCGGTTGCCTTGCGCGGCTCGCATGAAGTGCTGGTGCATCAGAACATCATCGCCGACGTCGAAGGCCTTAGTCGCATTCAGGACGATGCCCAGCTCAACGCCATGGTACGGTCCAGAGATCTTGTAGCCTTACCCGCTTCCCCAGCCTTGGCCGTCGATCCCCGCCTTCCTCTGAATCGCCGCTATTGCCGCCCGTGGACCGCGCAGTTTCTCAGCAATCTCGCCCGCGCACACCAGGACCTTTTTGATCGACCCCTGCAACTCACCTCAGCCGTCCGCACCATCAACTTTCAACGTCACCTAGCACACTATAACGGCAACGCGGCACCTACCTCCGGCGACACCGCCTCTCCCCATCTAACCGGAGAGGCTATCGATCTTGGAAAAAAAGGAATGTCGCTGAAAGAAATTGCATGGATGCGGACCGTGTTAGGGCAACTCCAAGCCAGCGGCAAGCTGGATGTCGAAGAAGAATTCGAACAGGCATGCTTCCACATCTCTGTGTATAAGACGTACGCGCCGCGCAGTGCTCCGCTGGCTCAGCTGGTAGCCCGCAACGATGCGCCGTCAGAGCCGGCTGCAGCCCAGACCCCTGCTGTTGTCAAACCCGTCGTCAGCCTGCCTGTGAAACATTCGGCGCATTCTGACCGAGCGCATAGCTACTACGTCCATCACGTGCGACGGGCGTCTTACGTTCATCGTCGCCGTCATCATAGAAGCATGTCTCTGCTCGCTGCAGGCCTTCGATAACCCAACATTTCTCCGAACTGAATCAAGAATCGATCCCTCAAAGAGCTTTAACTCTGCGGTTCTGCCGTCGCAGCTTCCTGGTCCGCTCCCAACAACTCGTGTTCGCTCAACCGGTTCACTTTTCGCAATGAAGGAAACATCAAGGTCCAGATGCCAGTGACCGCGATTGCCCCTATTCCTCCAACCACGACGGCCGGCACCGCACCCCACCATTGAGCCGTCACGCCGCTCTCAAAACTCCCAAACTCATTGCTGGCTCCGATAAACAAGGCATTCACAGCACTCACGCGACCTCGCATTGCCTGCGGCGTGGCCAACTGCAGCATGGAGGAACGGACAATAATGCTGACCATGTCGGCCGCCCCAACAACAAATAAAGCGGCCAACGACAGCGCCATATTGCGCGAAAGTCCAAACACTACCGTGGCCGTCCCAAATATCACCACCGAATACAACATACGCACTCCTGCATGGTGGCTGATCGGTCGCCACGTCATCAATATGGAGACGCAAAGAGCCCCTAGCGCAGGCGCAGCACGTAATATTCCCAACCCTCTTGGCCCGGAGTGCAGAATGTTTTCAGCAAAAATCGGCAGCAGCGCAACCGCCCCGCCTAGCAACACCGCGAACAGGTCCAGCGTTGTGACACCCAGCAGCAGCTTCTTGTGCCACATGTATCGGAATCCAGCCAAAAGCGTTTCCGCCGAAATTGACCGTTGTTCCTGGCGTCCGGGCCGTACCGAAAGAGACGCGAGGAGAAACAGAAAAACAAATAACGTCGTCAGTGCAAATGCGTACACGATTGCGCCACCCTCCAGGTGTTTGCCTGTTGAGCTCGGCAGCCAGCGCACCAGCGGCAACGTGAAAAGCAATCCGCCCAGCGCCGGTCCAACAAAATTCGCCAGTTGAAAGATGGAGGCGCCCCAGGAAACGGCGTTGACGAAATCTCCCTTCGGCACCAGATGTGGCAGCAATGCCGAGCTCGCCGGCCCACTAAACGAGCGCCCGGTTCCCACCAAAAACAACACTGTAAACAAGGCAGCGACATGTTGGGTGCCGATCCACGAAAGATAAAACAATGTTCCCGTGCAAAGACACTGCAGTCCATAGCAAACCAGGATGATGTGTCGCCGGTCATAGCGATCGGCTGCGTGTCCGCTCACCAGCAGGAACAAGATTCCCGGCAGAAACAGAGCCAGCCCGGCATAGCCAAGATCGATGGCTCGATGCGTAATCGCATAGATTTGCCAGGACACGGCGACCGCCTGTGCCTCGGCGCCAATAATGACGAGCAGCCGTGCCAGCTGATATCGACGAAAATCGCGGGAGGCAAATGCGGCAGCGCCGCGGGCCGGTTCGTGCGGAATCGACATTCCTTCTATCCTGTCACAATTTCACTGGGTCATGCTTTGGGCGGGACATCGTGCGCCATGCCGCTGCATACACGCCGCATTAACAACTTTGTATACAAGGACAGCGGGATGCGCACGCGCGAACAGCGCTTGCCCGCAAGGCAGCCTTCCGTTCGTCTTAACTCACTTGCTGCAGACTGGCGCGCATGCCGCGATTCAGTATGGACTCCACATACCCGCTCACCGCTTGAGACAATCCTGGCAACTGGCGCAAGTCTTTGTCCCACCAGTCCTCCCGCTGCAGCACCGATTCCGTCAGCTTGTAAACTCCCTCACCCGACCCGTCAAACCCTGACCATAGCCGCGCAAACGTTTCCAAAATCGATTGGCCATCCTGAATGCGATACTCCTCGCCGTCGCGATGGCCAATCAGAGCGCCACCCCGAACTTCCGTCCCTCGATAAAACGTAATCAGTGCGGCGAGAGCGAACGTCAAACGAGTCGGCAACTCACCTTTCATTGCAAGATATTGTTCGACAGATGGCAGCACCCGTGTCTTGTACTTCGAAACCGAGTTCAGGGAAATACTCAGCAATGCGTGCTGAATAAACGGATTACTGAAGCGCTCAAATACTGCGACGGCAAACGCGTCGAGCTCCTCCTTCGGCAAAGTCAGAGTCGGAATAACCTCATCGTAAATCGCGCGAGTCATAAAGTCGCGGATCAACGGTTCCTTCATGCATTCGCCCACCAGGTTCTCGCCTGTCTGATACGCGGCCAGCACCGTGGCCGTATGAGCGCCATTCAGTATCCGCACCTTACGGTCTCGATAGGGCGTCATATCCTCGGCAAAAATCACATTGAAACCCGCTTCGCGCAGTGGCAGTTCCCGGGCCAACGCGGGCGGTCCTTCAATCACCCACAGGTGAAATACCTCCGATGTATTGAACAAATCGTCGACGTATCCACACTGTTGCCACAACGTCTGAGTCTCATCTCGCGGGAAGCCGGTGACAATGCGGTCCACCAACGTGTTCGTAAAAATATTTGCCTCGGCAATCCATTCCACAATTTTCGGATCGAGGCCCCAGTTTGACGCCGTTTGCTGTACCGCCTCTTTCAACTTGTCGCCGTTGCGCTCGATCAACTCACAGGGTAAAAGTACAAATCCCTTCGACATATCGCCTTCGACCGCCTTGTATCGCTCGATCAGCAGCAGTGTCAGTTTTGCCGGAAACGACACTGGAGGCCGATCGCTCTGCCGGTCTTCTGCACGGTATACGATGCCTGCCTCCGTCGTGTTGGACACGATGAAGCGAAGATCAGGGTTGTGTGCGCACTTCAGGTATTCATCGAAGTCCTTGTACGGATCGATGCCGCGACGGATCGCAGTGACAATGCGTTTATCTTCGACCAGCCGGCCATTTTCGACGCCGCGAGCAAGATGCGTGTACGCTCCGTTCTGCTGATTCAGCGTCATTACTGTCCCCGGATTCATCGACGCCACCACAACCACTCGTCCGCGGAAGAGACCTTTCCGGTTCATGCCGTCGATCATCCAATCCACGAATCCACGGAGGAAAACCCCGGCGCCAAACTGCAGCACTCGTTCCGGCAGGCCCTCTGCCGTTCCTCCAGGTGTCAGTTCCGGGTGATGTTTCAGGAATTCCGCGTCCAACCGCGGCAAGGTTGCAGTTGTTGATGCTTCCATCTTTGTCAGTCCACCTCATCTCCATCACAAATGTACCAGTGTCACTCTGTCTTCCAGCTGGTGGCATTTGCTGGGTAAGCAGGTGAATCCTGGGCACGGACTGAGTTGGGGAAATGCGACATAGGAGATGGAGATTCGCGCTTCAGAGTCGATGGCTAGATCGATTCTCTCATCGCCGTGACCGATGCGTCACCGCTGCGTTCACGGCTACATCCGTACGGCAAGCAGTTTTAGTCTTCCGCTGAATTCGCGGTGCAGATGCCGGCGATTTGTGCGCCATTCTGATGGGGGAGATTCTATTCGTGCATCCCGTGCGAGCCACGCGGCAGATAGCGCCTACACTTCTGCGTAGCTCGCCAACGCCAACTGGTTGTGGATCATCAGCGTCGAACCACGAAAATCCAGCAGGTGCCGATTTTTGAAATCGCTTAATGTCCGCGTGACAGTTTCCCGAGAAGCACCGATGCACTCGCCGATTTCGCCATGCGTCAGTGTGAGCTTGAATTGGTTGCGGTGATCGGTTTCGTGGGCAGCCGCACACAATTCCAGCAGCAGTCTCGCCAATTTTACGGGAGCGCTGGGCGCCAGCCCGACGGTGCGCAGTTGTTCACAAGCCCGCGTATAGTCCATGCTTAAATCGCGGGCCACACTTGCATAGGCAGCCGGATAGCGCATAAGGAATTCGAGGAAATCCTGCCGCCGCACCGATGCGATTTTGCAGGGGTGCAACGCCTCTGCGGTCATTTCATACTCTTTGCCGGAAAGGACTGAGGTCAGCCCGGGCAGTTCGCCCGGTCCAGCAATGCGCAGAATCAGCCGACGACCATCAATCGAATTCATGGAGAGTTTCACCTGGCCCTCCAAAAGAACGTAGACGCGCGACGGATTTTGTTTCTCCTCAAACAAGACCTCGCGAGGCTCATACGTCTGTCGAAGTGACATGGATTCAAAGTCGGCCAGCGCTTGCGGTGGCAATGCCTTGAAGAACTCCCCCGCATGATACGAATTGCAACGATCTGTCCGGTCGGCGTGATAGGTGTGTGGCATGTCAATCATTCTCCTGATTGTCGTTCGTTGTATTGCGCTGAGCTTGCTCTGCAAAAGACTCGGTCAACGGGCTTGCAGTAAGAATTGCCGGCTGTTTCTCTCGACAAATCTGGCGCAGAACCTGCATACCGCTAACGTCAACATAAGTCACATCACGCAGATCGAGGGTCGCCGATCGCTTGTCAAGCGTAGTCGCCAGGTCGCCCCATACTGCAGCCAGTTCCTCGGCCCATGGGCCAACGACTCTTCCTTCAAGCTTGATGACGGCTGCATTCGGATTGTTCGCGATCGTTATTCGTAACGTATGCTGGCTCGTGCCTGCGCCATGCACTTCCTAATGGCACGCGTTGGGCCAAACCAAGATCATCACCCAGCTGTGTCCCGCATGTTGTTTGTGGAGAATGAGTTATGGGTGGATGATGGTGCGGAGTTTGGTTCTATTTCAAAGCAAGGTGACGAAGTGTCGAAGACGATATTTCGTCGCCGAGACTACATATAGTCGCTGCGCTCGATGCCAAGCTTCTTCAACTTGGAGTTCAGCGTGGTGCGCTTCAGGCCGAGCCGCTCCGCCGCACCACCCGATCCGCCAATCATTCCACGGGTCTCGCGCAATACTCGCAGGATGTGCTCGCGTTCGGCAGCTTGCAGATTTGGGTCGACTTCGGAGACCACTTCGGAATCCTCATTCGCCAACTCCGCCAGCGGAACATGAAGCCCGTTACCGCGAGTCAGGATCACGGCCCGTTCGATAAAGTTCTCCAATTCTCGAATGTTCCCAGGCCACTTCCAACTCACCAACGCCTCCATCGCGTCCTCGGGGATCGACTCAATCGGCTTTCCCATGCGTCGACCGTGCTTGTCGACGAAATGGCGAACCAGCATCGGGATATCGCTGCGACGATCGCGCAACGGCGGAGAAACCACCGGAAAAACTTTCAACCGATAATACAGATCGCTGCGGAATTGCTTTTCGGCCACCATCTTTTCCAGGTCACGATTGGTAGCCGCAATCAGGCGAACATCCACGCGGATATTCTGCGTTCCACCCAACCGCTCGATCTCCCGCTCCTGCAATGCGCGCAGCAGCTTGGGCTGCAGATCCAGCGGCATTTCGCCGATTTCGTCCAGAAACAATGTGCCTTCATGCGCCAATTCCAGCCGACCCATCCTGCGCGAAATGGCTCCCGTAAAGGCACCCTTCTCGTGACCGAAAAGCTCACTTTCCAGCAGCCCGGCAGGTATTGCAGCACAATTCAGCTTGATAAATGTCCTTTCGCGTCGGGTACTCAGCCGGTGAATCGCGCGTGCCAGCAACTCCTTGCCGGTTCCAGTCTCTCCTTGAATCAGCACCGTCGCGTCGGTTGGCGCGACAGTCTCAATATCCTTCAGCACATGTCTCAGGCCAGTGCTCTCGCCGACAATATCCTCAAATCGATGCTCCATGTTGAGCTCGTCTTCAAGGTATTTCTTCTCCTGCGAGAGTTTGTCACGCAGGTCGGCGATCTGCCGGAAGGCCAGCCCGTTGTTCACCGCCATTGCAATCTGGCTGGCAATTTGACCCAGCATGTCGGCTTCGCGCTGCGTGAAGGCGGACTCCATGCGGCTGGCCACCATCAGCGTTCCCAGCGTCTGGCCTCGGTTGATCAACGGCACCCAGCATCCCGACATCATCTGCTTGTCCGTCAAATGCCGCACCGCTTCTCTGGCATAAGGGCCCAGGTTGATTTGATTCAGCAGGACAGGCTCGCCCAACCGAAATGCCGAGCCGGCGGGCGAATTTTCAATCGAGATGATGGTGTCTGTTTGGTTAGCTTGCTTGCCCTCGCCAGCTTCAAGAAACTGTTCCCGCAGTCCGCCCGATACTGGATCGCGCAGCGCCAGGGTTGCGCAATCGTGCGGAACTACATCGCGAATGCTGGCTGAAATTGCCGACAGCATCTTGCGGATATCCACATTCGCCAGGAGAACGGTGCTGAGTTGCAGCATCAACGCTTCTTCCGCGCGTTTGCGGTCGGTGAAATCGCGAGTAATTTTGGCAAACCCGGTCAGCTCCTCGTGTCCGTCGAAAATCGGCGTAAGGACGACATTCGCCCAGAAACGCGACCCATCTTTCCGGATGCGCCATCCTTCCGCTTCAAATCTTCCCTTGGCTCTGGCGATCCTCAATTGCTCGTCCGGCTTTTTTCGCTCCGACTCGTCATCGGGATAAAAAATGGAGAAGTGCTGCCCAATAATTTCACCCGCGCTATAACCTTTGATTCGCTGGGCTCCTGGATTCCATGTCGCCACATATCCCCTGGTATCCAGCAGGAAAATAGCATAGTCCTTCACGCTGTCGACTATCGACCGCAACTGCTGATCGGAGCGCCGCAGCGCGTCCTGCGCCATGCGCTGAAAGGAAACATCCCGCACGAAGCTCAGAACGATCGGACCATTCGCCGTCTCCACCGGGCGAAGCATGATGTCGACGGGAATTTCGTTGCCATCTTTCCGCAAGCCAAACAGGTTCAGTCCGCCACCCATTGATCGGGTCCGGGGCTGCGCGTTATAGTCCTCGCGATAGGCGGGATGCCTCCCGCGAAAACGCTCGGGAACCAGGTTTTCAATCGGCAGACCGGTTAGTTCCCCCGGACCATACCCGAACATTGCCTCTGCCTGATGATTTGCCGCACGAATGTGTCCCTGCGCATCCGTGACGAGGATGGCATCGGGGGAAAAATCGAAAAGTTGTTGGATCGCCGGAAAAACGAACGTATCCTCTGTAGGCATGTGCGTTACTACCTACTCTAAGCGCTCCAGCCCTCGTTCGCCGAGCACCAGAAAATCAATTTCAACGTCTCAGAATATTTTGTCGCATTCGTAAGTATCAGCCGAATCATGACTTTGCGACTCGACCACCCTGCCGCGACCGTATTTTTTTGAACGACAGAAGCAAGAAGATTGCCCTAGAATCTTTCTAGATTATTGGAAACAATGATGGATCGTCGGCCTTACCCGGTCATCAAATTATGAATACTGCCGCCAAGATGCCCCCCTAAAGGAATTTCGATCCCATGAGCAAAAACTCGTCGGAGTTAACCTCCGAACCCATCAGTGCGACCACCCCTCGGATGTGGGTAGTCAGTCTTACCAGCCTACTATTCATTGTGTTGCAGAGCGCCTGCACGGTTGCCGTTGCCTTCAGCGGAGTCAACGCGGCCCTGGGGCTGGGTTCGTTTGCTGCCGCCATCGGCCTTACCAGGCTGACGGGCAATTTTCACGCTGACCTGATTCGCCTTCCCATGATGGTTTTGGCTCTGACAGGCTCGCTATTCACCCTCTATATCGTCCGTCGGGCTCGGGTTTTGCGTGCCCGTCCCGCATCCCAATGGCGGATCCGCGCTCTAACTCCGAAAGAAAAACGCAAAGAAACCTTTCAGATTGCGCTTTCAGTACTTACCATCCTGCTGATCGTGGCCGAAATCGTAACCCACGTGTATATCACTCACGGCTTCTAACCGAGCCCGCAGGCCATGGATGGCGCGATGGGAGCCCTACCGACGACGCGACGGCTCGTGAAAACATTCACGAAGCTGCCTGTAATTTTGGCCTCCTCCTGGTGAATCGCCGTCGGACCCTCCCAATCATAAAAATTGCGCTCCTCGGCCAAATAAATTTGCCTTCCCTGTAACCAAATGAGACTTGAAGGATTCTAACGTTGCACAGCCCCCGTGGAAACGCGCGAGGCTGCAAAACCAGGAGGATTCACAATGAAGAATTCGATGAAATCGATCATGCTGAGCGCAGCGGTGGGCGGAATGCTCGGTTTTCCCGCAGTAGCTCTCCATGCAGCTACTCCGAACTCTGCGCCCAACACTGTATCGGCAAGCGGCCAGTACCTTGGTCAAGCCGCTTTTGCTGGGCTATCCGCAAAGGACAAGCACTCTTGTAAAGGCAAGAACAGTTGCAAAGGCAAGGGTGGCTGCAAGTCCAGCGACAACGGATGCAAAGGCAAGAACAGCTGCAAGGGCAAGGGTGGTTGCGCCACCGACGGCTCGAAGATGCCTGGCTAGTTCTTTGTGGAATCGTTCCTCCTGTGACGAGACTTTCCTCGTCGCAGGGGGAATATTTCGACAGCAGTTCCTCAGGATGAGACATGCCAGCCAATCGTTTTAACGGATTTACCGAATACGGCGTAGGGATTGGGTTGCGCCTGCCCCACTACCAGCACATTTTGGAGAAGAAACCAGTCGTCGATTGGTTTGAGATTATTTCCGAAAACTACATGGTGGATGGAGGTCGCCCGCTGACCGTCCTGGACGCCATTCTGGAGCAGTATCGCGTCGTGCAGCATGGCGTCTCCATGTATTTTGGCTCCGCCGATCCGCTGAATAGTGAACACCTGAAACGCCTCAAAGCCCTGGTGCGCAGAACCGGCACACCTTGGCTCTCCGATCATCTCTGCTGGGGCAGCGTTGATGGTCGATATACGCACGATCTATTGCCCATGCCCTACACCTTTGAGGCCGCGCGGTTGACAGCGGAAAAGATTCGCCAGGTTCAGGATTTTGTCGAGGTCCCAGTGGTGGTCGAGAACGTAAGCAGCTATGCGGAATTCCACGTTTCCGAGATGGCGGAATGGGAATTTTTGAATGAAGTCGTCGAGCGCGCGGACTGCGGCATCTTGCTCGACGTCAACAATATCTACGTTTCATCGCAGAACCATAATTTCGATGCACGCGTGTATGTCGATGCGGTCCCGGCGCACCGGGTAGCGCAGATCCATATCGCAGGACACTCAAAGTTTGAAAAATACATCCTGGATACGCATGATCACCCGGTTCTCGATGGCGTATGGGGCCTCTACGAGCGTGCCATCGAGCGCTGTGGTCCCACCGCAACATTGCTGGAGTGGGACGATCGAATTCCTTCGTTCGACGAAGTGCATGCCGAAGCGCTGAAGGCGAACAAATATTTAAGCGCAGCGTCGAACGAAGAATCGAAACAGGAAAACGCCCTGGAGTACGCGCGATGACTGGCCTGCAGGAATTGCAACATCGCATGGCCAAAGCTGTCATGCAGCCGCTGACTGCGCGGGAGCAGATGCGGCGCCGGAACTCTGATGGCCAATCGAATGCGGCAGAAGCAGACCAGTTCATCCGTCCCAATGACCGGTTAACTTCATTCGAACGCCTGGAGATTTACAACCGGCAATATTGGTTCCGCTTGTTCTCAAGCTTTGAAGAAGATTTTCCCGGGGTGCAGGCAGTCTTGGGTCGGAAGCGATTTCAGGCACTCATGCGAGCCTATCTTGAGGCGAATCCTTCCACTTCATTCTCACTGCGGAACCTGGGATCGCGCCTGGTGAACTGGCTGGAAACGAATCCTGCATGGACGGACCCGCACTCTGAAATGGCCCTCGAAATGGCACGTTTGGAGTGGGCGGACATTGAAGCCTTCGACAATGCAATATGGCCAACTCTGACTGTCGAAGCTCGAGCGCAAATTGGCGCGGAATCGCGATTGACATTGCAACCGCATCTGCGGCTCATTGAAGCCAACTATGCAATCGACGACGCGCTGATTGCAATTCGCAATGAAAGCGGAAGCAGAGACACCTCCAGCAATAACGCCTCGACCAGACACGTGAGTAAACGCACCCGCGCTCTTCGCGAGATGAAGCGAGGAACAGTGCATATCGCCGTGCATCGGTTTGAGGATACCGTCTACTACCGCCGACTTGCGGCCGAAGACTACCGACTGTTGCTGGCGTTACAACAGGGAGTCGCACTGGGAGATGCAATCGACATTGCGTTCGACGGTAGCTTGATTCCAGAACATGCGCGACCGGCGTATTTGCAATCGGCTTTCGCCTATTGGACAACCATGGGATGGTTTTGCACGGCGCCCGTGGATCGAGAAGGTAAAGAGAATTCATGAAGGCTTTAGCTACATTGTATGCTCGTTTTTCTGCCCTGGCCTCCTACCTTCAGTCTCCATTTCTGCTGGCTGTGCGCCTCTATTGGGGTTGGCAATTTGCCCAATCCGGATGGGGACGCCTGCATCATATAAGCCAGGCGACCTCTTTCTTCGCCAGCTTGAACCTGCCGGTTCCAGAAGCGACGGTCGTCTTTATTTCGAGCCTGGAATTTGTGGGTGGAATCCTGTTGATCGTTGGGCTCGCGTCGCGGCTCGTTAGCTTGTTGCTGGCTGGCGATATGCTGGTGGCATTTTGGACGGCGGACCGCGAAGCCCTCTCCTCGATCTTCTCGGACCCAGGGAAATTTTATGGGGCTGATCCCTACACATTCTTATTTGCAGCCTTGATCGCGCTGATCTTTGGAGCCGGTCTATTTTCTGCGGATGCGTGGCTGTCGCGGCACTACCAAGCCTGGATCGATAGACCATGACGCCGACGTTGGAGAGCAGAGATGAGGCGCAGATGATTGCGTCCATCCTTGCCGGCGACCCGCACCAATTTCACCAGCTCATCCGCCCCTATGAGAAAAGTCTGTATGTCATGGCGCTCTCCATGCTGCGCAATGAAGCCGATGCAGAAGACGCTGCGCAAGAAGCATGTCTGAAGGCATACCGGAACCTGGCAAGCTTCCGCGCTGATTCAAAATTCGGCACCTGGCTGATCAGCATCACGCTTAACGTAGCCCGCAATCGATTGCGCCGAAATCGATTGACGCACATGGAATCTCTCGACGTTCCACTCGAAGAGCAGGGGCACGTTTCGCCGGCCCTGCTGCGAGATTGGCGGGAAGTGCCGTTGGAGGTTTTAGAGCGCGCCGAGGTGCGACTGATCCTGCGCAAGGCGATTCTTGCTTTGCCAGAAATCTACCGCGAAGTATTTCTCTTGCGAGATGTGAAAGAACTGAGCACCAAAGAAGCGGCGCAAGCATTGGGCGTGAGTGAAGCGGTCGTGAAAGTGCGGCTTCATCGCGCTCGAACGATGCTGCAAAAAACTCTGGCGCCGGAATTGAAAAGCCTGGTCCCTCAGAAAGGGAGGTGGTTTCCGTGGTTATAGATTGCAAGCACGTTTGGAACAACATCTCGGGCTATCTGGACGGAACTCTCGACCCGTCTGTCTTGCAGCAGGTCCAGAAACATTTGGAGCATTGCGGTATTTGTTCTGCCATTCTGGACTCAACCCGAAACATCCTGATCCTCACAGCCGACGAGCGTGTGTTTGAGCTGCCTCTTGGTTATAGCGACCGTTTACATGCTCGGCTGGAAGCGGAAATCCAAGGAATATCTCTGTCTCCGCATGGCGGTTGATCCGGGGAAGCGGACAGCGTCAACCTTCTCCTTCAAGAATGCGGATCCTCTCCGCAAGATCAAGAATAGATTCAGCCCTTCTGACAAACGGCGCATCGACCATGCGCCCATCCAGCGCAAACGCACCCACACCCCCCGTCTCAGCCGCGCGAGCCGCCTCAATACAGCGCAGAGCCGCCACAATCTCTTCGGAACTTGGCGAAAAGATACGGTTCGCCAAGGCGATCTGGCTTGGATGGATGCAGCTTTTTCCCGCGAAGCCTAAGCCCCTCGCAGCCTGAGCCTCGCGAACAAATCCTGCTTCATCCTTGAAGTTTGCAAACGCACTGTCGAAACAAGGAATGCCCGCCTCTCCAGCGGCTAAACGCAATTGGAGACGAACATGGTGGACCGCAGCCCCATCACTTTGCTGAATCCCAAGAGGTTCGAACAGGTCCGCGAGTCCAAGTTGCAGACCAGCAACTTGTTCATCGGTCGCGGCAATCGATTCGGTGAGCCGAAGCCCACGCGCGGATTCAATGGTGACAAGAATGCCAATGGGATTTTTGAGGTTGCGCTTCTTCTCAAGCGTTGCCAACGCAGCCACCGCGTCTTTGATCTCCGACGGATCCTCCACCTTGGGCAGTGCCAGCATTGCAACCGAAGGGAAAACAGCGGCAGACAAGTCCTCTCCGAAGTCAGCAGAGCGAACATGATTCACCCTTACGAGAATCACCTTCCGAGTATGAGATTCACTCGCGAGAAATTCTCCCAGTTGCCTGCGCGCCTCCGATTTCTGCGCCGATAGAACCGAATCTTCCAGATCGAAGCAGATCGCATCGGCTGCCGAAGCCAGCGCCTTGGGAAATAAGGCAGGCCGATCGGCGGGAACAAAAAGCTTGCTGCGCATCACGTCAATTCGACCATTGCGAGAGGCTTCCCTCATACAGATTTGGCCCTCTTCACCACGTTTGCCTTTTCCAACGCGGCAATCTCATCCTCGGTGTAACCCAGGTCTCGCAATACTTCGACAGTGTGCTCGCCAAGTCTCGGGGCCACGCGATGGAATCCCCCCGGCGTGGTGGATAAACGTGGCGAGATCGCATGTACCGGGACCGTCCCCATTTCGTCGTCAGGGAGCTCAACCGCGATGTCTCGCTCATGAAAATGCGGATCTTCATGGATGTCCGCCATGTCGTAGACGGGGCCCACAGTCACCGAGCACTTTGCAAAGTACTCCACGCAATCGGTCTGAGTCATTCCAGCGATGAAATCTCCAATCATCGAGTCGAGGACGAGAACATTTTGTAGGCGCGACGCATTGGTCGTGAACCGCGGATCATCCGTCATCTCAGGACGTCCGATGGTACGAAAGAGTCGTTCTGCCATCGCCTGTGTCGAAGCTGAAAGACATACCCATTTGTCATCGCTGGTGCGGTATACATTGCGCGGTGCGCTGTTTGTCGAGCGGCTTCCCGTCCGCTGCTTCACTTTTTTTGTAAGCCTGTAATTCGCCGCTTGAGGACCCAGGATTGCAAACAGTGGATCGAGCAGCGGAATATCAATCACCTGCCCCTGTCCGGAATTCGTCTCCACCTCTCGCAGCGCCGCCAGAACACCTACCGCACCATATAACCCAGCAGTCATGTCCCCCAGGTAGATCGGCGGTAGCACCGGTTCGCGATCTGCAAATCCGTTCATCGAAGCGAACCCCGACATACCCTCCACCAGAGTGCCGAAACCCGGGCGATCCCGATACGGCCCAGTCTGTCCCCAGCCGGAGATCCTGGCGACGATCAACTTGCGATTGCGTTCGAACAGCACCTCCGGACCGAGACCCATCTTCTCCAGCGTGCGTGGGCGAAAGCTTTCCACCAGAATCTGTGCCTGCATCACAAGGTCCATCAGGATTTTGTGAGACTCCGCCTGGTGAAAGTCCAGACACAGGCTTCGCTTGTTTCGGCTGTAGGCCTTCCATGCGGTCGAGATTCCGGATACTTTCCAGTCGCGGAGTGTATCCCCGGCGAGCGGTTCCACTTTCAAGACGTCCGCCCCCATATCTGCCAGCACCATCGTTAAAGTATTTCCAGCAACAAGGCGCGATAGATCCAGCACCTTCACGCCCACCAGCGGACCCACCGCCCGCTCTTCCAGTTTGATTCGCTTAAACATGTTTCGCCATGGTGCTCGTTAAAAGTTTCTATATCCGTGGAGTCTGAACAAATCCCGCCTGGCTTCGCGTCATCCTGCATTGCGCTTGACAACCCAATCTCCCTCAATATATTCCTTCGTCAGTTGAATGCTTTCAAAACATCACTCCGTCGACGCAAAATCGAGTTCTTTCCCGGCACAGTCGAGAAGCTTTCTGCTCCTTTTCTTCTCTGCACTGGCCATCGCCGCAGTTCCACCGACAGCGGCGCAAATGCAAACTCGACCCTTCATCCACAATGGATATGATCGGCCGTATTTGATCTACCGACCTGCGCATCTCGCAAAAAATCCTGCCGTAGTGTTTATGCTGGGCGGTATTGGCAGTACGGCAAAGTTTGCGTCGCAGAACTTCGGCTGGACACAAGAGGCAGACCGCAACGGATTCATAGTCGTCTTCCCCGAGCCCGTCGCAACTGATCCCAGCAAACCGGAAAATAAGAAAAACAACATCACCTTCTGGCAAATGAAAGGTTCGCGCACTCGCATGCTTGCATCCAACGCCATACCGGTCGATGACGACGGCTACCTCATCGGCGTTCTGCGGGATGTTCTCCACCGCGATCATCCCGATCGAAAGCGAGTATTTTTCGCAGGATTTTCCAGCGGTTCGGGAATGGTGCAATTACTTGCGTCCCGGCATCCAAAGGATATTCGTGCCATCGTCGCGGTGGCGACGCCACTGATGGATCCGCCGCCGAAGCTCGCGCGCCCTGTCGGTGTGCTGTATATCCACGGCGATGACGACGAGCAGTTCTCCGGCTTCGAAACGCTAAGCCCCCACTTTGCAACGACGTCGCATGGAAATTGGGTGACCTGGGGATATCTGGACGGCTGTCAGAAACAAACCGCAGAGAACACCGCTTGGGGCGTGCGTTTTTCCTGGCAACGCTGCAAGAATGATGTTCCGGTCATTGCGGATTTCATCGCGGGTCTCGGTCATGAATGGGCTGGAAGCCTTGACTCAACCTGGGACCAGCTGCAGCAGACACATCATCCGCTTAACTTTACCGATATGGCCTGGCATTTCTTCGCCAGCATGCGAACGAAATAGTTCTTCGACAAATTTCTCCGAACAGGACAAGCTGCCATCCACAACGCACACCATCCAGTCGATCCGTCAACACCCGACGCGGTGACGCCACGCTGGCAGCTTGCGGTCGGGTCTGGAATTCTCGGGTGGATTCTCGACGCTTTCGACTTCTTTGTCGTGATTTTCCTCTTTGACACGTTGGCTGCGCGATTCCAGGTAAGCAAGGCGGACATTGTCTATACGCTTACTCTGACCCTGGCCATGCGTCCCGTCGGCGCTCTCTTCTTTGGCACGCTTGCCGATCGATTCGGACGCAAGCGTCCGCTCATCTTCTGCGTTCTGTTTTTCTCCACAGTCACCATCCTCAGCGGATTCTCGCCTTCGTACATTTTCTTCCTTGCGATGCGCGGTCTCTATGGAATCGGTATGGGTGGATACTGGGGGATTGGCGCATCGTACGCAATGGAGAGTGCGCCTCGGCGATGGCGCGGCGTACTGTCCGGCGTGATGCAGAGTGGATATCCACTTGGATATCTACTGGCCGCTGTTGCCATGCAAATGATCGCGCCCGTTTTTGGGTGGCGCTCGATGTTCATCGTCGGCTCCGCCGTGACAGTGCTGATTGTTCTGTTCACGCTGCTCGCGCCCGAATCGGAGCCTTGGAAGTTGCACCGTCAGCCATCGCTACGCAAAATCTTCGGCACTCTGTTGGACCATATTGGCCTCTTTGCCTATCTTCTGCTGGTCATGGCGGTGATGACCTGCCTTTCTCACGGCACCCAGGACCTGTATCCTGATTTTCTCAAGTCGATTCCTGGGCTCGCGCAGCGACGAATCCTCGGCATGAATGTCATGTTCGGCCTGCCCGTGATCTACAACATTGGCGCCATCCTGGGAGCGCTGTTCTTCGGACACATATCGGAAACAATTGGCCGCAGACGATCCATCATCCTGGCGCTGGGGGTGTCTTTGCTCTCCATCCCTGCATGGGCCTTTGGTTCCTCGCTGCTTGCGCTTGTGCTTGGGTCATATTTCATGCAGACGGGCGTGCAGGGCGCCTTCGGCGTAATTCCAGCGCATTTGAATGAACTCTCTCCACATGCCGTTCGAAGCCTGTTTCCCGGCTTTGTCTATCAATTAGGAGTGCTGATCGGCTCTCCCGCTGTTTCCTTTGAATATGCACTGCGAAATCGCCTTGGATATCCATGGGCGCTTACGAGTTTTGAGGCATGCGTCATTATCGCGCTGTGTTTCATCTTCACTTTTGGCCCCGAGCGCCTTGGCCGTAATTTCCGCCTCGGCGAATAGCGAAATCGTTTTTCTTCATCGCCCACTGTCGTAGATACTGTCTTTATGTCAGCGACCGCTGCTGTATTAGGAAAGATCGGCCTTCCAGCAAGAATCCAGGAAATTGCAGCAAGCACATGGGACGTGGTTGTCGTCGGCGCGGGACACAATGGACTGGCTTGCGCAGCCTATCTGGCTCGGGCAGGAAAGCGTGTGCTGGTGATTGAGAGTCGCGAGCGGGTGGGGGGTGCATGCACCATTGAAGAGCCCTTCCCCGGAGTGCTGATGTCTCCTTGCGCGTATCTCGCTGGACTGCTGCATCCGCTGATTGTCGAGGAACTCAGTCTGCCCCGCCGTGGCTTTGAGTGGACGCCCGCTGTGAACGGCCTGTTTGTGCCGTTCCTGGATGGCAGCAGCATTCAACTGTGGGATGACGATGATCTTTGCGAACAGGAAGTACGCCAGTTTTCGCCGAAGGATGTTGAAGGCTGGCGCGCCATGAGCGATGTCGTTCGACGATTGCGAGATTTGCTGCGGCCTGCGAGCGGTATGTTAGACAGCAACCTGAATGACAGTAGGCGGGATCTGTGGATCGGGGATGCCCCGACCCACGAGCAACTTGAAGAACTGCTGGCTGGCGATCCCGAAGCCCACAGCCTGCTCTTCGACTGGTCCATGGCTGAATTCGTCGAGCGATATCTGACCGATGAGCGCTTGCAGAGCGCCTATCTTGGCCAGGGAGTCATTGGCACGAATGCGAGTCCCTTCGACGCGGGTACGGCTTCCATCCGATTCCATCACTCCTCCGGCAGGCTTGGCGGTATGCCCGGCATGTGGGGATACGTGAAGGGCGGCATGGGCATGGTCTCCTTCTATTTTTGCGATGCCGCACGTGAGGCTGGAGCGGTCGTGGCCGCCGGCGTTGCTGTTTCGCGCATCCTGCCGGAAGAAGGTGTGCTGCTCGAAGGCGGCGAACGGATCACGGCTCCGATTGTCATCTCGAATGCCGATCCGATTCGCACCCTGCGCATGCTCGATGGCTCCGCCGACGCGGCATGGGAGAAAAAAGTGCGCTCCGTCCCGATCCAGGGATGCACGGTAAAACTGAACGTGTTGCTGCGTGAACTGCCCAACTTCACGGCGCGACCCGGGACGCTCGAGCCCCATCACTACGGCCAGATCAATGCGCCGCTAACGAAATCGGAATGGAAAGCAAGCTACGTCGCGGCCCGTGCAGGAAGCCTTGCAGACCACCTCTGGTGCGAACTTTATTTTCAAAGCGTGCATGACACCAGCGTAGTCCCTGCGGGTATGCACACCATGAGCGTCTTCGCGCAGTATGTGCCGTATGCCTTTGCGTCGGGTAGTTGGGAGGATCGGCGCAACGAAGTGGGAGCCATGGCGCTGCGTTCGATCGGCCGCTTTTGCAGCAATCTTGAAAACGCGGTGGTGGATGCGCAAGTACTCGGCCCTCCGGATATCGAACAGAAAGTAGGCCTGACAGGTGGACACATTTTTCAGGGCGAGTGCCTGCCTGCGTATATGTGGAACCATCGCCTGTCCGCCAGAACTCCAATGAAAGGCGTCTATCTCTGCGGCGCGTGTACGCACCCGGGCGGAAGCGTCATCGGCATCAATGGCCGCAACGCTGCCATGGCGGTTTTGCAAGACCTGAATGGCTCCTGATGTAGCTTTTCTTTTCCAGCAAGAATAAGGTCGGCCGTTCATTCTGCAATGTCACGGAAAATTTTTCCGATTGACGGAACTGCCGCGATGCAACTCGTGGCTGTGTACAAGAAATCTCAGCAGCATTTTTTTGCGCCAACTGTAAACGGCTCCATGCGGAATTCATCGGGCTGGCGGGTATCGCGCAGCACGGCTCGTCCAACACATGCTTCGCCAACAATGGCGCGGATACGTGCCATTGTGACATCCAGTCGACCGTGCTCTGCAACTGGGGAGAAAAACAATCCCATCTGCACCTTGCTGGCGCTTCCCGGTTCCGCTGTCAGCGTCAACGAAAGAATAGGTGTCAGCGGTGGATGTGCTTCCAGATCCAGGTGCAGCAGTTTAATCCAGAATTGGCGATCCTTTGTCGGCAAAGCGGGTCGTACCGTTCGCTGATGCGCCCCGCCCGCCTCCAGGCGCAAAACAATCGTTAGCGCAACCAATGCCAACATCCGTGAAGTGGCGCGCAAAATGAGTTGCTCCAGCATCACCCCACGACAAACAACAGAGAATCCAGAACTTCTACAGGCGAATCCAGCTCGCGATACTCTTCCAACGTGTTTGGAGGCTCGATCGGCAAAAACAGATGCGGTAGGTTTCCCAACGCCAACTGGCGAAGACGCTTGCCCTCTTGACCCATCCGCGCAATCAGGTCTTTTTCGGACAGAGCCGCCAACATTCCTAGCGTGTGGATTCCCCACAGGGCGAACTTTTCAGCATGCTCTTCAGAAAGCGTCAGCACGGAGAGCGGAAGCGGACCCAGAGCAGCACTTTCGGACCCAGTCTGAATTACAGTGCTCGAAATGTGGAAGATATGCCACATGCAAGGCAGATCGCGGCATGAAAATTCCGGCTGACCGCAACTGACGCCCTGATCCCCAACGCACGAACGCGCTGAAGAAGTTTCTCTGCCGGCACAGCAGGAGGGCCAAACAATTTCTTCGTGCCTGCAATGTCAAGAACACAGAGAAATGCCATCCCAGAGCGAGCTTCTTTACTCTCGGAGTGAAACTCCCCGCGCACTCCAGCAACGCCATTCTCGTTGCAGTTTCTTTTTGCATCGAACGCGGCAACAGAGTGACAGAGGAAATGTCTCCATCTCCACTTGCGTCATCCCGGTAAGAATGCCAAGACGGCGCGCTTTCGCGTTCAGCGAACAAATCTGTTCCAGCGGAGTTCACCTTCCATCACCGCGCATGGCATCTCCCGTAACTCTGGCCGAAGTCGCAGCAAGGTCTGTGCCGCATATTCCTTTACATAGAGGCAGGCGTAGAGTTCCGGAGGACTCATCGTTGCGCCGCCCATGTCGTTTCACTCTGCCAGCATGCACCGCGTTCGCTTTGTGGCGGCTTACGCATAGGAACTACCTTGGCGGGCGTCGGCTGGAAACGCTCTCGTGTAACTTCTACCCCATGCTGTACGCCAGAAAATACAGTTGCTTCTTTCTGCAGCGGGTGGGATGCCTGCATCTGCAGCACCAGCCCCGCACTGCTTTTCGCGCAGGCCCGCTGCGTCAGCAAAAGAAGGCTTGTCTGGCTGTGCTCCGCAGCCGCGCGATAACGAAACCATGTTGCCATGGGCACTCGCAAAGAAAATTCAGGCGCGAGACTGGCCATATCCAGCACAATCGCGCTGAAGCCGCCCGCCTGTAAAAGAAGATCCGTCACCCGAAGTGCCTGCTCAATTCTTGACCATGGCTTAGCCGAGCTAACCCGTGCCACTTGCCTTGATGAGCCGGTGAGACACGAGCCTGGACGTTTCCGCCCGGGGTTTTGACTGTGAATCTACATGTACCGACGGCTTTGTCTTGTTCTGAAAAAAATTATGGATGGCATCGGGCAATCCCTTTCCCTCTTGTCGCGGATGAGGACCGAAACCACCGCCATGCAACCCTTTCATAATCGGCGAGGGAACAAGGTATTTCCCTAGAAGGACAAAAGTACCTTTAGGAATTTGCTGGATATTTTTTGCCTTGTGATACCGCATCGTACCCACAGCATCCGTTCGAGATCGACGCCCGATGCAGCTGCGGATTCAGGATGAAAGGCATCCGAGACATCAATCCATGCACATACCTTGGCGGCTCGTGTGATGCCGGCAAGAAATGAAAATACCAGCGCAGTTCGACCGGAACATTCCGGACCAACAATCTCCGTGATCGCTCCGACGGGAAGGCCGCCCTCCAGCACTTGGTCCAGGATTTGAATGCCCGTAGCCACAACCGGTCGAATGATCCGCTGTATTGGGGTCAGCGCGGACGGAATTCTGTGGGACGACAGAAGCTTCAATTTCGGTACGGAGTGTGGCTGCAGTCCGGCATAGAAGAACTTCGTCTTATGTTCGCCTATTTGACTGCATATCTGTCAATCTCCATCTGCCGCACTCTTGGTGCGATGCCTACATGCGGTTTTAGATGTTTGGTCCCGGAGTTTGATGGGTTGGGTTCAGTCTGAAGCGTTGGGGTTCTTTTGTCCAGGATTTGCAGATGAACTCGTAGGGGGTAAGCCCCTTTAAGGTTTTGAGTCTGCGGGCGAAGT
>JBAVOQ010000202.1:0-11520 GCA_049692235.1 Acidobacteriaceae bacterium | reverse complement strand
CCACCAGTCGCACCGCTTCCTCCTTGAACTCAAGCGTGTACCTGCCTCGTTTACCGTTCCTCATCTGCCCGTCCCTTTCGCTATTACAGCAGCTCGCTAAGGGATACGTTTTACGCGGGCAAGGTCACCGCACATAGAAACCGTGGGACGGCTCTCTCGTGGTTGAACTTTTGCTGAAGCCTGGGTGCCACAATTTGTCCGGTCCTAGCAGCAATATTTATTGGACACCATCTCCTGATCGTGTTCCTTCTGATTCTGCCAGCCGCGTGCGTGTGCATGGCTGTACTCATCGGCGTCCAGGGGAATTTGAATGCAACCGTGGCAATGCCGTCTCCCCAACTAATCGTGAGGCCTGCTCGGTATGTCCGGTTTTTCGTCGGCTACTTCGCCGCACTGCTCTTCCTTTACGTAGGAATTGAGACGGCGCTTGGAGGGTGGTTAAGCACACTGGCCACCCGTTTGCCTCACTCGGCGATGATGGGAGCTTTTGTCATTTCCGCGAGTTCGTTTTTCTGGTTCGCGTTGCTCGTTGGCAGAGGCCTGTCTCCCCTGTTACTCAAGTACATCCCAGAGACACGACTCCAGCCGCTCGCCGTAATGTTTTCGGTCGCGTCCATCTGCTTGCTGCTTGTGGCGCGATCCTACACCGACATTGCGATTGCGAGTAGCCTGGTCGGCTTCTCGCTCGCTCCTGTATTTCCCTTGAGCCTCTCTTTTTTTCTTTCCCATGCAGAGCAATCCAAAAGCGCCGGAGTGGTCTTCGCCATCTGTGGTCTGGGAGGAGCAGTGTTGCCTTGGTTGACCGGTGCCGCATCCACCCATCGACACTCGTTGCAGTGGGGTCTAAGCGTTCCTTTAGTCGCTGCCCTGTGCATGCTCGGACTCAGCCTGTACTACGTTTTCTTTATTCGGACACAAGTACAACCGGCGCTCTTGGTCACCGAATCACGGTGAAATCCTATCGGTGGTGAAGCCGCTCCATCGCGCATTGAAAGACCTCCAGAAACTGAATGCATGAATATCGGCAAAGGAACGTGGACCCGGTGACCGAATGGGGTGCAGGCAGTCTGACGAGCAGCGTGACTACAGCATAGCTTTCTCTATAAATTAAACTTGGTTCCTGGAACCTTCATTCTGCCGAATTGCTGACAAGTAGACTGAATTAAAAACTCGATCTCATCACACATAAATTGGCACCCTCTTCGATCAGAAGATCGGGCGCACCCACGACTGAAAGGGCAGGCTGCGGACGTTTCGTTGAAGCAGACGAGAATGGATTATCCTAGCAGGGAATCTACCCAATCGATGTGGAGAACTCGATGCGTCTGCGAGTGTTTGACGACAGAATCGTGTTGGGGCAGGCCGCGGCGGCTCAGGCTTCGCAGGCAATCCAGCGCTCGATTGTGCAGCACGGAAAAGCTCGCGTCATAGGGGCGAGCGCAGCTTCCCAACTCGAATTCCTGACGGCATTAACGAGCCTGCCAGGCATCGATTGGAATCGCGTCGAATTGTTCCACCTAGACGAATACATCGGCCTGCCGATAACACACCCGGCCAGCTTCTGCAAATTCCTGCAAGACCGCTTGATCGCCAGGACAGGAATCGTCAATTTTCATTTGCTCAACGGGGACAAAGATCCCGCCGAAGTGATTCGTGCCGCCAATGAAGCCATCGCCGTCGCGCCCATCGACGTGGCTTTCGTCGGCATAGGTGAAAACGGCCACCTGGCATTTAACGATCCCCCGGCAGACTTCGAGACGGAGGAGCCGTACATTACAGTGAATTTAGACGAGGCTTGCCGAAAGCAGCAAGTGGGAGAAGGATGGTTCAAAGAATTGGAGGCAGTGCCGAAGACGGCCATCTCCATGTCTGTAAAACAAGTTCTCAAGGCGAAGGAAATCCTTGCCGTCGTGCCCGGCCCAAAAAAAGCGCGGGCCATCAGGGATTGCTTCGATGGACCCGTAAGCCCGCTGGCTCCGGCATCGATTTTGCAAACACATGCCAACGCCACAACCTATTTGGATCGGGAATCTGCCGCGCTGCTACGATCTGAGACGCTGTTCGTGTGAATTGTGAATATCGATGGCCTCAACAAATCCAAAGGATGGTGACCCCGCACAATGATGAAAGCTTCCCGTTCCTTTCTCTCCACGCTCGCAGTGCTTGTCGTTGTCAGCGGTTGCTCGGCAGTGGCGCAGCAGCCGGTCACGCCCGCGGTTCCAGTGTCCCAAGGGCCAGCGGATCAACAACAGACTCACAAGCAGGACAGACCCTTCGAACTACATGCACTGACACCGGAATTCTGGGAGCTGTTCGACAAGAACGCAACGCTCACCACGATGGGGACGGGCTTTGGGTTTACCGAGGGCCCGGTGTGGGATCCGGCCGGACTCCTGTGGGTGAGTGACGAGTCGAAGAATAGAATCGACAAGCTCTATAAGGACGGCCGTGTCGAACACATGGTCTCGCTGGTGGATCCCGACGGCAGTACGTATGACCCGGAGCATCGGCTGTTGAGCACAGCCAGCGGGTTGCGCGCGATCATTCGACTCTCAGCCGACGGCAAAAGCTTCGAGACGGTCGTCGATCATTACCAGGGCAAGAAGCTGAACACACCCAATGACATCGTCATCGGTCCCGATGGCGCGATCTATTTCACCGATCCAACCATCGACATGACGCACGACCAGCAACAGGAGCTGCCTCCGTCCGTCTACCGCATCAGTGCCGGCAATAGCATTTCGCTGTTAACCACGGACCTGAAAGCGCCGAACGGCCTGGCATTCTCACCGGATGGAAAGTACCTCTACATCGATGACGACGACAGCATGAAAATCCGGCGCTATAAGTTCCACAAAGGCGGAACAATCTCCGACGGAATGGATTTTGCCGACATGACTGACCCCGAGAAACGCGGCGTTCCGGATGGAATGAAAGTCGACGTCAAAGGCCGCCTGTTTGTCTCCGGGCCCACCGGCATCTGGGTATGGAATCTCAAGGGAGTACACATCGGCACCGTGCAAATGCCCAGGGACATGGCCAACCTTACGTGGGGCGGACTGGATAACTCGAAGCTCTACATCACTGCCAGCGACACCGTTTACATCCTGCAAACCAAGACGCGCGGGATTCTAGGCTACATCAGGAAATAGCCCGACGCGATGGCTCGTCGTTCGCGATGACATTCCTATGGCAAAGCGAAGGCAAACACATCATCTCCAGCCGCGACGGCGAAGTACTGCTTTCCATCGACGCCGTACGACATGGGTGAGGCGTGCATGGGCTGCCCAAGCTTGAACGCCCAGAGCGGCTTGCCCGTGCGGGCATCATCCATCTCGAACTCGCTGGCGTCGTTGCCGAAGGCTACCAGGCCGCCCGCCGTCGTCATCACGCCGGCCCAAGCCTGACCTTCTCCGATCTGCTTGTCACGCCAGGCAAAGTCAAGCTTGGTCAGGTCGAAGGCGTTGATATAGCTCTCGCTAGCAGTGTCGCCCGGAGGCGTTCGCGCGCCGGTCGAATAATACGGACGCCCCTGCTGAAAAGGTTCGTTCTTCGCCTGCAACACATCGCATGCCTCTAGCGAGCGGAAGTAGAACATGTTTGTCTGTGGATTGTAGCTGGGCGAATACCAGTTGGTCGCACCTTCGATGCCGGGACAAACCAGAACGCCCTTTGTATCGGGAATGAGGTTGTTGGAGATGGGCCGCCCGTTCTTGTCGATGCCCTTGGCCCAGTTCATCCGTTTCATGAACTGTTTCGAGTAGAGATACTCTCCCGTCGTGCGATCCAGGATATAGAGAAAGCCATTGCGGTTTGCCGTCACGATCAATTTACGCGGCTTGTTCTTGAACTTTGCGTCAACCAGTACCGGCGTCTGCACAGAGTCATAGTCATACAGATCGTGCGGATTGAACTGGAAATACCATTTCATCTTTCCCGTGTCCGGATCGAGCGCCACCAGGGAGCTTGTGTAGAGGTTGTCGCCCGGTCGCACACTTCCGTCGTAGTCCGGCGCGGCATTGCCCGTCCCCCAATAGAGCGTGTTCAGTTCAGGATCATAGGTGCCCGGCATCCACGCGGTCCCGCCGCCACGCAGATAGTCTTGACTGAACGGCCACGTTTCCGATCCTTTCTCACCCGGGGCGGGAATCGTCCAGAAGCGCCACACCTCTTTTCCCGTCTGCACGTCGAAGGCGGCCACAAACCCGCGCACGCCGTCATCGCCGCCGGAGGTGCCCACCAGCACTTTGTCTTTCACAATCAAGGGAGCACTTGTCGCGCCATAGCTCTGGGTGTTGTCCGCATAGGCCACATCCCAGATCAGGTTGCCCGACCGCGCATCCAGGCACAGCAGGTGCACATTATCCGTCTCCATATAGACACGAGTTCCAAGCACCGCAACGCCACGGTTAATGTGACCCGAGGCATCGTCAATCAGCCCCGACGAAACGCCGCGAGCATGGTGCCACAGCAGCGTACCCGTCCTCGCATCCAGGGCATAGGCATCGTTGGAGCCAGTAATGAACATCACCCCTGCTACCACCACCGGAGTTACCTCCAGCACGCCGGCATTACGCGTGTGGAAGACCCACTTGGCTGCCAGATGGCGGATATTCGCCGGCGTAACCTCGGCCAGGCTGCTGAAGCGCCGTCCAGTATAGTCCCCGTTGTAGGACACCCAATCGCCTTTGATGGTCTTCTGCAACAGATCGCTCGGTTGCACGTCGATCAGGCCCAGTTGGGTTCCTTCTCGCAGTGCGTGTCCCGACCCGTTGACTCCAACGCGTGCCTTCGGCGTCGGCTTCGCCGCAGACTGCCCCTGCGTGGCGACGGCTGTCATCATCATGGCGACAGCGGCAAGTCCAAACACGCTCCTGCAGCCCCTCGTCATCGTCAAATTCCTTCCGTTGTGTCGGAATCTTGCCGGCATCTAGTCATCGTGGGGCCACCTGGATTTTGCGGGCTCTGGCTCCGGCGGGGCATGCCTGCTAGTGACGATCAGGAAGGCCACGAGATCATCCAGTTCCCCCGACGCCAACCGGGTTCCATAATCGCGCGGCATCAGAGAATGATCGCTGTAGTTCACCGCAGCTAGGCTGCTCCTCGACAGAAAGTGATACCGCCCATCCTCAGTCTGCAGGGTTATGTTTAGATTATCTTCCGCGCGCACCACGCCCGTCAGGCTTTGTCCATCCCTGGTGCACACGTTTACCACGCGCGAGGTCGGCTCTAATTCCGCATCCGGATTCACAATCGCCCGCAGGATTTCGTCGGCCGTTCGATTCCTGGCGTAGGAGGTCAGCTCCTCCGCCATAAATCCGCCTTGGGCAAGGATCATGTGGCAGGTTGAGCATTGCCCCTTGCCGTAGAAAAGTTGCCGGCCCGCATCCGGATCACCTGTCAGCTTGGCGGGTGGCCCATCCGCGGTCACTCCCTGCAGCGTACGCAAATACTGCACGATTGCCTTTGTACCCTCATCGCCGAGATCAGGAAATCCCGGCATGCCCTGGTCGGCTTCGCCCTTATGCACGATGCCCATCAAATCCTGGTTCGACATTGCAATCACTTTAGGCAGCGTCGCAATCGACGGGCCCCGGCCGCCTCTGCCATCCGCACCGTGGCAATAAGCACAGTTCGATGCATAGAGCTGCGCGCCCTGATCCTGATCGGGGCCGCTTTTCGGCGCGTCTTGTCCAAAGACTGCCATCCCCTGCAACAGTATGAGGAAGGAACACGCCAACATCACTGCGCGCGGATAACCTGTCATGGCTTCAAATCTCTCGCTCCGTATCCGCTAAGGCATGGATTGTATTTGACACACTTTCTCCGTGACCAAAATCTTCTACCTGGGATTCGTCCCATCATTCGAAGGAGCCGGATGCACAAGAACTTCTCCCAGCGGCCCGCGATCCAGACCGTGAGAATCCAGCAAATGCACTGAGACCCTGGTTGTGTTCGGCGGCACCTGCAGGGTGGTGTGCAAGTGCACGGGCTCGGTGGGAATCACAGACATCAACTTCGCGGTACTTCTACCTTCTCTTCCGTACAAGTGGGCCACCAGATCGCCGGCATAGAACACCCCAAAGCTACCAGAGATTTCCAGTCCGGCGGGGGTCGATGTAGCGGTCAGCGGCGTTCCGATCACACCACTGTAGGTCGTCGTCTTGAATTCCTCCCCCATGCGCGTCGGATACCACTGCGTGTCCATCGCATAGCTTTCTCCGGGTGCCAGCTCGACCATTGGACTGTTCATCTCCGCCTCCACGAACGGTCCTTCGCGGGGTTCCGGGTTCTGACCGGCCGCCGGGGCTGGCGTCGGCTCACCGGTCGAATAGAAGATGATCGAGGCCTTTCCGGGATACACCGCGGTGGGATCGATATGGTGGCGTTCCAGCATCGTGTATCCGGTCGAACCATCCACCGCCGCCAGCCATCCTGACTGGGAGTCTATCCATACCTCCTGCATAATGTTGTTCCAATGCACGTGGAACGTACCTTCTCTGACCGAGAAGGCTGGGTTGTCCGCTGGGCCGGTTCGCACGTGGTAGCCGTTCAGGTACGCGCTGGCCGGGTTCAGTTCCGTTACTCCCCAGAACTTCGTGTTGAAATTGTCCGAACCGGCGGGATGGGAAGTGGGGTACTCGGTGATCGTCTGCTCCGACCAAGTCCGTGGATAGCCGCTCATGTTCTGCATCACCACGTGAAACGAGATCACTGGCGTGTCCGCTCCGATACTGATATCGCGGATATACCTCTGCCCGATCTCCGGATCGACCAGACCGGTCAACCGCACCGCACACACGGGACCGCTGGACAGCACCTGCAGGGTAAAAGGTGCATCGTCCAGATTCCCGCCGCCAGACCAATGCTGCTCGTCCTGATTGCCCTCCGGCAGCGGCCAGATCTTATCGCCGCCGTAATTGCGATCGCCATATCCTTTGCTTTCCAGAGGAATCACCTGCCCTTGCAGCAAGGGGTTGATATAGAGGAAGTCATGGCCGCCGAAGGTAACCTGGATCAGCCGTCCCCCGATCTGCGGAACAATCTCCAGCTTCACCCACGGATTGGACATCTCCTTCGCTTTCCATCCCAAATAATTTGTTGCATGCACCTGGCAACCGGGCGCGGAGGTCGCCTGGCTCTGCAACGGCAAACCCAGCAGAGCCGGCAGCGCAATAACAGAAAACAATGCTGAAAACTGTGCTTTGGTTCTGACCGAATCGAACTGCACACTCTCTCCTCAGTGAAGCGGCTGTCGCACTGCGATAAAGGAAATCTGCTCGACATCTTCCGACTTCGTATCAAAATTTTGTTGTAACGTCGTGCGCGCCGGAAAATTGTCCTTGAAAAACGTGCCGTAGAGAGACACGACCGGGTCCTCATCTTTCACGTCGCGCAGATAGACCGTTGAGGAAACGACATTCGAGAAATCCATATCCGCTTTCTGCAACCCATCCAGCAGGCTGCGCATGGACATCCTCACCTGAATACCCAACTCCGGGGTAAAGAGTCCCAGGGCTGGAACATACGCGTCCTTTGCCGAGAGATAAAGAGTATCTCCATACAGGATGCCGGGGCTTGCGGTTGGGCTGGGCTTCTCATTTCTGGGACGAATCGACTTGCGTTTGGACAGATCTGCGCCGGCAATGCAGCTGAACCCGATATGGGCCTGATTCGGAAGTTCCACCACCTGAATCGTTCCTCGCCCCGGGGTATTCCCAAACTCGAAATATGTCGCATAGATCTTGTTCATCACATGTTCTGGATCGCCATTGCCGCTGAGGTAGGGATTCACCCAGATAACATTCGCCATGCTCATGTTGGCAGCCTTTGCAACCGCAGCGACGTTATCGAGAGCCTGCTTGACTTCCCCGGCATAATCCGCCGCCGCCTTTCCAGTCAGCGGATCGACGCCTCCCTGGGCCGACATGTAGAGAACGTCGTCGGCCTGGATTCCGGCCGGATCGATGTGTGGTCCCTGCGGCCACCCCTGCGGATGGATCACGCGTCGACGGGCGGCACTGCTGACGGCGATACAGTTGATTTCGATATTCTCCCCGTTCGGCAAACTCGCTACTCCAAGAACCGTGCGGGCAGGTGGGTCCGCTCCGATCATCTTCCAATAGAGCTTATTCATCCCATCCGTGTCCGACAGATGGGTCAGATAGATGTTCATCCACACCACATTGCTGAAATGCATTCCTGCCGCTCGTAGCACGCCTTGTACATTGCGCAACGACTGGCGCACCTCCTGCTGAAAATCCCTTGGAACCTCGCCGCGCGCATTCCGTCCATCCTGACCGGCAACGTAGAGCGTCCGACTGACCAGAATACCGGCGCTCGATGACGAATCAACAACGTTGCTGTCGACCTTAATGATCTTGATCCCGCCGCCGGTCTGCGCAAGGAGCTGCGTACCCCCTGCAGCAAGCAAGAAACTTAAGACAAAATATGGGCAGCGTCTTAACGGATAACGCATTTGTCCTCCCTTGAAACCATCTCCATATGTTCTTTCCCGACGGAAACGTTCGCGCAACAGCAATCCATGATCGCGCCGACGAAATATTCCCTGACTACTTAATGTTGTGCGCCTTTTTGTTGCATGCCCGGATACCAGGAGCGTACGCAGAGCAGTCGCGATGTAACGTAGGGTGCGCTGTAGTACCCCACCGTAGCATTGAGTCGGAAAAAATAGGCATCCCCGGCTTTCGCAGGGTGTCGTCCTGCGATTCCGTCCATTCCTCCGCCAGCCACGATGACACCGTGTCCACTTAATATCAGGTAGATCTCCTCTTCACGCTGGTGATGGTGAGGAAAGTTCGTGCCATCGGGCGCGATTTCCATCAAAAACAGGCTGGTCAGGACGCGGCCAGCCGCAATGCGGTCACGCTTGCTATCGGCATCTCCCATAAGCAGACGAAAGCGGGTCGAATCCGGGTGGCCATTGACCAGGGTCGTAGGCACGTCTTCAATATTGGCTTTTAATGGATGAGGAGGTGGTTGAGTCTTCTCAAATCCGCTGGTGTTGAAGCCCATGATAACCACGGTCAGCGGCACACCGGACTTATTCCTTAGGGAATGCGGAACCGTCGACGGGATATAGAGATAGTCTTCGGTCTTCAGGGGCACATCTTCATTGCCGTATTTTGCAGAGCCACTGCCGTCGAGAACGACATACACCTGGTCTTCCTGCGGATATTGGACGCTGGCGCACGCGCCATGGGGATCGATCACTGCCTCCCCATATCGAGCGACGCCAACCACCACGGACGTTTCCGAGTCTCCCTGGCCGAACAGGGGTTTGTAATGGCACGTCTCCGTTGTGATTTCCGACGGTTTCTCCGCAGCGGTTATGGTGTCGCGATAGAGGTAGGTGGGGTCGATCCGGCGATGGTCTGCATGCAGAGGAAGTGCACAAGAGGTACCTGCTAGCAGGGCGATGAATGCGGCTGTGTGCCGTTTACTGGGATGCATGAGATTCCACCTCTCTTGCAGCGCGATCGAAGAAGCTTTCCCGAACCTCGAGGATTGTTCTTTGTATCTGTCTTTCTCTCTGTCGGATCCACCTGCGTGGTCTCGTACGTGCCAATGCAACTCACCCGGGAGGATACTTGCAGACGGGCATGATGCGGCAAAATACGTCTCCCACGGGTGTCTTTCTCTCGTTCGAAGAAACCACCTCACGCAGATTGTTTGCGCGCCTTGTTGAGAACCTGGCGGAGGCGGTTGCCAACGATCAAGTCCTCACCGGGTTGCAGAGTCATGGAGATAATTTGCAAGGGATTCGGACGGGATCTCCGGTGCCTGCTTGGATCATGCTTGACGCGTGCCAGAACTCCGCTGGGATTGCTATCCGTCAGCACCTCAATTCGCGGTTCACCGTCGCTGAGCTGCTGGGCGCATTGAGCCACTGTCAAACCAAACTTCGCTTCGTCCCACATCACCGACAATGTTGGATAACTGTTCCCGTCTTGTGGGGTCATGATGTTCGTCGTCACTCCGGGCACAGTGTCCACCAGCTTCTGGATGCGTTCGACCCGGCTCTGCCACTCTTTGTTTAAGTCCCCAAGATCCGCACGCGACCAATATTCGATTGCCGCGAGGATGCCCATGATCTCTTCCTTGCCTACTTTCATGGGACGGCATACAGCGCCTTCCCAGGGATTGGTGTTATACAGTGCCGCATCGATCAGATCCTTGCGGCCCAATAACACCCCGGAGCATTGCGGGCCTGACAGCCCTTTGCCGCCGCTGAAACAAAAAAGGTCGACACCGAGCTTTGCATAATGTGTGAACCAGTGAAATGGGGGAATACCGGCTGCGTCGTCAACCAGGAGGGGAACCCCGGCGGGTTTGGTGATCTTGAGAACGCGCTCAAGCCGATCGTCACGCCAGGTGGTATAGACCATCGCGGTTTGCGGAGTAATGGCCGACGGCAGATCTTCCACTGTCTCGGCAATCACCAGCTTGCCTCCTGCAAGCCGGATGGCGCTGTCGAATGGGCTCCGGCCTTCCATCATCACCACTTCATTTTTCAGCCCGGTAGTGTCGGGCAATTGCCAGATGTTTTTTGGGTCCGACCCGGCGATGCAGGCTGCTGTCGCCGAAGCCATCGCACCGGCCGAACCGGAGGTGACCATTCCCGATTCAGCTCCGGACAGCTTCGCAAGATAACGGCCCACTCCGGCCTGCAGTTCAAACATGTCGACAAAATAATGAGACGCCTCCTCCTCGGCTCGCAGGGTCTCCGGCAGTTCCAGTGAACCGCACAGATAAGTCCAGGTGCCACGCGCGTTAATTAAGGGGCGAACGCCCAGCCGAGTGTAAATATTGTTGGAGAAGGTGCTTCTGCCGGCCGACACCACAGTAGCGGCCAGACTGCGAGTGCCAATCGTGGCAAATAGCGGAGCCGCTGCCAACAGCTTGATAAACGACCTTCGGTCATTCATATGAGGTTGAATCCCATCCACGGGTAACATAGCGCTCCTTATCTATCTATTGCGAGAAAAACAATATCAAAGAACATTTCTACAATCGGCAACGGTAGCCGGCGGACTTGAGATCATGGTGAATTTCTACGTAGCCATTACGAGCGTGCTTTGAATGAGGCGGCATGCATTCCTACTTGGGCCTGGCAGAATCCTGTTGAATGTGGCCTTCAAGTAGAAGCCGGACATTTTTTCTATCGCGTGCAATGCCCCTAAATATACATAACGGTAATATGTAGAAACAAGTCATAACTTAAAAAAACAAAATTCAAAGCCCTGCGAAATACAATTTGACTGGAAGCTGTCTCATAAACTCGAAATCGCTCGATACGTCGGGTCTGAGACCGGCAATCAAAACGGGACTCAGGTCGTCGGCCTAAATCGCGACGCCATAGATGAGGCAGCTTCTAGGTGTGTGTCGGGCATAGATTCTTGACGAAGCCGAGAGTGTGTGCGCAGCAGGTTCTGTTTTAGATTGGATTCATGGGCCAGAACTTCATTGCTGACACGGTCAACCAGACGCTGCTGTTTC
>JBAVOQ010000201.1:0-1970 GCA_049692235.1 Acidobacteriaceae bacterium | reverse complement strand
CCACACGGCGACATCGATGATGCTGATGTTGCTGCTGCGGCTGCCGGCCGCGCAGCGCGGTTCAGCTACCGGGTCGTCGAAAACAGCCGGCATTGAAAGCTCAGCAGTTTAGTGGGGCAGATTGACCACACTCGCGCCGAACTCTCGCGCGCACGAGGGGCGCGCCGACCCAGCGCCGTCGGTCAGCGGAGCGACCCGCGATCCGACCGACCCGCTGGCGCCGCCTGCTGGCCGCCGTCGCCGATTCTTTTTCGCGGAATTCTTTTTCGTGGAAAGATGATGCTGATGTTGCTGCTGCGGCTGGCGGCTCGCTCCCGCAGCCCACGCGTTCCTCCCTCGTTCGTGTCTCGCCGCAGCGCTGCGCTCCCGGAAGATCGGAGGTCTCTTCCGGGCCAGGGTCTTTTGCTTGTGCCGGCCACCCTTGCTCCGGCTCCTTGCGCGTGGACGCGAATGGGATCTCTCAGGTCTTCAGGCGATCCTTCCTGTGCCTCTGCTGCGTTCCAGGACCCCGGTCGAACCGACGTGTCCTCGCCGTTATCGGTCACGTCGATGCTGCCCCCGCTGTCTGAACGACGAGGGCTTCGGCATTGTCGTATTTCGGGGCTAACCCGCAGCTTCAGCACCTGCTGCCATACGCTTCACGCGCGTCGTTGCCGCCGCCGTGCAAGGCTTGCTTCCGGCTGGCTGGCCTTTACCGGAAGGGAGTCGAACCCTCTGGATCGCTACGAAAGGTTTCAGTTCGTTTACCGATCATCCTCCTTTCCTGCTCTCCTGACGCTATCAGACTGTCGCCACGGGCCGTCATCGGCCCCGGAGCACGCTTCTTAGACTTCTTATTTACGGGAGCCCCTGCGCCGACGGCGCAACCCAGGAGGATGAGATGGAGCTGTTGCATCGGCGATGTTGCGGTCTTGACGTTCACAAAGAGACGGTGGTGGCGGGGCCAACTTCCACGGCCAGAAGTGCAAGAATGACATGCATGCGAGCACGACCAATCCCGACTGCCGGCTTTACCGCAAGGCCGCCGGCCGGGAAGCGAAGCTCTGCTATATGGGCCACGCCACCATGGAGAGGTACAACGCTCGATCGCGGTGTGTTTCGAACAGAAAGTCGTCGGCGACCAGCAATGTGAAGGCGGACGTAACTCGACCCACCGCCAGCGCGCGAACAGACAATCAGACCGAAAATGCCAGTCAACGCAAATAGCCGACTCGTTCGCACGTGGCGGAATGGGTGCGCAGGAATTCAGGCCGCCGGCAGATTTTGTGCGGCATCGTGGTGACGCTCAAGCTTGTGCAACGCGGAGACTAGCGCCTGGGGGATCGTCGATCAATTCAAGAGCGGTGGCGCCGGCGTCGAATTCGCAGATGCGGAACAAGGCCAGCTCGAGAAGCTGGCCGATCACGCGGCGAAACACCTTAAGCCTATAGTTCGTCCCCTGTTCCCTCTCGCCGCCGAATCCCGCGCGCGAGGGGGCGCCAACACAGCGAGCTCCGCATGCCTATCTCGATCCCGAGGACACCGAGGATTTGAGGCGGCGACGGCCAAGCTCGCAAGAGCTACAAAATAGGGTACAAAACGTCGACCTTCTCTCCGAAATTATTCAATAATTTCAACGTGAAAACGTAGGATGGGCGGAATGTATCGTTCCGCGCGCGGGCCCCGCACTCGCTCCACCTCTCGGAATACCTTCGCGACAGGCGTCCTCGGTGAGCGAGATTCGAAGGCTGTCTTGTAACTGAATTGCGGACGAGCGTCAAGGGTCTATCGTCCTGCCATCAGTGACGACGCCGGCGACGGCATAAAGCAAGCTGTGTGCGGTTTCCCGACGTAGTTCTTCTCTTCGCGAATTGCATCATCTGCATAAGTTCGGCGATGTCGCAGTTCCGCTTTTGCTCTGATCGCTACCGAATTGGCGTGGCACAATATCCGACGCAACGGGCCATTAACGAAAGTGGAGCCGCCTACCC
>JBAVOQ010000200.1:0-9534 GCA_049692235.1 Acidobacteriaceae bacterium | reverse complement strand
CCACCAGTCGCACCGCTTCCTCCTTGAACTCAAGCGTGTACCTGCCTCGTTTACCGTTCCTCATCTGCCCGTCCCTTTCGCTATTACAGCAGCTCGCTAAGGGATACGTTTTACGCGGGCAAGGTCATTCAGGCTGGAATGGGTGGCCAAATAATCGTGGAATTGGTGGCCAATTCAGGCTGGAATTGGTGGCCACATTTATTGGAATGTAGCCGAGAAAATACTTTGCATGCGCCGGTGTTGTTCGACCATGCGTTCGACATCGGCGCGGCGCAGACCGCGGATCAACGCGGGATCGACCTGCCAGGCATCCCCAAAGGGGACATGTTGAAGGGTGAGCGGTCTTTGCTTGGACACGCGATACACCGCATACCCGTCCGCACATGGAAACCGCAGGATAGCGCCTACAATATCACCGGGTTTCAAATTGTCGGAAACGTCGCTGAGTTTCTTGAACTCTGCGGAGGTGCGGTTGAAATACACATCGAAGGTTTCTCCGGGACGATGCGAGAAATCTCCGGGAGCTGGTTTCTTATCGAGTTGTGCCATTGGGGGTCCTTTGGGCGTGCGGTTGCAGCACTTCTTTTCTGCCAGGAAGTTGAGGGAAGGGAACTGCGGGTTTACGAAGCGGCAGGTGTTTCAAGCGCCATTGCGCCCGGCGCGGATGGTACTGCGGCCAAGCCTGAAGCCAATCGCCGCTCCATGGCGATGCGGAGAAAAGGGTCAACCTCCGGCTGCTTGAGCATCCACTGACAATAATCGAGCGGCATTTCCTCGATGCTTGTGCCCTTGTGCTTGCCGAAATACATGGTGTCGGGAATGCGCGCGGCCTCTGAAAGCTTCCAGAGGTCGTTCCACAGATCGGGCATGAAGTGATCAATCAGGGCACGCAGGAGGATCGAACAGATCATGACGTCGGTCTGCGCGGAATGGGCCCGGGTCAGCAGCAATTTCGCCTGTTCGAGGTTGAGAAGTTCTGGAAAGGTGTCTGCCAGAAAATAGAGGACGGCGGATTGGGAATAGGAATCGAGGCCCGGCCATGCCTTGCGCGCAAGCGGCAACGTGTCGATGCGGCGGACGGCAGCGCAGTCCTGGTGCCACGGCTGAATGACGTTCCAGTCGTAGTCGACATTGTGTCCAATCAGAAAGATCGTACCGGCGGGCAGATGAAACGTTTCTGGCGCGGGCATACCAATGAGCATGGAGGGAAGGATGTGGTGCGTGGCGAGGGCGCCGTAACCCATCAGCCCCGCCTTCATTGGCGTTTCGCGGAATTCCGCGGGGAAGGGATTGTATCGTTGATGAAATGTCAGGGCCGGAGAAGTGTTTTCTATTCCTTCAAATGCAAGATACGCAGCTTCGATCAGCAGTGCCGGCTTTTCCGGCCCGTTACCGATATTGGCGGTTTCCGTGTCGAACACCACGGCGTAGTGGGGCTGGGTAGTTTCCATGACGAACGCTCCTGAATCAGCGGCAAAGTTTCAGGTCCTGGTCGCAAGCCGTTCCTTTGCCATTTCGAGGCACTCGTCCCACTGCAGCGGGATTTCACCTGGCTGGAGGAAACGGCGGTCGGCGTTTTGAATGGACTGGGCAATGGAGATAGTCTGGTCGTCGACGGGTCCCAGATCGTCTTGCTCTTCAGATGTCACAAAGACCCCTTTCCGAAACGGGAAATTCAATCGAACAAAGAAAGCGTGTAGGGAACGGCAGGAGCGGTCGGCAACGCAACGATATCGTTGTCGTTGTCGCCGGAAACATCTCTCACATCGGAAATGCTATCGGCAGAAGAGGCCGACTCGGCTGAATCGCTAAGTTCGCGATCTTCGGCCTTCCCGGCTTTGCGATTCAGATAACGTCGCGCCATTTCCTTGATCCGTTCCGGATCGATTTGCAATCTCTCGATAGTGCCAATTTGGTCAGGATTGCGCAGTCCATCGATCTGCCGTTCTTTCAGGTCCAAAGCTTCGACCATGAACGGGTCGCTGCCCTCGGTGGAGACCATGAAATAGGCGCTCACGGAATTTTCCTGCTCATCGCGCCAGACTCTTCCAATGGCCTGTTCGCGGACTCCCGGGCTCCAGTCAAGTTCACCGATTACAATCACACGGCTGCTCCCCTGCAGTCCGTCGAGACCGGCACCGGAGCGCAGGGACATGATGGGGACCTTGGCATCGCCGCTGATGAAAGCGGCTTTGGCGGCTTCCTTCTGGCTGGCAGATTCCTGGCCAGTGTACATCGCAACGGGAATGTCCTTCAGGCAGTCGCGCCAGATGTCATAGACGGTATGGTGCCAGCCATAGAGAACGATCTTTTCGCCCGAGCCGGTTGCCTGCCGCAGGCGCCAGTCGAAGTCCTGCGCGGCGCGCATTTTGTCGAAGTTGGCTGTTGTAGATTCGAGCAGTTGTGTGGCCAGGGCCGCGCAAGCGTCGCTGACATCATCGAAGGCCTTTGGATCAGTGTCGACAATTTGCGGGCTGCTGTAGCAGGGTGGGAGCTCGCGTTTCACCTCGGTCCGTGTTCTTCGCAACATGAGTCCGGCTTCCTTCATATAATTGCCGAAAGCGGCCGCATCGTGGACCACAGCTTTTTCTCTGGTGCCGCTGCACCATTCCGTATGGAACTCCTCCCAGCTACCGAGCACATCCGGCGCGATCGCTTCGAGGACGTTGAAGATCTCGCCGCCGTAATTGTAGATGGGCGTAGCGGACATACCGAGACGGAATGGAACGGCTTCAGGGAGGATTCGCGCCGCCTGGTATCGATTGCTGTCGGCGCGGCGCAGTTCCTGCACTTCGTCCCAGACAACAGACTTGGCAAATTTCGCAAGGGTCTCGGCCCAGCCTGTCAATTTGGAATAGCTGATGATCAGCACGTCGGGAATGGGATATCCGCCCTTGCGTCCGTGCTTGGTCAAGTCGTAGGGCTGGCCGGAGCGAATGACGTGAGTGTCGAGATGGGGAGCAAACCTTCCGATCATGCTCTTCACCTGCCGTGGCAAGTGAGTAAGCGTCACATAGACACAAGGGCGCACGCGCGGGTCGACGAGGGCCGCGATCGCGGAGATGGTTTTGCCGAGGCCCATCTCATCAGCAAGCAACAAGCATTGGGTTTGCAGGTAAACGGATGCGGCAACGAGTTGGTATTCTCTCGCGGGAACCGCCAGTTCCAGAGCCAGGGGCGGCTGCTGTCCAGTGAGAAACTTCTCAACGAGAGACGTCTTCTCCTTGTATTGCTTTGCCAGGGCCTTGATCTTTCTCGGACCTTCGCAATGCAAGGGAAACCGCTGCATGAACCATTCGAGTTCGTAGCAATTCTCCGGGGTGAGCGACAAATGCAGGACGCCCACCGTGGTCCTGTCTATCTTCGGAAAGACACGCTTGAAGCGAATCGCAACCTGGGGGCGGGTTTTGCGTTCTCTTCGTTGGCCTTCGTTTGCAGGCGGGCCTGCATCTCGATGGGCAGGTCGCGAAACGGGGACATGGACAGGTCGTCCGTGACGGAGAACAGCTCGGCAAGCCGTTTCCGTTCGGCCGTACCCATATCGATCCAGACTCTACGCGCGGTGATGAATTCTTTCATGGGGCTCCTCGCTGCCCGGATTGACGGCTCCGGGCAGGCCGTAGTGTTATGCGAACGCGACTTGCTTGGTGGAAGGCGCCATGTCCGTGTTCCAGACGGCGTGGCGCTCAGGGTCGACGACAAAGAACACTTTCTTGTTGGCGTATTCTTCGGCGGGCACGAGGAAATACTGTTCGGACTTGTCGATGTTTTTGTAGGGAGTGCGGCCGCCGAGGACTGCGACGACGCCTACCATGCCCTTGGGCACGTCTTTGTGCCAATCCCCAAACGCGGAGACGACGATCCGTTCATTCCGGTGGCCGGAGCAGTCGCACTGTTCGCACTCGCGGCAGCGCAGCCCGAGTCCAAACAGTTCCGGATACCAGTAGAGGTTGGATTCAACCAGTGGGACAATGAGGTCGGCATCGGACTTTGCCAGTTGCGCAGTCAGTTTTTCGACACATTCCGGGCCGCTGTTTTGCGCATAGTCGGGAACGCAATCACGGGAGAGAGTGCGTTTCCAGTCGTCCAGACTGTGTTGCTGGTGCTTTCTGTAGAGGTCGGGCCGGGCGGCAAATACCAGGCAAGCGGCGCAATCTTCCTCGAAGGCAAACCATTCGCCATACGGGATGGCGGCGGGCAGAATATTGGCGGGCAGGGTGTGAATAGCGGACCGGTTCACCATGATCCCGCCATGAGAAGGGGTATCGACCAGGACGATGCCTGGTTCCAGGGTTTCAGTCGAATTGCTATTTCCCCAAGGGGTATGCATAGGGCCTCGCGAAGTGGATGGTGCGGGAGAAGGAGGATGGAACGGCAGTCGCCGTTATGCGCGACAGATATAGAGGGTCAGGTGTTGCGTGCCGCGTTCGTGCATGGCTTTTATCTTGGACATGGACCAGTAGGGGTCATGGATGTCCGCGATGACGGACGAGCACTCGCGGCAATAGAGCTGGATGGCGCCGCGCGGTTTCCGCGACCATAGAAGACCATCCACGAGCTCGGGAAGGCCGAGCCGGATGCGGGTGTGTTCTTTCATTCTTTGTCACCAGGAAAAGCGGCAGTCAGGGCCGAGGCCGGCCAAGGATTACGGTTTGCCCGCATGAGGAGATACTGTAGGGTTCGCCGCGGTGTGCCTGGAGATGGGCGGCGTGATCGCGGATTTCCTGCTTAAGTTCGGTGGGGCAGGTCGGGGAGAATTCCAATTCAAGGGTGGAATAGGGAAGAAATGCCAGGCGTGCATAGTCGCCGTGTTCTTCTACGGTACGGTCGGCATAGACAATCCCTTCCGGGTAGCATCCAATGAAAATGCGCTGATTGGCCATATCGAGTCTCGTTTCTCAGAACAGCCGGCACGCAATGTGCGACGGACGGTTCGGGAAGCAGGGAACTGGGTACAGTGTTTGGCCCGATGTCCCTGGAATTCCGGTGATGGAATACAGCAGCTCAAAGGCTTGTGCTTCGGTCGCGCGATCTGCGATGGCTTCGGCGATGCCTTTGCGCAGGCCGTAGAGGGTCCAGAAGATGCGCTGCCGTCCCCTACCATCGAAAATGTCTTTGGCATCGAACGCTTCTGTGAGAGTGTGAAACGCCTCGCAGTTGATCTTGCCATCGGGAGTCGTGGTTTCCACGACGGGGCAGACCTGATACGCGTCGAATCGCCCGACCTGGACGGCCGCCTGTGTTTGGTCATTCATGTGGGTTCCTTTTCGTCTGGCTATAGAACGGATTTATTCAAAGCGGCAAACTCACGGTTGAGCCGGAAACGTCGCGCTGAAAACTGGCGATGCTGCTCTCTGGCATATGGACAGACAAGCCATCCGGTGTGGGAAGGCGGCCGACATAGCCGCGCAGATTGAAATACAATTGCCCGACTTTCTTTCCATGGAGCAGGATGTCGAACCGAGGCTGGATCTCCATCATGGCGGAACCCTGCCGCGTTCGGACCAATTCAAGTGCTTTCTTCATGTTGGACCTGTGCTTTCCCCAATAGAAATGGCCACCCCATGCACGAGGTGGCCATTCACAGCGATGCAGCAATTGGTTTAGTTGCTCAGTCCTTTGAGAACGCCGATCGATGTACCGGAAGAGACGTAAACAAGGTTCGTTGTCTGATCCACGGCAATGCCAAAGGAGTTCGAGGCCACGTTGAGTGTGCTCGAGACAGCATTGGATGTACCGTTGATGACGGAGACCGTGTTGTCGTCACTATTGACGACGTACACCATGTCCGTGGCCTGGTCGACAGCAATGTCCGATGGGGCGTTGCCAACAGGAACCGAGGCCGCCAGCTTGTTTGTGCTTCCATTCAGAACGGACACAGTGTTGCCCTGGTCCGCGATATAGACCATGTCTGTAGTGGTATCGACATCCAGCGCAACGGGTGTTAACGGGGCCCCAGCGGAGCTGACTCCTACTCCGATGGTTTGAGTTACGGTATTGCTGGGACCGTCAATCACAGAGACAGAGTTGCCGCTGCCGCTGGCAACATAAACCACATTGGTTGACGGATCCACTTTGATGGCGCTCGGCTTCGCAGCAAGCGCAATCGTGGCCGTCACGGTATTCGAAGCCCCGTTGATGATGGACACCGAACTGTCTCCGCTATTGGCGACATACACCAACCCAGTCGTAGGATTTACGCTGATGCCCTCCGGCCCTTGCCCGATAGCAACGGTCGCAATGATTGCGCCCGAAGTGGGATTGACCACGGAGACGGTATTGTCCATGCTGTTCGCCACATACGCCAATCCGGTTTTGGTATCGATATCGACACTGAGAGGGCCATTCCCAACCGTAACTGTGGATGTCACCGTATTGCTGGAGCCATCGATGAAGGAGACGGAATTGCTTCCCTCATTGAGGACTGTGACCAGATTGGACGTGGAATTGACAGCGATGGGCAGAGCTTCTTTCCCGGCGGCCTGGATGGTTGCCACATAGTTGGGAGTGACAGTGATGGAGCCAGTTCCAAGTCCGTTCTGGCCTCCGCCGCAGCCAATGACAGCGCTCAAAGAAAGCCCAAGAAAGAGGCCAAGAGCAGATTTGGAAATGGAATGAGTTGTAGTTTTCACAGCGACCTCCAAGGTCAGTAGCGGTACATGGAAAGACAGCAATCCATTGAGATTGCTGTCGCGGTTGGCGGGGGATGGACACTTCTGGTCCAAGGGGATTGAGCGGGTCCCGTGGGGCTCGAACATTTCCACAAATATGCCAACCGTTGCGTGAAAGTGTAACGCGAACGAGAGCGTATTTTGCGGAAGGGCAGACCCTTTGGTAATGTGCCGGGGATGGCATCGCGGTGGACACGCGTAGAATTCTTCGTCGTGGACAGGCCCTCCGAGAGTTAGACGGGCGCGCCTGGAGAGGCTTTCAGATATTCGATGCTCACGTTCTCGAAGTCCTGGCTGCTGTCGATCTCGAATCCGAGATGGAGTTCGAGATTGCGTACTGCATTCCAGAAAAACGTTTGGGTGGCTTCGACAAGAAACAGCAATTCTTCGGCTTCGCCGGCGTCACGAGCAAGCTGACCATCGACTTTTGTTTTCGTAGGAAGTGTGGCGTGCCGGATACCGCGAAAGCGAATGCTAGCGGAGACCTTGCGGCCAGAGGGCTTGGCCGGACGGTTCCGTGTGGGGGTTTTCATTGTGTGTTCTCCAATTTCTGCTGGAGTTATTCTTCTGCTGGAAGCATGAAGATGAGGAAGGGATCGCCATCGACATCGATCTGGATGAGCGCCTTGAGGCTTTTATTGCGAAGGCGGTTGTCAGGATCGCGAACGAGGACCTCAAACAGAAACGTGATCTCGTCGACCTTTCTGCGCATACCGCGGAACATCATGAGGACGTCCCAGAAGCGGCCTTTGAGGTCTTGGCAGGAGTGACCAGGCGCGGTGAGGTCAATGGCCACCGTCGCCTCGTACGCTGCCATAGACATGTAGACGGGCATCGTTAGTCCGGCTTCGCGCGTCATTCCGCGAAACGGGTCCTCACTCATATCGCGATAGCGGACCTGGGTGGCGTCTTCGTGTTCGAGAGTATGCATCACCGGAACTCCTCACTGTTGCAGATCAGGACATGGCCGCTAACGAAATCGCCGGGGATGGCACCGGCCCCGCGATAGAGCGTGGTGGCGCGGCCGTTGCGGCGTTGGATGTAATCGTTGCGGCACTTCGATTCCTCGTCCATGAGCATGAGTCGGCTATCTGCCAACTCGACGTGCTCGATCCTGGAGCAACCGAGCAACCCTGAGACTTCTGTGTTTCGAAATCCAGAGTCCGGATTTGCCGGCGATACATCCTGGGTAGAACCGTCGAACTTGATGAGTACAGCCATTGGGGCACCTCGATGTTATGTGTTGATCGAGCCAGCGAAGCTGCTGGCGGAGAGGGTGAGATTTGAACTCACGATGGCCTTTCGACCATGCCGGTTTTCAGGACCGGAGCCATAAACCACTCGGCCACCTCTCCGCGAGGTGCTCTTCGATGATAGAAGAGCGCCTACTGTACGACCTGACCTGCCAGCGCGATCGCGCTTCACGGCTTCATCTTCCGACCTCGGCGTAGTGAGACGCCTGTTCCTGGTCCGCGTCCCAAACATCGAGCTGCTGGCAACGTTCGCACATTTCCGCGATTCCGCCCTTGCACATATCGCACGGTTCCTCCTCGCATAGATCGTCGAACCTGTGCCTTCCAGCGTATCGTCCGTTCAAGTCGAAGTAGACGGATCCCGTTCCGTCGCAGTGCGAGCAAGGTTTACATTCGCAAGCTGGGCTTCGAGTTGTTTTACCCATTCCGGTTTGTCTGGCATGAGTGGTCCTCCAAAGTGTTGTGCAACCTGAAAATGATTGCGGTGGCACGAACTGGGCCAGGGTGCAATCAACAGCAAAAGCGAGCGGCGCGAATGCCAGGATTTTGGTCAGATTCAGAATTCGCGCCATACTCGCTATTCTGCTTTGCAGCGTTGCCGGCATTCCAACGCACCGTCGTCTTACGGGCGTATCCAGCATGAAGATTTTCGCTGCAAGCGTGTTTGCTGGCCGAACCGGACGAAGCATCGAATCTCCGCCATTTGGTTTGCGGCCGCAGCAATGCGGTAGGGTACGGATGAGGGGGCAGGCCGGTTGGTGGTCAGAAAGGCAGGCAGGATTGTTAAGGAATGAAATTAACTGGCTTTGGAGAGGACGCGCTCTTCCAGCTTGACGATACGGCGTTCGTGATCGATGCGTATCTCACCATCGATCCGATCCACCGTGGTCTCGAGCCGTGTCAATCGTTGATCGACAGCATTGAAACCGGCCTTCATCTCCGCGCGCAGGGATGTCCCAAGATCGTCGATCGATTTGGATACGCTCTTCATCCCCTGCCGATTGGACATGGTTGAACCCAGCCACACGATCAGGATCGAGAAGCAGGGAACAAAGATAGCAAGATACAGCTGCGAGGTCGTCATAGCAATCTCCTCATTTTAATGCAGGTTGTCGGAAACGGAAAGACAAATGTTCCGGACAATCACTTACTGAATGGTCCTCCATGCATTGACCACGCGGCATAGCAGGTAGGGACATTTCTCCAACGACTTTCCGAGATGAAACCGGTTATCGAAAACCTGGTTGCCGTGGATAACGATGTAGTGGTGGGTGATGTTGACGATGTAGAGTGCGGCAGGATCTTCTCGGGTGGGAAGCCAGTGCCGCAATTGCGGATGGGGCACGTTGCCGATGGGAAAGGCCAGCCGCGACCTCACCCCAGATTCCCAAACGGCCTGGATCAAATGTCCGTTCGAGACTCCTCGGATTCTGCGCTTGCCACTCACTTGGCGAAGGAGGGCCGCAGCGCTGTCCGGATCGGTTTTGAGAACGTAGGACAAAGCACATGGGCCGCAGTAATTGTTGCGCCCATACGGGATTGTGAAGGTCTCGGCTTCTTCCAAGAGTGTCATTGTCTGCCGCGGCGTTCCGCGGCGCTCTTTCGGTCAA
>JBAVOQ010000199.1:0-3904 GCA_049692235.1 Acidobacteriaceae bacterium | reverse complement strand
CAAGTGCCGGAAGCGAACCCAAAAGGAATCGGGAAAAGCATGAACACTTCTGGCTGACAGCGATTTCGGACGCGGGTTCGACTCCCGCCGCCTCCACCATACTTAAGCTTTTTCTTTTCTTGTACTTACCAATCAGGGCCTAAAAGTCGGGTCGTTTTTGTGACCGTTTTGTACCCATTTTGTACCAGGGACAAAAAGCCTCCCGATTTTTTGACCCATTTCAGCGTTCGAGCAAAACTCCAGCTGAAGTGGGAGGCCCTCATGGATTCGTTCGTCTTCACCCGTCACTCTTCCGGCTGCAAGTTCAAACGTGACCGGTTCTGCAACCGCTGCAACTGCCCCAAGTGGGTCGAAGGCAGGTTCAACCATGAGCGCTTCCGCAAGAGTGCCTCGACCAGGGTTTGGGGCGAGGCCGAACAGTTCCGCGAAAAACTGGAAGAGGCTCTGTCGAGAGGGCTACCGCTAGACGGTCTTCACGCGGACTCAGTCACGGCACCTGCCGCACCGCCCTCACCTCTTCGCGCCTCGGCGGCTCAACCGCAATCTACGACTCCCGCCTCCGTTCCGATTTCGCCGGGACCGGCCGCAGCCCCACCTGAGGTGAACGCGCCCACCACATCTCAAAGCGGTACCCAGTCCGCCGGTCGGCAGAAGGCGAGAGTTACGGTCCAGAAGGCCGTCGATGCCTACATGACCGACGCCCGCAGCCGAGGGCTCAAGTCGGACACGATCAAGAAGCTCGAGAGAATCTTTGAGAAACAGTTCCTCCCCTGGACAAGGGTGCAGGGACTCGAATACCTCGATGAGGTCGATCTTGACGCCCTGCTCGCCTTCCGCAGCACGTGGACCGAGAGTGCCATCGTCAGGGTAAAGAAGCAGGACCGCGTCATCGGCTTCTTTTGGGACTGCTTCCGCCGCAACTACGTCACCCAGAATCCGGCTCTGTCGCTCAGCAAAATCAAGACTACCCAGGTTCCCACCGATTACTTCCCCCGCGATGAGTTCGATAGGATCATCGCTGCCATCGAAGTTTATGGCGACGCTCGCGGCGGCTTTATTCCGATCAAGGACACCCGTACCAGACTGCGTACTTTGACACTACTGATGCGCTGGAGCGGGCTCCGCATCCGCGACGCGGTGACGCTTGAACGGCACCGTCTGCATGGCGACAGCCTCCTGCTCTATCAGGCCAAGACCGGGCAGGCGGTCTATGTGCCGCTTCCCGCCCATGTCGTCGATGCATTGGTGAATATCCCCGATGGTCCCAGGCCGAACCCACGCTATTTCTTCTGGAGCGGCAATGGAGCCGCCAAATCTGTCGTGGCTGACTGGCAACGAGCCTATCGCCGTCTCTTCGAGCTGGCTGATATCCGAGGGCTCGATGGCGAGCTGAAGCGTTGCCATCCCCACATGTTCCGCGACACATTTGCGGTCGAGATGTTGCTCGCCGGAGTTCCCATGGATCAGGTCTCGATACTCCTCGGGCACTCTTCGGTGAAGATCACGGAGCGACACTACGCTCCCTTCGTGAAGGCACGGCAGGTCCAACTCCAGAAGAGCGTACGCAACGCGTGGAAAGTCGGCGAGCCCGCAGGTCAGGGACCAGACAACCATCCGCCGAAAGCCGCACGCCCCACCAGCAAACAAAAGGGGTGGGGGCTGATCGACAACGCGAGACGGAAAATCCGGACGGCGTAACCGTTACTGGACGCGGAGGCCGGAATATCCCGCCATGCGGATCTGAAAGGTGGCATGAACCTGTTCCCAGTATTTGTCGAGGATATGGAAGATGCGTTCGTCCTCATGCTCGTTCAAGATCAGCATGCGAATCCACGAGCGCAGCAGCATCGACTCGATCACGTCCTCTGGTACGCCTTCCTGTTCGCAGTGAAATATGGCGTGATGAATCTCGTCGATAACGACGGCATTCTCGCGTTCTCCTTCCTCACCGGGAGCAGGCGGTTTCCCGAACCAGCTTCCGTCGGTCGCCCGAGCCGCTTCGATCTTCGCGATTAACTTCTCGACCGCGGCGCTCGTCGAAACCGGAAGGCGCTGCTCCGGCAGGTCGTCACGGAGCTGGTTCAGCACGTTCCTGACGTAAGCGCGATCGACATAGTCGAATCGATGGTGATCGGTCGGGTCCCACTCACTGTCCGCGGCTCTGCTGCGTCTTACGACAACGTCCAGCCACGATTCACGGAAGATCTGTTCCACCGCGAACGAACTGATCCCCTGCTCGTGAGCGGAAAGCACGGCAATCCTAAACTCCGACGCAGCGAATCGTCTCTGCCTGCCGATCGCGGACCGGCCGGACTCGTGATGCAGGCGGAAGCAAAGATCGATGACCCGGCCCTCCATCGCCGTCCGCCGATGGTATTCCTGGAGCAGACGGTCCCACTCCGTGAGTTCCTTCGCGCTCCAATCGTCCCGATTCTCGCTGGTCACAAAATTGCCGGTCTTCTCGAATGCGTAAATAAAATCGGGGCTCGCTTTTTCTCTTCGGAACTTGGCGAGCATTTCGGCGCGCCATGCGGTCTCGCGAGCCTCCGCATCCCGGCGCAGCGCTTCGTCGGTTTCAGGGCCTCGAGTTGAGTCCGAAGAATCGACAGTCCGTGCTCTGAACTTGTCTCTCAACTGGATAGCCTCCGAAAGAATCGCTCCCCATGCCCTTGCACTGAATTCTATTTTCTTCCAATCTTGCCTGCCCAAGCGAGCCAGCACCGCTCTGCCGGGGCCCGCGCGCCGGAACGTTCGCGTCGGCCGTCGCCTCGATTTCTTCCATGTAATGGATGAATTTGACCGAATTTCCAACTCGAACTACAGCTACTTTGTGCTGGTCTGATGGATCCGCCGATTCCATCAGCGTTCTCGGCGGTTCGTCATGGCCCGATCAGCGTTATCCGATTCAGGAGAGATGCCACATGGATTTCCAACACGCTCTTAATGGTCCAGAAACCTGGCAGCAACCGGTGGGGTCGCAGGCACTCGAAAGACACTACACCGTGGCCCAGTTGTCAAAGCTCTGGTTTTTCAGCGAAAGCACGATTCGACGCCTTTTTATCAAGGAGCCGGGAGTCATCAAGATCGCTCACCAGCCGACGAGAGTGAGGAGAGGCTACACCTCTTTGAGAATCCCCGAGCGGATCGCCCAACGCGTCCATCGGCGTCTGCAGAGTATCTCCTGATCGGTGATTTCCCAGCTGCACGAACGCTTACATCCCCGAATTTGACCGAATCTTGAAGCCGCCTCATGCTGACTCGGCATTCGAGGAGGCCCATGTGAAGGGGAGCCCAGGGTATTTCATGATCGCGGTATTGCTGACGATTCCCAGTGCGGCCGTGACTGTGTACTCAGGCGTGGCGATTTGGAAGGCATGGCCAACAGACATTTGGGACTGCGGGCTTTTGGTCCTCCTTGCCTCACTAGGAACCAGCTCGCTCGTGAATGTTTGGGTTCAGGCAATCCTCGGATCAGGCGTTTCGCTTGGTGGTCGGACGATGGAGTGGGGGCGGAGCACGACGCCAATTCCAGCGGAAGTGCGAGGGCATGGCGATGTTTGAATCGATTACCGATCTTGCCGGCAAACTGGCCGCGACGGGCTACTTCATTGATCCGGTGATGATCAAGGTCGTTTTCCTGGCGACTAAGATGCAGAAACCATTGCTGTTAGAAGGGCCTGCGGGATCGGGCAAGACCCAGCTGGCTGTATCGGTCGCCAAGGCCGCTGGGACGCATATCGAGCGGCTTCAGTGCTATCGCGGCGTGACCGAGGACCAGGCCATCGGGAAGTTCGACGAAGGGGTGCAGCGGCTCTATATGGAGTTCGCGCGCGGCGAGCACGCGGACTGGCAGAGCGTGCAGGCGAGCCTTAAAGGGCGCGATTTCTTCCGGGCGGGTCCGCTG
>JBAVOQ010000198.1:0-2577 GCA_049692235.1 Acidobacteriaceae bacterium | reverse complement strand
CTCATCTTGCGTGGTCAGCCAGGATGCAGGCACGCGTTTCAAATCGCGGCAAGCACAAAACGCCCATAACGTGCTTGTTTTATATGGGTTGCAAGATCAGAGCTCAGCTTTTACCGGACAGCCGTGACCGTTCATATTGAATGGACACCCGGAAAGAAATCTCCATTTCTGAAGGAGATTGACAAAGCAGCCAAAAGTGCAGCGTTGCGAGGCGGACCAGATAAAGATCGGGGTTACTCTCGAGGTACAATTTCGCGGTCAAAGGTGAAGGGCACTGCAAGTCCCTTCCAGGCGAACGGTCAAACTGCGATCATCAGACCGTATAGAAAAAGCGTGTTTCGCCGGACAGCCGGAGAAAACAAAATCCGCTTTGATGTGTACTCAGAAGAAAGCTCCAGCTATGTTGAGAGTTGCTATGCCTTTGTACCACCTGCGCTCGCAGGCGAACTCCATAGGCAGAACGGATATCGAGTCCGGTTCAATGCCAATCCCAGGTATCCGCAGATTGAAGAGATCATAGAAACATACGTGTTGCCAAAAGCTTAGGAAGTCTAAATTCACAGCTTCAATCCTGTTTAAACTGATGGCTAACCAGCGATCGCTTGGAGTGTTCTGGCAGTCATAGATTGGTGCGAGGTGATGTCCACGCCACCTTGGATTCACCCACATACCATGCAAATTGCTTGCGGCTTTCTTGTACCGTTTTCCCCACGACAAGGAAATTCGAGCGGCTCTTTGCGGCTCACGGCGCCTCCGGAAAGCGGCGTTCAGCTCATCTCGAATAGGACTTGACTGTCCGCCTAGGTAGAGCGTCACTGTGTGTGCCGGCATTCTCTCCAAGAGAACAGGCGAGCACAGGACGCGTGCATGGATCAAAATTTGGCCGATAAAATCGCCGCTTTACCAGCCCTCAACAAAGCCAAATTACTCATCATCTGGCGCGAGAATTTCTACAAATCTCCACCACCGAAGCTGCGCAAAGAGCTGATGGTGCCGATCCTTGCCTATCGGATGCAAGAGAAAGAATACGGCGGCTTATCCCACTCAGCCCGGAAACGGCTGCGCGACATTGCCAGATCCATCGCATCCGAGAAGCGGCCACAGAAAGAGGTTCCGCCAAACTCGGAAAAGGGAACTCGCCTGCTGCGTTCTTGGCACGGCGAAGTCCACGAGGTCATCGTGACCGATGCAGGCTACGGATACCGTGGGTCAACATTCACCAGCCTGTCGAAAATTGCTCGCGAGATCACCGGAACCCAATGGTCTGGGCCTCTGTTCTTTGGGACAAAGAAAAAAGCATGACCGTCACGTCCCGCATCCGTTGTGCCATCTATACCCGCAAGTCGTCGGAAGAAGGATTGGAACAGTCCTTCAATTCGCTCGACGCCCAGCGCGAGGCATGCGAAGCCTACATCGTCAGTCAGCGACATGAAGGCTGGCAATTGATCCCGACCAGATATGACGATGGAGGCTTCTCCGGCGGCAATATGGAACGGCCGGCACTCAAACATCTGCTCGCAGACATTGCAGCCAAACGGGTCGACAATGTTGTCGTCTATAAGGTAGATCGGCTGACACGCTCCCTGGCCGACTTTGCCAAAATCGTCGAGCAGTTCGATAAACAAGGCATCGGCTTTGTTTCCGTCACTCAGCAGTTCAACACCACGACATCGATGGGACGACTGACGCTGAACGTTCTTCTGTCCTTTGCACAGTTTGAGCGGGAAGTGACGGGAGAACGTATTCGGGACAAGATCGCAGCTTCCAAACGCAAGGGCATGTGGATGGGAGGTGTCGTCCGCTCGGCTACGACCTCAATGACCGACATCTGGTGCTCAATCCTGCCGAAGCGGATCAAGTGAAAGAAATCTACCAGATCTACCTCCGGCTGGGCTGTGTCACGAAGCTGCAAGCGCATCTGGAACAGAAAGGAATTCGCAGCAAGAAACGGATGAGCCGTGCCGGGCGAGCCTCAGGAGGCGCCGCTTTCTCACGTGGCGCTCTCTACAAGTTGTTGCACAACCGAGTTTACCTGGCTGAGATTGTCCATTAGACCGCATCCTTCCCGGGTCAGCATCCAGCCATCATCGATCAGAAGCTGTGGGACAAGGTCCAGGCTCAGTTTCAAGCGAATCTCCAGGCGCCCCGGAAGCGGCCGCGAACCACCGAACAGAGCCTGCTGATGGGACTGCTCTATGACGAGCAAGGCAACCGGTTCACTCCTACGCACGCGAACAAGAAGGGGCGGCGCTATCGCTATTACGTCTCCCAGGCTGTGATTCAGAATGCAAAGAAGAGCCACAACGGTCCATTTCGAATTCCAGCTATTGAGATCGAGGAGTTGGTGACAATGCAATTTACCCTGTTGCTGCAGTCGCCTCAGCGCCTAATGGACGACCTCGTCGGCGCGAACGCTTCCCCGGCGGAAATCCATGCTGTGACCGAGGCATTGACCTTGCCCTCAGAATGCGTATCCCTTAGCCAGCTGGTTTAGGGGAAATATTCATCCCCGTCGTAGTCGTCGTGGCGGTGTGAATGTGGGAATCGGCCTTATCGATTTGCACATTCACACCGCCT
>JBAVOQ010000197.1:0-1708 GCA_049692235.1 Acidobacteriaceae bacterium | reverse complement strand
AACAGCGGCCCTTGATGGACTTCGGCAGATACGGCAACACGGCCGCCGGTAGTCGGACGCGGCCCAACGATTGCGCGGTCTTTTTGCCGACCAAGTTTTTTTGTAGGATTGCGACCAGCAGTGCGTTCATTGAGCTATGTCAATAAAATCATCGTTGGTGTATCATAGTTATGCTTTTAGCTGCTGCACGTCGGCGATGGGTTCATCGTCGGTGAAGGAGATGTCATGTGTCTTGGGGTGCCCATGCGGGTGGTGCATCGGGACGGTTTCATGGCGCGCTGCGAGGCGAAGGGAATTGAGCGCACCGTCAGCCTGTTCCTGTTGCAGCATGAAGAAATCGGGCCAGGCGACCACGTGATGGTACATGTCGGCTACGCGATTCAGAAAATGTCGGAGGCCGACGCCCTGAGCGCCTGGGAGCTCTACGACAAGATGCTGGCTGCGGAAGACGAAATGCGCGGCAATGCATGAGCTTTCGATCTGCAAGAGTTTGTTACGGGAGGTCGAACGCGTGGCGTCGAGAAACGACGCCACGGATGTGAGCAAGGTCACCGTGACTGTCGGTCCCCTGTCCGGGGTGGAGCCAACATCGCTGGTGCGGGCGTTCGACGTGGCACGCATGGGAACCGTCGCGGAGCACGCGGTGCTCGAGGTTGAAACCCTGCCGGCCGTCGTCTGGTGCAAGGTGTGTGCAATGGAGACGCCAGTTGCGGCAAACGCTCTAGTGTGCGGCAGCTGCGGGACCTGGCAGGTCGAGCTGAAATCCGGAAGCGAATTGCTGCTGACGCGCGTAGAACTAACCGGCAATGCGAGTGCGGTGGCTGCTGCCGGGTTGAAGTGAACAGGCGAGGAAACCATGTGCCAGCAGTGCGGATGCGCGGCCACGCCTGAAAGTGTTCACGTTTCCGATCACACCGGCACCGTATCGGCAAAACCCGCCAGCCGGAGGTCCGTCGAAATGCTGACCGGAATCCTCAGCGAGAACGATCATCAAGCGGCGCACAATCGCGAGCATCTCGATCGTCACGGTATCCTCGCCGTCAATCTGATGTCGTCGCCTGGATCGGGTAAGACCAGCCTGTTGGAGGCCACCGTCGACGCCATGGGCGACCGCTTTCGCATTGCGGTCATCGAAGGTGATCTCGAAACCGAGAACGATGCCAGGCGCATCAGGGCGAAAGGTGTGCCAGCCATCCAGATCACAACGGGCAGCACATGCCATCTCGACGCGCACATGGTGCATGACGCCCTGCACGCCCTCGATCTCGCCACTGTCGATATTCTGTTCATCGAAAATGTTGGCAATCTGGTGTGTCCCGCCAGTTTCGATCTCGGCCAGCACGCGAACGTCACGCTTCTCGCCGTAACAGAGGGCGACGACAAGCCCGCGAAATATCCGGTGATGTTCCGCAAGTCCGATCTGGTTCTGCTTTCGAAGACTGATCTGCTCGACGTGCTCGATGATTTTTCGCCGGACCGGGCCGAGAGCCATGTCCGCGCGCTGGCGAACCCGGCGCAGGTGATGCGTGTCTCTGCGCGGCGTCCGGATACGCTGGTGTCGTGGACCGCATGGCTCGAAGCGCGCCTTGTCTTACGCCGTGAGGGCACGACGCGGCGCCCCGATATTCGACACCAACACGCTTATTACCGCGCCGCGGAGTGACGGCGATGGCCGACGCCCAGTCAGTTGCGAGGCAATGGCTGGAAC
>JBAVOQ010000196.1:0-4467 GCA_049692235.1 Acidobacteriaceae bacterium | reverse complement strand
TCCGCTGTTGCCCACGTCCTCTGGATACTTCCCCGCTAGTTCATGAATTTCATAGCTGAACTGTATGAATAGCTTTTCCCAGCGTTTTGCTTGCGTTGGCGTATAGCGGTAGAAGCCCTTTGCGTTGGAAACTCCACGCGCACCAGAGTTAACAACTCTTTGCATGAGACGTGGAACTTCAGTTGCGCAACTTAGTTCCGGCAAAAGCTCTTTCATCACCGTCGCATACGCTGGGATACCAGTGAGGTCCATGAACCGGAATGGGCCAGCGAAAGTGATCCAATAGCCCAGATCGTTGCGCAGCGATCTGTCAACATCCGACACCGACGCAAATCCAGAATCAACCAGATAAAAGGCCTCGCGAAGCATCGCATACATGATTCGGTTTGCGATAAATCCGCGAATGTCTTTGCGGAGAAGCGATGGCTCCTTGCCCCACTTTCGCGCCAGCCGAACCGTGCGCTGCGCGCTGGCGGCTGCTGTTTGCTGGCCGCAGATGATCTCCATGAACCTGGTGATGTGAGCTGGCTCCGCCCAGTGGAGACCTACGATGCGTCCAGGATTTCTTGCGTTTCTCTGAAGGTCAGTGACAGGAATTGCGGAAGTGTTGCTGCCTATCAGCGTCTTGGCCGAAACAACTTGTTCGATGTCACCTATTACTTGGCGTTTGACCGCGAGGTCTTCGATCGTTGACTCAATGACTACTTCGGCGTCCTTCAGATCGGCGATCCGATCGGAAATTGCGAACCTTTGAAGGAGAACAGATGGAGCTACGGCGACCACTCCTTCAACCTGAGCACCTTTCAATAGTTTTAAGAGTCTGCTGCGAGCGGTTCGAAGCTTTGCCGGATTGGACTCAATGCAATGCAGAGAGTGGCCGGCCGCGAGAAGACATGCACTGATGCTTGTACCCATCAGGCCCATTCCCACAACCCCGGCGGCACACGCTGTCCGGGCTTCTCCTAAATTCATCCCGGCTGGCCGACGATCCGATTTACCCCGCTTCATTGCCGTTTTTCTAGAAGTCACAGCTTTATCCTCCTAAGACACGGTTCTTTCGATAGGCGCACGACTTCTGGGTTACCTAGAAAGAGAAAGCGCGTTGCGCTGTTTCGCATTATGCGCGAGAACGAGTGAGTCTTCTATGCAACGTAACGTCCTTTCAACATCGGCTTTGCTGTGCGCTGCCGAAATTGAACACTGTTTTGTCGCCAGCGGGAATACATAGATTCCTCGGTCAACCAGATTCCGACGAAATGCTGTATCTAAATCGAAATCGTGGTGCGCCGCTATGTCGTGCCAGTCGGTAGGGAGATGATCCATAAAATACAGACAGAAGGCTGAGCCTTGGCGGGCAACAACCCCATTGAAACCAATCTTTCTAACAATAGCCTGGATACCATGCTCCATCATCTCCCCCAGGCTTTCTACGTGACGATAAACCTCACCATCATTCATCCGCAGCCGTTCCAGCGTCGCAATTGCGGCAGCTGTGGGAACCGGATGGCCATTGTATGTCCCAGCTAGTAAGACACGTTTGGATGAATCAGGATCGACGAAGAGATCCATCATGTCTTTCCTGCCACCGAGAACCGCGATGGGATAGCCGTTCGCAAGGGCCTTGCCAAAGACCACAAGATCAGGTTTCACATTGGCCATGCTTGCGAAACCGCCGATGGAATGGCGAAAGCCAGTCTTGACTTCATCAAAGATGAGGACAAAACCAAATTCATCCGCTAATGCTCGCAGGCCAGTCAGATACCCGGCCTTCGGCTTCACAATACCAATGTTTTGCAGAACAGGCTCTGTGATCAACGCTGCCACAGGATGTCTCTCACACACATACCGAACTGATTCAAGATCGTTGAAATTGACGCTGTGGACAAGCCGCTGATGCTCTAGAGGGATCCCCGAACTGATGGCCCGGAATTGATACTCCCCGGGCGACTTTCTTGGACCTACCTCACTCAATGGCGTCATGAGGTTACATGCAACATCGTTATGCCATCCGTTATAGCCACCCTGCATCTTGATGACATGGTCACTGCCAGTAAAAGCTCGGCCAAGGCGGAGTGCCTGATATGTGGCTTCGCTTCCGGTGTTCAGTAGCTGCACGGATTCAGCGGCTGGAACATGCTCGCAGATCATCTCCGCAAGCTGCCCCTCCAGTACCGTTGTGCCGGATCCAAAAAGGCTAGCCCCTTCCCGCAAAGTCCTTATCACGGCTTCTGTCACATACGGGTCATTGTGGCCGAGAAAATGGGGACTGAAAGCAGCATGGTAATCAATGTACTCGTTGCCATCGACGTCCCAGATCTTCGATCCTTCCCCCTTCGCGAAAGCAATCTCTGGCTGTATCGCACGATTTACGGAGACAACACCTCCGGGGATGTAGTTCTTATTGTGAGCGAGCAGCTTCTTTGATTCTTGATCGTTCTGCATCTTGTCTCCGATCCTCTTAGACCACAAAAGCGAGATTATCTAACCGGGAGCAAAACTGCTCTTTGAGACAAACAAACACCGCCGGATAATTTCAGAAGCGTAGTACACCTGTTGTAGTGGCGAGAGTATGTGCCGATACTCTCCGGATGTTAGCTTTAGATCGGTAGGAATGTCTGTCATCCATGCCGGAACCGTTGTCAGACTTATATGGGCCCATCGCGGGCGTCCCCCACTGTAAAATTGACGAAGCAAGACCATACCCAATCGCAACCCGAGATAGTGTCGCTTGGGGGCTTCGCTCAGATCAAGAGCAATGTTGCAATCTTCCTAATTAGCGTCCAGTATATTGGATGAGGCCCTGATCCAGAATTTATGGAAAAAGCATACACAGTTCCCTCCGTTAGCCGAGCGCTTGCAATTCTCGAGTTGCTCGCACAATCCAGGCGCGGGCTCACGCTTTCCGATATCAGCAGGAAGCTCGCACTTCCCAAGAGTTCTGTTCATCTGCTGATCCGGACGCTCGAATTGATGGGTTATTTGAAGAATAACCGGGTAAGTGGGAAATACCACTTTGGAATGAAGCTCGTCAGCCTGAGCCACACTGCCCTCGAGAATCTCGACTTGCGTGAACAAGCGAAACCTTTCTTACAGGATTTGATGCTGAAAACCGGGCTCACGGTACATATGGCAATTCTCGAGGGCACCGAAGCGGTGATCATCGAAAAGGTCGAAGCTCCCGGCATGCTGCGCCTGGCCACTTGGGTAGGTAGGCGGCTAGATGCAAACAGCTCTGGCGTAGGCAAAGCCCTGCTGGCGTTTGCACCCGAGACAAACATGAATCGACGGTTGACCGGGCGCGCGATGGCGCGACACAACCGAAACACAATAGCTTCCCCGGATAGATTGGCACGCGAATTGAAGAAAGTACGTGAACTTGGGTATGCTTTCGAAGACGAAGAGGGCGAAATAGGGTTTCGCTGCATAGGAGTGCCGGTTTACGACTCGGCCAACAATGTAATCTCTGCTGTCAGCGTGGCCGGGACAACCGCTCAGATTCCCAAAGAGAAAGTTGTGAAGTTATCCTCATCCGTCAAGGCTACGGCGCTTGAGATCTCGACCCATCTTGGGTATAGGGCGGAGTCCGAAACCGAGTCTCTAATCCAATGATGCGTTGCTAATAAGTCGCCCGACCACCGCTCAAGTCGAAGGCAGCGCCGGTCGTATAAGAATTTTCTTCAGAAGCCAACCACGCTACCATCGAGGCGATTTCTTCCACTCTGACAAACCGGCCACGCGGAATTTTCGACAGCATGTAATCAATGTGCTCTTGCGTCATCTGCTCAAACAACCTGGTCCGGGCAGCCGCCGGGGTGATGCAATTGACCGCTATATTATGATGTGCAAGTTCTTTCCCTAACGATTTCGTTAGCGCAATCACACCGGCTTTCGATGCACTGTAGGCGGACGCATTCGGGTTTCCTTCTTTGCCGGCAATCGATGCTAGATTGATGATCCGCCCGTAATTTTGTTGGATCATCAGAGGCACAACCGCCTTGCAGCAATGGAAGACACCGTGCAGGTTCACATCCATCACTTGTCGCCACGCATCGACTGGGTACTCCCACAGCTTTACGTTCGGTCCTGTGATCCCAGCATTGGCAACCAGAATGTCGATCTTCCCGAGCGCCTGCAGGGTTTGCCCGGTGGCCGATTCTACGGCCTTCGCGTCGGCCACGTCGACCGCGCAGAAGTGGACCTCATTCGTGGCGCTCAATTCACTCGATGTAGCTCTGCCAAGGCTTTCGTCTGCGTCCCAGAGCGATACCCGCGCTCCTGAGTCCAGAAACCGCTCTGCTATCGCGCGCCCGATTCCCTGAGCGCCGCCGGTAATAACAGCGCAGCGGCCGCATAGATCAATATTATTCATGGCGCTGTGTCTTTCCTATGTATTTGCCGCACCGTCAAAATTCAACCTTCACAGCCAGCTGAATGTCTCTTGGACCGGAACTGGACGAAATGATACCT
>JBAVOQ010000195.1:0-65885 GCA_049692235.1 Acidobacteriaceae bacterium | reverse complement strand
TTACCCTGCTGCGCATAGAGATGACGCAACAAACCACCATCATCAATCCCTTTGCACTCAAATGCAGCTCCACACAATGGGTGCAGGCCGCCGCCGCTTGAGAAAATGTAGAAACTCCAGACCCCGGACTTTAGTCCGGGGGTAGAGGCCGCCGGAACACGCCTTCAGGCGCTGAGGTTAGAAGACCCAAGTTGTCGCCGCATCGACCCAACCTGGGATTCAATCCGCATCCAACGTTCAACCCATCGCCCTCACACCTTCAGCCCAATCGACCGCATCAGCTCCAGCCCATTGCTCTTCGTAATCACGCCCGCCCGCAGTTGGAAGTCAAACCGCATCCGCCCATCCTCCAGATGATCCTGAAAATGCATGTTCCTGAGCGCCCCCTCCGGCAGACCCTGCAACTCTGTCAGCGCCAGGTCATGCGTGGTCAAAATCCCAATCGCCCCGCGCTCCAGCAATCCTCGCAGCACTCCCTCCGCGCCGATTCGCCGGTCATTGGAATTGGTTCCCTGCAGCAACTCATCCAGCAGAAACAGCAGCGGCGGCCGCTCTGCCGCCAGATCGTAAATGCGCCGCAGCCGCGTAATCTCCGCGTAAAACCGCGAGCTGCCTTCCTGCAGCGAATCGTTGACCTGGATGCTCGCGCCCACTTGCAGCGGCGTTAACTGGAGCCGCCGCGCCCGCACCGGAGCGCCCGCCATCGCCAGCACCGTATTCACGCCCACGGTACGCAGATACGTGCTTTTGCCGGACATGTTCGACCCGCTCACCAGGATCGCGCGCGTCTCGTCGTCCAGTCGCACGTCATTGCGAACGCACTTCGCCCCCGCAATCAGCGGATGCCCCAGCGCTTCGCCCTCCAGGAAGGGCGCGCCTTCCACCATCTCCGGGAAGGGATCGTCCGGATGTTCGTAGTGGTACGCCGCCAACGACAGCAGCGCCTCCATCTCCCCGGTCGCGTCCAGCCAACCCCGCACCGCCGCGCCATGTTGCGTGCGCCACATCTCCGACCTCAGCGCCACCTGCACCGAGTACATCAGCGGCACATCCAGAATCCTCACAAAAAAGTTGTCTCGCGAATCGATCAGGTCGATCAGGGTGCGCAACCGTGCAATCGCCTCCGAGCCCTGCATGGCGTGACTGGTCAGCGCAGTTTGTAACGCCTGCAATCGCGCCGAGTGGAATTTCTCCCGTTCCAGTCGCGCCAGCATCCCCGACAGCAAATCCAGATTCTCAAACGCGCCTTCGGTCGAGGAGAAAATCGCCTGCAGCCGTTGCTTCAACCACCGCGCCAGGCTGGCTTCCGCCACGATCACCGCCACCAGCGGCACAACCGTTCCCCACACGGCCCACACAACCGCCGCACCCACGGCCAACACCATCAGCAACGGCGCCAGCCAGCGCAACCACGTCTCGCGTATTCTCTCCGGCGATTCCGCCCATTGCAGCAGTGCTTCTGGAACCACTCCGGCCCCGGCTTCCTCGCCCAACACCTCCAGATCTTCCCGCAGATCCAGGCGGCTCCGCAGCTCGGCCACCGCTGCCTGCCGTCCGCGAATCGCTTCTACCGGCGACGACGACAGCAGCCACGACGCCAGCGCATCCTCCCCCATGCGCGTGCGCGCTGTCGACAACAACGCGAACAGGCTCGCCGGTCCAAAAATATCCAGATCGGCGGCATACAAATGTTGCGCGTCGCGGAATCGCTCTCCCCCGTTTCCACCGTCCATCCATCGATCTTCCATCCGCGCCAGTCCCCGCTGATAGACCGCCACCGCCCGCAAAGCGCATCGCCGCGCTCGCAGCACGCGCGCGTGAACCACGGCCACCACCGCGAAGACTGCCACCGGCGCCGCCAGCCACCACGGCAAAATCCAATGCGATCGAAACGCCCACCATGCCATCACCGCCGCAACCGTTGCCAGCAGCAAGCGCACATTGCCAAACCGGATATGCAGCTTCTCCAGGCGGCGGGATCCTGCCTGTCGTGCCGCCTCTCGTCGCCGGTATTCTTCCGCCGGCTCGTCGCTCGCACCAGTCGCTTCTTCTATAGATACGGAAATTGGCATCACAACCTTTCCCGTCTACTCTACCGCGTGCATGTACCGGAACATGCGTGACAAATTCCCTGTGACGACAGCCGCCCGAGCTGAACTGTAGCGCCCGTTTTGCCATTGCTTCGAAATTAACAATCCAGCCGTCGACGCCGTGGAAATGTGCGACTATGAATCGCCTGTGCTCGATTGTCGGGTAACGGCTGACAATTTCATGTAATCATCGACAAGTGCCAGCCAGCCTGTCATCCAATGTAGAGCAGTACATCGCGGACATGCGCACCGCTCACTCCTTCGGCGCCCACACACCCGAAACCACCTTCTACACGCCGCTCTCCAATCTCCTCAACGCGGTCGGCAAAACCCTCAAACCCCGCGTCGTCTTTGTCGCCCATCCTGGTAGTCGCGGCGCCGGCCTCCCCGACGGAGGCCTATTTCCCATCGCCAACCGCCGCCAGGCAGAGCCGCTCCCCAACCAGCGCCCCGAACGTGGCGCCGTTGAAATAAAATCTCCCGGCGAGAGCCTCGCCACACTCGCCCAATCCCAGCAGATCCGCAGGTATCTGCGCGAATACGGCCTCTGCGTCATCACCAACTACCATCAGTTTCAGCTCGTCGAACTCTGCAATGGCCAGCCTTCCATCATGGAAAGCTACGACCTCACCCTCACTGCCGACAACCTCTGGCACCGTCCAATAAGCGAGCTCGTCAAACGCCACGCCGAAACCTTCCCTGATTTCCTCGCCCGCGTGCTCACCCGCAAGGTCCCGCTGGAAAAACCGAAGGACGTTGCCGAGCTTCTCGCCTCCTACGCCCGCGAAGCCCGTGAGCGCGCAGCCGAGCATCCCGTCGTCGCCTTCGCTGGCGTCAAGTCGGCCCTCCAGGAATCCCTCGGCATCACCTTCGAAGGCGACAAGGGCGAGCACTTCTTCCGCTCCACTCTCATCCAGACTCTTTTCTACGGCATCTTCTCTGCCTGGGTTCTCTGGCGGCGTTCACCCAACTATGCGGCCCAAAGCGGCGTCTTCAACTGGCGTCTCTCCGCCGACTACCTTCGCGTCCCCGTTCTTCGCGAACTCTTCCACGCCGTCTCCGAACGCGGCGCTCTCAACACCGTCCAGATCGTTCAAGTCCTTGACCATGCCACCGAGGCCCTCAACCGCGTCCAGCCCGACTTCTTCACCACCTTCCGTGAAGAAGATGCCGTCCAGTACTTCTACGAGCCCTTCCTTGAAGCCTTCGACCCTGAACTCCGCAAAGACCTCGGCGTCTGGTACACCCCGCGAGAGATCGTCCGTTACATGGTCGAGCGCGTCGATCATCTCCTCCGTACGGAGCTGAATGAGCCTCTCGGACTCGCCAGCCCCAATGTTCAAGTCCTCGATCCATGCTGCGGCACCGGAGCCTACCTCGTTGAAGTTCTCCATCGCATCGAGCGTACCCTGCGCGAGCAGGCCGGCGACGATGACGCCCTCGTCGCCTCCGACCTTCGCCGCGCCGCCACCGCACGCATCTTCGGGTTTGAGATTATGCCCGCGCCCTTCGTCATCGCGCACCTCCAGATTACGCAGCTACTTGAAGACGCCCGCGCCGCGCTCACCGCCGCCCAGCGCGCCCAGGTCTTCCTCACCAACGCCCTCACCGGGTGGGTGCCCGCCCGCCATCCGCAATCGACCTTCGGTTTCCCCGCCTTCGCCGAGGAACGCGACGCCGCCGAAGCCGTCAAGCAGGCCGACACCATCCTCGTCATCCTCGGCAACCCACCCTATAACGGCTACGCAGGCATCGCCCAGATCGACGAAGAGCGCGACCTTAGCGACTCATATCGCAGTCAGGTGGAGGGCCTGCCAGCGCCGAATGGTCAAGGTCTTAACGAGCTCTACGTGCGATTTTTCCGCATCGCCGAGCGTCGGATTACCCAGAACCGCCAGCACCGCGGCATCTTCTCATACATATCCAACTACTCGTGGCTGGATGGACTTTCGCATCCAACGATGCGCCACCATTTGCAGGGGAGCTTCAACAGCGTCTACATCGACAATCTGCATGGCGATCGCAGGATCAGCGAATACGCGCCCGACGGCAGAACAAGCGAAACGGTCTTCGCCATGCAGGGCACCAGCGTCGGTATAAAGGTCGGCACCGCCGTTGCCACGCTCGTTAAGACTGGTGAGCCAATCGAGAATGCGTCTGTCCAATATCGGGATTTCGAGGATGCACGCGCCTCTGACCGCCGAAGTCATCTCCTCGCCAGCGTCCATGACGACGCGAGTTACAGGACATTAGATCCGAATCCGATGCTTGGTCTCCCCTTCAAACCTCGTAGGGTCGAGGTCGATTATCTCGCTTGGCCCCGCCTACCCGAACTCTTCCCCGTATCGTTCTCCGGGATCAAGACTGCCCGAGACACGTTTCTCGTCGATATCGATCGAGAAGCCCTTATCGACAGAGTGACCCAATATCTGGACTCAAACCTCTCCGACGAAGAGATCGGAAGGCGGTTTCCCATCATCATGAAAGACGTTCCTCGGTATGACGCAAGAGCGATTCGCAGAGAGCTTCTAGCCCGTCGCGACGCTGAGCTAAGGGTCGCCACCGAACAAGACGCCACTTACCTGCGGGCGCGATACGAACGCAACATTACTCAATCTGACACCGAGCCATATTGCTACCGCCCTTTCGACTTGCGCTGGCTCTACTATGAGCACAACACAAAACTCTTGGATGAAAGGCGTGAAGAGTACTGGAACGCACACCGCCGAGTGCCGACGATGATTTCTGCGCAAGCGAATCGACGGGCTTATGACCCTCCCGTCGTGACCCGCTCACTTGCTAGCTATCACGTAATCGAACGTGCTTCGCTTATCATTCCGATCAGCTTTGATGCAGCAACGGCGCCAGGCATAGTCGAAGAGGTCCAGAATCTCATCGAGCTGGCGGTAGGACACCGCTTGCATGGAGCGGATCACGAAGACTTCTTCTTTCACGCCCTAGCCACCATGCACACGCCGCAATACCGCACCGAAAACTCCGGTGCCCTCCTCGGCGACTGGCCGCGCATCCCGCTCCCCGCCACCGCCGAACTCCTCACCCACTCCGCCACCCTCGGCCGCCGCCTCGCCGACCTTCTCGACCCCGAGTCCGACCTGCACCTTGCCGCCGAGTGGAGCTTTCTCGCTCGTCTCTCCATCGCCGACGAATACCCTGAAGGCACCCCCGACCGCGACGCCCGCAATGCCGCCCGCTTCGCCGTCACCGCCGGCTGGGGCGGAGCCGGACAGGGCGCAACCGTCATGCCGCGCCGCGGCGACGCCCGCGAGCGCGACTACACCTCCACCGAACTCGACCGCCTCACCACTCTCGCCGCCCCGCAGTCGCTCACCATCGACGACGCACTCGCCCTCCTCGGTCCGCGCTGCGTCGACGTCTATCTCAATGGTGCCTCCTCTTGGGTCTGCGTCCCCCTCCGCGTCTGGGAGTACACCCTCGGCGGCTATCAGGTCCTGAAAAAATGGCTCAGCTACCGCGAGCTTCCCCTGCTCGGTCGCCCGCTCCACGAAGACGAAGCCCGCTACTTCGCCCAGGTCGTCCGCCGCATCGCTGCCATCCTGCTGATGGGTGCCGCGCTCGATGCCAGCTACTCTGCCATCCTGCCCACTGCCACCGGTCTGCCGAGTAGCTGACGCAAAGTTGGCCCGGCAGGCACACTCGGCGGCTCAAAGCAGTCGAGTCTGCATCAGGGACGATATACTGGTGATGGCCGACACAACGGCATGGGGGGAGCAAACAATATGTATCCAGAGATTATGGTGATTCCGATGCGCGAGGAGTTGACTCGCGCCGGCATCCAGGAAGCACGCAGCGCCGAGGAAGTGGATCAAGCGTTGGCGAAGCCCGGCACCACCATGGTGATCGTCAACTCCATCTGCGGTTGCGCGGCGGGCAAGATGCGCCCCGGAGTTCGCATGTCGCTGCAGCACCCGACCCTGCCCGATCAAAAAATCACCGTGTTCGCCGGCCAGGATCGCGAAGCCACGGACAAGGTTCGCAGCCACCTGGAGGGAAATCCACCCAGCAGCCCCGCAATTGCCATCTTCCGCGACGGCAAACTGGTCTTCCTGATGCAGCGCTCGGTCATTGAAAGCTCCAGCGCACCGCAGATCGCCCAACATCTTACCCAGGCGTACGACGAAATTTGCGCCAAACCCAGCCCCGTCACCCAGTAACCAAGGTCACATTTGGTGACGAATTCCCAAAGGCCAATATGGTTGCTAAGGCAACCATATTGGCCTTTTTTGACGTTTTTAGTTGCCTTAGCAACCATATTGAAACGCGCGTTTTTATTTGAAAAAATGAACCGGCGATTTACGCTCCGGCGCAGGCGAATCGTTCCCGCGCCGCCGCGCGCCGCTGCGTCAGCCACTGCTGCCACCGATCAAAACCCTGCCCCGTCTGGCACGACAACTCAATAATTTCAATTCCGGGATGCACCTGCCGCGCATTCGCCTTCGCCTGTTCAATATCGAATGGAACATACGGCAACAAATCCACCTTGGTCACAATCATCAGCGCAGCCTTGGAAAAAATCGACGGATATTTCAGCGGCTTGTCTTCGCCCTCCGTCACACTCAACACAACAATCTTTGCTTCCTCGCCCAAATCGTAACTCGATGGACAAACCAGATTGCCGACATTCTCAATCAGCAACAGCTCGATTTCATTGGCTTTCCACGGTTCCAGCGCGCGCTCAATCATTCTGCCGTCGAGATGGCAAACCGTTCCGGTCACAATCTGCTGCACTGGAAACCCATAGCGAGCCAGCCTGCGCGCATCGTTTTCCGTCTGCAAATCCCCCGTCAACACCGCGACTTTATCTTGCTGGCTGAATCCGGCCAGCGTTTTTTCCAGCAGCGTCGTCTTCCCGGAACCGGGCGAACTGATGATGTTCAGGCACAGCGTGCCACCCTTGGCATAGCGCTGCCGCAGTTCGTCGGCGATGCGCTGGTTCTCATTCAGGACTTTCTTTTCCACGGGAACAACGGTCGTCATTCTTCTACCTCCACGCTGGCCAACTGCATTTCATCTCCACTGAGCAACGTACTGTTGTCGCTGGAGCATTCCGGACAAGGCTCGCTGTACATTTCGGTGACAAACTCATATCCGCACTCCTGGCAGCGATTGCGTCGCGGCACCATTTGAATTTCCAATGCCACCGGATCATATTCCGCCTGCTCAGACATCACGTCCCAGGCAAATCGCAAAGCATCCGCGTCGACGCCGGCCAGAACTCCAATTCTGACGGTCACTGCCACCAGGCGCGCTCCCGGTCTGCGTGCCGCTTCGGCATGGCTGGCGCGCAAGATTTCGCTGGCGATTCCCACTTCATGCATAGAATCCGCGCTTCCCTGTCAGCCCGCTTCCAGGCCACCACTATAGCCTATGAGATGCAGGCATGGCATGCTCGTGACGGTCATCACGATGACGCCACAAATGCGGTGTTATATCTAAGGCTTGTCGTCTCCATCCAATATTTACCCTCCGCCTCCGCAGCCCCGACTCGGCGATATCCTCGCCAATGCAATTACCCATGGAGTGGGCGCAACCTTCGCACTTGTTGGAGCGGCCTACCTCATCTATGCTTCGTCTCGCGGAAGCTCCCGGAAAATTATCAGTTGCTGCGTCTATGCCGGAACCTTGGTCCTGGTCTACATCTGCTCCACGCTCTATCACTCGCTGGTGCGAACCCGCGCCCGCCGCGTCTTCCACATCCTTGACCATTCTTCGATCTACCTGCTGATTGCCGGAACCTATACGCCATTCACGCTGGTCTCACTGCGCGGGAGGCTTGGTTGGACGCTGTTCGCCATCGTGTGGTCGCTCGCGATTGCGGGGGTCGTCTTCAAAAGCCTCGCGATCGGCCGATTCGAGGTTGCTTCCGCGGTCATTTATCTGGGAATGGGCTGGCTGGTCGTCTTTGCAATGCGCCCGCTGTTACAGGCTGTGCCGTGGCATGGAGTGCTTTGGCTGGCTGCGGGTGGTGTTGCGTACACAGTGGGGATTCTGTTCTTTGCGTTTGATCGCGTGCCGTATTTCCATGGCATTTGGCACTTGTGTGTGCTGGCGGGAAGCGTTGCCCACTACTTCGCCATCCTGTTCTACGTGGCTGCGGCTCATTAGAGCAGTATCACCATTCCTGTAATGTGTCCGGCACTATGCGAGATGGCCTTTTCCTGGCAAAGGGCAGCCGAGATTGCTCCTTCGCCTTGCACCTATGGTGATACTGCTCTTAGTCAGCGCAGAAGAACTTGTCGTTGCCCCTAAGTCGTCAGACGCGACTCAGCGCCAGATCAATCAGCGTCTTTTGTTCCATTGCGTGCGCCTTCGCCGATCCCGTGGCTGGACTGGCCGCCGCCGAACGCTTCACGCTGCGCACCTGGCGATCGAAAGCCAGCTCGCGCAACTGCGGCAGCACAAACGAGTACGCACCCATATTCTCCGGCTCCTCCTGCACCCAGACCAGATCGTTTGCATCTGGATGAGCTTCGATGGCTGCGCGCAGCTCCTCTTCCGGCCAGGGATATAGCTGCTCCAGGAAGATGATGCCAGTGGAGGAATCCTTCCGTTTCTGCCGTTCCACTCGCAGCTCGTGACCAATTTTTCCGGTGCAGATCAGCAAGCGCGTGACGCCCTGTAACTCTGTTTCCGGAAGCACATTCAGGAACCGAGGCGTTGTCAGATCGGCAAGCGGAGACACCGCATCCGGGTGTCGCAACATGCTCTTCGGAGTGAAAACGACCAGCGGCTTGCGCCATGGCCGCATCGCCTGGCGTCGCAACAAGTGAAAATATTGTGCCGCGGTGGACGGCTGCGCCACCTGGATATTGTCGCGCGCGACGATCTGCAAATAACGCTCCATGCGCGCGCTGGAATGCTCTGGGCCCTGGCCTTCATACCCGTGCGGCAACAAGAGAACCAGCCCGCTCAGCAATCCCCACTTGTCTTCCGCAGAAGAAAGAAACTGGTCGATGATGATCTGTGCGCCGTTGGCGAAGTCGCCAAACTGCGCTTCCCACAGCACCAGCGCTTCCGGGTAGTCGCGGCTGAAGCCATACTCGAACCCCATCACTCCCGCCTCAGACAACATGGAGTTGTAGACCTCAAACTGCGCCTGCTGGGGCTGCAGATGATTCAGCGGTACAAATTTTGTTTCATTTTCCACGTCGATCAACACGCTATGGCGCTGATTGAATGTACCTCGCTGGCTGTCCTGACCGCTGAGCCGCACCGGAGTTCCCTGGATCAGCAACGAACCGAAGGCGACCGCCTCCGCCATGCCGTAATCGAACGGGCGTTCGCCGCGCCCCATTTCCGCGCGTTGCTGCTGCAACTTTTGAATCTTGGGATGGATGTGAAACTCAGCCGGAACGGTCGTGAGTCCGCGCGCAATCGTACGGATCGTCTCTGCGGAGATTCCCGTGTCCACTTCGTATTTCGCGCGGTGCGGCCCTCCCTTATAGGGCGACCAATATTCGGGCAAATCCGCCAGCACGGCTTTTTTCTTCATCTGCCGCGCTTGCTTCAACTCTTCCTCGAATTTCGCTTCTGCCTGGTGCACGCGCGCGCTCGTGTCTGCACCGATCTTCTTCGCAAAGATTTGATACAACGGCGGATGGTGCTGAATTTTCGCATACCGCAGCGGCTGGGTGATGGTTGGGTCATCCACTTCGCTATGCCCGTGGCGGCGATATCCGATCAGGTCGATGACAACATCGGTGTGAAATTGATAGCGATATTCCACGGCCAGGGTTGCGATGCGGATCACCGCATCCACGTCCTCCGCATTCACGTGAAAGATGGGAATGGGCAGACGCCGCGCCAGGTCGGAGGAAAAGCGGGAGGAGTTGTACTCGTCCGGCTCGGTCGTAAACCCGATCAGATTATTCGCAATGATCTGGATGCTACCGCCGACAGAGTATCCTTCGAGGGAGCCGAGATTCATCGTCTCCGCCCAGATTCCCTGTCCGGCGAACGCTGCATCTCCGTGGATCACCACTGGCAAGACGCGGTCGCGCCCGTCGGCGCCATAGCGCATCTGCTTGGCATACGCGCGTCCCATCGCCACTGGATCGACCGCCTCCAAATGGCTGGGATTGGACACGAGATGCAATCCAAGTTCCTTGCCCGATCGGGTATTGAAGATCCCGGTTGCGCCTACGTGATATTTCACATCGCCGCTGCCCAGGCTGCTGCGCGGATCGACATCTTCAAACTTTGAAAAAATGGCGGACGCGGATTTGCCAAGCGTGTTCACCATGACATTCAGCCGTCCGCGATGGCTCATCGCCATGACGACCTTTTCCGCACCCCGCTCGGCGGAGCTGTTCAACACCGCATCCAGCAGCGGGATCAGCGCGGTAACCCCTTCGAGAGAAAATCGCTTCGTTCCTAAATAACGTTTCTGGATGACCTGCTCAAAGATGTCGGCCTCGACCAGCAAATCGAGGGCGCGCTGCGAGTCGGGAGAGGGCGCGGTTGCCTCCATGCGCTCTTGAATCCAGCGCCGTCGCTCGGGATCGGCAATATGCATAAACTCCACACCAACGGACCCGCAATAGAGGGCGCGGGCCTGATCGGCAAATTCTCCCGTCAGCTTCAGCTCTTCCAGAGGCTGGGACGGAAGATACTGTTGCAGCGGATCGAGTTGCGCCTGCAGATATCCCCAGCGCCGGAAAGCATTAAAAATCTGCTCGCGGGTCGCCGCGGCGACTGAATTGGATTGGGTCGGGGTCGTTTCCAGGGTAGATGTACTCATAAACAATCGAACGGCTCTACTTCAATTGTCGCAGAGCGAACAGGCGACGGCAACGATGCGAGGGCAGCGACGCGTGAATCACAAAATATTGTGAAGGCAGAATAGAAAGGCTTGAAGAGAGCGCCGGATCGCTGCGATTGGCTACAACTTGCTGGGAGCGCTTCCGCTTAATTTTGTCGCCAGGGCGACCAGCTCGGATGGAAGAATCGGCTTGGCGCGGAAGGTGATGTCCAGACCTTCGTAGTCGGCTTCGGCTTCAGCAAGACCGCTTAGCACCATCACCGACAATCCTGCCCTGCGTTCCCAAAGCTGCTCCACAAAGTGATGGCCAGATTCGCCGGGCATAATATGATCCGTGATCACGAGATTGATCTCGCGATTCTCATCGCTCTGGAGAGCGTCAAAGGCGGCTTCAGCGGAATACGCTGTCCGTACCTGCAACCCAGCACGGTTGAGGATGGCTTTGCGCGTGAGCGCTTGCACCGGGCTATCATCGACGACGAGAATCACAGAGGGGACTTTCTTAAGCTACAAGGACTGATGTTGTTTTCTACCAAAAAGTTGTCCAGGTCAATCAAGAACTGCAAATGATAGATATCGAAGTAGATTACCCGGGGGCTGCCACTTTTGATACCAGACCGACTCTAGCGCATGAAAATCTTCATTGGCCGTTCCTGGGAACGCCGATATTGGCACGCCGCATCGCCCGTCCCACCGTATGTGTGATCCAACGGCGAGGCAGCAGCGTGAGGATCACAACCAGCAGTCGATTTGGCGTGCCAGTGACGACCGCTGATTTTTTGCGCTCGAAGGCGTGCAACGACTCCCGCACCACTTCCGCCGAGGTCTGCATGCGGGCACGATGACTGAGCGGGCTTTCACCGGCTACGCGGAAGAAGTTCGTTTCCGTCGTTCCCGGATGGACGGCCATGACATGCACTCCGCGCTGGCGCGCCTCCTCAAACAGCGCGTCGGAAAAGCTTCTGACGAATGCCTTGGTGGCGGCATATACGGTGGAGTATGGAAGTGGAGCAAATCCTGCGACCGAGGCGATATTGACGATTCCGCCGCGACGGCGCTGCCGCATCGGCTGCATGTAGAGATGCGTCAATTCGACCAGCGCCACAATGTTCAGGTCGAGCATCTGGCGAACGCGGCCAAGATCGAGCGACGCGAATTCCGCAAAGGCCCCAAATCCCGCGTTGTTGATCAACAGTTCCACATCCAGGCGGGCGGCCTGGGTACGTTGAAACAGATTGGTGGGCGCGCCGGGGAGCGTGAGGTCCAAGGGGATCGCTACGACGTCGATACCCATGTGAGCCGACATCAACTCGCTGCGAACCTTTTCCAGCCGATCCTGCGAGCGCGCAACCAGAATTAGAGACCATCCCTGGGCGGCGAGTTGGCGGGCAAACTCTTCGCCAATGCCGGAGCTTGCGCCGGTGATCAATGCGTATCCTTGCGGTTGCATCCTCTGCCATCCTTTCCCTGGCCTGTGTGATGCGTGTTGCGAGTGGGCCGGCTCGGCGGCGATTCTCCCTTGCGAATTTTTACACTCGGTCTTCTATTATGAGATGGAACGCGCCAACAGGAAGGCCCCCACGCCTAAAAAGAAGAGTACGCGATACCGAATTCCATGAGCGCGATTGACTTCCGGCAGCAGGTCGGTCGCGGCCACATACAGCGCTACACCCGCGGACAACGGCAACCCGATGCCAGCCAACGAGGGCAGAAAATGGATGGCAGCCACCCCGGCAACAGTGGCGGCGCCCAACACGCAGGCTGCTGAAACAGCAATGCGCGCACTGCGACCGCTGGCCAGCATCACGCTGCCCACAGTAAAACCTTCCGGCAATTTATGCAGCAGCATTCCGGTGAAGATGAGCCAGCCAAGTGCGCTGGAGAACGCAAAACCGCTGGCGATGGCGATGCCGTCAAAAAACGTATGCGCCGCCAGGCCGAATGTTACGGAGTAAGCGGTGGAGCGATGGAGAAACTCCTCAGAGTGGGTTTCCTCTCCGAAATGAAAATGCGCGACCAGCGTGTGTTCCAACAGATGCACGCCGCAGAAGCCGGCGAGAATCCACAGCGGCGCAGCGATTGGAGCGGCGTGAAAACTCTCCGGAATCATTTCCACCAGAACCACGGCAATCAGGAAGCCGGCACCGAAGGCAATGAAGTCGCGCAGGAAGCGTTCTGCGGGCATGCGCAGGAGCAGCAGGCCGCCGACAACATCCGCCATGCCGGCGATGAGGCCGAGCAGCAAGACAACCCAGAAAGGTGTCGAAACGTACGCCATGATGTTGCTATCCGCTATGACGAATATGCATCACGTCACCATCCTGCACAATGTAGTCCTTGCCTTCAAGGCGCAGCGTGCCATGCGACCGCGCCACCGCTTCTGAGCCGGCGGCGAGCAGCGTATCCCAATGGATGGTTTCCGCCCGGATGAAATGTTTTTCCAGGTCGGAATGGATGGCTCCCGCAGCCGCCTGCGCACGCGAATTGACGGGGATGGTCCAGGCGCGGCATTCGTCTTCGCCGACGGTGAAAAACGAAATCAATCCCAGCAGCTCATAACTCTTGCGAATCAGGCGACGCAGACCGCTCTCGCCCAATCCATAGCTCGACAAAAATTCTTCGGCTTCTTCATCCGGCATCTCCGCCAGTTCCGCTTCCACCTTGCCGCAAATGGCCGTCGCTCCCGTGCCCGGCCGTTTCGCTATGGTCGCCAGGCCGTACTTTTCGACCGCCGCCTCCAGGTCGGTGCCAAGGGTGGTGCTCTCGGAGATATTCAGGACGTACAAGACCGGTTTTTGGCTGAGGAACATGTAGCCGCGAATCAACTTCTTTTCATCCGCCGTCATTTCCATGGCACGCAGGGGCTGTTCTGCCTCCAGATGCGGCTTGGCACGCAGCAACAGGGCCTGCTCGGCTTCCAATTCCGGAGTGCGCCCTTTCTTCAGGTCCTTTTCGAGGCGCTCCATGCGCTTTTCAATCTGCGTCAGATCGCTCAGCATCAGGTCAAACTCAACATCCTGAATTTCTTTCAGCGGATCGATGGGACCGCTGAGCGGTACGGAGGGATCATCGAACACGCGCAGCACATGGATCAAAGCATCGACATTGCGCAGACTCGCCAACAGACTTGGCTCCTTCAGCGCTTCCTGGCCAATGGCACCCACGTCGGCATACTCGACAGTAGCGAAAACAGTCTTCTTCGGCTGATAGAGCGTGGCGAGTTTCTCCAGTCGATCATCGGGCACGCGCGCCATGCCCAGGTGAACTTCCTTGGGATTCGAATAGCCGCGATCTTCCAGTTTTGCCTTGGTCAGAATCTTGAATAGCGAGGTCTTGCCTACCTGTGGCAGGCCGATAATTCCGGTCTTCATGCTTGTCCTGTGAGGGAGATTGTTTGGCGGTTCCTACGAAAGTTTACGCTGTTTCCGGTTATCAGACGCCGCGAGAGGATGAACCCAGCGTTGGTTCCGGCCGCGCATACAAGACGATGAGCCCTAGTCCGCACAGCAGTACGATGCCTTCGAGCGAGGTGGAAAGATTGTGCAGGCGATTGAAGTCCACGCGCGCGGGATTGGTCGAACCCGATTCTGCAATCGCTGCACCGGCCTTGATGCGAAGCGTCTCCATGCGCGGGATCACAGAATATTGAGAATATGCCGTCAGGCCCAACATGACGGCGATCAGCAGCAACGGCGGTCCAATGGAAAGTCGCGTGGCCCGCGTCACCCGCTCCAGGACGCACAGCAGCAGCAGCACCAGGCCGCAGAATAGGCCAATGGCATGGAGATGCAATAAGGAATTGCGCACCATGGTGCCGGCCACGTGCAGGCCAACCGACGGATCCGGAAACATCGGCATGAGCGTTCCAAATGCGACCGGTGCCACAACTGCGCCGAAAAATAATAGGCCGCCCACCCACACGACGATGGCTAACAGGATCAAACTACGCAAAAATGTTCTCATCGGCTGAAGCTGGCCAAACGCGGCCTCCCTTTCTTCCATCTTTAAAGTGTTGCGTCAGTTCGTTGTCATTGCTGTCCGCTAACGGAGCTGCGACCAATCAGGCGCTCAATCCGCTTTTGCATCGGTGGATGGGTCGAGAACAGATTGGTGAACATGCCGCCGCCAACCAACGGCTGTGCGATGAATAGATGCGCGGTCGACGGCGAGGCGATCATCGGCACTCGTCTGGAGTAGGCATCGATCTTTTCCAGGGCACTGGCCAACGCATAAGGATTGCCGGTAGTTTTGGCGCCGGTCGCATCGGCCTCATATTCCCGTGACCGGGAAACGGCGAGCTGGATCAACATGGCGGCGATCGGGGCCAGGACCAGCATGAACAGCCCGCTGATTCCACCACCGCGCTCGCGTCTGCCGCCTCCGCCGCCAAAGCCGCCAAAAACCTCTCCCCAGTAGGCCATGCGCGCAATCAATGTAATTGCGCCAGCCAACGTGGCTGCGATGGAGCTGGTAAGGATGTCGCGGTTCTGCACATGCCCCAGTTCGTGCGCCAGCACGCCTTCCAACTCTTCGTCGTTCAGCAGGGACAAGATGCCGTGGGTCATGGCCACCGAGGCGTGCTTGGGATTTCGTCCAGTTGCGAACGCGTTCGGAGACTCAGTTGGAATGACGTACATTTTTGGCATTGGAATGCCCATGCGCTGCGTCATCCGCTCCACCACTTCATACGCGCGCGGCAACTCTTCCCGCGTGACCGGCTGCGCCTTGTACATTTTCAGAGCCAGCTTGTCGGAGTAGAAATAGGTAAAGAAATTCATTCCCGCAGCAAAAAGAAATCCAAGGATCAGACCGTTTCGCCCGCCGAAATGCTCGCCGATCAAGACCAGCAGCACAGTCAGCAAGGTAAGGAGAAATGCAGTTTTTGCAGTGTTTCCCATAGCATTCCTATTCTATTCCTTTGGCTGGGGCGACAGGAGGATGCGAAGCCAACCGGAAACTTGTAGCATCGATAAGCAGGCGGAGGCTTTCCCGCCTCCGACGTCGTCTACATTTTTATGGTGGAACGCAGCGCAATTATCGAACAGTGGCGCAGCCGGCAGGATGACACAGCCGTGCTGGCCACGCTGGTGCGCGTGGAAGGATCTTCCTATCGCCGTCCGGGCGCGCGCATGTACATTCACTCGACCGGCTCCGTCGGCGCCATCAGCGGCGGCTGCCTGGAAGGCGAAGTGACGCGCAAAGCCGCATGGATCGCGCGAAATGGCCCGGCGATCAAACGATATTCCACCCTGTTCGATGAAATTCTGGACGAAACCAACTCTCTTGACACCCGTGAGATTCCCTATGGCCTGGGCTGTGGCGGCGTCATCCATGTGCTGATGGAGCCCGTCGCGTCGCCGGAAACAGATGCCATGCTGCGGGCGCTGGAAGCGGCCGAGCACGGGGAAACGCTGTACTCTGCCACGGTGCTTCCTTCTGCCGCGCAGGACAGCATTCCACTTGCGCGTGTGATCGTGCGCGAGGATGAATCTATTTTCTTTGCGAGCTCGCATCTCAATGCGGAAGCTAAGGCACATCTGGCGTCGCTGGAGCGCATCGGGAATGAGGCGAATACGATTTTCATGTCGCTTGATATAGAAGAGCGGAATGTCTTTCTAGAGCCGATCATGCCGCCACAACGGCTGGTAATTTTTGGCGCGGGCGATGATGCTCGACCGCTGGTTCGCGTGGCGAATTTGTTGGGATGGCGGGTGATCGTGGCCGATGGGCGGGCATGGCTGGCGCAGGCGGCGCGGTTTCCAGATGCCGAGCGAGTGCTTGCGCTGACGGAGAACGCTGCCAACATCGAGGAGCTACATCTGTCGGACCGTGATGCGGTTGCCCTGCTGACCCACAGTTTTGAGCAGGACAGAAACCTGCTGGGCAAATTGCTGCCGCTCGATCTGCGTTATCTCGGACTGCTGGGAGCGCGACATCGCAGTCGGCTGTTGTTGACGGAAGCTGCGGCGCGGCTTGGCTGGTCGCCGGAAGAAGCGCTGCATCGAGTGCATGCGCCCATCGGTCTGGACCTGGGCGGAGACAGTCCGGAGGCGGTGGCCCTGGCCATCCTTGCAGAGATTCAGGCCGCGCTCCATCACAAAACCGCGATTTCGCGCGGCATGTCGACGGAAGATTTGCTTGCCGTTCCAGATCGCCCTTATATTCCGGTGCAATGTCCGCTTGACAATTCCCCTGCATCGCCGGAAACCATCCATGCCGTCGAAACCTCACATTGAATCGGTTCCGATTCCGGCGATCCTGCTCGCCGCCGGAACCTCCAGGCGCCTCGGCCAGCCCAAACAATTATTGCGACTCACAGCTTTCGGTGGCGCAACGCTGCTGGATCATGCGGTCGCCTTAGCGCGGGCCTCGGGTGCAGCGCCCATTTTCGTGGTCCTCGGCGCGCATGCGGCAGAAATTATTCTCGCGTGTGAATTGCTGGATTGCATCCTGGTACGCAACGAGGCATGGGCCGAAGGCATGGCGAGTTCCTTGCGGGTTGGGATTGCGGCGGTGCTCGAACATGCTCCTGCCGCTTCTGGTGCGATGGTGATGGTTTGCGACCAACCGGGGTTATCGACGGAACACCTGGTCCGCTTACGCGATGCCCACACAAAGGATGGAAACCACATTGCGGCTTCTCGCTATGCAGGACGGGCGGGTGTGCCGGTAATTTTTCCTCGCGCCTTGTTTCCGGCATTGCTGGAACTGCAGGGGGACCAGGGCGCGCGCGCGTTGCTGCAACAATCTGGAGCGGCCGTTCATGCTGTTGATTTTCCTGGCGGCGAATTGGATCTCGATTCGCCGGAAGATTTAGAGCGGCTGCAGGCGGATGGGTCGACGCGGCCCCCTGCGAAGACGAATTAATTTGTGGCGATGTTTTCTTCGTGCTCTTCTTCCTGAGCAGCCGTTGGGGCGAGGGGCAGCGTGAAGAAAAATGTACTGCCGCGATTCAATTCGCTCTCAGCCCGGATGGCGCCGCCATGGGCAAGGATGATGTGCTTCGCGATAGAGAGACCAAGACCGGTGCCTCCGGACTCGAGCGAGCGGGCTTTGTCGACACGGTAAAAGCGTTCGAATATGCGGGTGAGATGCTCCGATGCAATGCCCGCGCCAAAATCCTGAACATAAAATTCCACCGCACCTGATGCGGGCCGGGCTCCAATTACAATGTGTTCTCCGCCGCCATATTTCACGGCGTTCTCCAGCAGGTTTGAGAGCACTTGCAGAATGGAGTCCGTATCCGCCATGACTTTCTCGCGGGTACTCTCACCTTTTTCCAGCACCACATTTCTGTCCATCAACAGACCTGTCAAAATGGCTGCGGCCTCGTCGACCAGCAACTCCGCTTCGACCGGCCGGCGATTCAACTTGTACTCCCCGGACTCAATTCGCGCCAGGGCCAGTAAGTCTTCGGTGAGGCGTGTCATCCGCGCGGCATTGCGGCAGATGATCGAAAGAAAATCGCGCGCCTGGGTCGGTAGCCGGTCGTCCTCTTCCAGCATGGTCTCGGCATAGCCGGAAATTGAAGTCAGCGGCGTGCGCAATTCATGAGAGACATTCGCAATAAAATCGCGCCGCGTTTTTTCCACGCGATCAATCTCGGTTACGTCGTGCAACACCACGACAGCGCTGCCACCCAACATGGGCGCGGCACTCACGTCGAAGATGCGTCCTGGCAGCACCGTGCGAGCGCGCACATGCGCGGTAACTCGCCGACTGAGCGCCTTTTCTACGCAAGCCAGCAGATCCGGATCGCGGACTGTCTGCACCAATGCATTTCCGGGTTTTACGGTTCCACCCATCATTCGTTCCATCACGCGGTTCGACCAGTGGACGCGACTCTGCGCATCGACGGCAATCACGGCCTCTTCCATACTGTCGAGCACCGTTTCCATTTCCTTGCGACTATCCTGCAGGGTGCGAAAGACCGTTTCCACTCGGGCGGCGGTCGCGTCCAACGCGTTTGCAACGGCTGCAATTTCGTCTCCGCCGTTATCGACAATTCGTGCGGCAAAATCGCCACGTGCCAGCCGGTGAGCAAAATCGACAATCCGCGCCAAACGGCGTGATACGGCCTGCGCCAGCAGAGCTGCCAAGAAAATTGCCAGCAACAATCCCAGCAACGTGGCCCACAATAAACTGCGCCGCACCATGTGCAGCGTGTCGTACACCTCATGCATCGGGTAGCCGAGGCGCACGATATAGCCGCCCGCCGGTGACGTCACGTAGAGCGTGCCCTGGTTGACGGCTTTTCCGAAGGCGCGATGCTGCACCGTAATGGCCCGCATCTCGGAACTGTTCATAGAGAGCATCGAGGCGGTATTCGCCCCCATCTCGACGCCGCCGGCAGCGTAGTCGGCGATCACGCCGCCATCTTTATTCAAGATGGTGACACGCGCATCGACGGCCCGCGCTTCCTCCCTTGCCATCGATCCCAGGTCCGCAGCAGGACTGACCACAACGCGTTGGGCCAATGTCTGGGAGCTCTGCCTCAGGCTCCGCACCAGTTGATTTTGCAGGGAAGATTCCAGGATGTTCTGTTGCGAGATGTCGAGCATCGCGGCGGCTGCCAGCACCACCAGCACCATCGCCGCAAGAAGCTTAAAAAAAACTCTCTGCCTCATTTAGCTTTTAGCCTTTAGCGCGTAGCCTGTAGCTGCTAGCTGAAAGAATTTTGCTAATAGCCGAACGCTACAAGCTGGAAGCTGCCTTCTAGAGGCTGTCTTTCGGCATCTCAAACCGGTAGCCTGCGCCACGCACGGTTTTAAGATACTGCGGATTCTCAGGGTCCGACTCAATTTTTTCGCGAATGCGCCGCACATACACGTCGACCGAGCGGGGAGTGACAAAACGTGCGTCCCCCCAGACCGCATCCAGCAGATGATCGCGGCTGAACACTCTTCCGGGATGGCGGGCGAGATATTCCAACAGGCGAAATTCGGTCGCGGTCGTGGCCATCAGTTCCCCGGCGACCCTTAACTGCATCGCGCTGGCATCAATTTCGACCTGTCCAAAATGGAGCGCTGTTGGAGCGGTCGGCCGCTCAAACCGGCGCAATACGGCCTTGATTCGCGCAACCAATTCTCTGGGAGAGAACGGTTTGGTAATGTAGTCATCCGCGCCTAACTCCAACCCCAGAACACGGTCGCTTTCGCTGGTTCGTGCCGTCAGAAAAATCACTGGTGTCACCGCCAGAGCGGGACTCTTGCGAATACGCCGGCAGAGATCCAGCCCATCGCCGCCGGGAACCATGATGTCCAGAACAAAGAGGTCGGGAGTCTTGCGTTCGGCATCGGCCAATACGGCCGCCGGGCTAACAAAGGTTCGTACGGCGAAGCCGGCAATTTCCAGGCTATGCTGCACCAGCCGGGAAATGTCCTGGTCGTCTTCCAGAACGAAAATCGTCTGACTCAATTCCAGTGTCCTCTCGAGTATTGCTGTCGTCTGTTCCGCAGTTTCCATGGTGCGCCTACTCCTCCGTCGAGGCAAGAGTATCGCAGTCAGGCGAATTTTCTGCAAAAGAACCGTGAATGCTGTGTGACGATTGCGTGAATACGTCCGATCGTCTAACGCGCTCTTGCTTATCCGGTTGTTTCAGGTGACCGCTAGCGGTAGGGTCGCCCATTCGAGGTTGAGCCCAACATCTGGTGCTTTGCTGAAGCAACCGGATAAGCAAGAACGCGCTAATTCTGCTGCGACAATTCCTCCGCGATCTGTGCCGCAGCCTGTTCGCATTGGGCTCGATCGACATCGTGGTGCGTCACCAGGCGAATGGCATCCGGCCCTGTACTGCCAACAAGAATCCCACGCCGCTTCAGCCGAGCCACCAGGTCCGACGCTCCCTTGCCAGCGTTGAGCTGGAATCGAACAATGTTCGTCTGAACGCTTTCGAGATCAACTGTGCACCCGGGAACCTTGGCGAGCGATTCGGCCAGCAATCGGGCGTTGCGATGGTCTTCCTCCAGCCGCTTGGTCATGGTATCGAGTGAAATGAGACCCGCCGCCGCCAGCACGCCAACCTGCCGCATGCCTCCGCCCAGCGACTTGCGGATGATCCTCGCCCGATGCATCAGTTTCTGCGAGCCAACCAGCATGGACCCTACTGGCGCGCACAATCCTTTCGACAAGCAGAACATGACCGTGTCGAAGCCTCGCGTCAGCTCGACCACTCCTACTTTGAGATAGGTAGCGGCGTTGAAAATTCGCGCGCCATCCAGATGTAACGGCAGGCCGGCAGCTTTCGCTCCCGCCCAAATCTCTTCCAGCACAGGCAGCGGCGTCACTGTTCCGCCGGCCATATTGTGTGTATTTTCCAGCGTGATCAAGCCAGTCTGGGCGCGGTAATAGAGGCTGGGTGCAATCGCCGCCTGAATCTGTTCCCAGGTCAGGACACCGCGGGTTCCAACGATGGTTCGCGGCATGCAGCCGGAGAAGGCAGAGATCATCGCCATCTCCCACTCGACAACGTGAGAACGCGCCTCGCAGATCACTTCCTGTCCATGCTGGGTATGCAGGCGGATCGCAATCTGGTTGCCCATGGTTCCGGTGGGAACGAATACCGCCGCTTCGCGTTCGAAGATTTCCGCAGCTCGCTGCTCTAGCCGGTTCACCGTGGGATCCTCGCCGTAGACGTCGTCGCCCACTTCTGCAGCGGCCATGGCGGCGCGCATCGCCGGAGTGGGTCGGGTGACGGTATCGCTGCGCAGATCAATCGCTCCAACGGCGTTTGACGAAGCGGTTGCTGGTGTTTCGGCAGTTTCGATGCTCACGCGAACACTCCTTGTTCGTGGATTGGCTTTGCGGCGGTCTCGTCAGAATCGATAACGCCGAGAAATCTCTGAAAAACATCATTGGCGAACAGCCGCCCTTGCTGGCTTAACCTGGCTCGACGCCCATCGTATTCCATCAACCCCTGCTGGCTCGCCTCGTTGAGAATCGGCCGATACGCTGCGATCGCGGACTTTCCAAACTCACGCGTCATTTCCGCCAGCGAGACGCCGTCGTTGAGTCGCAGGCCCAGGAACCAGGCTTCTTCCAGCGCTTCTGACCGAGACACTGGCGTTACGATCACCCGTTTGCTGTTGACGATGTTTGGGTCCAGATAAGCCGCTAAATCGTCGGTGGTGGCAACCCGGATCGCTTCGCCTTCCCCTGTCGGCAGGAACGAATGTGCATCCAGGCCGAAGCCGAGATAGGGCTGGTGGGTCCAGTACTTCAGATTATGGCGCGATCGATGCCCCGCGCGAGCAAAGTTCGAAATCTCATACTGCGCGATCTCAGCCGCGCCGAACTGTTGCCCAGCTTCGGTATACATCTCCGCAATGGTCTGCTCATTCGGCACCATGCCAACACCATAGCGCGTGCCGCCGGCGATGATCTCGCGGCCCAGCCGCGAATCCTCGTCCACGTCAAGCATGTAAACGCTCAGGTGCGGGACGCCAGTCGCAATTGCTTCCGCAATCGAGAAGTTCCAGCTCTCACGAGTCTGGTGCGGCAGGCCGGCGATCAGGTCGACGTTGATGTCGTGAATCCCGGAGAGTCGAAGGCGATCGATTCCCTTGAGCGTAATGGCTCGTGTGTGCAGGCGCCCGACCGCAGCGGCCTCGTGGTCCACAAACGATTGCACGCCGAGGCTGACGCGGTTGAATCCCAGGCTCGGCATGGCCTGCAACATCTCCTCACTCAACTGACCCGGGGCACATTCCATGGTGATTTCCGCCCCAGCATCGAAAGAAAATACATCCTTTAATGCTTTAACTATATTTTCTAATTGATTGACATCAAGCAGACTCGGTGTGCCTCCGCCGAAATATAGCGAATCTACATTTCCTGGTAGTTGACCACCCCAATAGGCTGTGGAAAAAGGCTGGATTTCGGGCGAGATACCCGAAGAGCATGCCTCAGGGGCTAAAGCCCACCGTGATTTTGCTGCACTTACGGCACGACTAAAGTCATGCCCTGATACAAAGCGACGTCCTTCCGCAGCCTGCCAGGCCGCCGCATGTTCCGGAGTGTCACGGATCTCCGCCGTCAGCTTGTCGACATACGCGGCCATGCGATCCGCACCGTACACTCCTGAGGCGAAGTTGCAATAGCTGCATTTGGCGCGGCAAAAAGGGATCGAGATATAGACGCCGAGCGGGGGCGCGAGATTTTGCATCGGCGGCGATTGCGTTCTCATCGAGTGGTGTACAGGCATAGTTCTATGCGTATGCGGAGAATTGAAGGAAACTTCGTACAATAGCAGTGTCGCATGGCAGACCCCAAACAAAGCACCCCACAGCAAGACGACGACGTTATCGGCAAGGCTTACGACAGTCGCCTGATGCGGCGGTTGCTGGTCTATCTAAAGCCGTACAAGTTGCAGGTCGGCATCTCGCTGGTCGCGATTCTTTTCACCGCCTTCGCGGATGTGCTGGGCCCTTACCTGACGAAAGTAGCGGTTGACCTGTACATGACGCGGTCGGCCGCAACAAACAACTCCTTCTGGACGCGCCATCTCAGCCACAATCCGATAACCGGCATCACCCAGATAGCCGGTATTTACCTTGGCTCGCTGATCTTTATTTATGTCCTGGCATTTATCCAGACATACCTGATGCAATGGACTGGGCAGAAGGTGATGTATGACCTGCGCAGCCAGATTTTCCGCCACATCCAGCGCATGCATGTCGCGTTTTTCGATCGCAACCCCACCGGTCGCCTGGTGACCCGGGTGACCTACGACGTGGATGCGCTGAATGAAATGTTCACCTCCGGCGTGGTGTCGATTTTTGAGGATGTGCTGGTGCTGGCCGGCATTGTGTTCGTGATGCTGCGGATGAACTGGTGGCTGGCGCTGCTGGCATTCTCTGTCATCCCGCTCATCATGATTGCGACGCAGATCTTTCGCAAATTTGTTCGCGAGTCGTACCGCCGCATTCGCACCGCGATTGCACGGATCAATTCTTACCTGCAGGAGCATGTCAGCGGGATGAGCGTGGTGCAGCTATTCAACCGCGAAGAGCGCGCGTTTCAGGATTTCGAGAAGGTCAATCGTCAGCACATGAAGGCGTTCAAAGACGCCATCATGGCCTACGCGCTCTATTATCCAGTGGTTGAGATTCTCAGCTCCATTGCGGTCGCGATTATTATCTGGAGGGGCGGCGGCGGCGTGCTGCGCGGGGTGGTCACGCTGGGCGTGCTGGTGGCCTTCATCCAGTACTCGCAGCGCTTCTTCCGGCCGATACAGGATCTGAGCGACAAATACAACATTCTGCAAGCAGCCATGGCGGCCAGTGAGCGCATTTTTAAGCTGCTCGATACGCCGCCGGAAATTGTTTCGCCGGCGAACCCGGCGGTCGGCGATGGTTCCGGCCGGATTGAATTTCGCCATGTGTGGTTCACCTATCAGCGGCTGGATGACGCGATGCGCGAGCGTCTGCGAGCCAGCTCGACGCCGGAAAAAGAGGGTGTGGAGTGGGTGCTGCGGGATGTCAGCTTTATGATTGAGCCGGGAGAGACGGCGGCGATAGTCGGCCATACCGGCGCCGGAAAAACCACGCTCAGCAGCCTGATGATGCGGTTTTACGACGTGCAGCGCGGTGCGATCCTGATTGAAGGGATCGACGTACGTGACTGGGACGTGCAGGAACTCCGCCGGCGGTTTGCCGTGGTGCTGCAGGATCCGGTGCTGTTTACCGGCACCGTCACCAGCAATATTCGCCTGGGCACGGAGCGCATCACGGAAGAAGAGATTGAAAGTGCCGCCGACCAGGTGAATGTTGGCGACTATATTCGATCGCTGCCCGGCGGGTTCCAGGAACCGGTTCGAGAGGGTGGCAGCACGCTTTCTACCGGACAAAAGCAGCTGATCAATTTTGCCCGCGCGCTGGCGCACAATCCGCGGATACTGATTCTCGACGAGGCTACCTCCAGCGTCGACACAGAAACCGAATTGCGTGTGCGTTCGGCGCTCACCCGGCTGGTTACGGGCCGCACCTCCGTTGTTGTTGCGCATCGTCTTTCGACGATTCAGACGGCGAATCGAATCCTGGTGATGCACAAGGGCCAGCTGCGCGAGATTGGCACCCACCAGGAACTGCTGGCGCAGCGGGGACTATATTGGAAGCTTTACCGCTTGCAATATAAGGACCAGGAGATTCCAGACGCGATCATTCGCTCCAGCGATCCACTCGCTGTCACCGGCGACTGACCCAACCCGCCATGCCTTCGACACCACAAATCTTTGTCTCAGCCGGCGAGGCCAGCGGAGAATGCTACGGTGCCATGCTGATTGAGGCGGTACGTGCGCTGCGACCGGACGCCGAGTTCTTCGGGCTAGGTGGAACGGCGATGGAAGCGGCGGGATGCGAGCGCATCGTCCGCGCAGAAGATATAGCGGTTATGGGCATCACGGAGGTGCTGCGCCACCTGCCGCGTATCTACAAGGAGTATCGGCGGCTAGTACGCAGTATTCGCGCCCGCAAGCCGGACTTGGCGGTGCTGATCGATTTTCCTGACGTGAATTTTCGTTTGGCAAAAGTACTGAAACAGTCGGGCATTCCGGTGCTGTATTTTGTCAGCCCGCAGTTGTGGGCGTGGAAGCAATATCGGGTGCGTTGGGTGCGGGAGCGGGTGAGCAAAATGCTCGTCATCTTTCCATTTGAGGAAAAATACTACCGCGATCGCGGCGTCGATGCGGAATTTGTGGGCCACCCGCTAGCCGATCTTCCGCTGCCAACGATTTCGCGCAAGGATTATGCCAGCCAATACAAGCTGGATCCGGCAAAAGAATGGATCGCTTTGTTGCCAGGAAGCCGTGGCAAGGAATTGCGGCATAATCTTCCGGTAATGGTGGGAGCGGCGAATTTGCTTGGATCCTCGTATGAATTTCTGTTGCCCGCTGCCGCCACGCTCGATCCCGACTGGGTGCGCCGGATGGTCGCGCAATGTCAAAACGCACTTCCCGGGATTGATCTTCCCATCCACGTGGTGGAGGATGCTCGAGCCGCTCTGTTTCACGCACGCGCCAGCGTGGTGGCCAGCGGTACGGCAACGGTGGAGGCGGCGCTGATCGGCAACCCGTTCATCGCGGTCTATCGGCTGTCGAACTTCAGCTATGCTGTCGCCAGCAGGCTGGTCGACTTGCCGCACGTCGCCATGGTGAATCTGATTGCTGGCGACCGCATTGTCCCGGAGCTGATCCAGGATGATTTCACGCCGCAAAACATCGTTCGCACGCTTCAACCATTACTTGAGGAAACCGGCTATAGATCGCAGATGCTTGAAGAGTTGAAAAGCGTGCGAACAGCGCTGCATTGGGAGTCGGCTGCTGCCCAACTTTCGGCAGGCAACAGGATCCAGACTCCTGAAGAGATCGAGTCCCGCTCGGCTCCGGAGCGCACGGCAATCGACCGAGCCGCCGCATGGGTCCTGGATTTTCTGGATCGAGCGGATGCTGAGCTTTCTCCGGTGACGGCTGAACCGAACACTGCGGAACTGCGTGGATGAGAACGGTGCCGAGCGCGCGCATATCTCGACTGTATTTGTTGCGGAGGATCGCGGCCCTGCTCTGCGGAGTGGTGGTTCCGATCGGCTTGGCACAAACCGCGCAGCCGACTGCTGCGATGTTTCCGATTCAGATTCGGAGCTATTCGATCGATGTAAGCCTCGATCCGGCCCATCGTTCCCTCTCCGCAAAAACGCGCGTGGAGTTCACGAGTTTGCAAAATCTGCCGACCTTGGAATTCCACTTGAACCCGGCGCTGCACGTTGACCGCGTGATGGATGGTTCAGGGAAGAGCTTGATCGCGACGCAGCAGGATGGCGAGATCACCGTGACTCCTGCCGGTTTCCTCACTCCAGGCAGCCATGTTGCATGGACATTTACGTATAGCGGTGCGCTCGATGCGGCGCCCGGTGGGGCGCCGCGTCTGGCTTCCATTGGCGAGCCGGTCAGCTACCTGCTCTATCGCGCAGATTGGTTTCCGGTGGTCGGCGGCGGTAGCCAGCGGTTCACGGTAGTGATGCATGTGCGCGTGCCAACCGGGAACCAGGTGCTGGCAAGCGGACTCACCGGATCGCCTCACCCGGACACGAATGGACAAACTGTCTTCGACTTCAACTGGCCTCACCCCAGTTTTCCTGGAACCGTCATCGCGGGCAAGTTTCAGCCGCCGGTGGAGACGCCTGGTTCGCACATTCGCCTCTATCTTCTCCAGCAAGAATCAGGTGCGAAGAGCAAAGCGGCACCACCCACGGGCCAAGAGATCGTCGCCACTGCAGCAAAGCAATACGGCCAGATGGCAGCGCAATTTGGTCCAACACAGACCGGCGAATTGAATATTGTGGAGTTGCCGAACGATACCCTTCCCGCCGTCTCGGCGCCGGAGATTGCGGCGATTGCGGGCAATCAACTCGAAACGGCGGATTACGCGCGGCTGTTGGTGAATACGATTAGCCATCAGTGGTGGGGAGAAGATGTCAGTCCGGCATCGCCAAACGACGCGTGGATCACGAACGGGATGTGTCGCTATACCGAACTCGAATTCCTGGATCATACGGCCACGCCCGCGGTCGCAGCCGACGCAATCCTGAACGTTTCCGCCAGCGCGCTTGCGTTCAACAGTCTTCCGCTGGCCGATGTGGCTCGGTATCCGGAATATTCGCGCGAATTCGAGGCTATGACCTACGACAAAGGCGCGATGATCCTGCGCATGCTGCGATGGCAGATTGGCGATGCCGCGTTCCAGCAGACGCTGCGCGAGGTTCTTTCGCAGCCGGATAAATTCATCTCCTCAGCAAGGTTTGAACAGATTGCCGAAGAGGAAACCCACGAAAATCTGCGACCGTTTTTTGCTCAATGGCTGAATAACACCGGTGCACCGACGCTGCAGGATAAGTGGACGCTCTACCGGCTGGGCAACAACCAGGGATTCCGCACCGTAGGTGAAATTGACGAAGACCTGGATCTGTTCCAGATGCCGGTCGACGTGCAGGTGGAGACGGAGGGCAAGACGGTCACAAAGCGGGTGGACGTGATGGGGCCGCAGACTCAGTTCACCGTCGATACGTTCGGGATTCCGCGTAAGGTTTCGCTCGATCCGCAGCGATGGTTGCTGAGAAACGACGACGCCTTGCAGGTGCGAGTGCATATCCTGCGTGGGCTGGCCAAGGCTGCCGCGAACGATGATGCGGGCGCAATCGCGGAGTATCGCGCGGCGTTGGCTCTCGACGCCACTAGTTCACTGGCCAGCTATCGCCTAGGAGAAATCTACTTCCGGCAACGAAATTATCAAGCTGCGGAGGACGCGTTTCGAGCGACATTAAATGGCGATGGCGTTCCGAAGTGGATTGAGGTGTGGAGTGATCTGCAGTTGGGAAAAATCTTCGATGTCTCCGGACAGCGCGACCGCGCCATCAACGAGTATCGCGAGGCGATCGAAACCCACGACGATACTTCCGGCGCCGTCACACTGGCGAATGATTATCTACAACGCCCCTATGCGCCGCCAACCGGAACGGCGCATTGAACCGCTTACGCAATGGCGCTATTTTTTGTCTTCCAAGGCAGCGAGCACATCTGCCACAGTGGGCTGGACCTGCAACATGTACTCGCGAACACGGGTTCGTTCTTCGGGCGGCAACGAGGGCAGCACCACCAGCAGACGACGCAGCGTGGTGCCGATATCGTCGGCGTAATTCATCATGCGGATGGCTTCTCCAGTAAGGGGCATCGGTTCTCCTAGAAAATGGTGGATGGTTGTATTGTAAGCTGTGCGCATGGTGCAGTGTGGCCTGAAACCTGAGTGGCCAGGGAATCAACATCCTATCCCTATGGTGCGATTTGAACCGCCGGGGCGTACCTGCCAAGTCGCAACCTACATGGATTCGCCAAACCCGTTGGCGGTGGGCTCGGCGAACGATTCCGCAATGGAAGCGCTGGCCGGATCGACCCAGCCATCTCGATCCGTCACCTCGGTCAGAGCCGCCAGTTTTTCCGCGATCCACGGCTGCAAGGCATCCTGCCGGCAGCGCCATCCCCAATTTCCCTCTGGCTGCGCCGGCGTGTTCATGCGCGCCTCCTGGTCCAGTTGCAGCACATCCTGCATGGGGAACAGGCAAAGCCGCGCGACCGACGCGGCAGCGCTGCGCATCATGGCCCAGACAATTCCGTCGTCTCCGGGGTGGATGTAGGCGGCGATGGCAGCGCGCTCCGTTTCGTTGGTCTGGTGCCACCAGCCGAGCGTGGTGTTGTTGTCGTGCGTGCCGGTGTAGATGACCATGTTTTCTTCACAGCGATGCGGCAAATGAATATGTGCCCCGCGGTCGCTGAAACCAAATTGCATGACTCGCATTCCGGGCATGCCGAAGGTCTTGCGCATCCGCTCCACTTCTGGAGTAATGACGCCCAAGTCTTCCGCAATCAGCGGCAGGTCGCCGAGTTCTTTATACACGTGCGAAAAAAGCTCGGTGCCCAGCGCCTTCATCCAGCGGCCGCGAATGGCTGTCTGATCTTCCGCAGGGATGGCCCAGTAGGATTCAAAGCCACGGAAATGGTCGAGCCGCAACAGGTCGCAGAGCGCCAGCGCGCGACGAAAACGCGCCACCCACCAGGCGAAATTTGTGCTGGACAGCACGTCCCAGCGATAGAGAGGATTGCCCCATCGCTGCCCGGTGGGGCTGAAGTAATCCGGGGGAACACCGGCAACATGGAGAGCATTCTTGTTCTCGTCCAGCTCAAAAATTTCCGGCCGCATCCAGACGGCTGCACTGTCGTAGTTGACAAAGATCGCCATGTCGCCGATGAAGCGAATCTTGCGCTCGGCGCAGTAGGCGCGCAACTGCATCCATTGTTCCTGGAAGAAGAACTGGATGACTTTCTGCACGGTTCGCTCGCGGTCATGCTCGGCGCGAAACCGCTCCATCACCTCGGGAACGCGATGGACAAATTCGGCTGGCCACGCAGACCAGATGGAACCGTTGAACATGGCCCGCAGGATGGTGAAACTGGCGTAGCCTTCCAACCAGCGTTGGTTGTCGGCACAGAAATGGTCAAATCGGTCGTGAGCTTCTTTCGATGCCCGGTCAAGAAAGTTCCCAGCCGCCTGCTCCAGCAACGGACCCTTGCACGCCGAAGCCCGCTCAAAATCCGCGTGCCCCTCGGCGCTGGGGAGACTGCACAGGCAATCGCCCGCGAGCCAACCCTCTTCGACTAGTTTCTCAATGCTGATGAATAAGGGATTGCCCGCGAACGCGGACAACGCGGAGTATGGAGAATTGCCGAAGCCGGTGGGGCTGAGCGGCAACACCTGCCAATATTGCTGTTTTGCAGCTGCGAGAAAATCGGCGAAGGCGTAGGCTGCAGGTCCCAGATCGCCGATGCCGCCGCGGGAAGGCAGAGAAGACAGATGTAGAAGGACGCCGGAAGCGCGTTCGGTAAGCATTGCTTCTCCGTATTAGGACGTCGAAAGGCCCACAATGCCTTGTCGAAAACTCGCCTACCTATAAGACGCACCGCGAGCGCAATCCACGCGTTACTTTCCGCAAAATATTCTTTTGCTGCGAGATGCGGTGGACTACATGCCGGATTGAGTCCCGGCCAGCGCTTTCTTGTTGTAATGGATCAAGCCGTGCTGGATAAACCGCTGCTCCAGCGAGCTGGCAAAAACGGCGAACGCGGTTTCGCGGCGCTGCTGCACCAGCTTGTCGCGAGTGGAGTCCAGGTTCTGCTGGATCTGAGCTTCGGTGGGGGCCTGCTTATCCAGCAGCTTCAGCACCACGCCGCTGCGCTCGGTATAAATCGGCCCACTGATCTGGCCGGGTTGCAGCGTAAATGCGACCGCACCCTGGCTGGCCATGTCGCCAAGCTGGGGAACCTGGCCGCTGCCGTCGACCAGGTCGCTGGTCAACACATTCGCGCCAACTTCCTTGGCTGCCTTGTCCAGGCCTTCTTCATGCGCCTTGATGGCCAATTGCTGGGTACGGCTATGCAGCAGGGAGGCGATCTGCTGATCGCGAAAATCTTCCAGAATATGCGCCTTGTAAGCATCGAACGTGGGGGCGTGCGCGGGTACAATGTTCAGCACCGTATAGATTGCGTAGCCCTCGCCGGTGGAGGCACTCTGCGGAGCCGCGCCGGGCTTGGTTGCGAACGTGCCTTTCAGCAGCTGCGTGCCATCTGCCAGACCGGGGACGACGCCGCTCTGCTGCAGCGGGTCAGTCGTGACCACCTGCAGATGATTCTGCTCCGCCATCTTTTGCAACCCAAGCTGCTGCGCTTGCGCTTGCAACTTGGCTGCATATTCCTGGGCTGCCTTCGCCTGTGCCTGCTGGGTCAGGTTCGCCAGAATCAAATCGTGGACTTCATCCACGGGTTTCAAATGAGCGGGTTGTTTTTCTTCCACCTGCAAAATGTGGAATCCAAATTGGGTACGGATCACAGAGGACAGTTGGCCCGGTTGCAGCGAGAAGGCAGCCTGATCGAAGGCCGGCACTGTAGCGCCGTGCTGGATGAATCCCAGTTCCCCGCCCTGCGCTTTGCTGCCGGGATCGTCTGAGTCCTTTTTCGCGAGGTCAGCGAAATTGCCGCCCGCCTTCAACTGCTTCAGAATGTCTTCCGCCTTTGCCTTTGCAGCCGCAACGGTCTGCGCGTTGGCGTTCGTCGGAACTTTAATCAGGATGTGCCGCACCCGTACTTCTTCCGGCACCTGGAACTGCTGCTGGTGGGTGTTGTAGTAGCCCTGCACGTCGGCGCCGCTGACTTGAGGCACTCCGCCGGGAACCTGGTTCAGCGAGAACGCAACATACTGCACTTTGCGCGTTTCAGGGATCGCAGTGCGATAACGAGCAGCATTCTGCTGAAAGAAAGCTTTCAGCTCGGCATCCGACGGCGTAATTTGCTTGCGCAACTCTGCGTCCGACAGGACGGCATATTGAAACTTCACCTTGGTCGCCTGCTTCAGATACTCGGAACGAACCGTCGAATTCGGCACCGTGAACCCACCGGTGATAAATGCTTCCAAGCGATTGATCAGGATTTCTTCCTTCAACTGCTGCTCAAATTCCGTGCGCGACATGTTGAAGTTGTTCTGGACGAAATCGTCATAGCGTTCTTCGCCGATGAACTTGCCGTCGGGGAAAAGCGCGGGTGCAAATGGACCGTGCATCAACTCGTTCTGAACGTCGGAGTCGGTCACGGTCAAACCCATGCGTCCGGCTTCCTGTACCAACACGGCCCGCTCTACCAGGGCTTGGCCGGCGCGCTGCATCAGAAACGGCAATACGAAGTCTGGATAGTGATTCTGTTGCTGCATGCGCTGCGCGACTTGTTGAACCTGCGTCAGGTGCACATCGGTCGAGTCGCCGAGCATGCGTCCGAAGATGCTGTCGCTATGGACAATGGCATACGTGTCGCCGGTGGAAGCGGCGTCCTGAAAGATGCCGGGGACAAGCGTGATCACCATCAAAATGGCTGTGATGGAAATGAGTGCAATAAAAATGCCCTTGACCAAGCGGCTGTCTTGCTGAAGAAAACGAATCATGAGCGGGCAACGACCTTACACCCGGAGCAATGCCCCGGACGGGATTGACTCAGCCCCTGAATTTCACCGGGGACATGGTGCTTTCAGTATAAATGCACGGCCGCCTCCTCTGAAGGAAGCGGCGCGGGAACGGCACAACACGAAACTGACTCAATACGGGTATCCTCCCGGAGGCCCGTAGGGCGGGGGCGCAATTGGCTCTGACGGGGGCGGATAGCCCGGAGCATAATACCCGCGCGGCCTGGGGCCGTACGCGGCGGGAGGGACCTGGGAACCAAGCATGCGAATCACACCCGAGGTGGGTTCGCGGACCGTCAAGGGCGCGCTCAGGTAAAACGTGAGCACCGATTCGGAGGGAATGATGATCCGTGGACCGGAGGACAGGGACGAAATTCCCGCGCCGCCCAGGCCGCCGAGCAAGCCGCCCAGCAATGCTGCCGGACCCCCACCGAAAGCGCCGCCGACAATTGCGCCCATGGTTGCGCCGCCGCCGATGTTTGCCGCCGATTGCCCGCCCTTGCCCGGCCCGCCGCGCGCCCAGACGTAGCTGTTCACCTGATAATGTGTGTTGGCGACATTCAGGCCGGTCAACTGCAGCGCCAGTTGCGGACGCCCCTTGAGATGCCCTGGGCCGCGTGCATCGATCACGGTTCCCAGCACCTGCGCGCCGCGTGGAATCGCGATGGCCCCGTTCTGAAGCACGATGTCCTTTACCAAAATGCCGCTAAATGGGGTACCGATTTCCGTGTGGTGGCTGTCGACGGTCTGCATCATGATCACGTACATCGGCGTTCCGTTTGCCACGGTAACCATGACCGGACGGCTCTGCGAATCGTACACCGGCGGAGGCGACTGGGGTGACGGCGGCGATTGCGGGGATGGAGGAGACTGCGGCGAGGCTGCATTCTGATTCTCCCCGTAACCTGCAGGAGGAGGAGGAGGGGGTCCCTGTGCGTCGCCCGGGTGGACGGCACCTTGACCCTCACCTTTTTGGCCGGAGAATCCGGGGGCTGCGGCGGGCTCAGTCCCGATGGCGATCTTGTCCTCCACGTTTTGTACGCCGGAGACAGATTTCACCATGGATTCGGCTTCCGCGCGCAACTCCTGCGTCGGCACGGTACCGGTCAAGGTGGCCGTGCCATCGTGTACCCAGATCCCTAAATCCAACGGGCGCAGGGTGTTGGAGGCCATTAATTTTGTATTGATGTCCTCTGCAATGGCGCTGTCGGCGCGCTGATTTGAGGTTGCGGGAGTTGAGGGTGGGGCGGTCGAGGGGGCAGATGAGGTCGCCGTTTGAGCCAACGCACCCGCGCCCAGCCAGGCTGCCAGCAAGGCTCCCATCGCCAGACGATGACAGAAGGGGGCCGTCCTGGGCCAGCACAGGGGGCAAAAATCAGAGTTCTTCGCGGTCACAAAACTTTCCTCATGGGAGATATTTTCTCACCCTATGCAGACGTCGCCGCCGCCAAAAAGTTGCTTGAAAGTTGTGCTTCCGACGCCTGCAGTCTTTTCTTTAGGATGCCCCAGGCATAATTCCACGCGAACCAAGCCGTCCAAAGATCGCATCCCAGGCCCCTCGGATCATGTATTTCACTTTTAACCATCGATCCTGCTCAAACAGCAGCATAGCGACAGTTCCCTTCCAAAAATCCGTCAGTTCGTACGAGACCCATTCGCGATCCTTACCCATGTAGCGCCTCAACAGAACAATGCGATTGCGCGTGATGAAATATCTACGCTGTGGATTATGATTCGTAAGAAAAATGTGGCGTCCGGCAAACACATGCGGCGTCATCTTTCCCAAAGAATGGTTCAGCACTACGTTTGACTCCACGATTCGGTATCCGGCGGCTCGCATGCGCAGGGCGTACTCGGTATCCACGCCATCAATAAATAGTTGATCTTCAAACGGCCCAAGCTTTTGGTACGTCTCGCCCTTCATCAGCGTGCCGGAGGTCATATACATGAGCGGTTCTCCGTTCGATCCTCGTGGAAAAGGCCAGACCGCGCCAAGCTGAGCATCACGATAGATGGGGCACACGACGCCTATTCTCTTTGGGTCACTCGACTCGACATAGGCTGAAATCAGTCCGTCGATGTAGCCATCCCCAATGCGGCTGTCCTGGTCCAGCGTGAGAATCCAGGAAAATCCCTGTGCGATGGCGTGACGGATTCCGATGTTCAACGCTGCGGCTATGCCGAGATTTTCTCCGTTGCGGAGGACGGTGCAAGCTGGCAAACGCTCCACGTCTTTGAGAACCGCTGCGGCATTTGAGCCGGGGGTGTTATCGACAACAACAACTTGGCCGACTTGCGCCACGAGAGCAGCAATATTCTGGAGTATGGCAGCGGGCGGATGATACGAGATGACGACTGCAGCGACAGGGGCTCTTTGCATACGTTCTGTCTCTCAAAAAGGCGACTGCGGCGTTGCATCGTTAGGATTTGGTTGCAAGGGTAATGATATGGACTTCCTTTACATCTTGCCGCACGATGGAAAATCCAACCTCCTTCACTAGCTGCGCCGCTCGCTCGGCATCGAACACGTGATGATGAATGGCGCGGAACTCCGCATTTTTCAGGCATCTTTCCCTAAATTGTTCTGGCGTTCCGGCTGGCAGATCGCGTGACAAGTCGTGAAGCGCAAGAATTTCATCCAGATGAAAAAGATCTGTCTCCGGCGTATCGTGCTCAAAATCCTGCCGGAGATGGTCCATCGACGTCACTGGCCGTCGCCAGTCGAAGGTGAACTCGCGATTAGGAAGGACTAGCAGCAGAAACCCGCCTTCTCGAATCACCCGTCTCCATTCCAGAAGCGCCTTGATCGGGTTCGCTATATGTTCCAGAGAATGCGATGAGATCAAGCAATCGTAAGCCTGGTCCTTGACTGGCAACTCCGTCCCTTCACAGATTAGCGTCTTTCTCAGCTGCACTGCGTCGCTCTGCCACAAAGTATTCGTCGAGTAATTGACGTTGTCTACCCATCGAAGGCAACTGTAGATGGGGAGTTCTCCGTCGACGCCAAAAAGATTGCTGGGGCCCCCTATCTCGATGGCGCACATCTTTTTCAGGTAATGGCGATAAGGTCTCGCCCGAACGCTTGCCTCGAGGCGCCATATCAAGCGTCGACCCGAGGGACCAATGATTTTCCCGAGCGCTTTTCTCAAAGACATGTGAAGCTCCCAAAGCTTGATCTTGATGTTGATGCACTCGCATATCAGCGGACATCACCCGAAGGAGCGCGGAAAAGTGCAGTCAGGCCCGTTCCTAACATCCCTAGCCTCTGCTTACGTCGCGAGTATAGATAGAGCAAATAGTCCATCGCGCCGCGGACATAGCGAACATGGATCCTCAAAGAAACCCACTTGTGCCATCCCTCTCTGCTGAGAATATCGCTCAGCTCGTCCGTCGTTGTTACTGCCAGGCTAACGAGGCCGTTTTCCGAGCAAAGCTTCGACAACGATTGAATCGGATAGAAATATAGGTGCCTTGGACAATCGAGATGGACCCAAGATTGCCTGAGCAACGAAAATTCATAGCTTTCGATGTTGGGGATGGCGATAAGGAGGATGCCGCCGGGCGCGAGGCGTTTGGCAGCATTTTGTACTACAAGCCAAGGCGTAGGCAAGTGCTCCAAACTATGCCACAAGACGATCACATCGAATTGCTCATCCATCTCAGCTAGCGTCTCCGCTGGATTTGATGACTGAGTAGCCCTGACCCCTACAACGCGATTTAGAAATTCAACACAACTCTGGTCGATTTCTAAGGCAGCAACGTCAAAGCCAGCATCCTTCGCATTGCAACTAAAAACTCCCCTCCAAGGACCAATTTCGAGCAACTTGCCTCCGGTCTTGTATTTTAAGATCGACTCAATTCGATATTTTTCCTTGGCGGCAATCTCCCTCAGTTCGGCGACGTTATTTGGGATATTTTCATATCCTCCCTCGTAAAACGGGCGCATATTTTCAGGAATCGGGTGCATGAAAACTAAACCGCAGCTGGAGCATTGGTAATATTTGAAAATAGCGTCAGTGGTTTGCCTGTTTGCGTCCGTCGACGAGACAAAAAAATTACCTGTCCCGCCGCAATACGGGCAATTTTCAGTTTGGGAAACCTTTTTTGTATCCATCGACAACCTGTCATTTACAAAGGGCCGCGCTGGTGGCTCACGATTTAGCTCCGTTTCGGATGAAGCCCTTTTGTGTAGACCATTTCCTTCGCTATTGATTTTTTGATGCATCTATAAGCCGGTTGAACTGGCAATCGCGGATCGCCGAGAAGAATATCTCCCGATCAGATTCCGCGAGAGCGATGGTCCAGATCAAGACGACCGTCAGCAGAATGATCAGTGCTGGCGGCAGAAATCCGAGGGCAATTGGGTTGCCTTTGCAGAATAGCAAAAAGGCAATCAGGGGGCTCCCGGAGGCCGCAGGTCGCGCCAAGCCGCGCAACACAAATTCGAGGCGCCGTACTGGAATGGCCTGCCGTGTGTATCGCATGGTGTAGAAAAGATGCAGCGCGACTCCGACAATCCCACCTATCAATGTCCCCACGGCAACGCCGACAGCGCCAAAGCGATAGCCGAGTGCAATGCTCAAGCCAAAATTGACGATTGCTTCGCCTATTGCGGATATCCAGCCGTAGCGCTGCAGTCCGTTACCGGCCACAACGGTAAAGTACGGGAGCATCGCGAGGCGGATCATATTGGCGATGGTGAGGATTTCCAGAAAAAGAATGCTGTTGCGAGCATAGTCTGCGCCGACCCAGAGGGACAGAATGGGCTCTCCGTAGAGCAGCAGCGGCAGGCCGGTGACGACTAGCAGGACGGCGCAGAAACGGGTGGAGCGCAGGGTGAGCGAGGCCACTGCGGCGCGGTCGCCGACGGCGGCGAGCTGGGAGACGGCGGGCAGCAGGGGGCCGAAGATGGCTCCGGCGGTGAGGATGACAAAGTTGGTCAAGGAAGCGGCCACGGCGTAGAAGCCGGTCTGCTTGAAATCAAAGTGGCCGACGATGACGGTGTCGAGGCCGCTGATCAGCAGCATGGCGAAGGACGAGACGCTCATGGCGGCGCAGTAGTTGAAGATGGTGCGGGTCATTCGGCGGGTGACGCCGGAGACAGTGATCCGGATGGGTGCGAGATATTTTCGCCAGGCGACAATCTGCACCAGTCCAGCGGTCAAGGTGATGACGGCGACACATGCTCCCATGACGATGAGGCTGCCGTGGCGGAAGACGGCGACGATGATGGCGAGGGTGGAGAGCGACTGCGAGGCTCCGCCGATGACCATGGGGATGTTGTAGCGCTGAACTCCCTGGAAACTGCTGGCGAGAGCGGTGGTGGGCAGGGCAAGCGCGGTAGCTCCGCCGACCAGCAGGATGCCGAGCCGGACCTGATGCACCAATGCCGGGGTCAACTGAGCGAAGAGATGCGGGACCTGCCAGACGAGGATGGCGACGGCGGCGAGAGCGAGAGCGGCGCTGCCGGTGAGCAGAGCGGTGGCGGTGCTGACGACGCTGCTGGTGCCTTCGTGATCGTCTGTAGCGTGATGCTGGGCGACAAATTTGCTGATGGCGGTCTGCAGGCCCAGCTCAAAAATGGCGGCATAGGCGCTGAGCTGCAGGATCAGCACCCAGGCGGCATACATATCGTGCGACAGGCGCCGAGTGAGAAACGGCGGCAGCAGCGCCGCGGCCAGCACGCTGACGGCGAATCGTATCAGGTTCGCGACGGAGTTCCTGGCGATGGTGAGTGGACCCTGAGATTTCATTGCTGTTCGGTGTGCATCTGAATCACGTACCTAGTGGGGTTCCGCTGATGGCCTCGAAGTCGGAAGGAATGAGAGATTTTCTGGAACGAAGCCGATTCACCAGAATGCTGGTCCGCGATCCCGTAGCGAGGCGGAGTTTGAGCGCGCTTACGGGTTCGCGAGTGAATAAGTGGAAGCCATTACTGGAGGACACATGGCGATCATAATGGCGGGCAAGCTGCTGCAAAGCAGGGGGGGTATAAAACGAGACGTGCTGTCCGCCTCGGACAACGTAGTACCACCAGTTCGGCGGCGCAGGGGGTGGGTCGGGCGCCAGTAATGTCGTTGTCAACACGTTGTCAGAGAGAGCGAAGATCGGCGCCATGCCATCCAGAGGATCAGGGAGATGTTCCATTAATTCAAACGCCGTAATCATATCGTAGCGAGTGCCCTCTTGATACTCGAATGTGCGAGCGTGGATGTTCTTGGCGTATAAATCCTGCCAGAAGAAATTAAATCCGCGGTCGCGCATCAAACGGACAAATGTTCCATGACCGCCGCCGTAGTCCAGAAACCTTTTCCCCGCCGGAAAAAGCAAGGAGATCACGGCGGAGGTGACGGTTGAGGTTTGCAAATTCCGCTGCATGATTCCCACGTCGGCGGCAACCAGCGCCTCGCTGTAGGCTTCAGGGAGCCAGTAGGGTTTCTCTGTCTGGATAAAACCGCATTTTGGGCAGCGAAAATACTGCACCTGGTATTTGTCCAGCAGAAGCGCCTGTCCAAAATGTGCGGACTCGGAATGGCAGATTCCACAGATCATAGAATCAGGCGCGCTCCAGTTCGGCTTCAAGCATTCGCTTCACGACTCCGGCCATCTTTAGTCTTGGATTTTTCTGACGATCGGCTTCGCGGGAATTCCGACTACAGTTGTTCCAGGTTCTACATTCTTGTTGACAACTGCCCCCGCACCCACAATCGCAGAATCGCCGATCACGATATCTTCTAAGATTTGCGCTCCGGTGCCAACCAAGACCCCAGCGCCGACGCGTGCCCCTCCCGAGATATTCACACACGGATTGAGCACGCTTCCTTTGCCTATCCTAGCTTCGTGCCCAATCGTACATGACAAGTTCACCATCGCAAACGATTCAAATACTACATTTACGGTGGCTATGACGCCTGCACAGAGAATTGTTCCCTCTCCCACAATGCAGGTATTGCGGTCAAGGCGCACTGAGGGATGAATGATTACCGGCCAGTCGATTTTCGGATATTGCTTCTTCAATCGTTCAGCTATTTTTAGCCGTGCCGATGGATTCCCGATCCCGATGGCCAGTGCATCGACATGGTTCGACTCTAGCCATGCAGCCTCTTCGTGCACGCCGCGCTCTGGGGTCATTAGCCTCTGGATATTATTTTCCAGCAAGCAAGCCACTTCAAATGGTTCGTAGCCCTTTCTAGGATCAGCAGCAATTTCCGATAGTAACCAATGGAGTTCGCGTGCAAACCCCCCCGCACCTACAATTGCAATTCGCCTCATTTTCGCACCTCAGCGATAGGCACCCGCGAGTCACGGGCGAAGTTGGCAACATCTAGCAGACGGGCTCCAAACTCTCGCCTGCGTTGGGACAGAATCTCAAGTGCTTCGATTTTGCCCATTCGAATGGGTGGATCATTCAGAAATTCCAGCATCTTCTTGGCAAGGTCTTCTGCCGAACCAGCGCGGAAGAATTCTATAACCCCAATATCTATTTCTCGATTTACATCGATGTCGGATACGATCGCCGGAGTGCAGGTAGACACAGCATCATATACAGCTCCGCCCCCCGGCCCGCCTTCAAAAAGCGTTGGCTGAATTAGAGCGACCGATTGTCTCATCATCGCCAGCTGATCTCGCTTGGGAACGACTCCAAGAAAACGTACCTTCTCCTGCAGGTGATTCTTCGCAATCCAGGTTTTCAGTTTATCGAAATACCCGGGCCAGCGGTAATCCGTCGTGTTGCCCGTACAAAGGATGTGCACGTCGCGCCCCGCGTCCTGCACTAAACGCAAGGCAGCAAAGGCAGTTTCATACGATTTATGTATCCAAAATTGATTGGAAATCAGAAAGTACTTATCCGGAAGATTGTCCGTTCTGCCGACATCAACGGATTCATCCGAAAAAACAGGATTTATTGGAGGGCAAAATGGCAATGCGAAAAGCCTTGCTTGATGGTTTGGATAAAACTCCTCAATGTCATCGACAACGGTCCTTGCATTCACCACGATCGCGCAGGCGTCCGCTAATACCTTGCTAAATAAGCGATCTCTTAGTAAACACTCACTTCTGCTAAAAAAATGAGGCAATCGTTTGTGCTGTAGATCTGGGATATATCCTACCCACGCAACAGGAAACTTTCTTCCGAGGGATAGTTGACATGGAAACAGAACTTCCGATTTACGCCGCGATAGGACTCTTATTAGCCCGGCGCGAGAATTCCTATAAGGAATAATCTCAACTGTTCCTTCGATGTGATTCATCGCGTCTTGAAGCTCGGCAATAGATACAGGTGAGTACCGAGATTTCTCGCCTTTTGTAGTGAGCGCGAGTAGTTGACGCTTGATTGAACCGGCTACCGACCTCATACGTTGCGTTAGCGTGTGCTTCGGTATCAGAACGTCCCATTCACCTACCGACACGGTGGAACTCAGACCGCTGATACATAGGCGCAAGAAATCTACTCCGCCGGTCCAGCCTATAAGCGACTCTCCGAGAAAGGCGATGCGCACTTCGTTGCCTTCTGAGGTTAAATTCGGCATCGGACTCCTGACACATTGTGACTGTTCGAATTGAATGCTATCTGTGGAAATATGCTGCTATTGCATCGCATATTTCTTTCACTGAGTCTTCAGTGAGGGCGGGGTAGCTTGGCAGATTGATGCCGCGCCATCCGATGTCTTCAGCCACCGGATGGCGCTGGAAGGGCTGGGAATACATAGGCATGCTGTGGACCGGGTAGAAAACTGGGCGCGTCTCAATGCTGTGATCAATAAGAGCATTCCTCAACGGCTCCCGGTCGGCAGCATTGGGTACAAGTATGGAACACATCCAGTAAGAATGCTGAACATTACCTACGGCATCGTGAAACTCTGTTGGTGTATCTCGTAAGAATTGTTTATACCATCCTGCGATGCGACGTTTTTTCTCTATAAATTCGCCAGCTTGCTCCAGCTGGGCTAGCCCGATGGCAGCACAGATATTTGTCATCCGATAGTTGTAGCCAACTACATCGTGCCAGTACTCCCTATGTTTGGCCAGACCTTGTCCTTTATAGTGCTGCACGCGATCGTGAAGGGTTTCATCGTCGGTAACAACCATACCCCCCTCGCCTGTTGTGATGGTTTTGTTTCCAAAAAAACTAAATGTACCCACGTCACCAAACGTGCCAACATGGCGGCCCTTGTAGTAGGTGCCGAAAGCCTCTGCGCAATCTTCGATAATAAACAAATTGTGCTCGCGTGCAATCGCGACCAACTGATCCATTTCGCAAGGTTGACCGTAGAGATGCACGACCATGATCGCCCGGGTGCGCGCGTTAATCTTGCGTCGCACATCATCGGGGTCCATTTGCCAAGTGCGCTTGAGCGAATCGCAAAATACGGGGGTCGCGCCAGTATACGCAATTGCATTTACAGATGATATATAGGTAAGGGTCGGCACAATTACTTCTGCATCCGGCCCGATGCCCAAGGCGACCAAGGCCAGATGAAGCGCTACCGTGCCATTGCTAACAGTGCTGGCGTGGCGAGCGTCGATATAAGATTTGAAACTGGTCTCAAACTCGGAAACGAACTTCCCCTTCGAAGATATCCACGTTGAATCCAGGCACTCATTTACGTATTTCTTCTCGTTACCAGTCAACTGGGGCTGATAAACGGGGTATTTGAACATGTTTAATCCTTTCCCATTGCAAACACGCTTCCTTGGGGAATGTGCGTTTCGATCTTCCTCAGCAACCGGGGTACATACCATGCGCATGGCAAGACAGTTAGCAAAGCGTAAGTGATAACGGTGGCCCAGGGTATGCCGGCGATGCCATAGTGATGGGTCAATAATACCTTCACCAGCAGGCAGCCGATTCCGAAAATAGTGGCAACGATCACCTGGAACTTCACGATGCCCGCGCCGTTCAGGAACATGGCGAGGGTGTTGCCGCAATTACTCAACACAGCCCAGACGGCGAGACCTAGCAGCAACAGGAAAGACGGATGAATGCCGGGGCCGACCCACCAGAGAAGCAGCTTGTTTGAGAACACCAGCAGCGTGGCGGAAACAATGGAGGCGAAGGCAAACACTCCCAGCAGGGTGCGAGAGAGGGTGTGCCTGACCCAGTGCATGTCCCCACGGGAGATGGCCTCACCATAGGCGGGCCAAAGCGGCATCATCAGCATGGCGACGACGACCGTAATGACGGAAAACATGCGTTGCGGGATGGAAAAGACGGTGACATCCGCCACCCCCAGGATGCGGGCAATGATGAAATTGTCCGCCGAGTAGGAAACCGCGCCCACCAATTGAAGGACGAAGAACAGCCCACCGAGAGTGGTGATCTTTTGAATGATTTTGCGCGATACCAGGCGCCATTGCGGCAGCAGGTCTCGTCGGCTGACTCCAAAGAAGAAGGCCGCGTTCATCCAGGTCCCCAAGACAGGCGCGCCGGCAAACGCAACCACCAGGGCAGCCAGACTGAGGTGAAAATGAACGACGGCAACAATTCCAACCAGGATGAGGACGCTGGAGAAAATCTCCCACAAATTGGTCAGAAAGCCCTGCTGCAGGCCGAGCTGGGTGCGTTGCACAACATCGAGAGGGATATTCAGGGCGAAGCAGAGCACAAAGACGAGCATGGCCGGTCCAGCCTGGGCGCGGGCATCCGCTGTGGTGGCGCGAAACAGGTTGCCCCAATCGACGAAGCTGTAGATTGAAAGGAAAAACGCCACCAGAGCCGCTCCAATCAACGTCAACACCGCGATTCCGCTGGAGATGGCGCCGCGGATTCCCTCCCAGTCGTCTTTCCCGAATGCTGTAGAGACGGTGTTGAGGACGCCATTTCCAATCCCGAAGTCGGCGAAACCCGCCATGGCCAGCACGGAACTGATGGTCATCCACAGGCCAAAACGTTCATTGCCAAGGTAGTGCAGGGTGAGCGGAACCGTAATGAACGACACGCCAATGCGCACGGCGCGAGAGATTCCGGAGGTGATTCCGGTGACGACGGCCCTGCGGTGGCGGGCCGCGGACCGCGCTGCTGGATCGGAACTGTGCATCGCGGTCGATTGCAGGTCTTTCCGCGTTTCCCGCAAGATAGCGATGACATTCATTGAAACCAAACTCCGAGGATGATGAAATTCATAGGTTGCGGGGATTCGAACACGCGCCCACGAGCGAAAACCGACATGGCTACTCGACAGGAACAGTCATAGTCTACGGGAGCGACATTCACTCGCGGTAGTTGGCGGGTGCGGGGGTGATGTCGGAGAGCTTTTTGAAGTCCTCCTCGGGTAGCCTCAAGCCTGCGGCGGCGACATTTTCTTCCACATGAGCGACGGAGGATGTTCCCGGAATGGGAGCCATCACCGGGGAGCGACGCAGCAGCCAGGCGAGGGCCACCTGCAGTGGAGTCGCACCTAACTTGTTTGCGACTTCTTCCAGAATTTGATTGGCCTGGCGGTTCTGTCCGAGCGGCGCCCACGGTACGAAGGTGATTTTGTGCGCCTCGCAGTGGTTCAGCAGATAGTCCCATTCGCGGTCGGCAAAGCCGTAGCGATTTTGCACGGCGACGATGGGGACAATCTTTTGGGCGCGCTGCAAGTGCTCTAAAGTAACGTTGGAGAGGGCCACGTGACGGATCTTGCCCTGCTCCCTCATGCGAGCGAGTGCGCCGACCGAGGCATCGAACGAAACTGCGTTGTCTGGAACGTGCAGATAATACACGTCAATGTGGTCGAGACGAAGGCGCTCTAAACTGCCCTCGACGGCCTCTTGCAGATGTTTTGGACCGGCGTTATGGATCCATTGGCCGGGGCCGACGCGCTCCCAACCGCCTTTTGTGGCTACTACGACGCCCTTCGGATATGGAGATAAAGCCTCTGCAATCAACTCTTCAGAGATGCCGGGGCCGTAGGAGTCGGCGGTGTCGATAAAGTTGACGCCCAGCTCGACGGCGCGGCGCAGGGTCGCCAGGGCGGCATTGCGATCCGCGGGTGGCCCCCAGATTCCTTTTCCAGTCAATCGCATAGCGCCGTACCCGAGGCGATGGACGGAAAGATCTCCCAATTGAACGCTGCCGGCACTGGCGGCTGAGATGGTCTCTGTTTTCTGCGTCATGCGATCCGAACCCCTTTGTCTGGTTGACATTATGTCTTGAACTGCTATACTCAGCAAACCTTTTAACTTAACCCGAACTCTTGTTCAACGGACCTTCAAATCCCCCATGCGAAGCCGTACGATCGAGTTATTTTTTGTCGCGCTTGTTTTGATGCCGTTCTTGCTTGTGTCCCCTGCCTGGGCTACACAAAAGCAACGGACCATCATTATTGCACTCGACCAATCTGGCAGTATGCTGCAAAGCGACCCTGCCCGACTCCGAGTGGAAGCCGCGGGCCTATTGGCCGCCACAGAAAATCCAAACGACCAAGTTGGAGTGATTTCTTTCGGCGACAGTGCCCGTTGGCTGCAGAAGCCAATTGAGCGGAACAGGTTCGACTTTTCTCTGCTGGATAAGATTGGGTCTTCAGATGCCCACACTTCCTTCGCGCCGGTTCTTAGCTCGGTGGAAGACTATCTGGTGGGGCAACCTGCCTCGTTCTTTCAGGATAACGACATTTCCCTGGTACTGCTGACGGATGGTCGCAGCGATCCGGTCGACAAACTGGCGGATGCGGACCGTTCGCGAGCGCTGTCGATCGCGAGCGAGAACGCATGGCGCCTGAAGATCTACACCATCGGCCTGGGGAACGATCTTGATCTGGATTTTCTCGATCGCCTGGCGCGCACGTCGAATGGATTTTCCATCCACGCTGCGTCGGCGTTCGATCTTCCAGAAGCATTTCTGCGGGTCGCTGCGCGCACTGCGGCACTGCCGGTGTACATTCGCAGCTCGTCTGCGCAGAATCTGACATGGACAGGAACGCCTGACCGAGTCGTCGTCGTGTTTACGGGCCAGCACGCGGATTCGCTGCAACTGCAGGGGCACATGCTGTATCGCTCCTCGCACGTAGCCGTGGCGGAGGAAGACGCTACTGCCGGAAGCACAAAACTTTCGTGGTCCGGTCACGGCCTTGCATTTCTGTGCGTGCAAGAGCCGCTGCGCTTGTCGGCGGATGGCGAATTCCCTTCCGCGCTGTTGACCGATGCTCCCAGCCCGATCACGCTGTCTCTGACCAGTTCTCATGGCCCGGTGAAGAGCGCGTTCTTTTTGCAGAGTGCGAGCGCACATTTGGAACTGGCCGGCCGCGACAGTGAACCTGTGCCGCTCAGCCAACAGGCAGATCCCAGCCGATTCGCCGGCGAATTGCAGGCTCGCAGTGCTGGAGCCTTCCGCGCGCGAGCCTATTTGGATTCTCCGTATGGCGAAGTGGAAACCTACCTTGGCGACCTGACAGCGGTCGTAATGCCGGTCGCAATTCCGCAGCAGGTGTCGGCCGGTGTATTCGACCCATTGCCGCGGGATTGGTTTCAGAAGAAGCTCACAATTCAGTCCCTGCTGCCTGTCGGTTCGGTGCATCTTCAGTTCGCCCCGCAAGGATCGGCGGATGGCCCTACAGATCGTATGCCGGAAAGCTTGCAAGTTTCAGCAGGGCGGACTTCGAAATTCAACATGATGCTGGAAGGCGACCCGGGTCAAGTGCATGTGATCGACTATACCGCCACGTGGAATGACGGAAAAACAGCGGTCACGCGACAGGGTGCGCTGCGGGTAGTCACGCGGCAAATGACGGTTGGTGAGTTGAGTCGAAATAAATGGCCGTGGGTAGGCGCGATTCTGTTGTTCCTCTGCGCCGTGGGCACTGCCGTGTGGAGCTTCTGGCCTCGTCCATTGCAGGCCGATTTGATTGTGCGGCAGAATGGCACCCAGGTTCTTCGACTGCGGCTGCCTGCGCAATTGCGCACCCGCATGTTGCATGTTTCCGAAGGGCAGATCGGCAACAGCGCGGGACCAAGCCGGGCTGTAATTGCCGGCCCTCAATCGCGAGAGTTACTTTCCCTTCAAAGTACGCGCAGGCGTGGCAGATGGACGATCGTGGCTCGTCCACGCGAGGCCCATGCCCCTGCGCCCCAGGTCCACAAGTCGGCAGAGATCGACCTACGGGCCATCCACGTTCCAGTCTTTGCAACCGAAGACGGGACCATACAGATCAACGTGCTCTACAGCTAGATCATCGAATAGAAGGTGTGCCATGCTTCACCGTACATTGCTCATTGGCCTTGGTGGAACCGGAATTGACTTGCTGCGAAAGTTCAAGACTCACTACGGCAAGTATTACGACAAGGAACAGAAGTACATTCAGATTCTGGGGATTGACACCACCAACCAGCGAACTGACAGTTCGGATCCGTTCCTTGAGAATCACGAGTTCCTCCACCTTGGCAACCCAGTCATCACTTCGGCCAATGTGATGCAGTTTCGCAAACGGAACCAGTTTCGCTGGCTGCCCGACGATCTGCCCGCGTTCTCCGTCGCTACCGGCGCGGGCATGCGCAGGCTTGTGGGTCACGTGGCCTATTTCTGGCGCGGCCAGGATATTGCGGCGCATATTGAACGGGCCATGCACACGCTGAACCATGCGGAAGTGAGCGGTGAGTTTGCCAATGTGGTGGATGGAGCCCAGACCCGTGTTTTCATCATCAGTTCCGTATGCGGCGGTACCGGCACCGGCATGTTTTTGGACATTGCTTTCCTGGTGAACCACCTGTTCACCCGCCACAACTATGAGACGGTCCGCTTCGGCATGTTGTTTCTGCCGTCAACGTTTCGCCAGCTAGGTCAAAGCGCGCAATACGCGACCCTTGAAGCGAATGGCTATGCGGCCTTACAGGAATTGAACTACTATATGGCCGATTCATTTTCGCAAACAAGTATGCCCTCCCCGGCAGACCATGTGTCAGGGGAAATTCCCATCTGTCCCAGCCCATTCGACATGTGTTTCATGCTGGGCGGCACCGACGAGATTGGGCGGCAGCTCTCCTCATCAGAAGATTTGTATCAGCGCACGGCAGAGTTTCTTTTTTCGGCGGTCGCGATTCCGCAGATTCAGGAACACATTGTCGACTACCACGTCACCAACGCGCGCCTTAGCTACGCGTCCTTTGGATCCTTCTCCGTTCCGTTGCCGAAAGCACGCTATGTGGAGAAATACGTGCTGCACATAGGACGCGAACTGCTGGAAGACATCTTCGCGCCGATTCAATCTGGATACGATGCGCGCGCCAAAGATGTGCTGAGCGGCACCCGGATTTCTGAGCTACGAAGTCTTGAAACACTGGCAGCGCTGCGTCAGATTGAAAGCCTGATGCATACCGAAGTATTTCTGCACGGCGAAGGCGGCGGTCAGCGACAAACGACCGACAACATTACCAAGGAATACGAAATCTGGATGAACATTCGCCCGCGTGTGGTGCAACAGGCGATGGCTGAAGTTACCTCTATTGTCGATTCCATCGAACGCGAGATTCTGGGAGAACGCAAGCGGCAGACAGCACTCGACCGAGGCGTCCTGGCCAGCCAGTTCGAGATCTGCAAGACGGTTTTGATCCAGCTGCAGCAGGTTCTCGATACAGTTGCAGTGGTTCCCGCGACGCTGACGGAAGCCGAGGTATTGAAGACCTATCGCGAAGAGAGGTTCCTTGGGGGCAAGTCGGCCAGCGAGCGCATGGCGGGATTCCGCGAAGAACTACCACAGGCAGCGCAGTCGCAAATTGCCAGCGAACTTCGGGGACAGGTACGTTCCATGGTGGGCAAGCTGCGCACGCGCTTCAGTGATGAAGCAGCCTCCTTGGGAGCGCTGATCGCCAACGCGGAATTTATTGCGAAGGAACTGCAAGGCAAAGCGGAGCAATTTCTTTCCAACCGCCGTGCCACCTCGCGCTCGGTGAACTTCTCCAATACAGGGATCGGCGCTGCCAACATTGCGCAGGACCAGTACCAGCTGGACCGCGTAGGGTTGTTGCAGCGGTATCGCGCGAAATTTTCGCTTCAGGATGTGGTGGATGATGCCTGGAAATTTCAAGGCGACAACTACATTGACAAGTTGTATCAGGAGACGTCGCAATATGTTTCGGAGCAGATTACCCGGTCTCAGCTGCTGGATGATGGGCTGCTGCATAACGGCATGATGCAGGCCTGGTCGAATCTGAATCTTCAAAACGGCCCGCGCCGGCACCAGGCCACGACCAACAACCTGTTCGCACCGCGCGATCCTGAGCTGCGCAAACAATTGCGGCAGGTGTTCGATGAGTGGAAAGGATCGGAGTCCTCTCCGCTATGCAATATCAGCGATTCCGTGGATGACTCCGTCCTTTCGTTCATGCGCGTCATCGGGCGTTTTGGCCTGGCCGACATCCATGAGGTCCAGCTGATGCGGCAGGCCTATGAGGCCAAGCGAAAAGATCCGGTAGAAAAAATGTTCCTCGATCTTCCAACCCATAAACGACGCAGCATTGCCGGGGATGATGAAACCGAGGAACAATGCAAGTGGTTTGGGCTGGCGACTATCCTTGGGCTGCTTCGTGACTTCGGGCAAGATCTGGAATTCAACGGAAAGCCGCTGCGGACGCAGATTGCCGATCCCGTGGAGCGCCACCTGCATGCTCGCATGCGAATGGTCGATCCCGACTTCCAGGAAATCATCGAGAGAAAGCGCGACAAGATGATTCTGGAACTAGGGGGCAACCAGGGCTGGGCGCAGTTCATTCACGATCAAGTGGAACGGCATTACCCGCGCAATGAATTTCGCGATCTTGGCGAATATGAACGGCAGTTATCGGAAGTGCGTGTGGAAATGATGTCGTACCTTCGATCGCTCGGCGTACCGCAATTTATGCGGGCTGGAGAATAAATTGATCCTACAGCCTACATTAGTGTTGCTCTGCGGCTCGGGTGCGGAGCAGTTGAAAGAGCAGGTCGTCCGCTGGATCAGCGCAGACGAGCGGCGGGCCTTCTACTTCGCGCACATCAATGAAGCGGAGGAGATGCAGCACACCATTCCCATTGCCGTGCATGAACTCCGCTCGGCAAAGCTGCTGTCTGAATTGATCCGCGGCGGCTATGTGCCGAAAAACTACCGCTTGCAGGAATTCCGCACTCTGATCGTCTGCTTGTCGGAGGATCAGGATTGGATTCGCACCGCGCGCCGTCAGCTGGAAGTATCGCTTGAAGCCACGCCCTTTCTGAACCGTATTTTCTGGGTCGTGCTACTGGAGCAACAGAAAATTGAGAACCTGCAAGAGGCCCAGCAAAAACTCTTTGCGGACTTTGGCGGCAATGAATCGGTCACGCTGTTCCACGTGCTTCCCTTCTGGCGCGGCAGTAATCTGGAACCTGAAGACACCTCCGCAATCCTGGAGCGACTGACGGTGCTGCTGCTTAAGTCGGACACGGAAGCCTCGTTGCCGATGATTTCAGAGATCGCCCGGAATCGCAGCGCATGGGCCATTGGCATTGAAGCGTACCGACTGAAGGGGCACTCTGAAGCGGGAAAGTGTGCGCTGTTTCTGGCTGCACGGGAACTGATTGCGCAATGTTTTACCGGCCAGCCGCTCAGCGGTCCCACGCTCGCCAATCTCGTACGCGAAAAAATTCCTGACTTCGACAGCCAAGCGGATCTGGACCCATTCTCGCCGGAAGGGCTGGAGTTAGTGGGACGCTATGTCCGTGACTATGTTCCTGAATTGTTGGATGCGCTGGCCTCGCACAGTCCAGATGTCGAGAGTTGGCTCGATTGCCTGAAATATTTGAAGCGTGAAACCGCCAAGCCCAAGCGACTTGGACTGCTGGCGCCCGGTGGCACGATGCCGGACGGCAAACCAAAGCCGGCATATTCCGGCCTGAGTGTCCTGCTGATGACGGTTTCAGCTGCCGCCTGTTATCTGCTGTTCAAGCCGGCTGCCGAACCGGCTGAGCAGATGCATCTGGCGCTCGCCGGATCGGCGAAGGCAAAGCAGGAGTTGCCGCATCATCCGGTCTTTGCCGCGGCGCTGGAACGAATCCTGGCCGACATCCAGCCGCTTCGTTATCCAGAGTTGCTGCAGGACGCATTGCCGGCTCCTGAAGTGGAGACGACGATTCCGACAGACAGCGTCGAAACAGCAAAGGTGAACCGCACACTTATCGATGCCGCGCGTGACATGCTGTTGCAGCGAACCTTTGCGCTGCCTTCTCTGCTGTCCTTTCAATTTCTGACTGGAGAAATGGCGCCCGCATCTGCCATGACCAAGGTGCTCTCTGCGCAGCAGGAAATGGAAAAGAAGTTAGAGGGCATGCTGATCGATCAATGGTTGGCGAAGGTGCGCGAGTCGCGGCGCAGCAACGGCGCGGACGGAGATAGCGAGTGGCTGGACTTCATGTTCGCGTCTCCCATTCCCAATCCAGTGCATATGGAATGTGAAATTTCTGACCATCAGAACCAGCCGCAGCAACCGGGATGGTTTCCGCAAAACTGGCTGCACTACGTGCATGCCGTCGGCATCCGTTGAGAGGCTTTTCGACCGCTCTTACTCGGAATCGATGCGATGACATTCGGATCGCATTTTACCGGCCAGCGAATCGGACGAAAAACTGACAGAGCGACCCGCGGCATCCCACCAGATATATTGTTTGGCGGCATACCGCGCTCCGGAACCAGAAACGATATTCGCGAACACCAAGGATGCGCCGTTGACAGGAAGAATCGCCAAACTATTTCCAGCGCCATTCAGATACTCCACTGAAAATATGCCGGCGGGCAGGCCCATTTTCGAGCCCTCAGCATCGCATTCATATCTCTCTATGGAGCAAGACATCGCCTGCGAGCCCTTCAAGTGGAGTGTCACCTCGGTCGCGCCGGCGAATGTACCGGCGAACGGAATCCCAATCGCAACCATACATTTTTTCCCGATAGCCTTCATTGAATCGTCCCCGAACCGATCCCTCGTTCATTGTTGCTGCTGTTGCATCTGCTGAATCTCCAGCAACGGCGACGCTGGAGGCGGCGGTTCTTGCGCTTTCTCCACCATCACGGACCAGTCCTCAGGCGTTGGCATATCGCGATCGAGAGCCGGCGCCTCGTCGAACGATTGCACTTTCACCGCAACATACAGCTCGCTCGCCGAGCGGCCGCGAAAGATGCCGTGGGTCGGTGGAACGTCCGCATAATCTCGACCGATGGCGGTTCGAATGTGCCGCTCACGGGCTAGCAGATTGTTTGTCGGATCAAAACCAACCCAGCCGAGATGCGGAAGGAACGCCTCAATCCACGCGTGGGTTGCATCGTTCGAGGAGCGGTCAAGTTCTCGGTCACTCTGATACAAATACCCACTGACATACCGACACGGAATACCAACATAGCGCAACAGCGCGATCATAGTGTGAGCGAAATCCTGGCACACGCCCTCGCGAGATTCAATGGCTTCGTCAATCGGCGAGTCCACCCGGGTCGAACGCGGGACATACTGAATGTACTCGAACAGGCTTTGATTCAGTTCTCGAACCAACAGCAGCGGATCGTCCCGCCGCGTGACGTTCAGCCTGGCAGCCAGCGCCTGCAGCATAGGCGTCGGTTTCGCAAACTCGCTGGGCAGCAGCATCTCCCAGTAATCGCCATAACTAACCAGGGCGTCCAGGTCTGCCCATGCGGAAGGTACCAGCGACTGAGGCAGCTCCGCCAGAGATTGTTGTTCCACTAACGATTCCGCGATGATGACCAACTGATTATGTTCCGCGGGAATATCGAAGTGCTGAATCTGGTTGCCCAGATGGTCGCGATACGAAAACACGCGGCACCGCGGGCTTACCGAGAGCGAAAAGGAAAGGCAGCGCTGGTTGGAGTCGGAGCGGGGATGCATGCGCGTTTCCATGACACTCTCGCTGACGCAGTGGGAGTAGACGAACTTGGTCAGATGGCGCACGGAATAAAACTTCATCGCGATGACTCTCCCTTCCGATTGCAGGCCTTGCGAATTCTTCGGCAGTTCTACTGCGACAGGGCCACATGCACTTTGTAGTGGATATAGTCCCGGTAGATCAGCGAATGAATGTGACGGCATTGCTGCGAAATATTGTGCACGTATGGCCCCACTCCTTGCGCCATGACTTCTGAAATCTCGCAGAAATTCAGCGACGCCTGCAGCCGGCCCGCCACGCGGCTCAGTTCTTCCGCAACCAGCCGCCCACTTCCCTCCTGCAACGCCATCAGCGCCCAGCGCAATTGGTCAATCGAGTAGCGCACAGAGTGCGGAAACTCCTTATTGAGCAAGAGAAATTGAAGAATCTGCGGCTGGGTCAGGTCCGCCGTGTACAGGTTGCAATAGGATTCAAAGGCTGTGCAACAACGCAGCAGACCAATCCATTCCAGAAACTGCTGACTACCCGCGCCTTCGGAAATACTTTCCGACGCGTCCCACTCAAACACTCCAATCAAGGTTGCGATCGCCGTGGCGCGTTCAATGGCGCGGCCGATTTGAATGAAATGCCAACCCTCGCCGTGGCTCATGGAGGTATCTGTCGCGCCCTGAAAGAGATGAAGCTCGTTCAGCGTCGCCGCAGGAAACTCATCCAGCCGGTTGCCTTTTTCCGGCACTTCGTCCGTGACGCGATGGTACATGCGGTTCAGTTGCTGCCATTGATCTGAGGTGATTTCCTCGCGCACCTGCCGCGCATTTTCCCGGGCTGCGGTAATACATCCAGTAATGGACGCGCGGCTGTCCCGTTCAAATGCAAGCGCATGGGCTAGCGCATAAAAGTCGCCATTCCACTCCAGGCCTTCCGGGTTTCCCAGTGCCGCCAGGACACGCTTCCATCTTCCTTCCTCGCTGGTGCTGGAAGGATCGAGCGTCATGCTGAAATTCACCTCGAGCATGCGCACCGTGTGCTCGGCTCGTTCCAGATACCGACTCATCCAGTAAAGACTGTCTGCCACTCGCGAGAGCATACGCCTCCATGGGTGGATCAGGTTCTACTCAGCTAGGCGTGCAACACCCAGGTATCCTTGCTGCCGCCGCCCTGCGATGAATTCACCACCAGCGAACCTTTCCGCAGCGCTACCCGCGTCAGGCCGCCGGGCACAACCGTCACCTTGTCGCCGTACAAGATGTATGGGCGCAGGTCGACGTGACGCGGTTCAATGCTGGGGTCGTGGGCATCTCCCATCAAACAGGGCGACCGCGAGAAACTCAGCGTCGGCTGGGCGATGTAGTTGCGCGGATTGGCTTCAATCCTTTCGCGAAACTCGGCCCGCTGCTCTTTCGTGCTGTGCGGTCCAATCAGCATCCCGTAGCCGCCTGATTCGCCCACTGCCTTGATGACCAGGTTCTCAAGATTCGCAAAGGCGTGTTGTCGCTGCGTGGGATCCGTCATCAGAAAGGTCTCTACATTCGGGAGGATGGGATCTTCTTTCAGGTAGTAGCGAATGATCGCGGGCACGTACGCATAGAGCGCCTTGTCGTCGGCGAGTCCGGTGCCAAAGGCATTGGCCAGCGTGACATTTCCGGCGCGATAGGCATTGAACAGGCCCGCCACGCCTAGGATTGAGTCTGCACGAAACGCCAGCGGATCGATGAAGTCATCATCAACGCGGCGATAAATGACGTCGACACGCTTCAGGCCCGCCGTCGTGCGCATGTAGACGATGTTGTCGTGAATGACGAGGTCTCGACCTTCGACCAGTTCGATGCCCATCTGACGGGCCAGGTAGGTGTGTTCGAAATAGGCGGAGTTGTAGACGCCGGGAGTCAGCAGCACAATGGTTGGCTCCGGTCGGCCCTCTGGAGCGAGCGAGCGTAGTGCGCTGAGCAACACCTGCGGATAATGCTCAATCGGCCGCACGCCATAGCTGCGAAAGGTCTGCGGGAATGCCCGTTTCATGACGCGACGGCTGGTCAGCATGTAACTGACGCCGCTGGGGACGCGCAAATTGTCTTCCAGCACGACGAAGGTGCCATCGTTCAGGCGCAGCAGGTCAGTCCCCGTGACCGCGATGTAGACATTGCGCGGCACCTGCAGCCCACGCATCTCGCGACGAAAGTGCGGGCAGCTGTAAACAATCTCGCGCGGGACAAAACCGTCGCGCAGGATTTTTCCGTCGTTATAGACGTCGCCGAGAAACAAGTTCAATGCAGTAATTCGCTGAATCAGGCCGCGCTCGATGCGGTCCCATTCCGCGCCGGTGATGATGCGCGGCAGCATGTCGTAGGGAAAGATGCGCTCGGTGCCTTCCTGATTTCCGTAGACCGTGAAGGTGATGCCCTGGGTGCGAAAAGAAATGTCGGCAGAATGTTTGCGTCGTGCCAGTTCTTCCTCCGGCAGGCCGCTGAATGTATCGAGCAGCAGACGATAGTGCGGACGAACTTTTCCCGCCGCATCGAACATTTCATCGTATGCATGATCCAGAAAATAATTGCGCAGATATCCATTGCTGAGCTCGGCAGGCGCGGATCTTCTGTTCGCGGAAGATGCGGAAGACACGGCCTCGACGGCTGCATTCGGAAGCTCGTTTGCGGGACTGGTCATTGGCTGGCTCCTGGCCCCACCGAAATTGATGTTCCCGCAATTCCAGATTTCGCTTTTTCATCGAGCCAATCCGACACCACGGAGAAATGGGTCAGATTCGCAACGCCGAAGGAAGTTGTCAGGGCAACATCGGAAGCATCGCGGCCCGTGGCCATCAAGACTCGTCCCAGTCGCTGGCAATTATGACGCGCGTCCATGGTCCACCAGCGCCCGCTGAGATACACCTCAAACCACGCGCTGAAGTCCATGGGAGCTGGCGGGACGATCACGCCGAAGTCGCCCAGGTATCCAGTCGCGTAGCGCGCTGGTATGTTCAACGCCCGGCACAGCGTAATGGCCAGGTGCTGAAAATCTCGACAGACACCGATGCGCTCCGTAAAAACGTCCAGGGCTGTTTTGGTCGACCGGGCAGCCATGTAATTGAACTGAACAATGCGATGAACATACGCAACGATGGCCTGGACCCGCGACATTCCACGCTGCATCCCGCCAAACAGATCCAATGCAATGGCGGACAAGCGATCGACCTCGCAGTAGCGGCTGTTCAGCAGGAACTTGAGCACCTCATGCGGCAAATCCTGCACCGGCATTTCTTCCGCGGACAGGTCCATTTCGTCCGGCTCATCGGCACCGACGATTAACGTGGACCCATGCAGCCGCAAGGCGCCCGCCGGCGCAAAGATGCGGCTACAGCGATTACCAAAACTATCAATGTATTCTGCGACGGGAAGTTTGGGTTCTGTCTGCAGAAGGTCCGGTTCCCGAAGATCGCGGTCGCGCGATGGATGCACGTGCAGCAGCGCTACCATCGCGGTAGGGGCGGGCAATTCGAAACGAAGATCGTAACCTAAACGAATGAGCATCCAGGCTCCTGATTGAATCGAGTTCCCAGTTCTACTGATAGGGGTCTGGTGTTCCGTACCGTTTTGTGGCCAAATCGAGGCTGCCGCCTCAAACCGCAGTCCTGCAACTGATGTGTTAAGAATTGAACAGGTCGACGTTTTTCGCAAGCGCCAAATTGAAGTGACTCCAAAAAAGCGAGAGGATCCATGACGTATTGCCTCGGCATTAAGACGCGGGAGGGGCTGATTATGGCCTCTGACTCACGCACCAATGCGGGTTACGACCAGGTGAATGTCTGCCGAAAAATGCATACCTTCACCGAGCCCGGGGAGCGTGCGTTTGTCATCCTGACCAGCGGAAGTCTGTCGATCACGCAGTCGGTTATCACGCTGCTCCGCGAAGAATTCAAACACGGCAGAGGCCTCGCAACCGCCCGCAACATGTATGAGGCGGCACGTGCCGTCGGCGCCTGTGTCCGCACGATTTCCGATCTGGACCGCGAGGCACTGGCCAAGGACGAGTACAACTTCAACATCCACTTATTGCTGGGTGGGCAGATCAGGGGCGAGGCCGCCGACCTGTATCTGATTTATCCCCAGGGCAACCCGATCTGCGCTACCGAAGATTCGCCGTACCTACAAATTGGTGAGGTGAAGTATGGTCGCCCGATCCTCGATCGCGGCATCGACTCCCGGACCACATCGCTCGATGCGGCGTCGAAGTATGCCATGCTCTCCTTCGATGCAACCATGCGGTCCAATGTCACCGTGGGTCCGCCGATCGAATTGCTGCAATATCGCAACGACAGCCTTTGTTTCGATGAATATCGGCGCTTCGCCGCGCATGACGCAGAGCTGGATTTGATTCATGCGCGATGGGAACAGGCATTGCGACGGGTCGTCGACGATCTGCCGAGCATTCAATTTGCGGGCACGCTGGAAGATCTGAGCCTGCTGCAGGCCACGATCACCGAGCCGGAACTGCTATAGGTTTCAAATGCTCTACGAATGAATTTCGAAGCTTGCAAGGGTTCCGGAATCGACGTTCAACTGGCTTTCAGCAGAACCAGCGTCACGTCATCATGCTGTGGTGCGTCGCCGACAAATTGATCCAGATCCCGCATCACGGTTTGCATCAGCAGCGCCGGCGTCAATGTCGAATTCGCGTACAGAATGTTCAGCAGGCGCGCTTCGCCATACTCTTCCCCGTTCTCGTTTTCCGCCTCGGTCACACCATCGGTAAAAATGATCAGCCAATCGCCGCTTTGCAAGGTGACGGTTCCAGATTGGTAGGGAGTATCGGCGAGAATCCCGAGCGGAATGCCGCCTTCGTTCAAACGCTCCAGGACGCCCGTGTTACGCCGCAAAATCGGAGGATTGTGCCCGGCATTCACATACACCAGGCTTCGAGTCGCGGAATGATATTCGGCGATGAACGTCGTAGTAAATCGACGGCCATTCTGGCTGTTGCTGCAGGCGTAGGCATTCATGCGACCGACCAGCTCCGTCAACGAGGCGGATGTGCCGGCCAGAGTTTTCAAGCTGGCCTGGAAGGTAGCCATCAATAAGCCGGCAGGAATGCTTTTTCCTGCGACGTCGGCAACGGCGATCAGGAAGGTTTCGTCCGGCAAACTCGAAGGGCGCGGAAATACATCGTAATAATCTCCCGCAACCGTATTGGCGGCGCGTGTGGCAAAGGAAATCTCCAACCCGGGAACTACGGGCGGATTTGCAGGCAGCAACCACTCCTGAATTTCTTTGGCGATTTGCAGATCGCGCTTCATCACCACGCGATCCGCCACTTCAAGAATCACCAGCAGCAATAACACCAACGCGGCCCACATGGCTCCGTCAAACTCAAAGAACCGCAACTCGCCATGCGCGTTTTGCCAGGAAATACCGCCATTGAAAAGAAGAAACAGCAGCGCAATCAAAAGTAGGACGCGACGCGCAGGACTGAGTTTTTCAATGATGGCCCAGAAAAACTGAACCCCCACGTTGAGAAAGTGTTTCCCTTTTCCGATACCGGGCGTTCGGCTGGAGTCCACGTCGCCCGAATACAGACGGTAACTGGACCGAGCTTCAACTCGGAACTGATTCCAGAGTTGCGAAAGCTCCATGCCATCCGTGACGCGTTGCCAGAATCTTTCCATGCGCCTCATGATGGAATCATCTCGCGTTGTCCGTTTTGAGCGCACCCGTCTACAGGGCCACGCAGGCTGACTGCGATGCTTAGAGGCATGGGAGGATTATAGGTGAGCGCGAAAACGCGGGAGTCGCAGATTGCTCGGATGTCACTGCATCTGCATCCCCGGCATCGCGGAGTGGTCCATATTATCGTGTCCATGGTCGTCATTGATCGACCAGATCTTCTTCGGATCTTTTTCATAGGGATAGACGTGGACCATCCATCCAAAGACATGCGGATAGAAGGTGCCGCCGGCCGCGTCACACGCCGCCTGTGTCGTAATGGAACCCTTCAGTCCGAACTTGGCATCGGGACCCAAGTAGGCGGTTTTCTCGGCGCGCGGTGCTTTACAGAAATTTATATGCTGGTGCCACCGGGCGATGCTCAGCGGAATTCTGTCATTTAACTCATCCTCGGTTGCATCGACGCGATCTGTGTACATCACACCGACCAGCTTGTAGCCGCCGTCCGGTGTCTTGGTATACAGCAATGACGTGGGGAAGGACGGGTCGAATTGCCATCGAGCGGCAATCGCATAATCGCGCTTCGTAAAGTGATAGATGGCTTGCGGAACATTGGGCAGAAAAATCCTATAACCATCGGCCAGGGCCTTGCGATAGTCCTGGTACGGTGCCATCGCCAATTTGGCAGCCGCAACAATCGCCTCGGCCTTTTGTTCATCGCCTGGCTGCACGGGCCGTAGCGCCGTCAGATACATATGGCCGGCCATGTGGCCCATATCTCCGCTGGACATGCTGTTCGCAAGGCCGCTCTGCGGCGCGACTGGCTGCGCTGTCTGTGCGCTTGCGGAGGTTGCGGCACAAGCCAAACCAATCGTGAGGCAAAAGGACACACCGACGCGAACATACCGGCAAAATCCGCAAAATAGAGGAAGACCCTTGGACACCATGCTTGACCTCGCTTGAGGTTCACGTCGGCGGACGCACCCAAATCGAGCGCGTGGTGCATCGGCGCCGTGCGCGACCTCGATTCTAGGGACACGCGGTTCGAACCTTAAGTTGCGGTCGGCGGCGATGAGATCTTTTTTCCACCGGCGAAGCCTAGGCGAATCCCCATCAGTCCTCATCTCCTGCTTCCGGCATGTTGGTGGGCTTACGTTCAGGATCGATCGCGGGATGATGAGCGTTCCGGATCTGCTGATTCATCTCCGGCAATTGTGTCTGCTTGAAATGCTCCCATCCAGGAAGCACTTCCCTGCCTTCCATCTGCACGTGCGCCGCTGCAGCCAGCAACGCAGCCGTCGGATTTGCATCCGCCTGTTCCAATTCGCCGTATAGAAGTGTTGCCTCCGTCGTCACTTCATCGATGCCTGGCAGTCGGTGGCCGCTAGGACCTACATTTGGTCCTGTGCCCTCCAGAATTGTCTTTAGCGCTGCATTCGATGTCGCAAGTTGCTTGGCAAGCGCTGGATCCTGGACGGCAGCGACCTGCTCCATAACCGAGTGCGCTTGCAGATCGGCCCTGGCAAGCTCATCGAGCGATGCGGCCATGCCCGCCTGGGCCGTGTGCAAAGCTTCCAACTCTGCCTGCGACATGTGAACGCGGGGATCCATCTTGACAAGCAACGGCGCTGTCTCGCTCTTGCCGTCCACCGTTAAGCGAACTGTATACTTTCCGGGCACAACGAGTGGACCTTGCGGTGCCAATGGCGTGCGATGCGGCACAGCAGCAATTGGATAGGAATAGGTGGTCGCCGCGGGGGCGGTGGAGCGAAGGTCCCAGACCCAGCGATGCATTCCAGGGGTGGTAGGCAACGGCCCGTGCATCTTTGGCCAATACGCAGGAATCAATCCCGCGCCCAACTCTTCCGGCGTCGGAGCCACAGGGTCATCGCTGCTGTATTTGCGCAGAACATTTCCGCTGGTGTTGAGGGTTTCGAGGGTCACCTTGTGGGCAGCCTGCGGCAGGTCGTAGTCGAGAATCGCGCCGTCGGGCGGGTTCTCGCCGACAGGTTCATCCGCGGGCAACGGCGTGTCTGTATTGGTGTCGCGACGCACGCGCCATGCCGCAGCCGGCGTAAACAGCATTGCTTCTTTTTTGCCTGTTTCTGCTGCCATCTCGCGCAACGGACTCACGTCATCGAGGACCCAGAAGGAACGGCCATGGGTCGCGACAATCAGATCATCCTCCTTCACCAGCAAGTCCCTCATCGATGTGTGTGGCAGGTTGTAATTCAATGGTCGCCAATGATCGCCATCGTCGAACGAGACCCATACCGATTTTTCGGTCGCCGCATACAGCAGTCCCGGCTGCCCAGGATCGGCGCGAATCGCATTGACGGGCGCGTCATCAGGCAGGCCTGCGTTAATGGAGACCCAGGTTTTTCCGCCATCGTGGGTGCGGTACGCATACGGATGCAAATCATCGACACGGAAGCGATTGACCGCAAGGTAGGCAGAGTCATCATCGAAGCGTGACGCATCGATTTGCGCAATTTTGCTCCAGGGTGCGACTCCAGGCGGAGTGATGTTCTTCCAGTTCGCACCACCGTCGCGCGTCATCCACACCAGGCCATCATCGGTTCCGGCCCAGATGGTCTGCGTCGTTTTGTAAGAAGCGGCGAGCGAATAGATAACACCGCGGCGCTCGTCCCGCTGCTTGGCGGTGAGTGGCGGCACCGAGGGCGGTTGACCCGTGTTCTCCTGGCTCAGGTCTGGACTGATGATCTTCCATGACTGGCCGCCATCGGTCGTCACGAATAGATGATTTGCCGCGTAATAGAGCGTATGCGGATCCACCGGCGAGAACTCAATCGGCTGGGTCCTGTCGGCGCGAAAACCCTTCTTGTGCATCGGCAGCGGGGTCACATTCTGTACCTGGCCGGTCACCATGTCATATCGCGAGACTTCTGTTCTGCCCGCTCCATACACGATGTCAGGATGTTGTGGATCGGGCGCGGCATACCCGTACTCAATAATGCCTGCAGGATGCCAGTCGCGGAACGTGATCTCGCCATCGTTGCTGCGCGTCAAGGTGCAAACGGAGCCGCTCTCCTGCTGACCGGCGCACACCTGGTAAGGAAAACTGTTGGTCGCCGCCACGTGGTACAGCTGCGCGGTGGGCTGGTTGTACCAGGAGCTCCAGCTTGTGTCGCCGTTCACACTGACGACCGCGCCCTGATCGCTGACCAGCAGCAGGATGTGTGGATCGCGCGGATTGATCCACATGTTCTGATAATCGTCTCCACCCGGTGCTCCACGCAGGCTGATCCAGGTTTTGCCACCATCCTCTGAACGACAGGTGACGATGCTGGTGCTATACACGATGTCGGGGTTTTTAGGGTCAACTGCGGGGACCGGCAGATCCCCGCCCCCAATCTTCATGGCCGGACGCGGATCGTCGGTGATCTTTCGCCAGCTCATCCCACCGTCGTCAGAACGATACACGCCCAATCCTTTGTCAGTAGCGTATCCGCTGCCTTGTTCCTTGGTCGACAACGTCGCATATAGACGCTGCGGATTGCTCGCTGCAATCGCGATGTTGATCTGCACCAAATCCTTCGGCAAACCGTTTGTCAGTTGCTTCCAGGTGGTTCCACCATCGGTCGACTTGAAGAGGCCGCCATTCGTAGTCGCGTATTCGTTGTCATCTTCCCATGGGCCCAGCCGTTCATCCCACATCGACGCATACACCACCTGCGGATTCTTTGGATCTATTACAACGTCAGAGCCGCCGGTATTTTCATCCTTGTACAAAACTTTGTCCCAGGTCTTGCCGCCATCGGTTGAGCGAAATATTCCGCGCTCCGCATTGGGCCCATAGGGATGACCGAGCACCGCTGCGAATATCCTGTTCGCGTTGCCTGGATCGACGGCAATTGAGGGAATCTGCTGACCATCGCGCAGACCAAGGTGCGTCCATGTTTTTCCGGCATCGGCGGAACGATAGATGCCGTCTCCGACAGAGAGGTCGGGCCGATGCAGTCCTTCGCCGCTGGCCACGTAGACCACATTGTTGTCGGAGGGAGCCACCGCGATTGCGCCAATCGACTGCGTATCCTGCCCGTCGAAAATCGGATTCCAGGTGCGTCCATAATCTCTCGATTTCCAGACACCCCCATCGACCTGGCCCACGTAGAAAACATTGGGTTGATCCGGGACACCTGCAGCGGCACGAGTGCGACCTCCGCGAAACGGGCCGATCATGCGCCAATGCATATCCGGCATAGAGCTTTTGTGTCTCGCGGCCAAACAAGCGGTGCCGGGAATATAAACGCCCGTGAACAACAAGACAGCTAACAGATAGCGAGAGGCAAAATGTCTTTGCGTCATTTTCATCCCTTCAATGTGTCGCGTGAAACTCAGCGGGAACTACAAACGTCGGAAATCCCGGCGGGGCCCGAACCAATCCGAATTTCAAACCCGCCTAGATTTCCTTGCGTCAGCTTTCAATGCGTCAGAATAGCCGATCCGAGCTTTCTCTGTTGCAACCACTACAGATTTTCCGCCATCAGGCTCGATTTTGGCTGCATTTTTTCGTTCTCGCTTGATCGTATGACCCTTTGAACGTCACAATCGGGTGGTGATGGACATTTCTCGTTCTTTGTCGCGTTTCCGTTGCTCAGCCTTGGTCGTCACTTGTGCTGCATGCCTCACTTCGATTATTTTGACGCGGCCCCTGGCGGCTCAGTCGTTGCCGCCTGATCTCTACAGCGGCTTGCAGTGGAGACTCATCGGTCCGTTTCGCGCCGGTCGCGTGGTTGCGGTTAGCGGCGTCCCTGGAAGCCATCGCGAATTCTTTTTTGGCGGCGTGGATGGCGGCGTTTGGAAGACCACCGATGCCGGGACTGTATGGCAACCGATCTTCGACCAAGCTCCCGCCGCCTCCATCGGATCGCTTGCGGTCGCGGATTCCAATCCGAAAATCATGTATGCCGGCACGGGCGAGTCCGACATTCGCTCCGATCTGGCATCGGGCGACGGCGTCTATCGCAGCGAGGACGGCGGGTCGACCTGGAAACACGTTGGGCTAACGGACTCCCAGCAGATCAGTCGCATTTTGGTCGATCCCAACGATGCCAACACAGTGTACGTCGCCGTCCTGGGCCATGCTTACGGACCCAGCGACGAGCGCGGGGTCTATAAGTCGACGGACGCCGGTCAACATTGGCAACGGGTGCTCGACAAGGGACCTGACGTCGGCATCGCCGATATCGCGATGGCACGCGCCAAGCCGAACATCCTGTTTGCGGCTACATGGAATGCGCATCGTCCACCGTGGAGCACCTATCCCCCGGTTGAAGGACCGGGTAATGGTCTCTATCGCACGACCGACGGCGGTGCTACGTGGACACGAATGACGGGCCATGGCTTGCCCGCGGGAACCTGGGGACGAACCGGAATCGCGGTAAGCGCGGACGGCAATCGCGTGTATGCGACCATCGTTTGCCCCGGCCACTCGGGTCTCTACCGGTCGGAAGACGGCGGCGATACCTGGACACTGGTGAACACAGACTCTCGTCTGACCAGCCGCGCCTGGTATTTCAGCTCGCTTGCGATCGATCCAAGCAACGCCGACGTTCTGTACATTCCCAATGTGGCTCTCTACCGGACGAACGATGGCGGCAAGACGATCGAGATTGTGCGGGGCGCCCCAGGGGGCGACGATTATCACCAGGTCTGGGTCGACCCCAAGAATTCTGATGATCTGATGCTGGGCGTCGATCAAGGTGCGTCGGTGAGCGTGGACCGCGGCAAGACCTGGACAACCTGGTACAACCAGCCGACCGCGCAGATGTATCACGTCACTACGGATGATAAGTTTCCTTACTATGTCTACGGCGCGCAGCAAGACAGCGGCTCCATCGCCATCGCAAGTCGCAGCGACCACGGACATATCGACACGCGCGACTGGTTTTTACCCGGCGGCAGCGAGAGCGGCTACCTTGCGATCGATCCCAGGGATGAAAACATCATCTACGCGAGCGACACCTATGGGGATGTGGAGCGATTCGACCGTCGAACCTCGTTCGGGCAAACAGTTACTCCATGGCCACTCGGCGGTTTCTACAAGGCCGCCAACAAGAGGAAGTATCGCGATCCGTGGACGCCGGTGCTCGTCTTTTCGCCAGCGGACAAGCGCTCGCTCTATTTGGGAACGCAGTACGTACTGAAAACGGTGGACGGCGGCCTGCACTGGCAGCAGATCAGTCCCGATCTGACCGGAGCCGCGGAAAGTGCAAGCGACGTCGGCAAACTGACGACAGAAAATGCCGAGCAGCGCGGCTACGGTGTTGTCTTTACCATTGCGCCATCGCCGCTGAAAGCCGACGAAATCTGGGCGGGCAGCGACACCGGTCGCATTCACCTGACGACCGATGGCGGCAAGACCTGGCAGGATGTCGCGCCGCCGAATCTATCTCCGTGGAGTAAGATTTCGCTGATTGAAGCCTCGCATTTCGATCCTGCGACGGCCTATGCAGCGGTCGACCGGCATCGCCTGGGCGATCGAAAACCGTATCTCTACATCACCCATGACTATGGGAAGAGTTGGAAGCTTTCGGTCGATGGGATCGCGCCGACGCATTTTCTGCGGGCAGTTCGCGAGGATCCGCAGCAGCGCAATCTACTGTTTGCCGGCACGGAGTTCGGCATCTATGTCTCTTTCGATGCCGGCGAGCATTGGCAGTCGTTGCAGCAGAACCTGCCGGTAACTTCCGTGCGCGACATGACGATTCACGGCAGCGATCTGATCGTCGCAACCCACGGCCGATCGTTCTGGATTTTGGACGATATTGCGCCCTTGCGCCAGGCCACTGCTGTCAATGCGAACAAGCCATATCTGTATACGCCGCCAAGGACGGTGCGCGTGGACAATGATGCTTTCCTGGGAACACCCCTGCCTCCGGAGGAGCCGCAGGCGAACAACCCACCCGATGGCGCCATCGTCGACTATTACCTTGCTGGGTCGCCGCAGCGACCCAGCAAGGTCACGTTGCAGCTTCTGGACGAGAAAGGTCGCGTCCTGCGCCACTTCTCCAGCGCCGATAAACCGACGATCCCACGGCCGCTGCTTCCGATTGCCGAGCGATGGTTTCCCAAACCTCAAACCCTGAAGACCACTCCGGGCGAGCACCGATTTATATGGGATCTTTCTTCCGGCGACTCTGGTACCGATGTCGATGGCCAGGATATCGATGCTGCCACCATTCCGCCCGGACCCCGCGTCCCTCCCGGCACGTATACGCTTCGTCTTACTGCCGACGAAACCTTGATGGAGCGCCCCGTGCAGGTCACCATGGACCCGCGTAGTGCGGCTACGACGGAAGTACTCGATCAGCAATTCGCGTTTGGCGGATCGATTTATCGTGAGACGCTCGCCAGCCGCAAGGCGATGGCGGAGTTGGACAGTGTCGAGACTCAGCTGAACAAATTGCAGTCTGGAAATAATAATCCCGCGGACCTGCAGCGAGAATTGCGGAGTGCCCTTACGAAATTGGAGGCCATAAAAAATGGCGCGGATGACAACGCCAATGCGTCGGAGAAACAAATTGGGCTGGCCGATGCGAACACGGGTCTTGGCGTGGCTTTACGTGTCGTCGAAAGCGGTGGCCGGACGGCGCCAGCCCAGGCGATCGTCATTTTCAATCAGATGAAGAGTGCGGCCCACACGCAGATTGCAGCGTGGCAGCACTTCAAAGGGAGCGAACTGGCTCAAGTGAACGCAGCGTTGCAACGGGCGCATCAACCTTCGCTGCAGATTGCTGCCATCGAAGAGGAAGTGCATTACGCCATGACTCGATAATTCTTGCGTGAAAAGAGACGCGAGTCGGATGTGGTGCCCGCTCCCCATCAGCATCCGCTAGGTGTGTGTCGGGCATAGCGTTTTGCCAGGGCCGATTCAGTGATTAGCATGGCGGTGTTCAAACTTGGGCGCGGAAGCAGTAATCCGTGGGTGGGTTATAGCAAGCTTTCTGTGCCGTTTTG
>JBAVOQ010000194.1:0-2273 GCA_049692235.1 Acidobacteriaceae bacterium | reverse complement strand
TGGTATTTGGCTGGATCGTGGAGGCGGCGGTCTAGTGGGCGGCAACACGCATTTTTTCACAGTTTAGCTAAGGCAGCAGCGGGACCGGACGCTACTGTCCAGAGCGATCCGGTTGAAACGGCGGCCGGCATTCGGAAGATACCCTTAAGAGGTATCACCGATGCTTGCGGCCATGCGACGGGAATATAAAATCGCTATCGTCGGGACGGCTGTGTTCGTCGCCATCTATGTAGTGCTGGCCTATTTCCTATTGCCGTCAACGTGGCGGCACTACGAGCACCAGAAGAAACTTGCGACGCTGGCGATGGTGACGCACACCAAGGCCGGCATTCCGGGCGATCCGATCAATGTCGGGCTTGTCGGATCGAAGGAAGATGTGCTGTGCGCCATGAAAGCGGCGGAGTGGTATCCGGCCGATCCGATCACGCTTCGCTCCAGCATCGCCATTGCCGGCAGCGTCCTGTTGGATAGACCTTATCGCGACGCGCCGGTGAGCCATTTGTATTACGAGAACCGGCGCGAAGACTTCGCGTTCGAAAAGCCGGCCGGCAAAAGTGCCGACCGGCGTCACCACGTGCGATTTTGGCAGGTGCTGGATAGCGGCGATGAGGATCGGCCGGTCTGGCTCGGGGCGGTGACTTACGACCGCGGGGTCGGCTTCAGCCACACCGACGCGCAGATCACCCACCACATTGCGCCCGACATCGACGCCGAACGGGATCTCCTCACCGCCGACCTCGAAGGTGCGAAAGTTGTCGTCAGCACCTATGAGGTGAGCGGCATCGGCCCAACGCTCAATGGCCGCAACGGCGGCGGCGACAGCTATTACACCGACGGCGAGATCAAATTTTCCGTGCTGGTGGAAGGCTGCGGACAGAAGGCGACGGCCACAACGGAACTCGCCAACCCGCCGCTGGTCGATGCGAAAAATCGCGCATGGTCGGCGGCCGCAAACTTTCTGCGGTCCTGGACCGGCAGCGTCTCGCCGTGACAGCGACCTAGAGAGTAATCGCTTCAGATTGAATCGATTGGCGCTCTCTTATCTTCGCTGGAGCATGATGTTTTCGGAAAACCGGTGTCCACCCCCGGATCGAGTCCGAGGGCAAGCTTTTCCGGATCATGCTCTAATAGGCGGGAATCATCTCATCCGAAACGTCGACGACGCCGGGGACACCTTCCGCCAGCGCCAGCAGGGCTTTGTGTTCTTCGGATGTGCCGACCAGGCCCCACAGGTGGACGATGCCGTCGCTCACGATGACGTTGCGCTCACCGAAATCGGTCCAGTCCTGCTCGCCGAGGCGGTCCAGCACCTCGCGGCGGATCTTTCGGTCGCTGTCTGTGCCGCTGGCGACGGCGGCGCCGGCCTGAGCTTGGGACGAGGCCAGCGCCTGGATGAGGTTCCCCCGGCTGACAATGCCGACGAGCTTGCCGCTGCGCAGGATCGGCACGCGTTTGATGCGATGCCGTTCCAGGAGCGTCGCGATTTCTCCGAGCGGGGTATCTTCGGACGCGGCAATAATGTTGGTCGACATCACTTCTTCCACACGCCGGCCGTGCGATTTGGCGAATTCTCCGGCAAGGCTTGACGCCGGCGTCACCGCTTCGAGCCACCACGGCCGCCGCTTTTCGGTGCCGATTTCCTCCCGGTGCAGCAGGTCGGCTTCGCTGATGATGCCGACAACATTTTGGTCGTCATCGACCACCGGCAGCGCGCTGACGTCGTAATCGGCCAGAAGCTGCACGGCGTCGGCAACGTCATCACCCGGGCTGACGGTGATCACGTCGCGAACCATGACGTCCATCGCTTTCATACGAAGTCTCCTGTCGGGCGGCGTTTTCGGCGCGATAGACACGGTTCGCGGCTTCCGCTCCGTTCGCTACGTCGGGGCCAGCAAAGACCCCTAGCATTACAGTTGTGTGACGGGTTTAGCGGCGCATGATGTCGTCGAAACCAGCTTTCGACCCTTTCGAATCATGCACCAGGTTTGTTGTAGTCGTAGAGCACGCGCCCGTAGGGCAGGGTGACGTCGGCGACAAAGTGATGCGCGCCGATGATCTTGCGGACCGGGAAATCCGCGACCGGAGCATTCACATGCGGGACGAGGTGCAATCGTCCCGGTCCGAGCCACGAGCCTCGCACCGTGATGTCCGTAAGATTATAGGCAACGAGCTGGCAGATTTCCGGATGCCCCTCCACACCCGGAATGAGCTTTAGGTTGATCTGCGTCTTCGACAGGATCGCGTTGGTGCGCTCGCCGTTACCGGCCATGCTC
>JBAVOQ010000193.1:0-1517 GCA_049692235.1 Acidobacteriaceae bacterium | reverse complement strand
TCCGGCTCGGCGGCATAGAGCGATGCATCCTGCTGCCAGCGCTCGAACCACTTCGTCTCTACGCGCTGCGGCTCGTAACGTTCATCGTTGGGACGGGATGTCTCAGCGTTGGCCAAAGTGTTGGCGGATTTTTCTTCGATCGCCATAGAGGAGGTCAAACCCCAAGGAATAATCTTTCATTTTACACGTCGTGCTGGAAAATCGAGGCGATCACGGAACCGAGGCTCGCACCAAGATTCGTATCAGCGCGTCGCTTTCAGCGATGCCATATGCGGCCGGTAGAAGGCTCGGCTTCAGCCGATGGCCATCTCATGCGAAGCCGATGGCTATGTCATCCGACTTCGTTTCCCAACGTTCCAATCGCAGGAATCGTGATTCGAATTTCGTCTCCGAGCCTTAACGTGAACGAGTCCGGCGGTACAATACCCGTTCCCGTCAGCAGGAAGCACCCACTCGGAAATGAACTCGCCCTGTACAGGTACTCGACCAACTCTTCCGGCGAGCGCTTCATTTCTTTGAGAGTCGTCTCCCCTGAGAAAACGACCTTGCCTTCGCGCCGAATCTCAATTTTGATGTCCGTCGATACAGGCAATGGCTCATCCGCAACCAGCAGGCATGGCCCTAACGCACAACTGCGGTCGTAGACTTTCGCTTGCGGCAGGTACAGCGGGTTCTCGCCTTCGATATCCCGGGAGCTCATGTCGTTGCCAATGGTGTAGCCGGCAATCTTTCCGCCTGGACTGATGAACAATGCCAACTCCGGCTCCGGAACTGACCAGCGAGCATCCTCGCGGATCGCCACCTTATCTCCCGGCCCAACCACGCGATGCGCCGTGGCCTTGAAAAAAAGTTCCGGCCGCTCCGCATGATACACGCGGTCATAGAAATCGCCGCCGCCCGCAGTCTTCGACTCTTCCATCCGCGCATTGCGGCTGCGATAGTAGGTCACTCCTGCGGCCCAGACTTCCTGATTACCGATCGGAGGAAGCATGTCCCGCGACACCGCATCTCCAACCGGCTTCGCCCCCTGCATGAGTTGGCCCAGATGGTCGCGCAGGTCTTCGCGGACAATCAGTTCGTCCCACGAGGCAGCGGGAACTAGATGGAAAAGGCCGGCCTGCTCAAGTACAGCGCCACGCTGGGTACGATAGAGTTTCATCTCGAAGAGTATCTTCCGTGGAGACGTTTGCTTGCAACGTCTCTCTATCCACGAACAATCCGGATTGCATGAGGCGCGAAACGCGCAGAGCTACTTTTCAACCACCAACTTTTTCAGCGCATCGATATTTCGCCGATCATCCCCTGGCTGGTCAATCGGCGTTTCGGCGATGAACGCAGCATGCGCCAACCGCAGATCGTTCAACAGCATGCGGAAAGTCTCTTTCCCAATGGTTCCCTTGCCCACGTGCTGGTGACGATCGAGTTTCGATCCCCGCGCAGCCTTGGCGTCATTGCAGTGCCACACCTTCACTCGGTGCAAACCAATCGTGGCATCCAGATGCTGCAGAGTTTTATAC
>JBAVOQ010000192.1:0-4506 GCA_049692235.1 Acidobacteriaceae bacterium | reverse complement strand
AAACAGCAGCGTCTGGTTGACCGTGTCAGCAATGAAGTTCTGGCCCATGAATCCAATCTAAAACAGAACCTGCTGCGCACACACTCTCGGCTTCGTCAAGAATCTATGCCCGACACACACCTAGACGGCCCGCAAGCATTCAAGCTCTCCTTGTGGACGAAGGAGCAACATGCCATAGCCATAAGCTTTGTGACGGCCAATGCCTTTTCAGACCGCTTTCCTCGCCTCATTGGTCCCTCTCATCGTCCAGCAGCCCAGCCTGCTCGAACATCTGATGCAGAACGGGCGGCCCACAATCTTTGTCCTTGAGTTCTTGGAAGACTTCACATTCCGCCATTTCGTCAGCTGAGTGGGCTTCGTGCTCCTCGAACGTATAGAAGTCCTTGCTGCACCAGAGGCAGAAACCGACGATATGATTGCCGTCTGCGTCTTGGAACATCGTGGATGGTTCATCATCAGGAGATGGCGACGGAACCGTGTATCCGGGCGCGTAGCCCATCGCCCGCATCTGTTCCTCGCGATGCTCTGGACAGGCCAGCAATTCGATCGAGCATGCACTGTGATCGCCATCCTCCATGGACACTCTGTGCGTGAGACACACGCAAACGGACGGTTCGATGTCGCCAGCGAGCGGACGTAGTGCGGCTCCCTCGCATTCCCATTCATGCCCAGCGAAATTACAAAAATGAAGATGCACTGTTCCTCCTCAGTGAAACAATCTGGTGCGCGGTATAGCCGTGGTCATGCCAGAGATGGAGTGCAAACATCGGTCAAAACAGCACCCGTCGCTTTAGCTGCCATCGAAGGAGCCGTCATTCCTGCCGCAACCTGTCAATCAGCGCCTGTCGTATCGGACGAAAGAAGCATTCGAAATCCGCGATGGGGTCCATCAGTATCCGTCCTCCTTCCATGTAAAAACCTGGCTCGACAGCGGAAATAACCGAAGAATCCAAAAGGATGATCAACCTGTCTTCCCCGGCCATAGGCATCTCATCGTTAAGAATTGGAAGGTTGAAATATAGTGTGTTCAACCGATCAACGCACCCGGGATCGCCATAGCCGATCGTAAGCCTCTGCGTCTCCAGCGCATCCGTGGGGTGACATGCAATCCACCATCGCTTGCCATCAATGCTCAGACCACGCATTACCTGGCGGAGTGTTCCAAGGCTGACGGCAAAACCGATGTCAACTTCACAGATATCGAATTCCGAAATTGACTTCATACCCATACTCTCTGGAGCTGACACGAAAACGGGGGAAATTATTTTCAAAATAATTTCCCCCGTTTTCAGTTTTGCACCTGAGATTACCGCATGAGAGCAAATGAGAGCACCCGGTCATCCAGGTTGAAGGATCACATCACGATTGTCTGCATCTCCGATAGCCAGCGAAACTCCAGGGTCATATCGCATCTCCAACCCTGTCCGCAGCCCATGCGGCCAGATCGGGGAGGGAACCCAAGGTCGGTATCTTCTGGTTGTTCCGCGATGAGATCATTGCGGACTGCACGGCAGTGAGCGCCGCCGAGCGATACGGGGATTGTTTGACTCATGCCACGAGCCATATTGACTATTGGAGTGAGCTTCAGCGGAGCCGGGTAGTACCGGCGGAAGTTGACTATGAAGAGCCTCCGCGTGGCCGAGTTACTTACGATGCCCGGCAGGGACGCTTCGTGATATTCGCAGACCGCTGCATTCTGGGCAAGAAGGCGGTTGTACGCGAAATCATTGCAGAGCTGAACCTCTCGAGCGATGTAGAGACGGCCAAGGATTCCCACTACCGATGCAATGTTTGCCTCGGCAAAGAATTATAGAGAGATTGGCATCACATAAATTCGGAACGAGAACCAAAAGCAGAAGCGCCCTCCTAAACTCTCAAAATGGCTAGCTCCGGACGAGATACGATTGACACCCGGTTAGCCAAGACGGCGATCTATAACCCATGAGGAGGCGGCTGGGCAAGAAATTGCTGAGGTTTTGTATCAGCATCGCGGAAGGCGCGGTCCATTCCCAATGAAATTCGAGACTAGCGAGATTATCAGAGCGACCGATCGAGACGAGGTTATGGATATCCTGGAGGCTGAGTTGCGTGCAGTCGCATATCGCGTCGTGCGCTCGGGTGACCAGATTTCGGTTGGGAGAATAAAAGCGGCTTCCTTTGGGCACATCAACCGAACCGATAGCACATTCGTTTCACGCTCGAACGGACACCAAGTGCTTCTTGCTTGGCGGCTGGATTATCGTCCATCATTGAATTTGTGGTGCTGGCTGTTCGTACTGGTTTTCACGGCGTTTGGTTGGGTCATTCCAATCCTCGTCTACTTCTATCAAATGCATGCGGCTCAAGCTGCGATCGAGCAAGTGGTTCGGAGTGTGATTCTGGAGTTTGATTTCCGGCTTCCGAATCATGCGCGAAATTGCTGAGTATCGCGACGATTTGATCGGCCAGTATTGAACGAGTGGACATCTTTATCGGCTGCGATTCTAGCTCGCCGGGGCTACGAGATATTCGCTTGTCACCACGCCTTGTGAAAACGAGCCGCGTACATGCGCCGGAATCCAAAACGTTCCGGTAATGCGACCAAAAAGAGGAGCTTCTTTTGTGTAGCAGCCCGTGGTTAAAGTCTGATATTGGACAGGCACCAGCAGGCATGGAAACCGTCTAACGAAGCATGGCGATGGGCAGGGTAGAGGATCAAGACAATCAGCAGGATTTATTGATTGCACACACGGAGTTGGCAGCGGCTCCGGGGCATCCGTTTTATGAAAAGCTGAACGAGCTGCTGCGCGGCGAGCGCTTCGACGCCTTCGTTGAAGGTGTATGCGCGAAGTTTTATGCGGAGAAGTATGGCCGTCCGTCACTGCTCCAGGCGTTTATTTTCGATCGTTGTTGATCGGTTATTTTGAGGGCATCGAGGCGGAGCGCGGCATCGCCTGGCGGTTAGCCGACTCGCTTGCGCTGCGCAGCTTTGTGGGGATCAGCCTCACCTGAGATAACGTAGGATATTTTTCGCACATTTGATTTGAGATGGAGCCATGGAGGTTGGTACAAGCAGGAGGAGGGAGGCCTCTGAAGGACTTGTGATGGAGCCAACCATGTCAGCAAGCGCAACGGCAGGCAGTGAAGTGGAACCCAGCGGCGGGACGCCGCTGGGCGGAGTGGTGCAGATCGACGAAGGGCGCATTCAGGTGCATCTGGATGAAGTGGTTCGTGCCACGGTGGAGGAGACGCTGAACGCGCTTTTGGACGCCGAAGCGGACCATCTTTGCGGAGCGCGGAAGTACGAACGCAACGCAGGGCGCAAGGACACGCGAGCGGGCAGCTACGATCGGCAACTTCATACCAAGGCCGGCGAAGTGACGCTGACGGTGCCGAAGTTGCGCACGTTGCCATTGAGACGGCGATCATCGAGCGTTACCGGCGGCGCGAGTCGTCGGTGGAAGAGGCGCTGATCGAGATGTATCTGGCCGGAGTGAGCGTGCGGCGGGTGGAAGACATCACGCAGGCGTTGTGGGGCACGCGGGTATCGGCCTCGACGGTGAGCGAGTTGAACCAGAAGATCTACGGCAAGATCGACGAGTGGCGGGAACGGCCGCTGGTGGGCGAGTTTCCCTATGTCTTTCTCGATGGCCTGTGGCTGAAGCGGAGCTGGGGCGGCGAGGTCAAGAACGTCTCGGTGCTGGTGGCCATTGGAGTGGCGCAGAGCGGTTACCGGGAGATTCTGGGAGTGGGCGAAGGGGCCAAGGAAGACAAGGCCAGTTGGACGAACTTCCTTCGGGAACTCAAGCAACGCGGTCTGAAGGGCGTGCAACTGATCGTCTCCGACAAGTGCCTTGGGTTGGTGGAGAATCTGGCCGAGTTTTATCCCGAGGCCAAGTGGCAGCGCTGCGTGGTGCATTTCTACCGCAACGTGTGGACGGCGGTGCCGACCGGCAAGGTCAAGCAGGTGGCGGCGATGCTGAAGGCCATCCATGCTCAGGAGGGCGCCCAGGCGGCGAAAGAAAAAGCTCGCCAAGTAGTGGAGAAGCTACGCGAGATGCGGCTATCCAAGGCTGCGGAGATCGTGGAGAACGGCATCGAGGAGACGCTAAGTTATTACAGCCTGCCGCCGGAACACTGGCGCTGCTTGAGAACCAATAACCCGCTGGAGAGGCTGATGCGCGAAATCCGACGACGAACGCGAGTGGTGGGAGCGTTTCCCGATGGCCAGTCGGCGTTGATGCTGGTGGCTGCCCGCCTACGCCATGTCGCCGCTACCAAGTGGGGCACGAAACGCTATTTACAGATGAACCGGCTGGCCGAAGTCGTGGCCATCGCTTGACCTTTTGCTCTGGCCCCCCTGGGGGCCAGAGCAAATCAACCGCAACCAACAACCTTCCTAGATGTTTGGTCCCGGAGTTTGATGGGTTGGGTTCAGTCTGAAGCGTTGGGGTTCTTTTGTCCAGGATTTGCAGATGAACTCGTAGGGGGTAAGCCCCTTTAAGGTTTTGAGTCTGCGGGCGAAGT
>JBAVOQ010000191.1:0-1711 GCA_049692235.1 Acidobacteriaceae bacterium | reverse complement strand
TTGTGAATCGTAGCGTGGCAACCGCTCGAAATGCAGGATATCTGATTCGTCGCGAGCGAGTCCATAGGCGCCATGTGCTTGAGATTTGCCTCAAAGTCGCGGGTGCCCGCATGGCAACGCAGACACTGTAAATTACTGTACGTGCCGTCTAAATGGATTGTTTTGGGTGGCGTACTCACGTACTCCATATAAAGGTACCTTAGCAGGCTACTGAAAAAGTGAGTCGAGACGGCAATTTCTTTCCGCCGTTGCCTGATTTGAAAGTTGCGAGTGACCCTTTGCTCGGTTTTCGGTGCTGCCGAAGGGCCGAAGTGGCCTTCCCAGCACGGTTCGAAGACACTACGGCCCGGACTTACTGCGCCACAACAGTAGCGGTCATCAGGTTTCGCATGCGCACTAGGTTGTAGGCCGCACAGGCGAAGGTGAACATCCAGTCGACTTTCAACGTTCCGCGATGCCGCACCTTGCGGAATAGTGCAATCGTTTTCAGCCAGCCAAAGCACTCTTCGATGCGCTTCCTTTTCTTCTGGCTGATGCGGTAGCTTTCGTGTTGCGTCGTGCGTCCATCAATGGCGCTGCCACCTCGCCGCCCCAAGTTTTGCGCCACGTGCGGCGTCACAGGCATGTTTCGGCACTCGCGTACAAACTCGGCAGTATCGAATCCTTTGTCGCCGCCCACCGTCACACGGTCTCTTCCTGGAATATCCTGCAACATCGTCATCGCCGCATCGCGTTCGGCCGTGCCCGTCGCTTCCCACACCAGACTCGAAACGATCAATCCGTTGCGATTCTCCACCAGCAGATTTCCGCTGTAGCTCAACTTTGCCTCCTTGCCTTTGCTTTTGCGCGCCAGAAGCGCGTCGGGATCGGTCTTCGATTCGTGCGTTTGGTTCGATCGCCTCTCACCGTGGAAATCCACCGTGGGATTTCCCGGATCGTCTGGCGGTGGCGAACTCTTCTGGTCCTTGGGCTGAAAACTCTTCGCGCTGGCCCATGCTTCCAGCAGAGTACCGTCCACGCTGAAGTGCTCATCCGACGTCCATCCTTTTTCTCGCGCCTGCGCCACCACCCGCCCCAAGAATTCCTTGGCTACCTCCGCCTCCAGCAACCGGTTGCGGTTTTTGGTAAACACCGTCGCATCCCACACGGGATCATCTAAATTCAGCCCCACAAACCAGCGGAACAAAATGTTGTAGTCCATCTCTTCCATCAACAGCCGCTCGCTGCGCACCGAATACAACATCTGCAACAGTTGCGCACGCAACAACTGCTCCGGCGGAATCGACGGGCGGCCTACTTTCGAGTACATCTTGCTGAACTGCGGCGACAGATGCTTCAGGATATCGTCCACCATCGTGCGGATCGGCCGCAGCGGATGATCCTGGCGCACTCGTTGTTCTGGGGAGATGTAGCTGAACACGTGATTCTGCTGCTGATCGTTTCCTCGCATGCCCCATTCGATGCGCTTTGTGCGGATGCGTTACAAGATTTTCGAGTTTTTCCGCATCCTGCTATGGCAGGTTCGCGTTAGCTCCCAACCATGTCCTCCGACAAGTCCCTTCAATTCACTTCTTCACTCGCGACGGTCGTAAAGGAGTGCTGGGAAAAGGCGGCTCCTCCCGCGGAATGGCATTTGAGTTTCGAGCAATTTGCCGGAGCCCTCGATGCGAGCGTAGCGCATCGATTCCCGGATGCGGTGATTGCTCCCGCC
>JBAVOQ010000190.1:0-121019 GCA_049692235.1 Acidobacteriaceae bacterium | reverse complement strand
GTGTGAATGTGGAAATCGATAAGGCCGATTCCCACATTCACACCGCCACGACGACTACGACGGGGATGAATATTTCCCCTAAACCAGCTGGCTAAGGGATACGCATTCTGAGGGCAAGGTCATTCTTCCATCAATAATATGTCAAAAATTGCGCGTCCGAAGCACGGCATGCAGAGCCCCGATTGGCCCATTTTCATTAGCGCTCGCCGAACGAATCCGTCTGCATTGCGAACAAGCTGGTAAATGAAATCGAAGTATTTTTTCTTGCGATCCTTAAGAATCCGATCGCGCTCGAGATCTTCCGCGCATTGCATACTTTGGTCCCACTGAGAACATTCAGGGTCACCGTAAAATGCACAGCGAGAAAATTTAGACGAATCTGTGAGTTTGGCGATCCACTCATTTTTCAAAGAGTCACTCCAAGGAGCTTCCGCGGCATCTCTTCTGGCATAAGCTTTCGCACGTCGTTTTGGGAACAAGTTAAGGTACCCCTCTCACGCAAATCGATTCCGCCAAATAGAACTATCGACACAAATTTAAAATGCTGTAGAGGATTTGGAGATAGTTGATGTTTTTGGGGGGACTTCCGAGCAGATTTGCGTGCAAAGAGGAGAGAAACGCCGACGGGATAAGTCAACGGGCACTTGGCTGAGGCGTCGGTGTCCGATTTGGTGTCCGATAGGATTGTGATTTAGTGCTGCCTGGTGCGCTATTTATCTCAATAAAACTGAGGTTAAACACTAGATACTTAAGACAGTTATGCAGGGGTGTGCGTTTAAGTGCGCCGTGGTGCACGGTAGCATAAAACAGATCCTAAGTCTGGTGCGTCTGCCAATTCCGCCACTTTCGCATTCTTGGTTGGACAGTCCATCTGGTACGCAGGATCGCTCTGCAATTCCGAAAGAGCGAGCCATCGGAGTACCCGCTCGGGGCGGGCGCCTGCGTCGACCGCCTGCAACCATCCCGAGTCTACCGGCAAACGGCCAACGGGTGCAATGCTATCCGAGGCCCCTACTCCTTGCGCTCAAACGAACGAAAGCCATGCTTGCGCACCAGGGCGTCGCGCTTGGCTTCTTCCAGGTCGGCCTGCACCATTTCTCTGACCAGCTCTTCAAAGCCGATGCGCGGCTCCCATCCGAGACGATCGCTGGCATAGGTCGCGTCGCCCAGTAATGTTTCCACTTCCGCGGGACGAAAATAGCGCGGGTCGACCGCGACAATTGTCTCCCCGTTTTCATTCAGCGCTTTTTCGTCCGGACCGCTTCCTGTCCAGGTAAGGTTCAAGCCCAGATTTTCCGCGGCAATCGACACAAATTCGCGCACGCTGTGTTGCTGGCCGGTGGCGATGACAAAATCTTCCGGCTTCTCCTGTTGCAGCATCAGCCACTGCACTTCAACGTAATCGCGTGCGTGGCCCCAGTCGCGCAGGGCATTCATGTTGCCGAGATAGAGACAATCCTGCAAGCCGACTTTGATGCGAGCCAGGGCGCGAGTAATTTTGCGCGTGACAAATGTCTCTCCGCGAGTGGGCGACTCGTGATTGAAGAGAATCCCGTTGCAGGCATACATGCCGTACGATTCGCGATAGTTGACCGTAATCCAATAGGCATAGAGCTTGGCTACCGCATAGGGTGAGCGTGGATAAAACGGCGTCCGCTCGGTCTGCGGAACCTGCTGCACCAGTCCATATAGCTCTGATGTGGACGCCTGGTAGAAGCGCGTTTTCTTCTCCAGTCCCAGGATGCGAATCGCTTCCAGCAGTCGCAGCGTTCCCATCGCATCGACGTCGGCGGTGTATTCCGGCTGCTCGAACGAGACCGCGACGTGGCTCTGCGCGCCCAGGTTGTAGACCTCATCCGGCTGCACCTTCTGCACAATGTGGACCAGGCTGGAAGAATCCGTCAGGTCGCCATAATGCAGGATGAAATTCCGATGGTGGACATGCGGGTCTTCATACAGATGATCGATGCGATCCGTGTTGAAAAGCGAAGTCCGCCGCTTGATGCCGTGAACTTCATATCCCTTGCGCAATAAAAATTCGGCAAGATACGATCCGTCCTGCCCGGTAATTCCAGAGATCAAAGCTGTCTTCTTCAAAGCCTCACCCGAATTGAAAAACTGCGTCGCCCCGCTTTGGCGTGACATGCAACTCGATTGCAGGTGATGCCCAAAACCATCTGCGATTCCGCGCTGAGTCGCCGCTTCTTTCAGTGTACCGAAGCGCATGCAGCCCACGATGGCATCACTTTCTATTTCGGCTCGAAGATCCAGATCTTGACGCCGCCGAGGAAGGCGCGACCGGGCATGGGCACTCCGGGAATCTCGTCGTAGCCGGTATTGCTCAGGTTTGTCATCTGCAGAAAGGGCTGGAACCGTCCGTGCTCATGCACCACGGAGACATCCCACACGGGATACGCCGTCTGCTGAAACCGCTGCTGCACGCCTACGCGCGTGTTCACCATGACCCAGCGCCCAAGGTGGGAGTACCAGTTGAACACGGCATTGTTGACTGGATAATTGAAGAGATATTCCGACTGCAATCCGTTCAGCACGCTTTGCGCGCCATGCAGCCAGGTCCATGCGAGATTCACCTGCTGACCGTGACCCGCCTGCCAGTTCAGCGAAGCCTCTGTTCCGGCGAACGAGAACCCATTCAAATTCGTCGCATGCCACATGGCCGTCGGCGAGGTACGAACGTAGTCGATGAAATTTGTCTGCGGCGAATAAAATCCTGTGACCGAGACCGCCAGCGAGCGACGTGGATACCAGTCGAAACCGCCTTCATAATCCCACGCCGACTCTGGCTTCAGGTGCGCATTGCCCACTGTGGTCGGGTCGCTGTAATAGAGGTCGGTATAGGTCGGCAGGCGAAATCCATAGCCGATGGAGGCACGCGCTTTCAGAGCCGGACGTATCCAATACGATGACGCGACGGCAGGGCTGAAAACGTCATATCCTCCGCTGATGATTTCCTCTCGCGCTCCGACAGACAGCGTGGCGCGCTTCCACGACCGCACATCGAAGTCGACATATCCCGAGCCCCAATTGCGAGCGTGCACGCCGAGGTTGTTGCTATGAATGGAATCGCCGTCGAAGTCGAGCCCATAATAAAGACCGTTGGCGCCGCTCCAAACCTTCTTGCGACGCAACAACGCCTGCCAGCTGGCGTCGATATGGTTATTCGCGTAGATGGCTGGGTCATCGCGGAATAGCACGAAATTATCGGTGTGCCTGCGATAGGCAAAGCCACCATCCGTCACCGCTCCCAACCCCTGGCGAATGGAGGCGAACCACCCTTTTGTTCGCTCCCACGAAGGATAGTTGCCATAGAAATTGTTCGCGCCGAAGGGCGTGTCGCTGCCTGCCAGCAGAACATCGCTGGTTCCCAGCGGCGACTTCACCCATGTTTCCGCGCTGCCGTTTTCGTTGCGGAAGTCGCGATCGTACATAAAGCCGGAAGAGAAATCGCGATGTCCGGCAATCTGCTCCGACCAGTTGCGGCGGACATAATTGCCGACGAAGGATTGCTGATTTTCTCCGAAGCTGCCTGCGCCGCCGGACACCCATAGCGAGCTGGCTGCGGGACGCGCGGTAAGAAAGTCCGCTACACCCCCCAGCGCATCGGCGCCGTACAGCGTCGATCCGGCTCCATGCAGCACTTCAATGTTCGTCATCGCGTCGAGCGGTACGGGTAGATCCAGATTGTTATGCGCCGCTTGCGCATCGTTGACCCGGAATCCATCCAGCAGCACCAGCGTCTGCTCAAACGATGTTCCGCGAATCGACAGGTCCGCGGGATAGCCGCCGGAGCCGCGCTGATTGATTTGCACCGAAGAGTCGGTGCGCAGATAATCCTCCACATTGTTGTAGGCCAGCGGGTGCTCCTGCGTATCCATCACCACCACGGAGCGGGCAGATTCCCCCAGCGAAATGGGATCGGGCGCGCCCAAAACCGTGATCGTGGTGCGCACTGTTTCCAGTTTTGTTTTCTTTGGTGGCGTGGCATTCGCGCCGGCCGAAGGCGCGTCGGGGAGGGGCAAGCTCTGCTGGGCGAGGCCGCAGAGGGTACTGCCGCACAGGAGAAAGGCCGCAAGCCAGCGTGGTGCGGTCAAGCTGGCAACTCCATACTAGAAACGCCTGCAGCAAAGAAGAAAGTGGAAACGATCAAGCCGAAACCCCTGCACCATCATTCAGGAATTTTGGAGTCCGCACAACGATACTTTTGTCTTGTCATAAATAATTGATCTTATAAACTATCTCTGTCTCACGATGCGCATCGAAGCCTTCCTCCGCGAGAGTCCCATGTTCACGGTCAAGCGTGCGGCGCTGCGTTTCGACGCCGTCGCAGCCGAAGCCTTTGCTGCCGATGACCTGGGATTTATGGAAGGCCTCGTCCTGGCCGCCATCTTCTTCGAATTTCCCCGCCCCATCAAGCCGTCGCATCTGGCCGCGACCTTCGCCACCACGCGAGGCAACATCAGCCATGCCATCTCATCGCTGGAAGCCAAGGGTTTGCTGCAACGAAAGATTGACCCCTCAGACGCACGGGGATATCTTCTAACGCTGAAGCCGCAAGGCAAGAGGTGCGCGCTGCGCGTGATTGCGGCGTTCGACAGGATGCAGCAGGGATTCGAGCGAGAAGTGGGAGCCACCACACTGGCAAACGCGCTCAAGGTGATCCGCGCGCTCGAATCCTGCAAGCACGGATGAGACCTCGCGTTCGATCTCAATGCGCCTCACAACCCAACCGCTCATCGACGTCATCGTAAAATGAATCTTTCGGCACAGCCTTCTCGGTGCCATGCAAAGTTACGCCGGTGCCACGCGGTCGGCGCGCGCGGTCACCCGTTGCGTTCCCCATGGAATACACTGCAGAACGATACGCCAGTTCCGGCTCGCGATTGGAAAGGTATGGAAGCATGGCTGCATTGGCTGACACATTCTGGCGCGGCAAACGCGTCTTCATCACCGGGCATAGCGGATTCAAAGGGGTCTGGCTGTCGCTGTGGCTTCAGTCGCTAGGGGCGGAAGTGTTCGGCTACTCGACCTCCTCACCGGCTGCATCGACGGAAGGCAAGTACGCGGTCCCGATGCAAACCTTTCGCGGAGATATTTGCGAGGCCGACAAACTACATCCTGCGCTCATTGCAACCAGGCCTGACATCGTGATTCACATGGCGGCGCAGCCATTTGTCCGCAGAGCCCTTCAGGACCCCATCGGAACCTATCGGACCAATGTGATTGGGACCGCGACGCTGTTGCAAGGGGTGAGCCAGTGCGACTCCGTTCGCGCGATCGTGGTGGTCACAACCGACAAATGTTACGAAAACCAGGATTGGGATTGGGCGTATCGCGAAGCCGACCGCCTGGGTGGTGGCGACCCATACAGCAGCAGCAAAGCTTGCATGGAATTGGTCGTCCGTTCTTTTCGAGACTCGTTTTTCATCGGCGAGGGCGCGGGTGGCCGTCGAGTGGGCGTGGCCTCGGCGCGCGCCGGAAACATGCTGGGTGGCGGCGACTGGGGAAAAGACCGGCTGGTTCCCGACATGATCCGCAGCTTCGCCGCAGGCAAACCGGTGGTGCTTCGCAATCCGACGGCAAAGCGGCCGTGGCAATTTGTGCTGGAAACTTTGCGCGGCTATTTATTGCTGGCGGAGGCGCTCTACGAAGATCCTGCGCGCTATTCCGGTGCGTGGAACTTCGGGCCGGGGGCCAGCGAGGTGCGAACGGTTGAGTGGATTGTGGAGAAGCTCGCGGCCGCCTGGGGTGCGGAGGCGAAGTGGGACATTCAACCGAGTCAGAATCCACAAGAGGTGCCGATGCTGCGCCTCGACTGCGCCAAAGCCGCGAAGGAATTGTCGTGGACGCCGGTTCTCGAACTAACCGAGGCATTGCGGATGACCGTCGACTGGTACCGCGATTTTTACGCTGGCAACAATATCGCGGAAACCTATGCGGCGCAGATTGCCGCCTACGCCCCGCGTTCCAACACAAAGTGGGAACTTCTTGCCCCGGCTGTCCGCGGAGCCTGACGCAGCGACCGCGAACCCTGACGCACGCCGGAATGCAATACACTCATCCCTATGCGCCCCACACTTTCTGTCGCCATGATCGCCCGCAATGAAGAGGCGAACTTGCCCCGAACGCTGGAGAGCGTGCGCTGGGTGGATGAGATTGTGATCGTCGATTCCGGATCCACGGATCGCACGCCGGAGATCGCGCGCAGCTACGGCGCGAAGCATTCCTTCAACAGAGATTTTCAGGGATTCAATCCGCAAAAGACCCTGGCCATCGACGCCTGCACCAGCGATTGGATTTATCTGTTGGACGCGGATGAAGTCATGACTCCGGAGCTGGCGAACGAGATTCGGCAGGTTCTGGAGAACCCCTGCTACGACGCCTATTGGCAGCCGCGCGTGAGTCTTTTTCTCGGCCGCTGGATTCGTCACGGCGGCTTTTATCCCGACCACAAATTGCGCTTGTTCAAACGAGGCACAGCGCGCATGGCGGGCACAGAACCGCACGGCACGCCAGAATATGCCGGCCCGAAGGGAACCTTAAAAAACGACCTGCTGCACTATGCCTACCCGAAGCTTGAGCTTTACCTGGAGCACATGAATCGATACAGTTCGCACAGTACGCGCGAGCTTTTCGCGAAGGGAAAAACGAGCTCCTCGCTCATCACGTTTGTCTGGAATGTGATCCTGAATCCCATCACGACGTTCTTCAAGAACTACTTCTTCCGCCTGGGATTTATGGACGGACTGGAGGGTTTCGTGCTGCACTTCAATCACTCTGTCTACATCCACTGGAAATACGTGAAAGCGTGGAATGCAGGCAAACAGAGGCGTGGCGCCGATGGCTCGGAGCCGCGCGCCGAGGACTGGAAGAATCCTGAAAACGAACAGGGTGGTGCTGGGGGAGGGCAGGTTGGATCGCGTTAGCCGACAAGGCCGGGCAGCGTCCACTCATGCGGGAGCACTGACCTCGCGATCTGAACGCACTTCGACCTCGGAGCGAGTTCAATTCCATCTTCCGTCCAACGGCGGATCGCGTAGACTTGCGAGCAGTGTTCGCACAACCAGAAGTAGCGTCGTATCACCATCGAGGGCTTACTCTGTGCAGAAGCTGACATCGCAGGGATGGGGAACGAACCGGTCTTGGAGTCGTTGGCACAAGCGACTGCCTCTGGGGAAATCGTCTGGGCCGAGGGCTTACGCTCCATCAGAAATAGACGGCCGCCGCGCAGATATTTCAACTCTGCGCTGCAATTCTTATTCGCGCATGTCATATTCATGGTGCTCGCCTCGGTTACTTACTTTAGTAAGAACTTACCTTGGCAGAAAAAGGTTGGCTGTAAAAAACTCAATCAGGAAAGAATCCGAGCAGTCTTCGTCTCGTGCTGATTAGGGGAAACGAAGATTTCGATCCTCGAACCGAAATCCGGAAACTCACGAATCCAAAATTCCGTCACGAAGCTATTTCGGAGGGAACGAAAAGCTCTTGACAAGCCAATCATACTCTCGCGGGACGGGGAAGAAATCAACAAGAAATGTGAATATTCACACGCAGCGGAGATGTGGGAGTGTCTGACCTCAAGAAATTCATGCGCTCTGCCCACGTTCGTCTGATTTCAATCCATGGAATCGAATCGAAGCAGAATGCGACCGGAAGGATCGGGATTTGCGCAGACACCCGCGAGGGTCGGGACTCTCCAGTTGGCATCCATCAAGCTTGCGGGAGGATAGGTCGTCAAGACTGCCAGCACGGGACATCCGGCTGCCTTCCCTGACCCCACTCCGGCAGGAGCATCTTCCACCACCAGGCAATCCGCGGGCGCGGCACCCAGCAGCGCGGCACCGTGCCGGTACGGTGCCGGATGGGGCTTCCCTTGGCTTACTGTTTCCGCAGTAACAAAGTGTTGAGGAATCATGATGCCCGCATGGGCCATGCGGCTCCGCGCCAGGCGTTCCGTGGCAGAAGTCACCACCGCCCAGGAGCCTTCCGGCAACGCGGCCAGCAATTCCTTCACACCCGGCAACACCACCAATCCTTCGTTATCCTCCACTTCCAGGTCTTCAATGTAGCGAAGCTCGGTGGCATCATCCAGGTCTGGCCGCAGCGTCCGCACTGTCTCAATGGCTCGTCGACCGTGCGCCAGGTGGATGGCGTGTTCCGGATCGAGACCGCGCGAGACGGCATACCGCTGCCAGCTGCGTTCGACCGAACCGATCGAACTCATCAGCACTCCGTCCATGTCAAAAAGCAGGCCCCGGACCTGCAACTCAACCTTCATCGGGACCCGCCCGATTGCAGCGTAAACTCGCGACCCGCCTGCAACAGACGCTGCACGGCTTCTGGCGAGCAGGATTCCGCATAGATGCGCAGCAAGGGTTCCGTACCAGAGGCACGGAGCAGCAGCCAGCTTTCGGCCGCCCTGGGTTTGGTCTCCGCCTCGGGATTGCGCAAAAAGAATTTCATTCCGTCCAAAGTCTCCACTCGCTCCACTTCCATTCCGGCAAAGGATTGCACGCCAGCGCGTGCTCGGGACATCGCACCATTTTTTATGTCATCCGGGATATGCATGTCGATCCGGTCGTAATGATGTTCGCCATATTCCTGCTGCAAATCTGCCACCAACTCGCCCAGGGATTTATTTTCATCCGCCATCACATTGGCCAGCAGCAGCGCGTTCAGCAAACCATCGCGTTCCGGCAGATGCCGCGCGATACCAATGCCGCCGGATTCCTCGCCACCCATTAAGATTTCGCGGGCCAGCATCAGGTCGCAGATATATTTGAAGCCGATCCCGGTTTGGTGCAATTTGCGGCCATGGCGGGCACAAATGCGGTCCACCATGCGAGTGGTGTTGAACGTCCGCACGACTTCGCCGGGCCATTGTTTGCGTTCAATCAGCCAACGCAGCAGGATCGAGAATATTTTGTGCGCATCGACCACGTTGCCGTTCTCGTCCACCGCGCCAATGCGGTCGGCGTCACCGTCCGTGGCGAATCCGGCCTGACAATGTTGTTCGACCACCACTTGCTGCAGCTCTCGAAGATGCGGCAGGATCGGCTCTGGATTGATTCCTGGAAACAGCGGATTGGGTTCGCGATGGATCTCAACACACGGAACATCGACGCGAGCGAAAATTCCCGCCAGAATTCCGCCGCCCGCTCCGTACATGGAATCGATGGCAAGTTTGAACCCGCTGGCTGCGATCTTTTCCAGGTCCACAAATCCAGCGATCTTCTCAATATAGGCGGGAAGAAAATCCACGCGCTCAATCTTGCCCGCCACCGACGCGCGTGCTAGCGGCTTGCCCAGGTATGACTCGATGGCAGCCATCATGGAAGGCTTGCCCGACCCGCCATAGCTGGCTTTGAACTTCACCCCATTCCATTGAAAGGGATTGTGGCTCGACGTGATCATAATGCCGCCGGCAGAACCGCTGTCACGCACTGCCAGCGATAATGCGGGCGTAGGCGTGATGCCGCTGGCCAATCGGACCGGAATCCCCGCGGATGCGACCACCTCTGCCGCAGCCTGCGCGAAGCGAGGCGAACCAAATCGCGTGTCATAGCCGATGCAGATGCCGCGCGCCGGATCTTCCTGCGCCAGGATGTAATTCGCAATCGCGCTCGCCGCCACGCGAAGATTGGCGAAGGTAAAGTCTTCTGCAATGATGCCGCGCCAGCCGTCGGTGCCGAACTTTACAGCGCATGCGTGGGAATCGTCAGTGGCCGTCACAGTTTCCATTCGAAGGGTCGATCAAATCAGATTGTCTTGCTTTTCCAGCTGCAGTCGTTTCACCAGCTTGCCAACGTCCTGGCATCCCGCGCGCGTGGTGATCAGCAGAACATCGCCGGCGTCTACCACCACCAGGTTCTCCACCCCGACCAGCGCCACGTGCTTCTCGGGCGCGTAGACGTAGTTGCCGCCGGCTTCCAACACGCTTTCTGCTCTCGTGTCCATGACATTGTCGCCATGCCGCACATTCTCGCCCTGCAACATTTTATGGTCGTACAACGCGGCCCACGATCCCAGATCGTTCCATCCAAAATCCGCCCGCAAGCAATACAGGTTCGAATGGTGCTCGCCCTTTGCGGAGCGCGGCTCGATGATAGCGTAATCGATGCTGATGTTTTCGCATCGCGGATACAACTCTGCAAACCTCGATGCAAACCCCGCCGTACCAAATGCCTGCGCAATTTCTTCCAGGTAAGGAACCGTCTCCGGCAGATGCTCGCGAACCGCATTGGCAAGGGTGCGCGCCGTCGCCAGAAACATGCCGCTGTTCCAGAAATAATTTCCGGAGGCCACAAATTCATTGGCACGCTCCAGGTTCGGCTTCTCAGTAAATCGTCGAACACGGGACGCGGTCTCATTCAGCGTTTCGCCGGTCTCAATATAGCCGTAACCCGTTTCCGGATGGCTGGGCCTGACTCCCAGCACGATGATGTTTTCCCCCGCCGTCGCAAGATCACAACCAGCCAGCAGCACCTGCAAGAAACCGTCGGCATCCTGAATCGTGTGGTCGGCGGGAAACAGTCCCAGCACCGCATCGGGCGCCTGGCGTTCGAGCAGAAACGCCGCCAATCCGGCGGCGGGGGCCGTGTTCCGGGCCACAGGCTCCGCCAGAATCTGCGCCGCAGGAACGTCGGGCAATTGCGCCTCCACCGCCGGCATCAACCATTCATTCGTCAGGATCCAGATGTGCTGGCTGTCGGCCAGCGGCAACAGCCGGCTGACAGTTTGTTGCAGCATGCTCCGCTCACCGTCCAGCGAGAGCATCTGCTTTGGATGGGTCCTGCGGCTGCGCGGCCAAAAACGCGTGCCACTGCCACCGGCAAGGATAAACGGTCGAAACTCGATGGTTGGATTCAAGGTAGGTTTCATCCTAAACGAAAGACACGGATGCAGCGGCGAAACAAACGTCCAGGAGATGACAATCTCACACTAGATGGATCGAAAACGGTCCGAGTTGCCAATCCCGTGGCCAAATTATTCGGGAATCGCGCGAAGGATCTCCGTCGGCACTGCCGAAGTGAAACTCCATTCAGGGTTGCAGGCCGGTACAACGGCCAGTTCCCCGCGATGCAGCGGAATGGGAGCTTGCCCCGTGGACTGCAGCTGACCTTCGCCTGCGCCCACAAACACCAGCTGAACTGTGTTCGACTTTTTCCCGTTGGGCAACGAAAAATCCTCCGTCATGTTCGCTTCCGCCAGCCGAGTGCGATCAACGCGAAAATATTTCGACTGCACCAGAATTTCGCGGCCCCCGGCGACCGATTGCGAGCCGCTTGCCGCTTCTATTTTTGGAGTGACCGGGCCTGCTTCCGTTTGCAGGCGAATGGCTTGCAGCCCATCTTTCAAATGCAGTTCGCGGGGACGTCCGTAATCGTACAGCCGATATGTCATGTCGGAGTTTTGCTGCGTCTCCAGCATCACCACCCCGGGAAAAATCGCGTGCACGGTCCCCGCATCGACGAAGATCATCTCGTCTTTCTTTACCGGAACAGATTGCAGCAGGTTCTCCAGCGTCTGATCTTCGATGGCGGCTTTCACTTCCGGCAAACTTGTGCCTGGGCGAAGCCCCAGCGCGACCGTTGCTCCCGGGTTCGCATCGAGAACGTACCAGCATTCTGTTTTTCCGTGCGGCTCCCCGTGTTGCCGCGCCATTTCGTCTCCGGGATGAACCTGCACACTCAGTTTCTCTCGCGGAAAGAGAACCTTCATCAGCAGCGGAAACCGTTCCTGATGGGCGCCACTTTCTCCCAGCAGTTCTTCCCTGCGCTCGTGGAACACGGCATCGAGCGTCTTTCCTGCCAACTCGCCCGTATCCACGACGCAGTCATTTCCGCTGAGCCAAACCTCCCCAATGGGCTGGTCGGAGATTTTGTAGTCGTACCAGGGAGCAAGGTCCCGCACGCCCCAAACCATGGGGCGAAACCAGGGACGCAGGCGAAATGGAGTGATTGTCGTCATATCGATCGGCGGGCAACGGTCAGGTCTGAAGCGACTTGCTCATCAGGACGAAGTGGATCGGAATCTTCACGCCGGGAAAATCTGGCGCCGGTTCCGTACCCGCCTCCACATAGCCAAGTTTGCGGTAATACGGCGGCAACTCTTGGCGCACATGTACGATGCGCAGATCGATGGCGACGTGACCCTGGCAGCGAGCAAAATCCTCCGCTTCCTGCATCATGCGGCGTCCGATTCCACGGCCTTGCACGTCCTGCTCCACAGAAAGCATGCCGAGATAGACGCGATCGCCGCGCGGCTCAAGATACACGCAAGCCAGCAGACGCGTCTCCTCTTCGAGCAGCAAAAATACTCCTTTGCTCATCAACTCCCGCACCTGTGCGGCATTCGTGCGGTCGGTCGATTTAAACCAGCTTTCCGCCAGAAAAGCCCGATTCACCAATGAAGCGATGCTGTCCGCATCGGCTGGACCGGCCTCACGCAGTGTCCCGTCCATCGACATTAGCTGAGCTTGGCGAAGTACGTCTTCATCCGCTTCAGCCCTTCGTCGATGTCGGCATGCGACACGGCATAGGACAGACGGATGTGGTCGTTCGTGCCGAACGCCTCGCCGGGCACCGTCACCACGTGGGCTTCGTGCAGCAACCGCGTGGACAGTTCGGCGGCGCTGCTTACTTTTCCGTTGCTCAGGAATGCGGAAATGTTCGGGTAGACGTAGAACGCACCTTCCGGCACCGTGCAGCGCACGCCAGGAATTTCGCTGAGGTGTGCCAGCACCTGATCGCGCAGCGAGATGTAGTCCGTGCGCATTTCTTCCACGCACTGCTGCGATGACGTCAACGCGGCCACGGCAGCCTTCTGCACAAACGTCGCAGTTGAAGATGTGCTCTGGCTTTGCATCTTGGAGATGGCCTGAATAATCGGCTTCGGTCCCAGCGCAAATCCAGCGCGCCAGCCAGTCATCGCGTAGGTCTTTGACAGTGAGCCGAGGACGATCACGTGCTCTTTGCAATCTGTAAAACTGCCTCCGGAGATGGGCACGCCGGTGTATTGCAGATACGCGTAACACTCATCGAGCAGCACATAGATGCCGCGCGCATGCGCCAGCCGCACCACCTGCTCCAGGTCCTTGGGAGCGATCACCGCACCTGAAGGATTCGAGGGCGAATTCAGAATAATCGCCTTGGTGCGCGGCGTAATCAGTTGCTCAATCGCGGGGGCGGTGACGCGGAAATTTTCCGCCTCATTGGTTTCCAGGTACACCGGAGTACCGCCAGCAAACTGAATGATGTCTTTGAAGGAAACCCAGTACGGCACCGGCAGAACCACTTCATCGCCGTGGTCGACGAGCACGTTGATCGCCTCAAACAAAGCCAGCTTGCCGCCGGTGGTGAAAATCGCTTCGTCGGGCGTGTAATTCGAGCCAAAATCTGTCGCGTGGCGTTCGACGATGGCTTTGCGCAGCTCCGGAATGCCGCTAACCGCGGTGTAGCGTGTGAAGTTGCCTTCAATGGCGGCGATCGCGGCGTCCTTAATGTGACGCGGCGTGGCGAAGTGCGGCTCGCCCGCTCCAAAGTCCACCAGGTTAATCCCCTGGGCACGCAGCTTGGCTGCCTCTGCAGTCACGGCCATGGTCGCGGAAACTTCAATCCGGTTGACGCGATCGGCGAAGATTTTCTGGGCAACTGAGGTGGTCATAATACTTCTAGTTTCGCAGAGTTGACGGCTCAGGCCAAGTGGCATCCCCGGAAAGCGGTGAATATCCTAGTCTTCATGACCCTGATCCCGGGAAGCGCGGGCATGCAGGCGTTCGATCACCGTCGGCGGCACCAGTCCCTCGACCGATCCACCCAGTCGAAACACGCCGCGAATCAAGCGCGAGCTGAGGTAGGAATATTGTTCCGCGGGCATCATAAAGACTGTTTCCAGCTCCGGCGCCAGGCGTCGATTCATCAGCGCCATTTGCAGCTCATACTCATAATCGCTGATGGCCCGGATGCCGCGCAGCAGCGCCTGGGCATGCTGCAGACGCGCAAAATCGACCAATAAACCGTCGAACTGGCTGACGGAAACGTTATCGAACTCCCGCGTGGTTTCCTGGATCATCTCCACCCGCTCCTGCACGGAAAAGAGCGGCTGCTTTTCAGAATTATTCAGGATGGCTACGACCAGATGATCGAAAATCCTGGAACCGCGCGCAATCAGGTCAAGATGACCGTTGGTTAGCGGATCGAAGGTGCCGGGATAAATGGCGCGGACAGTATTCACGACAGATTGGATTGTAAGGGGCTGCCGTGGAACAAGCAATGAGCCGTACTGCGATGCAATAGCAAAGGGCAACCATGATTGAAATGGCCGCCCTGATGCGTGACGGTTTCTGCAACCAGCTTCTACTTCTTGCCTGCCGCCTTGACTACTTCCTGCGCGGCGGCAGCTCCGTTCACAGGGATCGGCGGCACATCGGGCACATCGCTCTTGCCGGCAATGCCCAGCTTCTGTCTCAGCGTAGTCTCCACCCGCGCAAATGTGTCCTTATTGTCCTTGAAGAATTGGCGGACATTTTCCCTGCCCTGGCCAATGCGCTCTCCGGAGAAGCTGTACCACGCGCCGGATTTTTCCACGATGTTGTGCAGCACCGCCTGGTCCAGCACATCGCCCTCGCGGGAGATGCCTTCGCCGTACAAAATGTCAAACTCCGCTTCGCGGAAGGGCGCGGCCACCTTGTTCTTGACGATCTTCACCTTGGTACGCGAACCGACGACAACATCGCCCTCCTTGACGGCGGCAATGCGGCGAATATCGATGCGTACCGAAGAATAAAACTTCAGCGCGCGACCGCCGGTTGTCGTCTCCGGATTGCCGAACATCACGCCGATTTTTTCGCGAATTTGATTAATAAAGATGAGCGACGTACGCGACTTCGAAACGGTTCCGGTCAGCTTGCGAAGCGCCTGCGACATTAACCGCGCCTGCAATCCCATGTGCGAATCGCCCATCTCGCCGTCCAGCTCCGCCTTCGGCACCAACGCCGCCACTGAGTCGACCACCAGCACGTCGATCGCGCCGGAACGCACCAGCGCTTCGGTGATTTCGAGGGCTTGCTCGCCATAGTCGGGCTGCGAGATCAGGAGATTGTCGACGTCCACGCCCAGCTTTTTCGCGTATTGAGGATCGAGCGCATGCTCCGCATCGACAAACGCCGCCATGCCGCCGGCCTTTTGCGCTTCGGCAATAATCTGCAGCGTGATGGTGGTTTTGCCGGACGATTCCGGCCCGAAAATCTCAATCACGCGACCCCGCGGAACGCCACCCACACCCAGCGCAGCATCAAACGAAATCGACCCCGTGGAGATGACAGAAATGGGAACAATGGCCTCTTTGCTGCCGAGGCGCATGATGGATCCCTTGCCAAATTGCTTTTCAATCTGCGCCAGCGCCAGATCGATCGCACGTGTGCGTTCTTTATCGTCTACCATTTCTAATCTCCGGGGATGAGTTGGAATTGAATTGTCCGCGACACGCTATGACGGTACTTGTATCGAAGTCAACAATCGAAATCCACTTTGGGTACTGGCGGGATTTTAGCACCAAAATGGGAATGGGCGAAACAATGGCGAACACTTTTCCCGAACGAAAGTAACTGGCTGGCGACTACGGGTGGTAAAAATCTTTCTCGCGCACCGCCGGCCCCCGGTCCGCGCTATAGGCAGCGCGCCTGGCGCACCGAACATGGAGCCGCGAGCAGGTTTCAGCGGTGCAAATCGACGATTAGCAATGAGGAGGCAGACTCAACCCCACTCCCGAACAAGGCTAGGCGGCGAGATCCGTTGCCGACGCGGACCGCTGGCTCCATGGGACAGGATTGATTTCGTAGTTTCTGAATGCATCAAGTACACCCGCTGAAATCGGATTTTCTGAATCGTTCAGGACTGCATATGCTTTTGATTCGGGCGAGCGCACTTCGCGCGTGTCATTCCATTTGTAGATAAACGCTTCGGCTGAGTCGCGGGTCGGCCTGGTAATTGCCTGTACGATTCGCTCCGGTTGTTTACTGGATTTCGGAATGACAAAATCGAAGAGGTGATCATACCCACTGATGCCAGTGAACTTCACCCTAGGGGTATAGCGAATGCCATTTTCATCGAGCCATGCGATCACATCATCCCAGAAAAGACTCTCCACCATCGGTTTCGCTAGATAAAAGAGATCGTTTACAGCAAGCATCGCCTGTACTAGATTGTGTTTCCGCAATGGAAAGTTCTCTGAAGTTGCCTGCACCTCAAGAGCGTCAACGTTCAGCTTTACTCCGAAGCCGTTTAATGTCATCTTCAAGAGATCTTTGCGCTTCTGGGTTTCTAAACTGCACCCTGACGCAAGAAGGTCATGGACGATGTAGCTGTCGTCGGATAACAAATACGCGCCATTAGCTCTGCGCGCGTAGATTTGCAGAAAGTCATTGTGTCGATCAAGATAGGGCGTTGTAATTTCAACCCAGGACTCGTCAATTTCCCGCAGTTTAGTCTTGTCCTTCATCCACGAGCGATAGTCATCTAGAAGCTGCTCGATCTCGGCCAAAATCGACATCAGAACAGCCCCCCAAATTGAAGGTTCGGCGCCTGGGTTACGTTGCATTGCTGCATGAACGCTTCCAAAGTCGAAAATAGGTCTGTTGGGTTCGGATAGATACTGTCTGGCGCGGGGACAGCCCATTTAGTGCCGTAACCTTCACGGTAGACATGAAGATGGGGACACGAAATTACTTCGTCGTCTGGATTTCGGTGGGGTGGTCCATCGAGATCCAATCGGAGTAGTATTACCGCCTGGCGCGCCCGGTTCTGGAAGGTCGCTTTTGTTAGTTTGATTTGGGCGCGAGTCACATCAAGCATGAACATTTCCCGCTTATCCGGTGAGGTCAACGGAATGGCGATCCTTTGGCCCGGTCCAGGAAACGTATAGCTGTTTTCATTGGTCCGACGCTTCTCCATTGCAATCAATGAGTCGGCTTCTTCTTGAGACAATTCAATATCTGCCATCGACTATGCGCCTTTGCTTCCCCCAATAGATTCAAAGTTCCGCGTTGTGCAAGCTTACTCCAAGAGAACATCTCCTGACACCACCATTAACCCTTCATCGCTGCAGTGGATCGATGGGGATGTTGACGTCGGTGACACGGAAATTTTTTGCGAGCACGGGATGGCGTTTGGCGATGGCCTCATACATCTCCCAGGCGACGCGGCGGTAGGAGATATGGCCTTGCGGCGCGCTGCGCAGTTCGGAAATATAGAGTGCCTCGGCAAAATCCATCTTGAACAGAGAGCGGCAGCGCGTCCCCAGCGGCAGCAGGTATTGCGCGGTCTCCTTCGCCTCTGGAATGTCGGCACGCGACAAAGAGTCGAACGCCGCGTGGGCCTGGCGCACGGCATTTTCATACGGCTGGCGCAGGTTGGAGCCGGCAATCAACTCGGGGACGTCATAGCCGTGGAGGTTGGTGAAGCTTTGCAGGGTCTGTATGCAGCGGCGATGGCGATGCATGTCGCGAAAGCCGCCAATATCCATCAGGATGTCGAACTGCAACTGGTAGCCGGACGAAAAGGCGCGCGACAGCTCATCGTGCCGTCCGCGATGGCGCGTACCCAGGAGCAGAAGTTCGTCGCGGCGCGGCGCATCCAGCGCACACACGTGGTCGCGAATCTGACGGTAGGGATAATGGCACGCCCCGTAGAGCAGGGTTGTGACGATTTCAATTTCAATCGACTCGCGTTCTGACGTCGCGCCGGTACCGTCCGCCTCGACCAGGTCAACCCGTGGCGAAGGATGGATCGGCGCAGACTCCATCAGTTCGTGCGCGGCCTGTTCGAGTTCGATCCGGGTTTTCTGGATGTACTCGACGGGAGCGGCATATTTCACTAGCGTGGGAGCGACCGCGACGTCGCGCAACAGCAACGCGGCAGCCCGTTCGCCCAGCGCCGGATCGGCAGCAGCAATTTCGCGCTGCAAGTCTTCCAGCGCGGCGCGTTGTACATTCCAGCACGGCGAGGCGGCAGCCTCGCGCAGTTTCTCTCCCAACCGGCGAATTTCGGCATGAGTATGTGAAAGCAGCCGAGACACCTGTGTCTCCAGGGTGCGCGCGTTCACGATCTCTCCCAGCGAGGTGTTCGCGGCCAGCGGCAACAGGTACCGCGCACCATCGAAGGCGCGGGCGCGCAAAGTGCGGTCGTAGGCCTCCTGCTTCATTTCTTCGGGTTTGGGAACCTGGGAGCGCAGCAATTCGACAGCACCGCGAGAAATTTCCTCGTAGCTGGCAAACAGCTTTTCGATCTGTTGCGTATAGAGTTGGCGCGCCTCGGCGTTGGGCCCGAACGCAGGCAGATACCAGCCGCTTTTTTTGAAATCCTGATAGCGGGTGGAGCGTTCCTGCCCGTCCCAGCGCTGCTCATCGACCAGCACGATAGCCGCCAGCAGCGATAAACGCTCCACGGCAAAGGCAATGTGCGCCAGGTCGGCGATGGAGCGATGCCCGTATTGGAAATAGAATGTGTTCAGGAACTGTTCGGCACGCTGGGCATTCAATTCTCGCAGCGACTGCTTCATGGAGAGCGCGGAACGGGAATATTTCGCCATCGCGTACGCCAGAACCTCTGGATCCGCGCCGTGGATGGCGTAGATCTCGGTCGAGTCAGCGTCAGGGGAAGCGGGGAGTGGATCTTCGGAGGGCATGCGTTCTGGGTCCAATCTGTTTCAATCAAGGAAGTCGACTTTCAGAGTATCGCAGGCCCATCCGGTCGTGTCATAAAAGAGGCGACCCGAAACTTTTGGAGTTGGGCGTGCCGTAAAAGCGGGTAGTATGCGGTGGTGGTGGAAATCGACTCGCAGCAGGGTCGAAGCACCACAAGCCGGTGGATGAAGCGATGGGCGACGTACTGACACTTGCGACAGACCGGCCGTGGGCCATGCCGAAACGGCCGTGGGTGATGAGCCAGCGCTGGCACAGCCTGCTGTTTGCGCATTGGCCCATCGCCGCAGAGGAAATCGCCCCACTGTTGCCGCCGGGACTGGTGGTCGACGGCTTTGCCGGAACCGGCTGGGTGGGCATTGTGCCTTTCGCCATGGATCGGATTCGATTCCGCGGCCTGGGCAGCGTGCCGGGAGCGCGCCGCTTTGCCGAGTTGAATTTGCGCACTTACGTCCGCGAGGAGCGCACGGGAACGCCGGGGGTGTTTTTCTTTTCGCTGGACGCGGCCAATCCGGCGGCGGTGATGGCGGCACGGCTGTGGTTTCATCTGCCGTACTACTGGGCGAAGATGCATGTCGAAGAGCAGCAGAATGGTTGGCTGCATTACGAGAGCGCCCGCTTGCTGAGCCACAACCCGGTGAATTTCCGGGCTACGTATCGCGGCAGGGGGCCGCAGACCGCCGGACGAAGCGCGCGCGATACGATTGAGTATTTTCTGACGGAGCGCTATTGCCTGTTCACGCACGATCGCGCGGGGCGCCTGCTGCAAGGCAACATCCACCATGCGCCCTGGCCGCTGGAAGCTGCGGAAGCCGAAATTGAAGTGAACGATTTACCGCAGGCGCACGGAATTCGCCTGCCTGATATTCCGCCGGTGCTGCACTTTGCGCGCGAGCAGCGAGTGTATATCTGGCAACTGGAGCCGGTGCTGGCGCTGGCGTAAGAGCGTAGGCTTGTGGGTGCACGCAACGCAATCAGTCCCCGTCCGCGGACTTTTATAATTTTCTCGTAGCTCTCACAAATTGAAATTCAGGAGTTGACTGCATGATTTCATTGCATGGCCGAGTGGCACTGATCACCGGCGCATCGCAGGGCATTGGTCGCGCCTGCGCCGTGGCGCTCGCCAAGGCAGGAGCACAGGTGGCACTGGCGGCGCGCAACACAGCGAAACTGGCGGAAGTTGCGGCGGAAATTGAGGCAGCCGGCGGGAAAGCCCTGCCGTTTGAAATGGATCTGGCCAGCGAAGACTCCATTCAAGCCGCCACCAAAGCGGTGGTGGCCCAGTACGGGAAAATAGAGATTTTGGTGAACAATGGCGGCATCACGCGCGACAACCTGATGCTGCGGATGAAGCTGGCGGATTGGAATGCGGTGCTGCAAACCAACCTGACCGGCGCCTTTCTGCTGACCCAGGCCGTCTCCTCCAGCATGTTGAAAGCGCGCTGGGGACGCATCATCAATATCAGCAGCGTGGTGGGAGAAACCGGACAGGCGGGGCAGGCAAATTACGCTGCCAGCAAAGCCGGACTCATCGGCCTGACCATGTCGTTGGCGCGTGAGCTTGCGTCGCGGAATATCACGGTGAATGCGGTTGCGCCTGGCTACATTTCCACGCCAATGACGGATGTGTTGAACGATCAACAGCGCAGCGCCATGCTGACGCAGATTCCATTGGATCGCGCAGGCACGCCGGAAGATGTCGCCAGCGCAGTAGTTTTTCTCGCCTCCGATCAAGCCAGCTATATTACCGGCCACGTGCTCGACGTCAACGGCGGCATGCACATGGGATAAGCCGGACGCGGCTGCAATCAAAACTGTTGATGTCGAGAGAGCGTGCGCAGCGTATGGTTGTCGTGTGGAAGCTTGGGTTTGCCGATTCACCTTCCACACAGTGTTCCAAGTTTCCGTCGGCAAGGATGTGTCAGGATGAAGACAATCTCTTGTTTCTTCTTACTTTTCTCCGTGCTTGCTTCGCTGGGCTGCGTGGTTCCGGCAACCGCGCAATCAAAATCGACCGCCCATGTGATCGGTCCGGAAAACGTCAGCTTCCCGAGCGGCACGGAAACGGTGCGCGGCGTTTTGTATCGACCGCAGGGAGCCGGATCGTTTCCAGCGATTGTCATCATTCACGAGTGGTGGGGACTGAATGATTGGGTGAAGCAGCAGGCGCAGATGTTTGCTGAGCACGGCTACGTGACGCTGGCCGTGGATCTCTATCGTGGTCAGGTTGCGACCGATCCGGAGATGGCGCACGAGTTGATGCGGGCGTTGCCGCAGGATCGCGGAGTGGGTTATCTTCGCTCGGGCGTGGCGTATCTGAAAACGTTGAAATATGTGAAGGCGAACCGCATTGGCGCAGTCGGCTGGTGCATGGGCGGCAGTTTTGCCATGCAGCTTGCGGTCGCGGAGCCGTCGCTGCGGGCGGTTGCCATCAACTATGGCGCGCCTGAAACTGAACCGGCGCAGTTAAAGAAAATTCGCGCTGCCATCCTGGGCAATTTTGGAGCGCAGGATCGCGGCATCACGCCGAAGGATGTTGCGGATTTTGCCGCGGCGATGAAGTCGATCGGCCATCCCGTCGATGTGAAAGAGTATGCGGACGCGGGGCATGCTTTTCAAAATCCCAATAATAAGGCCGGCTATCGACCGGAAGATACGGCCGACGCGGACAGCCGCATGTTTGCCTTCTTCGCGAAATATTTGAAGTAAGCGGTGTTATTGATGACGCGAGGAGTTATTTGAGGCGGCGAAGGATTTCCGGGCGCACCAGATAGAAGAAGAAAATGAAATTTGCCAGCGTCATGACCCAGTAATTGTTCTGATGAAAACGCAGGATGATGTAGATGCCGTAGCTGCTGGTGAGAAACGCGGCGGCCAGCGCCAGGGCCCATCCCCAGCGGCGCATCTGGAGCAGGCCAAGACCGGCCAGCGCCAAGAGTGTTGCCACCGCCAGGACTGCGATGCGGGCGCCGTGGCTGGCAAAGTGATGGGTGAGGACTCCCACCACGCCGATGATCGCCTCCAGCAACATCCAAAAGGCAATGGCGGCCACGCCTGGAAACCTGGCGGCGCTGTCTTCAGGGCTGGGTTTCTGTTCGGGTTCGCTCATACAGTATGAAGGTAGGCCAGCAGGTTGCTCATCTGTTCGGCATCTAAAAGTATTGCCGAAGGCGGGCATCACCGCTCCGCCGCGAGCAATTTTCGATCGGACATATCCATCGGTGGCTGGAGCGCCATCGGGCAGGCGCACTTTCTTGAACAACCCCTGCAGGCCGGGACCAATCAGGGTCTTGCCGCTGTCGACGTGGTGGCACCCGGCGCAATGGGTTTGCACAATCTGCTGGCCCCGCAATTCCGCGGAAGTCAAGGCGTGCGGTCCCGTCGTGCGCGGCGCAGAGTGACATCCCGCCAGTACGACCGCAGCCAAAGCGGCAGGAACGACCGGAGATCGAGTGGGCTGCTTCAAAATTCCCTTCCTTAGCGAAACGATGGGCGGATAATTTTCGCCCGGATTTTTCCCGATGGCTTAAATGGTATGCAGGTAGGCCAGCAAATCGTTCAGTTGCTGGTCGCTGAGAACATTGCCGAAGGGCGGCATGATGCTGCGTCCATGGATGATTGTGGAACGAACGCGTTCATCATTTGCGGGAGCGCCGCTGGGCAGATACGGCTTTTGGAACAGTCCCTGCAGCCCAGGCCCCTTCAATAGTTTGTCGCTGTTGGCATAGTGGCAGACGGAGCAGTTCTGCTGAAATATATCGTGTCCCTGAATTTCTGTGGGTGTCAACTGGCTGAGCGGCTTCGATTTGGGAGCGTGATGGCAGCCGGCCAACAGCAATACAACCGCCACACTGGCCACCATGGACAGTCGAATCGATGGTTTCAAGTTCTCTTCCCTCCAGGAATTTGCGAATCGCATCGTCTTTAGTGTAGCCGGGAGAATTCGCTTCGCCAATTTTAGAGAGTGTGCAGATACGCCAGCAGATCATTCATTTGTTGGTCGTTCAGAACATTCGCGTAGGCCGGCATCATGTTGCGGCCGTCCGCAATGGCGGCACGAACACGATCGTCGTTGGCCGGAGCGCCGCTGGGAAGGTAAGGCTTCTTGAAGAGTCCCTGCAAACCGGGACCATGCAGCGGCTGCTCGCTGTTGGCTTGATGGCATTGCGCACACTGCTGCTGATAGACGGTATAGCCGCGCATCTCCGTGGGCGTCAGCTCATTCAATGGTTTCGACGGCGGCAGGTGATGACAACCGGCCAGCAGCATCGCGGCTGCAACGCCTGCAACCGCGGACAATTGAATCAAGCGCTTCAATGTTTCCTCCATCTAGGAGCACACAGATTTGCCGCGGCTTACGTTCGTCGCTGTACGCGGCGCTTCAAACGCGAAAATTGTCGGCGCGCCAATTCTGGATGGCTTGCTTGATTTGTTTTTGCGTGAGCTTTTCGTTCAAGGTGCGCTCGACCAACGCCGGTATCTCGGCATCGGAGGCAAAGCGCAGCGCGATGAGCTGGCGAATGTCCAGTTCGTTGATGCGGGCACGCTGTGGTTCCGGCAACAGGGTGGCCAGGCGCAGCCGCTCCTCCAGCCGGATGACGCGGTCCTGCACCTTTAACGGATAGGTGCGAAGCTTGAACACCAGCATGAATAAGGCGAAGGCCAGGACGACATGCACAAGACCCCAAGGATGGGGATGCCGAACCAGGTGGACAATCGAAGCGATGAAGAGTATCAGGGCGATTGGCGCCAGAAAAAAGTGGTACCAGGGATCGAGGCGGGTGTGATTGGCGTAGGTCTGCGGCTTTGTTTCCGACATAGCGTCCTCCTAGGAAAAGGAAATCGACGATTCGGCTCAGGTTAGGGGAACTGGGCGAGTCCCTGTTTATCATCGCACCGAATCGGTCTTCGCCGCTGCGGTGACAATGGCATCGATGGTTTTTGTAATGCCTTTGGCCTCCGGCATGTGCCCGTTGCAAAGGACAGAGAAAACCAGAGTGCGCCCATCCTTCGCCTTCACGTAGCCGCTGAGCGCGCTCACTTCTTCCAGGGTTCCCGTCTTGGCGAAGACCTGGCCGTGCAAGGGACCATGCAGAAATTGATCGGACAGGGTTCCATCGATCCCCCCGGTCGGCAGGGTGGAGCGAAACTCCGCTGCCCACGGTTGTTCCGCGACATATCGCAGCAATGTGGTCAAAGCGCGGGGCGTGATGCGATCTTCCGGCGAGAGGCCGGAGCCATCGTAGAAAAAGAAATCCTGCGGCTGCACCCCGGCGCGCAGCATTTGCGCGCGTACCACTCGAGCGCCTTCCACAATGGAACCGTCTTCGCCGAAGTGCTGGCCCAGCAGGCGCAGCCAAGTTTCCGCGTGCAGATTCTGGCTTACCTTGTTGGTGACCGTAATGTCTTCGAGCAGCGAAACTGAAGTGCGCGAAGCCAGCACAAACGCGCCGGCGGGCACGACGGGAGCAATCTGCGCGACTCCATTGGATTGTGTGGCTGGGGGCAGCGCCAGCATCCGCATTACGCTTTGCTCATAGATCGCCGTATCGACGGAGGGACGATGGTGCGCGGTTGCGTTTCCAGTGACGGGAATGCCGCGGGCTTCCAGCATCTGGCGAAAGGCAATGGCGGCAAACTGCGCCGGATCGATGACGGCGAGTGCGATGTGAGACGGAGCGCCACCGGCGGGCAGCGTGCCGAACAAGCGGATCTCGTGCGAGCCGAGCGGACGATCCAACCCCAGCGACGGCTGCGATCCCACCACCGAGGTGCGAGCGTCATTTTCAACCGTGTAAAACGAGCCGGTGCCGTCGGGGTTCCAGGTGAACGTCACCGGATCGCCGGGCTGCACGCCGGGCGTTACGGCGAGATAGACAATATTGTCATTCACTGTCAGGGCGGAAATCGGAGCGCCGTAATCCCACACCAGATCGTCCCAGGCCCAGCCGGTTCCATATGGCTCCTGCGGGAAAGCGGTATCGTCGCCAATTATGTTGCCTTCCACACGCTTGACGCCGCGTTGTTGCAGTTGATCCGCGAGCGCTTCAAGCGCGCTGAGTGGCGGATTCGGCCGCTCGGTTTTTCCGCTGTACGGATAGGCGCGACCCGACATGCTGAGGTCGCCGGCGCCGACCAGAGTGACATCGCCGTGGACCGTTCCCTGCGCATCCGGCGCGCTGGGCGCGAGGACACGCGTTTCGATGGTGGTATTCGGGCCGAATAACGCCATCGCGGTCGAGGTGGTGAGCAGTTTGGCATTCGACGCCGGAGCGAACAGTTGCGCATCATTTTTTTCATACACCAGGCGTCCGTCCAAGGTGGTGATGGAAATTCCCCAATGCGCCTGGGCCGCGGTGGGAGCGGCCAGTAACGCATCAATCTGGTGCGACAACGTGCCTGTAGGTGTGTTTCGAGCGCGATGGTGACGATACGCGGCCAGCCCACTGAACGGCAAAACGAGGACAGCCGAGAGCAGAAAGGTGTTGCGGGGAAAAATTCTCATGATGGGCGCGAGTGTAACATTTCAGCGGGCCAAATCAGGAGGGTCGGCGATGTCTTTTTCGCTGCTCGCAGGCGCGGAGGAATGAAAAAGATTCAGCCTTAGAATGAGGTATGGCTGTCGCGCCACGATCGCATTTCCGCTGGGCTCTGGGTACACGCTCACTCTCGCTTGGCGAGCGAACACTGCTGGTGGGCGTGGTGAATGTGACGCCGGATTCTTTTTCGGACGGCGGAAAATTTTTATCCGCAACGAGCGCCATCGATCATGCGCTGCGGCTGCTGGACGAGGGCGCGGACATTCTCGACATTGGCGGCGAATCCACGCGACCTGGCACGAGACCGCCGGTTTCCGCGCAGGAAGAACTCGACCGCGTGCTGCCGGTGATGGATGGCATTCTGAAAACGCTGCCGGAGACGATTCTTTCCATCGACACTTACAAAGCTGAAACCGCGAGAGCCGCGGTGCGGGCGGGTGCGCAGATTGTCAACGACGTCAGCGGATTTCTGTGGGACGCGGCGATGGCTGCTGCCTGCGCGGAGCTGGGCTGTGGCGTGATCTTGATGCATACCCGCGGCCGTAGCACTGAATGGCGCACACAGCCGCCGCTGCCGCGCGAGGAAGTGGTACCGCTGGTGCTGCGCGAACTGAAGCAGCGAGCGGACGCCGCCATCGCGGCCTGCGTCGACCATGCGGCCATCGTTCTTGATCCCGGATTCGGCTTCGGAAAAGTTCTCGACGAAAATTATCCGCTGCTGGCGCGCTTTGACGAACTACACACACTCGGCTATCCCCTGCTGGCAGGCGTATCGCGCAAGGCATTCTTAGGTAGAACGCTGGCGCAGACGTACGGACACGATATCCCGGCCGATCAGCGCGGCAGTGCGACTTTGGCCGCCGTGACCGCTGCCGTGGTTGCAGGCGCGCACCTGGTTCGCGTCCACGATGTGAAGGCTGCGCGCGAAGCCGTGGCCATTGCCGATGCAATCCGCAATGGCTCAATGGCCGCGCCGCTATTGTCCGCTGGTTCCAGTGCTGGCGGATAGATTGACTTGCTGCACCAGCGGAAGATCCGCGGACGAGCCGCCCACCATGAACGAGTAGGTCCCCGGCACCAGCTTCCAGCCCGGCTGCTGCTCATCGTAGATAGACAGATACAGCTGCGGAATGGTGATGTGTACCTGCTTGCTTTCCCCGGCGTTCAATTGCACCTTGCTCCAGCCCACCAGCCGTTTCGGCGGCTCGTTGGTGCTGGCCGGTAGGCCTGCATAAACTTCGGCAATTTCTTCTCCAGCACGGTCCCCCGTGTTTTTTACGGTAAAGGTGACGGTGGGCGTGGCGCCCGGTTCCACCTGCAGGTTGGAGTAGCTAAACGTCGTGTAGGACAATCCAAAACCGAACGGAAACAGCACCGGTTTGTTTTCCGCCTCGTACCACTTGTAGCCGACCGTCGAGCCTTCGGTGTAATGCACGGTGAAGGTTGGCTTGGCGACGCCGGAACGCATGACGGCAGCTTTCCCTTGCGCTCCTGGCGGAGGCACAACAATTTGCGGCGGCGGCTGATCGGCCTCGGTCAGCGGAAAGGTGATGGGCAGCTTACCGCTGGGATTGACGTCTTCAAACAGAACGTTCGCGACCGCAGGAGCACCATCGCTGCCGGCGTACCAGGCTTCCACGACCGCGCCGACTTTTTCAATCCACGGCATCAGGACGGCGGTGCTGGTTTCAAGCACGACGATGGTGCGTGGGTTGGCGCCCGCCACCTGATCGATCAACGCATCCTGATTGTCGGGCAGCGAAAGGTTCGGGAGATCCATGCCCTCGCTCGACCACTGATTGACGAATACGATGGCAACGTCGGATTGACCCGCCAGCGCAGCCGCGGCAGCAGGATCGCTGCCTGAATCGAATTTCACGGTGGCCGACGACGCCATCGCTGTCACCGCTTTCAAGGGCGACGGCGGGAACCAGACATGCTCCTGCCATTGCGGATCTGTGCCCCCCACTGGGTCCACTTGCGCCGATCCGCCGCCGGAAATCATGCCGACATCCGCGCGAAAACCGATGATGGCGATGGAATGGATTTTCGCTGGGTCGAGCGGCAGAAGGTTGTGCGCATTTTTCAGTAGGACGATGCTGTTCTCTTCCACGTGGAGCGCGATTTTCAAATCCCGCTCGGCCTCGACAACACTCTTCTGGGTCGGATAATCAATAACGCCGGCGGCAAATTCAGATCGCAGGATGCGACGCACGTGATCGTTGAGCTGCGACGTCGGCACGGCGCCGGATTGCACCGCCTCTTTCATCTTCGGACCATAGAACGTGTCCAGCGGCTCCTCATTATCGAGTCCCGCGGCCGAGGCTTTGACGGTGCTGTGCGTGCCGCCCCAATCGGAGAGGACGAATCCGGGAAATTTCCATTCGCCTTTCAACACGTCGGTGAGGATGTATTTGTTCTCGCAGGAATAATCGCCGTTGACGGCGTTGTAGGAGCACATGACGGCCCCGGGATGGCCGATGGCAATGCCGATCTGAAATGCCAGCAGATCGCTTTCCTGCATGGCGCGCTTGCCGATGATGGCGTCATACTCATTGCGTCCGCTCTCCTGATCGTTCATGGCGTAGTGCTTGATGTCGGAAATGACGTGCGCGGCCTGCTCGCACTTGATGCGGTTGCCGACCATGGTGCCGGCCAGAATGGGATCTTCGCCCATGTACTCAAAAGTGCGGCCGCCGCGCAGTTCGCGGACCAGATCGACGCCGCCACCCAGCGACATGTTGTACCCCTGAGCACGCAATTCGCGTCCGATTACATCGCCGTATTCGCAGGCAGCCTCCGAATCCCAACTGGCGGCGGAGCCCAGGTTGGAAGGCATCGCGGTCGAGTAGCGCCCGTTACGGGCGCTGAAGCGGACTCCATAGGCGGCATCGTCCATCTGAATCAAGGGAATTCCCAGGCGTGGCACACCCAGGGCAAATCCGGCGCCACCGTTGCTCAAGTTTGCGTTGGGCATCGGCTTGCCTTCCCAGCCAAGCATTCCCTGACCGTGCAACAGGTCAATCTTTTCATCCAGCGTCATCTGTTGCAGCACCATATCCGCCCGCTGATCCGGCGAGAGGTTCCGGTTCATCCACGGAGCCGAGGCCGCCGGTTTCGAAGCGGAGATGCCGGAATTGTTGTGGTGGTGATGCTGGGCGAATGCTGGAGAGACCAGCGCAGAAATCGCAAAAATAGAGAGAAATTTCAAACAGGGAAGTTCATGCATACTGGTTTTCAGCATCCAGTCGATCAGATTTTTTACGCCAAACCATCATACCCTCATCGTCTATAACGATTTAATTGACGGTGATACACATCACGATCGCGAGCGGGTTACAGGTGCGGATGATCGAACGACGAACCCGATGGTTAACGACCAGCAGGATTGGGTTTTCGATGCGAACATTCGCTCTGTGCAAAGCGACTGACGTTTTGGGCTCCATCGAAAGTTGCAGACGGCTCTCCACCCCAGGTTGCTTGACCATTCTGTCTCCAATCAAAGAAGCTTGGCGAGCAACCCCGAAAACGATTTGTGGCCGGTATGTCGGGGTGCAACGCGCGGGTATCGCGGCGAAGCGCAACTTATATATAGATACGGGGAGAACGAAACTGAGAAACCGTCGACTTGCAGGATTCGCAGCGCTACTTTTCGTTTTGCCAACTTTGGTCGCACCCGGAAGGGCTGAGGCGGCCTCCGCGAAACGGCCGGTCAGCGTTTCCGTCAATTACCGCGCGCGCATGGATGTGTGGCAGTGGTTCGCCGCGCCCCCGGAATCGAATACATACGGCTACCTGGAGTCTTTGTTGCGGGTGGCGGTGTCGCAGCGCATCCGTCATTGGGACTGGAGCCTGGAACTGGCGCAGCCGGCAGAGCTGTGGCTGCCGAACGATGCCGTTTCGCCGATCAGCGCGCAAGGTCAGTTGGGACTGGGCGGTACCTATTACGCCTCAAACGGCAACAACAGATACCCTGCCGCGGCATTTTTGAAGCAGGCCTTTCTGCGATATAGCTTTCACGGCAAGGACAAGAATCTTCGCGTGGGGCGATTTGAATTTTTTGGAGGACTGGAGACGCAGCCAAAAAACCCGACGATTCTGTGGCTGCAAAGTAATCGAGTGCAGCAGCGGCTGGTGGGCAACTTTGGATTCTCGAACGCCCAGCGCAGCTTCGACGGCATTGACGGCCACTATGGAGCGGGGATGTGGGACCTGACGGCGATGGCAGGACGGGCCGATCAGGGAGTCTTTAATATGAACGGAAATCCTGAGCTGAACGTCGACCTGCAGTATCTCGCCTTCACCCGATCGCAATGGAACCATCGGCTTTTGTGGAGCGCGTTTGGCATTGGATATCATGATGGACGCACGGGGATTACGAAGACCGACAATCGTCCGCTGGCCGTTCGCCAGGCCGACCACAAAAATATTCGTCTGGGCACGTATGGCGGCGATCTTCTGGCGGCCGTGCCCGCGGGGCATGGGAATTTCGATTTTCTGTTCTGGGGCGCGCTGCAGGATGGCAACTGGGGCGAGCTCAAGCACGGTGCGGGAGCGTATGCCGTCGAAGGCGGATATCAATGGAACCAGGTCGCCACTTCTCCGTGGCTGCGCGCGGGCACATTTCGCAGCACAGGAGATAACAATCCGGCAGACAACCAGCACAACACGTTCTTTCAGATTCTGCCGACGCCTCGCGTGTATGCGCGATTCCCTTTCTATAACCTGATGAACGACGAAGACACGTTCATCCAGGGAATCGACAAGCCTAGCAAGCACGTTGTTGTGCGCAGCGATGTCCACTGGCTGCAGCTGACGTCTGGAAAAGATCTCTGGTACCAGGGCGGCGGGGCCTTCGACAATAAAGTGTTTGGCTATACGGGCCGCCCCGGGAACGGATATTCTTCCTTTGCCACCGTCGCCGATGTGAGCGCGGATTGGCAGGCGACCCGGACCCTGGGCGTGACTTTGTACTATGCGCATGCGTCGGGCGGGAGTGTCATTTCCGCGATCTATCCAACTGGCCCAAATGCGCAGTTTGGCTATGCGGAGCTTGTCTATAGTTGGGGCCTGAAGCAAAACGCCCCCGCCAAGTAAAACCGTGTTCGCGGGAAAAAGATCGTCTCCACCCAAAGGTGGATGCGCAACGTTCATTGCAGTCGCTATACTTCGGCATCGAAATTGCAGGCTGCAACGTGCAGTCTGGGTCAGATGGAAACCCCGGGAAAATAATGACGACCAGCAACTGGAACGATGCAATGCGGAGATGGATCCAATGAGGCGATGGCTAGTCGGTTTAAGCGTGGCGCTGGCGGCGAGCGCTTTCTATCTCTACGCGTTTCCCACGGCAACCCTGTTTTATGAAGCGGTCGTCGTGCTGCACATCTTCCTCGGCTGCATGTTTGTGGTTTGCGTAATCCCTGGAATGGGAAAGCTGCTGCGGGGAAAAAGCCCACTGGAGAAAGCCGGATGGATCGCATTCACGCTGGGCGGCATCGCCGGCGCGGTCCTGGTGTATACGGGCACACGTCGCCAGCAATGGCCGATTCTATACACGCATGAAGCCGTCTCAATGCTGGCGGTCGCGATGCTGCTGGCTGTTTGGGCCGGGAACCGGGGCTGGCTGCAGCATGGCGGCGCCAAAGCTGCCGTACGAGTTGCGACATCGCTCGTGTTGGTCGCCGCTGTCGCTGCGGGAGCGTGGTGGTTGCGCACGGTTCCCTGGCAAAAAGATCATTCCATTCACAACCCCAGCATGGCGCCAGCCGACGAAGCAGCTGAGGGCGGAGGCTCGAAGAATCCGTTTTATCCCAGCGATGCCGAAACCTACACCGGCAAAACTGTGCCGCACGATTACTTCCTGGACTCTGCGACCTGCAAAACCTGCCACGCTGATATTTACAAGCAGTGGGAAAGCTCCGCCCATCATTTCTCGTCTTTCAACAATCAATGGTATCGGCAGTCCATCGTGTACATGCAGCAGGTAGACGGCGTGCAGGCTTCCAAACTATGCGCGGGCTGCCACGATGCGGCGCTGTTCTTTCCAGGCAACTTCAATACTCCGATTCAAGGCCGTCTTTTTACGGCAGAAGCGCAGGCCGGCATGGGTTGTGTGGTGTGTCACTCCATTCGACAGGAGAAGAGCACCATGGGCAACGCCGACTTTATTCTGGAATATCCGCAGCTGCAGCGTTTGGTCGCCAGCAAGAATCCAATTGTTCATCGCCTGATCGACTATCTGATTGAAGAAGACCCGGAGCCGCATCGGCGGACATTTCTAAAGCCATTCATGCGCGGGAGTCAATCCGCGGAATATTGCGGGAATTGCCACAAGGTTCATCTGGATGTTGCCGACAATAACTATCGCTGGATTCGCGGCTTTGACGATTATGACAACTGGCAGGCCAGCGGCGTCTCGGGCCTGGGTGCGCGGTCCTTTTACTATCCACCCAAGCCGATGGATTGCGAGGATTGCCATATGCCGAAGACGCCTTCCAACGATGCCGGAAATGTGCACGGGATGGTCGACTCGCATCGCTTCGTCGCAGCCAATACTGCGCTTCCCTTTGCCAACAAGGATGCAGTGCAGTTGAAAGGCACTGAAGACTTTCTGAAGGATAAGAAAGTTCGCGTCGACATTTTCGCCATCTCGCCGGAAACGGCGGAGAATCGCCTGTCGAACAGCAAGGTGATGTACGCCGCGCCGCAGTTGGCGACGACATTCGCGGTGGGTGAAGAATCTGAAATGAAATCGCCGATAGGATCTGCGGAGGGCCCCCCGGTCGCGCCCGTGACTGCGCCACTCGACCGCGTCCAGGGGACGGTTCGCGCTGGAGAGACGGAACGCGTCGATGTGGTCGTCCGCACACTCGCAGTGGGCCACTTCTTTCCCGGCGGGACTGTCGACGCATTCGATTGCTGGCTGGAGCTGAAAGCGACGGACGATGCCGGCCACGTGCTTTTCTGGAGCGGCATGGTGGAGGACAACGGTCATGGACCGGTTGAGCCGGGAGCGCACTTTTATCGCTCGTGGGCGATCGATGCGCACGGCAATCCCATTGACAAGCGCAATGCCTGGGCGGCGAGGGCGACCATCTATGCGCACTTGATTCCTCCGGGAGCTGCCGACACGGTTCACTTCCGGCTGCAGATTCCGAAGAATGTGCGCGGGAAAATTCATCTGCAGGCAAAGTTGAATTACCGCAAGTTCTCCTGGTTCAATACCCACTATGCCTTCGCTGGAGTTTCTGAAACGACAGGACCGCACGACGTGACGCCGTCCTACGACGATCGTCGAATGGTTTTCACCGGAGACACCTCCGATGTTTCGGGAAAGATCAAGGGGATTCCTGACCCGCCGACTGTGGTGATGGCCAGCGCTGATGCGGATCTGGACGTGTTGCCTCCGAATGCGCCTAAGCCGACGGCGCAGGTGGTCACCAATAAGGCGGACTGGCAACGGTGGAACGATTACGGCATCGGCCTGTTGCTGCAGGGAGATTTGAAGGGGGCGGAAGCGGCCTTTGAGCGGGTCACGCAGGCGGATCCCACGAATCCCGATGGATGGGTGAATATTGGCAGAGCACGCGTATTAGTGGGCGATATGACGGGCGCGAAGGTGGTGCTCGACAAGGCATTGCAGCTGTCTCCGCACCTGGCGCGGGCGCATTATTTCTACGCACGTGTGCTGCGCCAGACGGGCGACTACGATGGCGCCATCGCGCAATTACTGCAGGTGATTGATCAATATCCCAAGGACCGCGTCGTGCGGAATGATCTTGGGCGCGTTTATTTTCTGCAGCACAAATATGCGCTGGCGCAGGCACAGTTCCAGCAGGCCCTCGATATCGATCCGGAAGATCTGGAAGCGAATTACAACATGATGTTGTGCGCTACCGGGATGGGCAAACCAAACTTGGCGCACCAGTATGAGGTGCGTTATCTGCGCTTCAAGGCGGATGAGTCGTCGCAGGCGTTGACTGGACCGTATCTGGAAAAACATCCCGACGATAATCGAGAGAGGCAGCCGATTCACGAACATGTTTCTGTGCCACTGCCAGTCGAGACTTCTCCCGGAAAGCATGATGCAATCATCGCAGGCACGGCTTACCATCGCGCTTCGGGTTCGCCCGTCCTGCACAGAGGTGGAAATTGAAGCGTAGAAAATTCGACGGATCAAGCTCGCAGGAAGAAAAGCAGCAACCGCATCGCCGCAAATTTCTAAAGCTTTCTGGAACGGCGCTGGCAGCCTCGTTCTTCGGCTCGATGCCGTTTTCGGTTGCTGAGGGCGCGATTGTCGGGCCGGGGAGTGGCTCGACCGCGCAACAAGCAGCGAAAACTGCTGCCGACACAGGTGAGCGCATCCGTTTTGAAGACATCACCCGCGCCGCCGGGATCCGGTTCGTGCACAACAGCGGCGCTTTCGGCAAAAAATACCTGCCGGAGACGATGGGAGCGGGTGTCGGATTTATCGACTATGACAACGATGGCTGGCAGGATATTTTCCTGGTGAATGGAATGAACTGGCCCGGTCATCCGGGCCGCGTCACCACGTCGGCGCTCTACCATAACAATCGCGACGGCACGTTTACCGACGTCACCCACAAGGCGGGACTTGCGATACCAATGTATGGGATGGGCGTCGCGGTTGCGGATTACGACAACGACGGCCACGACGATTTGTTCGTGACGGCATACGGTCAAAATCACCTGTTCCACAACAATGGCAACGGCACATTTACCGATGTCACCAAACAGGCCGGTCTGTGGGGCATCGACGAATTCAGCACCAGCGCGGCCTGGGTCGACTACGACCGCGATGGCCATCTGGATCTGCTGGTGGCGAACTATGTGGCGTGGACTCCGCAGAATGATTTGTATTGCTCCATGGACGGCAAAGACAAGGCCTATTGCACGCCGGAGTCATACAAAGGCGTTTCGGTGCGGCTGTGGCGCAACCGCGGCGATGGGACCTTTGAGGATGCGACCCACAAATCCGGTCTCTACAACGCGACTTCAAAGAGCATGGGAATCGCAATTCTCGATACCAATCAAGATGGCTGGCCGGATATTGCGATTAGCAACGACACGGAGCCGAACAAGCTGTACATCAATAACCGCAACGGCACGTTTACAGAAAAAGGCGTGGTCTCCGGCATCGGCTTCAGCGAAGATGGCGTGGCCCGCGCCGGCATGGGGATCGATGCCGCCGACTATAACCACTCCGGATATCCCAGCCTGGCGATTACAAATTTTTCCAACCAGATGATCTCGCTGTATCAGAACCAGAAGAATGGATTGTTCGTCGACATCGCTCCGCAGTCGGAAGTGGGACGAAAAAGTTTGCTGACGCTGGGTTTTGGCTGTTTCTTCTTCGACTACGATCTGGATGGATGGCTCGATCTTTTCATCGCCGACGGCCATCTGGATCCCGACATCGAGAAGGTGCAGCAGCGGGTCTATTACGCGGAGTCTCCGCATCTGTTTCACAACGAAGGCGGCGGCAAGTTTCAGGATGTTGCCGCGGCGATGGGCAAATCCTTCGATGAACGACGTGTCGGCCGCGGTGCAGCCTACGGAGACATCAACAATGATGGCGCGCTGGACATGATCATGACGACGAATGATGGGCCGGCCGTGCTGTTCCGCAATACCGGAACCACGAATCACTCGTTGCGGTTGAAGCTGTGGGGAACCAAATCGAATCGGAACGGCATTGGCGCGGTGGTGTTTGTGCAGTCGGCACAGACGGGTCAGAAGCTGACCATGCGCAGCGGATCGAGCTATCTTTCCTCGAGCGAGTTGGTCCTTACCTTCGGACTTGCCCAAGCGGGCAAGGCGGATGTGGTCGAGATCCATTGGCCCAGCGGCATTACCCAGCGGCTGACGAATATCACCGCAGGCCAGATCATTACGGTGCGCGAAGACAAAGGCATTGTCCACGCGGAACCGTTTCAGAAACGCGCTGTTTAAAGAATCGGCATTGGTGTCAGGCCGTCAGCCGATGGGCTTCGCCGACAGCAACTACAGCACACTTGACTCGGCCTGCTGAGTGAAGTCCGCGTCGGCCTGCGAACGGCCTGCGATCAGCACGAAGCACACAATCATGATTCCCAGCGCAACGACAGGCACCAGCAAACCATCGCGCAAAGAGCCGGTGTGCGTCGAAAGCCTGCCGGTTAGCCAGGGCAGCACCGACCCACCCATTCCTGCGACGGAGAAAAGCCATTTGGTTTGCGGCGACTCATGAGTAAGGGCCAGGACGCGGGAGGCGCACAGCGGAAAAATGGGCGCCAGTGCAAGCCCGGCAGAAACGGCGGAAAGAAGAATGGCCGCTGGGGAGTGATTGAGCAGAATCGAAATGACGCTGCAGCATGCGACCACCATCGCTGCCAGCAGCAGGCGCGACTCCGATACGTGCAGCAGAACGGCCGGGGCGAGAAGACGGCCGCAGAGAAGCGCGAGCCAGAAAGAGGAAGTGATGAGCGCCGCCCACAGACCTCCGGCGACGGGAAGACGATGCACGAACGTCATCATCCAGCCGCTCACAGATACCTCGACACCGACGTACAGAAATGCGAGCAGCGAGAATCCTGCAATCAGGAGCCATGGCGTGGCACCCTCGCCGACTCGCAGGCGACGGATGCTATTTCCCAGCAGGTTGACACGATAATGCTGGAGAATCGCGGCGATCACCGCGAAGGCGACGGCAACGACAAAGTAAATTTGCATGGGGCGCCAGTGGCGAACCCAACGGGTGGCGATTTCCGGCGAGAGCGCTGCGCCCACGATCCAGGAGGCGTTCAGTAATGAGAGCGCAGCGCCGGGGCGTTCGAAAACTGTGCCGCCAACTATGTTGATGGCAGTCATGGCCCAACCCATACCGAGGCCAAAAAAGAAAAAGACGAGAGCAGCGCCGTAGCCGTGCAGCGTTCCCAGGACAACGGCGCTTGCCACCATGACGAGATAGCCCTGTTGAATGCTGCGGAACAGATCTTCCCGCACCATCAAGGCTCCGAGTGCGGCGCCTGTGAATTGACAGGCGAAGAGGAATCCGGCTTGAGCGTCGGTGAGGTTCCATGCGGAGTGCAGAGCCGGAAGCAGGCAGCCCAACAAGGTGGTGCCGAATCCAGTGGCGGCAAACGCGAGATGCAGCCACACGACGGAGATCAGGCGACGGTCATTCCTTGTCAAGGGCGGCGATCCGATTTTTGGAGGATGCATCCTTGTTCTTCGTTCCCCTTCTGGTTTTGCGATGCGAGTCCGGCGCATCGTCGGCATGAGCCACGGCAGCGGTCGATTCGCGCACCGTGAGTGCGGGATAAATCACAATCTGCTCGCGGAATTTCTCCTCCCCCTGCAGCCGGGCGAGCAGATACTCTGACGCCATCCATCCCATCTCTCGGAGCGGTTGCCGCACCGTTGTGAGGCTGGGACTGATAAATGCCGCTGCCCGAATATCGTCGAAGCCGATGACAGAAACGTCGGTGGGCACGCGCAGGCCGGCATCCTGCAGCGCACGCATGGCGCCCATCGCAGCCACGTCGTTGAAGGAAACCAGGGCCGTAAAGCGCTGATTGCTGTTGAGCAGTTGTTGCACGACGGGATAACCCAAATCCGGTGTGGTGATATCGCGCTCCAATCGAACCACCAGCTCCGGCTTCACGCGCAGGCCAAGTTTCCGCGCCATCTTCACCGTGCTTCGCCAGCGGTCATCGGAGTCGGAACTGAAGGGTTGCCCACGCATGTACGCCAGATCGCGATGCCCCAATGAATACAGGTGAGTGAGCGCCAATTCGGCAGCGCGGTCATGGTCGAGCACGAGATTGGTGACGCCCTCCAAGCGGGCGTGGCCGGCCACGGCCACGACAGGAACTGGAAGCTTATGTTCCAACAAGGTGTCGATCGCGATCAAACCTTCCGCGCCGCGGCTGACCAGCATGTTGCAGTATTCCTCCACCAGATCTTTGCGATGGCGATGATGCACGGTGAAGTAGAAATATCCTTTGCCAATGAGGTAATCGCCGATGCCGCTCATCACCTGGGTGTGGTAGCCTTCGCCCAACTCCGGCACAAGAATTCCAATGGTGTGCGTTTTGCGGTTGCGCAAGGAACGGGCGAGCAGGTTCGGTTGGTAACCGAGCTTTTCGGCTGCGGCCTTGATGCGTTCGCGCGTCGGCTGCGGAATAGAGCGCCCGGGGACATTGTTCAGCACAACGGAGACGGTTGCGGGGTTCAGGCCAAGATACTCCGCCAGCTGTTTTAGACTGACAGGCTCGCCGGTCGAGTTGAGTTTCGGGTTGCCGGTGCGGCCATCGTTAGTCGGCATCGGCATTCACCCTGTTCGGTTCAGGCAGCCAACGAGCAATCACCCGACCTCCTCCGAATCTCGTAACACCAAGGTAACTCATCGTAAATTCCTTCATGACAGCCTGCAACGCCAAGGGCGACGCGGATGAAAGCGGCGACATGAGCCATTTTATGCACATCTTGCGAACAGAACGTGAGACGTCTGCAAGTCGCGGCACGTGTTGCTCGAATCGATACGAGTGCGTCAAGTAAGGGGCCGCCTTCCCCCCGATGGGGACATTATCCGCTGCGGATACGCCCAAGAGGCTGTAGACAATCGATTGACTGATAGCCTACATCAAAAATTATCCATTGACAAAAGAATAAAGTCAGACGTTTAATGGGTCGCGGTTATCAAGCCTGTTGTTCCGATGCGCCAAGACAAACGGTTGTCTGGATGATATTGGACTTACAACAGGAATCGTTGGCAACCAGGGCGATGGGTAGCATCTGGCATTCGGCCCATAAAAAGCGCGAAGACGAAGCCAGAATTTTCAGGAGGCAATCTATGAGGAAGTTCTTGCGTGGCACAGCCCTGTTGGCTTGTCGATATGTTTTTCTCTTTGCGCGACCGGAATCGGTCTGGCGCAAAACACGAACTCTGGAGATATCCGCGGCAGCGTGACCGACGCTACTGGAGCTGTTCTGCCGGGTATCACTGTTACAGTTCTGGACGTCGATAAAAACGTTACCCACACGCACGTAACGAACAGCAGCGGTCTGTTCGATACCGGATCCATCGTCCGGACAATTACACATTGACGTTCACCATGGACGGCTTTGAAACCTGCGTCCGCGGCCCCATCGTGTTGATGGTCGGAACGACCGGCATTGACGCGCAGATGAAAGTGGGGGCGGTTTCCAGCAGGGTCGTCGTCACCACAAACACACCACTGCTGCAGACAGAGAGCGGATCGCAGTCGACCACTCTGACTGCGAAGAGCATGCAACTGTTGCCGCAGGTCACAGAGGACTGGCAAAACTTCATCATTCTGATGCCTGGAACCTCGGGGACGCCGCAAAACGCATCGAACTCTCTCAGCCCGGGTCAGGTTGCTTCCGTGAACGGCAATCTTCCCTACAGCAGCGTACTGGCAGACGGCGCAACCACTACCCTGCCGATGAGCCAAAACTCGGATGTCACGATCTTTGAAACCACCTCCGAAGTGAAGATCGATACCTCAGCATTCTCCGCCGAGTATGGCGTGGGCGGCATTCTGTTTAACCAGATCACCAAGGGCGGAACAAACCAGTTTCACGGCACGGCGTATGAGTATTTCCAGAACAATGCGTTGGACGCGGCACCGTGCGCTTTCGGCCAAAATGCTACTGTACCGGTCCTCCGCTATAACAATTTTGGCGGTTCTATTGGCGGCCCGATTCAGTGGTCGACTGTCCTTCTAAATCGGGAGAAATCCTCAACCTGGAAAAGGACGGTGATACTCGCCGTCCTTTTCACTTGCAGTCATGCAACAGATATTTGACGCGCGGCTGCGTTTTGATCCGCCCAGAACAAATTTCAGGCTGCGAATCTTTCGCAATGACCCCTGCCCCATTTCGACCGGGAATTGAGTCGCGGCTAATCTCATCCATGATGGGCAAACGCAACGGATCATGGTCGTCGTCCAATTGGGTGTCTGGGAACTGAATCGTGGCATGAAAAAGATATTTCAAGAAACGTCACACTACAATTCATACTGCCCAGTGGGCGGGAATGGGAGGCTCTCATGAAATCGAAATCGATGGTACATCCGTTATTTGCCTTTGTGGCTTTTGTGCCCTTTGCGGCCTGCACTTTGATGGCGCAAACCGCGAACGTCTGGTTGACAACTCCCGATAAGTCCTCGCTGGTAGCGCAGCAACCCAATGCTTTGGAATTCTCAACCGCCAAGAACGATGTGCCCACGATTGCGGTCGACGATGCGAAGAAGTTTCAGACCATGGACGGGTTCGGCTTTGCCTTGACCGGCGGAAGCGCGCAGCTGCTGATGCACATGTCAGCCCCGGCGAGAGCTTCCCTGTTGAAACAGCTTTTCTCGAACGATGACGATGGTATCGGCGTGAGTTATCTGCGAGTGAGCATCGGCTCGTCGGACATGAATGCCAATGTGTATTCCTATGACGATATGCCGGCGGGTGAGACAGATCCGACGCTGGCGAAGTTCAGCCTGGCGCCTGACGAGGTCGATGTCATTCCAGCATTGAAAGAGATTCTGGCCATCGATCCGAAGATCAAAATTCTCGGGTCGCCCTGGTCCGCTCCTGCATGGATGAAGACGAATGATAAGTCCAAGGGAGGCACGCTGAAGCCTGAGTATTACAAGGCCTACGGAAATTACTTTGTGAAGTATGTGCAAGGTATGAAGGCTGCGGGAATCACGATTGACGCCATCACGGTGCAGAATGAACCGCTGAATCCGAAGAACACGCCCAGCATGGTGATGTTTGCCCAGCAGGAGGATAACTTTATCAAGGATGCGTTGGGGCCGGCCTTCAAAAAGGCGCATATCCGCACAAAGATTCTGATCTATGACCACAATCCCGATGTCACCTCCTACGCGCTGTCAATTCTGAAAGACCCGGACGCCAGCAAGTATGTCGACGGATCGGCATGGCATTTATACGGCGGCGGAATCACTGCTTTGACGGAGGTGCATGACGCCTTTCCAGACAAAAACATTTATTTCACGGAACAATCGATTACCGGGGGTCACCACGATACCGGCATCGATATTTCAGAGCCTGTCAGCGATGTTGTAATTGGGGCCACCAGGAATTGGAGCAAGAACGTTCTCCTGTGGAATCTTGCGGCCGATCCCGAAGATGGCCCGCACACCAACGATGGCGGATGCGGCTCCTGTTCGGGTGCAATCACTCTGGATGGCGACGGCGTAACGTTGAATGTTGCCTATTACGTGATCGCGCAGATATCTAAATTTGTGCCGCCGGGTTCAGTTCGCGTCGAGTCCAATGATGTTGAACAATTGGCGAACGTGGCATTCCTCAAACCCGACGGGAAAATGATCCTGGTAGTCTCGAACACCGGGAATTTTCCGACGACGTTCAATGTCAGCTATCACGGCAAGGCGATGACGGCGACGTTGCCCGACGGGGATGTCGCGACCTACGTCTGGTAGGCCCCTGGGCGATCTGTAGCGAGCGCATGTAACTGTTCTGGGAGGAAGTCAATGAAGATTGGATCGATGCAATCCGCTGTGTTCTTGATCCTGGCATCGCTGATTGCGATGCCGTTATTGGCTGCCTCCTACTACCCCGTGCGTCTGGATGATTCGACCGCAGTATATCTGACGCCGGGCAAATTTTCCGTCCACGGAAATGGGGTCGCCGACGACAGCGCCGCCATTCAGCAAGCCATCGATCAGGTTGAAGCCACGACGAAGCAAGGCATCGTCTTCATTCCGTCGGGGCGATATCGCATCAGCAAGACCCTCTACGTTTGGCCAGCTGTGCGCGTCATTGGGTATGGTCCCGCGCGACCGGTGTTGGTGCTTGGCAAAAACACTCCCGGATTTCAGCATGGCGTCGGCTACATGGTGCTGTTTGCAGGCGGCAGGCATCCGTATTTCCACCGTGGACCTTTCCCCGGAACAGTCCCGGCAACAGAAGTCGAAGACGCTAATCCGGGAACTTTTTATTCGGCGATGAGCAATATCGATTTTGAAATTCAGGATGGCAATCCGGCCGCTGTGGGCATTCGCTTCCACGTGGCGCAGCACTGTTTCCTGACCCACATGGATTTTCACTTGGACTCGGGCCTGGCGGCGCTGAAGGACATTGGCAACGAGGCCGAAGATCTGCATTTCTATGGGGGTCAGTACGGAATCATAACGGAGATGCCCTCCCCCGGATGGCAGTTCACGCTGCTCGACTCCACATTTGAAGGCCAGAAGGTTGCGGCCATCCAGGAACATGAAGCCGGGTTGACGCTGGATAACGATCAATTTCGAAGTGTCCCGACGGCCATCGCGATCGATCCGGGATATTCCGACGAGCTTTGGGTGAAGAACTCACGCTTTCAGGACATTAGCGGTCCGGTCGTAATCATCAGCAATGAGAAGAATCCGCGGACGGAGATCAACCTGGAGGGAATTCTGTGCAAGCATGTGCGGCAGTTTGCCCTGTTTCGCGACAGCGGAAAGAAAGTTGCCGGGCCCGGAGGGATGTATCGCGTACAGGCTTTTTCGCACGGTTTGACCATCGCCGATCTGGATGCGCCAGCGAAAATTGAAACTTCGTTCCAGACGGTGCCGCTGACCGCGTTACCGCCTGTGGGCTTGCCTGTCATTCGCAATCTGCCGCCGCGCGATGCATGGGTGAACCTTCACACTCTGGGAGCCAAGGGCGACGGCGTGACGGATGACACCGCCGCGATTCAGCGGGCGATTGACGAGCATCCGACGCTCTATATTCCGTCGGGGCACTACATCGTCAGCGACACGCTCACGCTGAAGCCGGACACGGTCCTGATTGGGCTGCATCCCAGCACGACCCAGTTCATCCTGCCTGACTCCACGCCAGGATTTCAAGGAGTTGGCAACGCCAAGCCGCTGCTGGAAACGCCCAAGGGTGGAACCAATATCGTGACCGGGATTGGAATCTATACCAACGGGATCAACAGTCGCGCCGCAGGCGTGATGTGGATGGCCGGGGAGAATTCGCTGATGGACGATGTCCGCTTCCTGGGGGGCCACGGTACCAATCGCGCCGACGGAACGCGCGTCAGTCCGTACAACAATACGCATACCGCCGACCCGGACATTCATCTCCGGTGGGACGCGCAGTATCCCAGCCTATGGATCACGAACGGCGGCGGGGGTACGTTTGCCGACATTTGGACGCCCGACACGTATGCGCAGGCGGGCATGTATATCTCCAACACATCGACACCGGGCCACGTGTATGAGCTTTCCAGCGAGCACCATGTACGGAATGAAATCGTCCTGCGTCATGTATCGAATTGGGAGATTGACTCCCTGCAGACGGAAGAAGAGTGGGGGGAGGGTCCCTTTGCGCTGCCGCTCGAGATCGACGATTCCAGCAACATTACTGTCGCCAACTTCCATTCCTACCGGGTCATCGCAAGCTATCAGCCCTTTCCCTACGCGGTGCGCGTCGCGCGGTCGAGCGATATTCAGCTCAAGAATCTCCACGTGAACAGCAACAGCAAGGTTGCCTTCGACAATTCCGTCTTCGACCAATCGTATGACGTGCAGGTGCGCTACAGCGAGCTGGCATCACTGTCGATCTCCGGCAAGAAGCCGGAGCCGCGGAAGCAGGCGCCTGCGCCGGTGCTGGCTGAAGGAGCCAAGCTCGAGAAGCTGTGCGGCGGGTTCTTCACCATCTCGGGAGCGGCAGTGGACGCGCAGGGACGACTCTATTTCGTCGACACGCATTGGCAGAGGATTTATCGCTGGACTCAGGAATCGCGCGATCTAAGAATCCTCCGCGACAACTCCCTGCAGCCGACCCAGCTTGCAATCGATGGGGCGGGAAACCTGATGGTGATTTCCTATGCAGGAAAGGGCACGGTGTATACGTTCCGGCCAGACGCGCTCGATGACAAAATTACGCTCCTTCAACCAGTGGCAGCGGCTCCGCGTCCGGACATGACTGCGGTTCTGCCGGTCGAAACTTGGGGCAGCCATGATTTTGTCCAGCAGGTGACGACGCCGAGGCAGTACCAATTCATTTCCCCGGACGGGACTACCTTCATTCCCGCCGGCAAGGACTTTATCGATGGAGCGACCGAGTGGGGCGTGAAAATGTCCGACGTTTTGCGTGCTTTTAGCCTTGCAAAGGCCGTTCCGGGACGCCTGTTTTATGTCAGCGAAGAGTCCGAGCAGAAAACCTACTCCGGAAGAGTCGGTCAGGATGGCACACTTTCAAACCTGAAGCTGTTTGCTGAACAGGGCGGCGAAAGCGTCATCCAGGATAGCAAGGGAAACGTCTACCTGGCGGCAGGCAACATTATCATTTATGATCCCAGCGGCAAACAAATCGGTACCATCGACGTTCCAGAGCGTCCCATTGACCTGATCTTTGGCGGCAAGGATGGCAAGACGCTTTTCATCCTGACACATAGCTCTCTCTACTCGATTCAAACCCGCTTCTAGGCCAGCGCCGCTTCTTCGGTATCCCAGCCTGTTTCGTGACCTGCGTCACAGGCGAGTGTGCGCTTTCTCCCTATACTTTTCAGTACCTTCCGCAGAAAAGAACACTCCCAGCGGATTTCCGCCTCGAGCGCTCAGGTTTGGGACATGAAGCTATTGTGGACCACGTTGGCAGCCGGTTTGTTCCTGGCGCTGTGCACGTTGCATGGAGCCTCGGGAGCGGCCGCAAGCCCCGTCGCACCCATTGGATCCACCAGTTCTCCATCGAATCCAGCGATCCTATTCGTTGAAGCGCCCACGGTGACGTCTACCCGTCTGACGCAGCGGTTCCCGCAAGGAAGCCGCCTGGTATGCCTGCGATCCAGCGATGGATCAGCCGCTGCGGTACCGCTCACACCAGGATTTTTTGCCGCCGCCGATCCCCAGGTTTCCTCCGACGGGAGCCGAATTCTTTTTTCCGCCCAGCGGGTTAAGGGCGATCCCTGGCAAGTTTGGGAGATGGCTGTGGACGGGTCGGGGCTGCGACAGGTTACGCACGGCGCGGGTGATTGTCTCGAACCCAAATACCTGCCGCAGAACCAGGTTGTGTATACGTTCGTCAGCGGAAGCGGCAGCCTGCGCGGATCGGCGGTCTACGTCAGCCGGATGGATGGATCGGACCCTCATCCCATCACGTTTGGACCGGGAAATTTTCAAGTGGAGACGGTGCTGCGCAGTGGACGCATCCTGGTTTCGGCCGAGTCGCTGCTGGTTCCGGGTGCCACCGCAAAAAGGTCGCGCACGCTGTTCACCCTTCGACCGGATGGATCGGGCCTGGCGCTGCTTCGCGACGACGCAATGGCCAACAAGAACCGCGGCGGTGCGATCGAGTTGGCGGATGGAACCATCGTGTTTCTCGAGACGTCTGGAGATTCTGAAGGTGGACAGCTGGCATCCATCGGGCAGGGGGCGTTGCGCGCCTCCAACGTAACGAGGCCACCGTCGGACTATGCCTCCGCGGAACAGCTTCAGAACACCACATTAGTCGTCGCCAAGAAGAATTCTGCGTGCTCGAAAAATCGCAATTTTGACCTCTACTCCTTTGATCTCGCCCGCAAGTCGGTGGGAGATTTGCTCTATCAAAACACACAAGCTTCCAGCGTGCAGGCGGTTCCCCTGGTTCCACATGCCCTGCCGCAAATCTACTGGAGCATTCTCCATCCAACGGCGCAAACCGGGCGCATTCTCTGTTTGGACTCCTATATTTCGCAAGATGTGGCGGGCGGTCGTCTGGCAGGACGCATTGCGAGGGTTCGCGTTCTAACACTGGAGCAACCGGGGAACCGTGAACGCATCGTGGGCGATGCTCCGGTCGAGTCCGATGGGTCGTTTTATGCGACCGTCCCGGCGGATGCGCCGATTCGATTTGAGCTGCTGGGAGTCAAGGGAGACATCCTGCACGCACAGCGCAGCTGGATCTGGGTGCGCAATGGAGAAGACCGCGGCTGCCAGGGATGTCATGACAGTCCGGCTCTCGCGCCCGCAAATCATTTTCCGCTGGCGCTGCGACGCTTCGACACTCCGACGCCCCTCGGCAGCGCGTTGCACGCGCAACGCGAAGGACACCGATGAGAACATTCCCGCGCCCGCTCGTAGTTCGAATCGCATCGACATCGCTTCTTCTGATGATGGCGGCGGTTGGAATTCTTTTGGGGCAGAAGGCTGCTCCGGCACCGACTCCTGCGCCTTCCCCATTGCCGCAGTTTGAAGATGTGACGCAGAAGTCCGGAATCGATTTCCGTCAATCGTTCGGCGAGAAGGATTTGAGTTCCATCCTGGAAGGCGCTGGTTCCGGCTGCGCCTGGATCGACTACAACAATGACGGCCTGCTGGATCTGTATGTCGTCAGCGGACGTTTTATGCCGGGGATCACCGATCACTCCGCACCCGACGGCAAGGACGCGACCAATCATCTGTACCGCAACAATGGCAACGGAACATTTACCGATGTGACTGCCACTGCCGGAGTCGCGGGAAAAGGTTTTGGCGTCGGCGTGACCGCAGGCGACTTCGACAACGACGGCAACGAAGATTTGTACGTCACCAACTACAACTCCGCCATTCTGTACCACAACAACGGCAACGGAACCTTTACCGATGTGACGGCGAAAGCGGGCGTGGAAAATCCGTTCTTCGGAACGGGAGCGGCGTTTGTCGACTACGACCGCGATGGGCGGCTGGATCTTTTTGTCGGGAATTATCTGAATTTCGATCCAAAATATCGGCAGTATTACACCGCGCAGCACTATCCAGGGCCACTCGGCTACGCGCCGGAAACGAACCGGCTGTTCCATAACAACGGCGACGGGACATTCACCGATGTATCGAAGCCGTCGGGAATCGCCAGCCAGCCGGGGCGGGCGATGGGCATCACGGTGGGCGATTACGACAATGACGGATGGCCGGACATTTACATCGCCAACGACACGATGCCGAGCTTTCTCTATCACAACAACCACAATGGGACCTTCACCGACGTGGCTTCCGATCTCTACGTGGCGTACGGGCAGAACGGCGAGGCTTCGACCGCGATGGGCCCCATTTTCGGCGATTACAACAACGATGGATGGCAGGACCTGTTTGTTTCCGATGCGCACTTCCACCGCTTCTACCAAAATCTCGGCAAGGCGGGAGGCGGATTTCAGGACGTGACCAATGCCTCCGGAGTGGGAGCGGTGTCCGGTCAATTTGTCGGGTGGGGAGATGGTTTTTTCGACTTCGATAACGATGGATGGAAAGACCTTTTCATCCTGAATGGCGGCATGGTGTGGCTGGTGCCGATGCCCAGTTCCCTGCTGCGCAACAATGGCGACGGCAGCTTTACCGATGTTTCCCTGCGTGCGGGAGATTTCTTTCGGGCGCAGATTGTAGGCCGCGGCGCCTGCTTCGCTGACTACGACAACGACGGATATATCGACGCGTTCGTCACCGCGCTGGGGGGCAAAGGCATGCTGTTGCACAATATACCGCCTGCTGGAAAACGCAACCATTGGCTGACGATCAAGCTGGTGGGAACGCGCAGCAATCGGGACGGCTACGGCGCGAGCCTGGAGGCGGACGCCGGCACGCTGCATCAGTTTGTGCAGTCCACGTCTGAAAGCGGCTATCTTTCCCAGAATGATCCGCGGCCGCATTTCGGGCTGGGTGCCCATTCGACCGTCGATACGTTGATCATCCGCTGGCCCAGCGGAACCGTACAGACGCTGAAGGATGTCCGCGCCGACCAGATTCTGACCGTGACCGAGCCTGCGGGGCCGTCTGCCGCCGAGGCAACACGAAGCGGGACAGCGCAATGAGAATCCGGCGCGCGAGTTCGGTGATCCGAGACAGGCAATGGGGAAGATTGCATTTCAGCGTTGCCGTTTTGGTTTTCGTAGCAGTGATTGGGGCGCTGTGGCAGCCAGGAGTTGCGGCCGCTCCGCAACGGCGTAATTACGACTCCGCAAATACATTGCCGCGATCGAAATACCTGAGTCCGGTGGCCATGCAGCTGTCCCCAGACGGCCACTGGCTCTATATCGTGTGCGAGGACAGCGATCAGGTGTTGGTGGTGGATGCCCGCACGCAGCAAGTGACGCGACGGATTCGCGTGGGGAGAATGCCACGCGGCATCACGCTTTCGCCGGACGGAAAAACGCTCTATGTTTCGAACGAAAACGACGACAATGTGACGGAAATTGACGCGCAGGGCTTTCAGATTCGTCGCACGCTGGCGGTTGGCTGGGGACCGGTGGGATTGACGACCGATCGCTCCGGAAAGATTTTGTATGTGGCGAATACGCTGGGCGATGACATCTCGCTCGTCGATCTCAAATCCGGGCGGGAACTGAAGCGGCTGCAAGCGGGACATTATCCGGAATACATTGCTCTGTCGCGCGATGGAAGCCGCGTCTACGTTGCCAATCTGCTGGCCCGCGTGACCCCGGCCGACCAGCCCCCAGTTTCGGAGCTGACCGTCATCGACACCAGCCATCAGGTGGTGGCTGCACGTGTGGATGTGCCGGGAGTGATCCAGATGCGGCACATCACGGAGCTGCCGGCGAGTGCCGGCGGATATCTTCTGATCCCGTTTATGCGGCCGAAGAACCTGAATCCGCTGGTGCAAATTCAACAGGGATGGTATCTGACGCATGGCATGGCGGCGATTCGGCCAGCGAAGGACGCGTCGGATGGACCGAAACAATATCACGTCGCGGAGGTGCTGCTGGATGACATCGATCATTTTTACGCCGATGGTTTCGGCGTTGCCGCCACGCCCAATGGACGCTGGGCGCTGGTGACGGCTTCGGGAGCCAATGTCGTGTCTGTCATCGACACGGCCAAACTTCGCTGCCTGTTGCTGAGCCCACCTCCTGCTCGGCAACAGGACCTGGCGAATCGATTGGATTCTGCCAGTCGCTTCGTCGCAGATCGTTTGCCGGTGGGGCGGAACCCGACCGACGTCGTCACCACGCTGGATGGCCGCTTCGCATATGTCGCCAATCGCATGGACGACACCGTGAGCGTGGTGGATATGGAGAAGATGCGGGTTGCGTCGACGATCGATCTTGGCGGCCCGAAAGAAATTTCGCGGCAACGCAAGGGTGAGCGGCTCTTCTTCGAGGCCAGCCATTGTTACCAGGGGCAGATGGCGTGCGCGAGCTGCCATCCGCATGAGGGGCTTTCCGACGGTTTGGCATGGAGCCTGGAAACGCCACAGCTGGGACGCGATGTGGTGGAAAATCGCACCCTGTACAGCATCGATGGAACCTCGCCCTTCAAGTGGAACGGCAAGAACCCGAACCTGCAGACCCAGGATGGTCCCAGAACCGCGATGTATATTTTTCGATCGCAGGGATTCAGTTCGACCGAGGTGAACGATCTGGTGACCTACCTGCTGGCGCTGCGGCTGCCGCGCAATCCGCATTTGGCTGCAGATGGACAGTTGAGCGACGCACAGGCGCGCGGTCGTGAGATTTTCTACCGCGACAAAACGATGGACGGCAAGCTGATTCCTCCGCTCGATCGCTGCTACACCTGTCATTCCCCGCAGACGCACTACACCTCGCGAATTTCGATGGACGTTGGAACGGCAACGCGTGACGACACGATTCAGGCATTCGATGTACCGCAGCTGGAAGGCGTGGTGACGCGGCCGCCCTACCTGCACAACGGCGAAGCGCTGGAGCTGGAAGATATCTGGACGAAGTTCAATCCGAATGACAAGCACGGAATTACGTCTGACCTGAACAAAGCACAACTCAACGATTTGATCGAGTTCTTGAAGACCCTATGACACGCCGATTGGAGATTTCGATGGAGCGGACAAAAACAACATCCCGGGTACACGATCTCCTGTGGATCGTCGGGCTGGTGATCTTCAGCACGACCTGGGCGGCGGCGCAGAACGCTTCTTATTACACACAGTGGGTGAATTACACCTCGGCGAATGGATTTCCGCGTGGCGAGGTGTACTGCGTGACGGTGGATGGAAATCGCGTGTGGGCGGGCACCGGGCACGGACTGGTGCTGTTGGAAGACGGTCGGGTGAAAAAAGTTTTCACGACGAAAGATGGATTGTCCGGCATGGCCGTAATGTCGGTTGCCGTCGACAAGCAGACCGGGGCGGTGTGGATTGGGACCTTCGGCGGCTTGAGCCGCTACTCCGGTGGCGTGTTCACAAACTACACCAACCTGAGCAGCGGTCTGGCGAATGACCTGGTGTACGGAGTGGCCATGCAGGGCCAGTATGTGTGGGTGGCAACCACTGCGGGGGTGAACCGGCTTGATACCTATACCGGAACGTGGGAAATTTTCAACGAATCGAACGCTCCCTTTGAAGAGCCGTGGGCCTATGGGATCTCTGTCGGGGCGGAGAAAGTGTATTTCGCGGTGTGGGGCGGCGGCGTGCTCGCGTACGACCTGGCAAATCATTATTGGAAGCCCTACACCGATCCCGACGGGCAGATGGAACTGGTTCTCTATCGCAACCAGGGATTGATTCACAACATTGTCAGCAGCGTTTCGTGGAACGCGGATACAAAAACATTCTGGGCCTCCACCTATTTTGGCCTGAGCAGCTATGACGGGCGAAACTGGCACAACTATCTGAAGAAGGATAGCGGCCTTGCTTCAAATTTCATCAACGTCGTAAAGTCGCGTGGCGACGAAGTATGGGCGTGCACCCAGAAGGGGCTCAGCGAACTCAACACGAAGTCCAATACCTGGGTGACGTATCGGCCGAATGCCAAAACCGGACGCGGCGAAATTCTGCTGACACGCGCAGACGGCAGCAAACATCGAATGGAGTCCGCAACAACGCTGGCGCATAACTACATTCTCAATCTCGACTTTCAAGGGGACGATATTTGGGTCGCCACGGCGAATGGGCTGAGTCACGGCATGCGACAGACTGCAAAACAGTCGCTGCGGATGCAGCACGACAAGCCGGCGCCGACGGGAGATGGAGAGAAATGATGCGAAGAAAAATTGCCGGTCAAGTGAGCCTGGAGGATCTGGCGCGGATTTGTCCGATCCTCAGCCGCAGAAACCATCCCGAGTTTGAAGATAGTCGACAGCTCGAAGTCGAAGTGGCCGGAGTGCGATTTGGCGCCGGGGTTCCGGTGGTGATCGCCGGTCCTTGCGCGGTGGAAAGCGAACAGCAGACGATGGAGCTGGCGCGCAGCGTACGCGCTGCAGGCGCAGAAATGTTGCGCGGAGGCGCGTACAAGCCGCGGACGTCGCCCCATGATTTCCAGGGATTGGGGTTGGAAGGGTTGAAGATTCTGCGCGCAGCGAGCGACGAAACCGGACTGCCCTTGGTAACAGAAGTGATGGACGTGCGACTGGTGGGCCTGGTGGCGGAGTATGCGGACATGCTGCAGATCGGTTCGCGCAACATGCAGAATTATCCGCTGCTGGTGGAAGCGGGCCGCTCTGGAAAACCGGTGCTGCTGAAGCGCGGCATGGCGGCCAGTTTGTGTGAATGGCTGGGCGCCGCGGAATACATTGCGAACGAGGGAAATCTGAAGATCGTTCTGTGCGAGCGCGGGATCAAGACCCATGCCGGCAGCGAATATTCTCGTTATCTTCTCGACCTGAACGTGATCCAGGCAGCGCATGAGGAAACATTTCTGCCGATCCTGGTGGATCCAAGTCACGCTACCGGAGTGGCCGCCGCGGTGGAGTCGGCCAGTCGCGCTGCAATTGAATTTGGCAGCGATGGTTTGATCGTCGAGGTCTCCAACTATGGCGTTGAAGCGGGAGTTCCAAGGCCGCTGTGCGATGCCGACCAGGCGATTTCTCCGGCGACCTTGCGCAGAATTGTTGCCTTCATCCGGAACCGCGAACGAACTTCGCAGCCTGAGGTCGCTGTGGTGTGCGCCGGCCAGCCGGGATCGCGCTGCTGATGAATGAAGGCCGAAAAGGCTGCACGGTCGCGAGATTGCGCTGAGCAAGAGAGGAAGGAAGATCGAGATGACGACGATGAAAGAGGTTGCGGCGGTTCTTGTGATGGCGTTGGCTGGGTTACTACCGACGCGTGCCGCGTCGCAGTCTGCTCCGTCCTCGAGCAGCGCAGTGAAAGCGACGCCGACGATGCCGTACGCAGATATGCCTCCAGCCGCGGTGCCGTACGGGCGCTATCGCAAGCCATATACAGAATGGTTCATCGATTCTTCCACTCTGGACTATCGGGGCGCTGCCCGCGAACGGACCGACGTCGAACTGACGACATTGAATACGGTGAATATCGGATTCCTGGGACCTCTGGATGCGGACAACGTCGACTCTCCCTACGGAATCGCCATGCTGCATGGATCGCAGCTGGCAGTCGACGAGGCCAATACCCGGGGCGGTTATGACGGGAAGCCGTTCTGGCTGAATGTCCACGACGATCTGCCGCTGTGGGGCGCGTCGTCGATGGCCATTGTGGATATGGTGTACAAGGATCACGATGTGGCCATGCTGGGCTCGGTCGACTCTGCATCGACCCACATTGAATTGCGCGCCACGTTGAAGCTGGAACTTCCGATCATGGACACGGCGACAAATGATCCAACCGTAACGCAAACACGGGTTCCATGGTTGCTGCACAATTTTCCCGACGATCGGCAGCAAGGCTATGCACTGGCGGACTACATCTTCAACCAGCGGCATCTGAAGCGCGTGGGAATTTTGCAGGTGAACAACCGGTACGGTCGAGCGGGGAAGGATGTCTTTTTCGAAACCGCGCGACGCATCGGTCATCAACCCATCGTGGAAGTATGGTTCGCGCCGGATGCCACGGATTTTTCCGCACAACTGGAGACATTGAAGAGCTCTGGAATCGATGGGCTGGTGATCTGGGGGAACGCGTCGCAGGCGGGTCTGATCTTGAAGCAGATGCGCGCCATGGGCATGCAGCAAGCTGTATTTGCTTCCAGCCGCGCCTGCTATCGGGAGGTGGTAACAATTGCGGGGTCGGCGGCGGAAGGTCTGGTGAGCATCAGCGCCATCGACCCAACACGCACTGATCCCGCATGGCAGCAGTTTCGACAGCACTTTCTCGATCGCTTTCATACAGAACCGGATGCGTACGCGGCCTATGCGTATGACGGCATGAACATGCTGATCGCGGCGATTCAAACCGCTGGACCGAATCGCGGAAAGATCATGGACGCACTGCGGCAGTACGAGATGAAGAGCTACACCGGCGTGAGTGGAAAGGCATTTTTCGATTACACGTTGAACAACATTGCGCCGGTCACGTTTGCCCGAGTCCACAATAGCCACTTTGAATACTGGCCGGAACAACGGACCGACTGGAAAGGAAAACCTGCGCCGTTCTTGCGGTAATCGGGCGCGACGTTCTATGCAAAAGCGGACCCACAGCTGCGTTGCGACCTTTCTGACCGCGATGGTGATGCTCGCCGTTTTGGCGGTGACCGCGGCGACGCGACAGTCTGCGGCGCAGAGCAAAAGCAAGGTCACTCCCTACGATTCAATCGCCACCGATGGAGAGAATTATGCCGGGGCGGGGCGAGGGTCCGCTTGGGATGAGACGGGTTCGACGGTCTACATCGGACTGCTGGCTCCGATGCATGGGCCAGGAATGGCTGAAGGCGAAGCGCTGGTCGCAGCCGCAAGGATGGCTTTGAAAGATTCTACGCAGCGCCCATTGCCCGGTGGACGCCACGTTGAACTGGCGATCGGAGATGAAAGCGGCCCCGCGTGGGGACATGTGTCGGACGTGATCCTACATCTGGTTCTGCAGCAGAATGTCGTGGCGCTGATTACCTCCGCTGACGGGACGGACACGCACGTGAGCGAGCAGGTGGGCAATCGAATCGGCGTCGCTATCCTGACGTTATCGAACGATGCGACGACCACCCAGATCGACATTCCATGGATCTTTCGGCTCGGCCCCAGCGATGCAGTGCAGGCGCAAGCGATCGCGGCGAACATCTATCGAGAACGTGGACTGAATAAGGTGATGGTGGTTTTCGCGAAAGATCATGATGGACGGGGCGGTGCTGCAGCGATGCGGCAGGCGGCTCTTTCGATAGGGGCTGCGATGCCGGAGGAACTGGCTCTCGATCCGCAGAAGCAGGATTTCTCGTCTGTGGTGACGCGCATTCAAAATATTTCTCCGCAGGCAATCGTTCTGTGGATGCACCCGCACGGCGCAGCAACTCTGCTGGCGCTGCTGCAGTCCGCGAACATTGCGATACCGGTTTATTTGTCGCAGCAAGCGGCGCAGACGGGTTCAGGATGGTTATTGTCGTCGCCCGATGGAAACCAAGACGGCGCAGCGGTCGCAAAACGGGCCTGGACGGTGGCCAACATCGGAGGCGACACAACTGCACGCAGGAGTTTCGCGAGGCAGTATCTCCAGCAGACGGGAACACCACCCAGCGCGGCTGCCGCCGAAGCTTACGATGCGGTTTGCCTGACGGTGCGCGCCCTGCGTGCGGCGGGCCGGAATCGTGCCCGGATGCGCGACCACTTAGCCCGGACACGCGACTATTCCGGGGCCTCGGGAACCATCACCTTCGACCGCGAAGGCAACAACACGACTCAGGTTCATCTTGTCGCGCTGCGGCTGCAGCCACCGTCCACGGAGAAAGGAGGCAGCGCCGAATGATGCCCCCGATTCTCAGCGGCAATGTGTATGACGCGATCATCGTGGGCTCTGGAGCCGGCGGCGGCATGGCTGCGTATTCCCTGACACGCGCGGGCGCGAAGTGTTTGATGCTGGAAGCCGGCGACTGGTACGACACAGCGAAGGATTCGAAATGGCTGCAATGGGGCTACGATGCACCCCATCGTGGCGCGTCCAGAACGCCGTTCGGCCCTGGAGGATTTGAGGCCGTTGTGGGCGGCTACAACATCGACGGCGAGCCTTACACCTGCGCCACTGGGACCGATTGGAAATGGTTTCGCTCCCGCATGCTGGGCGGTCGCACCAATGCGTGGGGTCGAATTTCGCTGCGCAATGGACCGTACGACTTCAAGCCCTACAGTCGCGACGGCAAGGGCTTCGACTGGCCGATCACCTACGAGGAACTCGCGCCCTATTATGACAAGACGGAAGAATTGATTGGCGTGTTCGGCTCGGCGGAGGGGTTGGAGAATTTGCCGGATGGAAAATTTCAGCCGCCGCCGACACCACGATGTTACGAACTCCTCATCCAAAAGGCGTGCAAGGACCTGAAGATTCCATGCATTCCGTCACGGCTTGCAATCCTGACGCGTCCGCTAAAGGATCGTCCGGCTTGCCATTATGTGTCGCAATGCAATCGGGGCTGTCGCATGGGATCGAACTTCTCTTCGCCGGACGTGCTGCTGTATCCGGCTCAGCTTACAGGGAATCTCGAAATCCGTTGCGGCGTGATGGCAAGGGAAGTTCTGACGGGACCGGATGGTCGCGCGACTGGAGTTTCGTATATCGACAAGCAATCCGGTGAGGAAGTTCAAGTGCGCGGGAAAGTTGTTGTATTGGCGGCAAGCGCCTGCGAAACAGCACGTCTGCTGCTGAACTCTCGAAGCCCGCGCTTCCCCGACGGAGTGGCGAATTCCAGCGGCATGGTTGGACGCTACTTGATGGATACCGTCATGTCGGATGTGACCGGATGGATTCCCTCCATAATGAATCTGCCTGCTCATAATGAGGACGGCGTGGGTGGGATGCACCTGTTTATGCCGTGGTGGAATTATCAAGAACAGTTGCACGGCAAGCTTCCCTTTTCGCGCGGCTATCACATTGAAATTGGCGGCGGACGGCGTGGCATGCCGGCTCCGGGATTGATGACCGGATCGGAGACCTTGCTGGGAGGCGGCTATGGAAAGGATCTGAAGCAGCGCAGCCGCAGCCTTTATGGTTCGCTGGTCGACTTTCATGGGCGCGGCGAAATGATTCCGAACTCGCAGAGCTATTGCGAAATCGACAAGAGCACCGTGGACAAGTGGGGCATTCCGGTTCTGAAATTTCATTTCCAGTGGAGCGACCAGGAGATCCACATGGCGCGCCACATGCAGGAAACGTTTCAGCAGATTGTAACGACGATGGGCGGCAAGGTCATTGAGTCCTACGGATCAGATCAGCAATGGGGAATTTCGGCGGGCGGCGTTGGGTTCCATGAAGTTGGAGGCGCGCGTATGGGAAACGATCCGAAGACCAGTGTGCTCAACTCCCACTGCCAGGCGTGGGATTGCAAAAATCTTTTCGTCACGGATGGGGCACCGTTCGTCAGCCTGTCGGACAAGAATCCTACGCTGACCATTTTGGCGCTGGCATGGCGGACGTCGGATACCATCGCCGCGCAGGTGCGCACACAGAGCATCTAGTTGCATGCATCGTTGTTGCAGGAGAAACCAATGAAGGGCACGGAAGAACCCGCAGTGACGCAAGTTCGAACCCTTCGCTTTCAGCGCCGCGCCATGCTGAAAATGATGATGGCGCTTCCGATCGCGGGGTTGATGCCGCTTTCCTCGCTAGCGGCGGAAGTGGCGCAATTGCTACCCGAAGCATCGACGACGCCGAACGGAGCGACTGCATGGAAGCTGCGCGTCCTAACGCCGCATGAATGGGCGACAGTTGGCGTGTTGAGTGACTGGATTCTTCCTGCCGATGAAGTTTCCGGCAGCGCCAGGGATGCGGGGGTGCCGGAGTTTATCGACGACTGGTTGGATTTTCAACGTGGCGATTTGCTGGTTGAGATTCGCGAGGGGCTGGCATGGCTCGATGGCGAGTGCCAGGGCCGTTTCAGGCATAACTTTGTGGATTGCAGCTCGACCCAGCAGCAGCAGCTTCTCGACAGGATGGCGTGGCCGGAGAAAGCTGCGCCGCAGGATGCCAAGGCCGTGGCATTCTTTAACCAGTTTCGCGACCTGACGTTGAGCGGGTTTTATACCAGCGAGATGGGAACCCGCGACTTGCCGTACATCGGCAATGAACCGCAGGCGGAGTGGCGAGGATGTCCAACGGATGTGCTCGCGAAGCTGGGGATTTAGCGCGAATTGCGAATCGGATTACTTGGGATGAGCGTAGTTCACGGGCACAATATCTTTGCCTTCGGTGACCTGGTAAAAACGGTCGGCGGTGACATTGGCGAAGGCTTGCTTCGTTCCATCGGGCCAAAGAATTTCGAGCTTGTCGACGCGGTCATGACTCCCCAGACCAAAATGGATTCTCAGGTCGTTCTGCGATAAGTAGCTGCCGCCGCTCAGCACTTCCTTGGTCTGCACCAAATCGCCTGCGGTGGCGGTCACGCGGGCATTCAGGGCAAGTCGATTGCTCTTGGCCCCTTCGATTTGAAGGCTGATCCAGTGGTTCGGCGGACCGCCTTGCGGCGCCAGAATCATTGGAGCGCCCTCAAGATTTTCGATGACCAGGTCCAGCTTTCCGTTGTTGAACAGGTCGCCCATGGCCACTCCACGGCTGACTTGCAGCTCCTGAATCGCCGGCCCCACCTGCTTGCTGATGTTCTGGAATTTTCCATCGCGCAGATTCTGAAACAGCAGTTTCGGCTCGCGGAATTTCGAATCCATGCCGATGCTGTCTACCTGCGGATAGACGTGGCCGTTGACCATGAAAAAATCGTCCCAGCCATCGTTATCGAAGTCCATGAACTCGACGCCCCATCCCACATACGATGTGGTGCTCTGCGCGATTCCGGATGCATAGGAGACATCGGTGAAGTTCATGTTCCCATCATTGCGGAACAACGCCGTGTACTGCTCATTGAAGTGTGTGATGGCGATGGAAAAACGGCCGGTGTGGTTGTAGTCGCCAAGCGCCGTACCCATGTTGGCCTGGGCATTGCCATCCTGATCGACCGCGACGCCGGCGTTGTAGGCGATGTCGGTGAAGCGGCCGTTGCCGTCGTTGCGATAGAGGTAGGTGGGCTCACCATCGTTGTCGACGAACAGATCGAGTCGGCCGTCAGCGTTGAAGTCGTGCCAGACCGCCGTCAGTCCGTACAATCCCTGCGCATCATCCACTCCGGCCTGCTTGGATACGTCCGTAAACGTGCCGTCGCCGTCGTTGTGGTAGAGATTATCGGACGAGCCCTTCAATCCTCTCGGCCCGCACTGAACAGAGATAGCGTGATACTTGCAAGTCACGCGAGAGCCAAAGGTGGGGAGATCGTTCAGGTTCAAATCTACGTAGTGGTCGACGAATAAGTCGGCATATCCATCGCCGTCATAATCACCGAAGGCCGCGCCCATGGCCCAGAGAGAATCGTTGCCCAGGCCGGCCTGTTTGGTGACGTCGGTAAATGTTCCGTTGCCGTTGTTGCGATAGAGCACCACGCCGCCGAAACAGGTGACCAGCAGATCCGGCCAGCCGTCATTGTTATAGTCGCCGACAGCCGCGCCCATGGCCCAGCACGGAGTCGCGACGCCGGCCTGATCGCTGACATCAGTGAATGTGCCGTCATGATTGTTGCGATAGAGCGCGCTGCGAGCCTTTTTGCTGGCCAGCGCCATATCCACGCTGGGCGCGTTGGTAAAGTAAATATCCGGCCATCCATCGCGGTTGTAATCAATCATGGCGACGCCGCCGCTCATCGACTCCACCACATACTTCGCTTCTGGACTGGAGAGATGGCTGAAGTTGATTCCGGTTGACTTTGTAATGTCGACAAGTTGCGGCAAAGCAGACGCGGCTGTCGACGGAGCGACCGGGTTGATGGTGGTTTGGGATGGGCGCGCGGTGGCAACCTGGGCGAACGCAGACATGAGGCCAGCAGCCAACATCAGCAGGACCGCAGCAAACGTTTTACGTAGTCTCAAGGGCGACATGCTGGATCCGCAGCATGATCGGAAAACTCACCGAGAGAATTACTTGGTCGCATCGGCGTCTCCCGTCTGGTCTTTCGCCGGAGGCAAACGCATCTCTTTAAAGATGGCGCTCAGGTCGGATTGCATTTTCTTGTACTTCAAATATTCCGCCAGTTCCCGCTTGGCATCGTCGGGTCGACCCGCATTCCTATATAAGGTGCTGAGTCGAAAATGCGCCGAAGCGCTGGTCGGGTCCAACTGAACTGCGCGCTCCAGTAGCGGCAGCGCCTTCGCTTGTTGCTGCTGCGCGATCAAAACTCCGGCAAGGCCGGTAAGCGCCACGGCGTCATCCGGCTGCATCTGAACGGCTTTCGAATAGTCTGCCAACGCTTCTTTGGTATCGCCATTCTGGGCGGCGATTCTACCCAGCTCGGACTCAGACTTTTCGTCCAATGGGTTCAATTCCAGCGCGGTTTTATATTCCGCGACAGCCTCTTTTTGTTCGTCGACCGTATCTGTTGCCCACAGTAGCTGGGCCAACTCAAAATGAAGCGCCGCAATTTTCGGATTGATGCGAATGGCTTCGCGGTAGTTCTTGATCGCCGCGGCGGAATCGCCTTCGCGAACCAACACCCGCGCCATCATTTGATGCATGTGCGCGCTGTCGGGCGCGGTCATGGCCATGGTCAAGATCGCTTCGTCCGTCAAATCGGAATACAAACGGAAGGCAGTGTAGAGAAGTCCGGTGTCAGTCGGCTCCAGCTTTAGAAGTGCGGAAACGACGGTCGCCGCGTGGGCAAGCTCGCCGGTGGAGGTGTAGCTGTCGATCAGCGCATTGCCGACCTGCATTTTGATTTTTTCTTCCTGCAGGCGAGGAAACGCGATCTCTAGATCCTGCCGTCCTTCGGTCTGCTGGCCGAGCCGAAGTTCCGACATGCCCAGCAGCGCCTGGATCTTCCACAAATCCGGCTGAAGCTTCAAGGCTGCGCGAAGCTGCGGGGCCGCATCCGCATATTCTCCGCGAAAAAACAGAAGAACTCCAAGGTTGGCGCGCGCATCCAGATTTTTCGGGGCCAATGCAACGACAGCCTTCAGTTCCGGAATCGCAAGGTCAGGTCGCCGCTCACTGAGATACTGCTGCGCCAATTGGGAATGCTGTTTTACCTGGGCCTGACGACTGGCCGCGGCATGGGAAGGCACTGCCTGAGAAAAAGACGGAGCTGCCGTCAGAAAGACCAGTAAAAATGCGGCGATGCCTTCTTTTGCGCGCATGACAACCCATGATACCAACAAAGGTTCTTGCTTCACTTATTGCGCTGGGCACGCCTTGCCGTCGCACATGGCGGCTGTAATGCCCTTGCCTTCCGTGATGGTGTAAATGCGGTCGACGGCGCCCAGCTTCAGCGTTTCCTTGGCGCCGCTTGGCCAGTGGATTTCCACGCTGTCGATGGTGGTGGCGTCTCCAATGCCAAAGTGAACCCGCATGTCGTTGGAAGAAAGATAGCTGCCTCCACTGAGCACATCGCCTCGCTGGCGCATGCCATCGGCGTTCAAGTAGACGGTCGCGCCGACGGCATCGCGCGGGCTCTTCGGTCCGCCGATCAACTCCAGCTCAACCCAGTGGTGATGATCCGGGTTCACGTTGCGCAACAGCACCGGGACGCCATCCATATTGTTGATGACAACGTCGATTTTGCCGTCATTAAACAGGTCGCCGAAAGCCGCTCCGCGCCCCACACTGACCACGGCTAAGCCGGTTCCCTCCACCGCAGGCACCAGATCGAATTTTCCATCCTTCAGATTGTGAAACAGCAGCGAACGCTCGGCATAGCTGGTACCCCAGTCCGGATGCTGGTCCACGTTGGGATAGACATGGCCGTTGACGATCAGCAAATCTTTCCAGCCATCATTGTCGTAGTCGAGAAATCCGTCGGCAAAGCCGACAAAGGGAATGGTGGGCGCTGCGATGCCGGTCTCATAACTGACGTCGGTAAAATTGCCGGTGCCGTCGTTGCGGAAGACCACATCGTAGTCGTCGCCGAAGTCGGTGTTGACGATGTCCAGATGCCCATTGTTTTCGTAGTCCCCGGCGGCGATACCCATGTTCGCCACCTCGCGGCCATCGGCGTTTAGGGCGTAGCCGCTTTCGAGACTTTCGTCGGAAAATGTTCCGTTGCCTTTGTTGATGTAGAGATAGTTCGGCGTGGTATCGTTGGCGACCAGAAGGTCCGGCTTGCCGTCGTTGTTGACATCAGCGAATAACGCTCCCAGTCCGTAGTATCCGGGCGGATCGCTGACTCCGAGTTGCTTGCTGACATCCGTGAAGGTGCCATCGCCATTGTTGTGGAACAGGTGGTCATGCTCCCCGGGAAGTCCAGCGGGACCGCACATGACGGGCGTCCCGCGGAATTGGCATGTCTTGTAGTCCACCGCTTTCGAACCGGAAACCGGCGGATTTTTATAGTCGTAGTGGAGATATCCGTCGACAAAAAGATCCAGCTTGCCATCGCCGTCGTAATCGCCAAAGGTCGCGCCGGTGGACCACGTGCCGATCGTCACGCCAGCCTTCTCCGCAACATCGGTGAAGGTGCCATCGTGGTTGTTGCGGTACAGACGATTCTGTCCGTAGTTGGTGACGTACAGATCGGGCCAGCCATCGTTGTCAAAGTCGCCGACCGTGCAGCCAAAGCCCCAGCGGCCATTGCCCACGCCTGCCTTTGCGGTGACGTTGGTGAAGGTTCCGTCGTGGTTGTTATGAAACAGAGCGGCTTGCGGCGCGGGTTCTTTCCCATCAAGAGCGTTGTAGGTAGATCCATTCACCAGAAAGATATCGAGCCAGCCGTCGTTGTCATAATCCAGCAGGCAAACGCCCGGGCCCTTGGCTTCCAGAATAAATTTTTTCTCGGGCGTGCCAGCAGTGTGATGCCAGGTGGTTAGCCCAGCCTTTTGGGCGACATCCATAAAGACGATTGGGCCGGTCTTGACGAAACCGCCCGCGGTGATGGGGCGATGCTGCGAATCGTAGACGGCCTTCGACGGCGGACCGCTGGCCATGCCGCTCTGCGGCGGAGGGGCGGCGTACGCGGATCGAGAGAACGCGATCAGAGTCACGAACGAAATCAGGCCAACCGGAAACAGCCAACGACGAAGCAAGAATACTCCTCACTGCGAAGGATTGTACCCAATTGAGTGGGCGGAGTGGAGGCAAAACCGCGCTTGCAACACTGCAATCGATCACTTAATCGGATGCGGTAGACGAACCAGCTGATGTGACCTTCGGGGATGTGCAAATCCGGCGACGTCAGGTCAGGATTCCCGCGCAGATGCTGGTCATCCATGGCGGCCACTTCAGCCCGGCGCGCGAGAATGCTATTCCAATACTTAGCGATCGGCACTTCAATCCACCCGTGTACGAAGGCAAATATTGCTTCAGCACGCAGCGGCTGATTTTCGCCGGGATACAAAAGTCACCAAGCACATGCGCTCCTGTAAATAGCGGACGAAACAAAGACCTCGCGATATCATGTCCAATTTCTATCTTGTAGACTAAAGGATCGGCGACTTTAATCGCAGCAAACTGCGGCGAACTGAGGTCGGCCCTATTTCCCATGCTTCCGCGCACCCTGATCGCCCAGGTTTTCGCCGTTCTTCTTCTCATCACCTCCGTTGCCTGGGGCGAGGTCGACGCACCTACCTCGCGAACGAGCGCCATTCAGCTGAACAATTTGGGCGTGGCGTACATGAATCAGCAGAACTTCAATCGAGCGGGAGAACTGTTTGCCGCGGCGATTGAGAAGGACCCGACGCTGCAGATTGCGCAACTGAATCAGGGAATCGCGCTGCTCAATTCTCAGCAGCTATCGCAGGCGGACACAGCATTGCGCAAAGTGATCGCACAAGACCCGAAGAACGCGGCCGCGTGGTACAACCTGGGGCTGGTGGCGCGTAAAAATGGCAACAGTGCGGAAACGATCGAGGATTTCAAGCACGCCGTTGCGCTCGCTCCAAACGATGCGGATACACATTATTTGCTGGGCAGCGGCTATCAGCAAAGCAAGGATTACAAGAACGCCATCCTGCAGTACCAGGTGGCGCTGCAATTGAACCCGCTGCATGCGTCGGCGGAGTTCGGCTTGGCGCGGGCCTATCAGGAAACGGGTGCGCTGGACGATGCCAAGCACGCGTTTCAACGATTCCAGCACATCACCGGCGAAAAGCTGGGCTCTCCGATGACGATTTCATACGGGGAGATGGGTCGCTACTCCATGGCGCAGTCGATCCACGTGGCGGTGCCTGAAGTCGGCTCGATGATTCCTGTGCGCTTCGTGCGCGAGGCGATCGGCAGCGATGCGAAGACGTCGCCGGGCGCGAATGAGCCAGAGGAAGCGGGTGGCGGCGCTTGCATGGTGGATCTGTTCGGCGATGGGAAAACCGATCTGATCTCGCTGGGCGACGGCGCGCACGCGATTCATGCGTATCGCAATCTCGGCGGTCGATTTGAAGAAGTCCCTGCGAGCCAACTGGGACTGGATGTGAGCGGTGACGCCATTGCCTGCACGGTGGGCGACTTCGACAACGACGGGCTGGTGGATATCGCCGTTTCGCTGCGAGACCGCGTCGTACTTTTTAGAAATTTGGGCCACGGAAAATTCTTCGATGTCACCCAGGCCGTCGGCATTACGCCGGAGAACGAGCCTGCGGGTCTTACCTTTGTGGACTACGACCACGACGGCGACCTTGACCTGTTTGTGACTGGCAAACCGTCGGCGGGGGCAAGCGGTCCGAACGTCTTGTGGCGCAATAACGGCAATCAAACGTTTACCGACGTGACTGGCCCAACGGGGCTGGCGGGACACGGAACGACCCGCAATGCGACTCTCTCCGACCTGAACAACGATCGCGCGGTCGACCTGGTTGTCACCGGCTCAGGAACGGCGCCGACATTTTATGCAAATCCGCGCGAAGGAGCGTTTCGCGCAACTCCTCTGTACAGCGATACAAAGTTGACGGCGACAAATGGTGTCTACGTTTTCGACTTCAATAAAGACGGATGGATGGATGTCGCGGTCACGCACACGGGCGCGCCCGGCGTGACGCTGTGGCGCAATGTCGACGGCAAGCGGTTTGAGCGTGTGCCGCTGCCGATTCCAGACGCTACGCGCGGCTGGGGACTGACTGCGATCGACATTGACAATGACGGTTGGATTGACCTGGCCGTGCTGATCGATACGGCTCACGGCGCTGAACTGCGGATACTGCGCAACTGCGGATCGCGAGGATTTCAAGATGTCACGGCGGCCGTGGGGCTTGCAAACTTGAAGCTGGATCATCCGCGCGCGCTGCTTGCCGGGGACGTCGACGGCGACGGCGATTCGGACCTGATCGTGACGCAATTGCATGGCCCACCGGTGCTGCTACGCAACGATGGCGGCAACAAGAATCATTGGGTGCGGCTGTCGTTCAAAGGATTGGCGGACAACAAATCCGCGCTCGGAACCAAGGTAGAAATCTTTTCCGGGAATCTTTGGCAGAAGTGGGAAGTTGCCGGCGACACCGGTTACATGGGACAAGGCGCCCCGGAGATTCTTGCGGGGCTTGGCGATAGAACGCATGTGGACATTGTGCGCATGTTGTGGCCGACGGGCGTGCTGCAGGATGAGCTGAAAGTCCCGACCGATGCGTATACCCCGCTGGATGAAATCGATCGCCGAGGCAGTTCTTGCCCAGTGCTGTTCGCCTGGGACGGAAAGAAATATCAGTTCGTCACGGACGTGATTGGTGCGGGCGTGGTGGGGCACTGGATTTCGCCGACGTCGAGGAATATTCCCGACCCCGAGGAATGGATCAAAGTGGCTGGGAGCCAGCTGAAGCCGCACAACGGCTACCTGAGTCTGCGCTTTGGCGAGCCTATGGAAGAGGTCAACTTTATCGATCAGTTGCGACTCGTCGCCATCGATCATCCTGCCGATACTGAGGTGTATCCGAATGCGCGCTTCCTGGAAGCGCCGCCCTTCCCCGCGGATAAAGTAATTTTCGCCAGCGCGGCGCGACCCGTGGCGGCGGCATGGAACAATCAGGGTGAAGACGTGCGCAGTCTGCTGCTCGCTCGCGATCATCGCTACGTACACGACTTTACCAACCTGCCTTTTGCAGGCTTCGCCAATCCACACACGCTGACGCTTGATATCGGCACATGGACGCGGCAGAATCCACTGCGGTTGTTGCTACACGGCTACGTGGAATATTTCAGTGCATCGTCGATGTATGCGGCGTGGCAGGCGGGGCTGAAGCCGGAGCCGCCCTTATTGCAGGCGCAGATGGCGAATGGAAGCTGGAAAACAATTTTGCCGGACATGGGCTTCCCTGCCGGATTGCCGCGAACGATCACGGTCGACCTGACGGGCAAACTAGCCGCTGGAACGCGACGGTTGCGCATCGTGACGAATTTGCAGATTTACTGGGACCAGATTCTGGTGGACAATGGACCGGATCGATCCGCGGAAATCCATCGGACTGAATTGCCGTTGGCCCTTTCGACACTGAAATTTCGCGGCTATCCGGAACAGATCGAGCAGCAGAGTCCTGGCGACCTGACCTATCGCTACGACCGCATCAGCGCGACTGGCCCATTCGCTCGCCAGCGCGGAGCCTATACGCATTACGGCAATGTGACACCACTGCTGAAGTCCGTCGATAACCACTTCGTCATCTTTGGCAGCGGAGAAGATATCGACGCGGAATTTAGTGCGGCTGCGCTGCCACCGCTGCCCTCCAACTGGAAACGTGACTACTTCTTTTATGCCAATGGCTATGTGAAGGACATGGATTTCTATGAGGCATCTCCGTTCACGGTGAATGAAATGCCGTTTCATGGGATGAAGTCGTATCCATATTCCAGCCCAACCGCGTATCCCATGGACCCAGGGACGCAGCGATATCGCTTGCACTGGAATGATCGATTCAACTCCGGCGAAAGCTCGCAGGAATATTTGTTTCATTACGTGCCAGCGCACTCGACGCCGATCGATCCGGGTTCTGCGGCTCCGGCCGCGCCGCACAATTCCAACGTTCAGGCCGCAAATTGAGCCATGTCACGCTGCTGTCCGCAACGGAGCAGCTCGCGTTGCTGCGAGCGGAAAAAATTTCGCCGCTGGAGTTAGCCGAGGAGCACATCCGGGAAATCAACCGGCTGAATCCGCAACTGAATGCCATCGTGCATTTCAACAATCTGGATGAAGAGCGCATCCGGGCGCAGGCGCGCGCGTTGATGACGGCATCTGGACCGCGCGGCCCATTGTACGGGTTGCCGATGACCATCAAGTCTTCGATTGCGGTCGCTGGACTTCATTGCGAGGTCGGCAGTCTGCTGCGCCGCAGCGTTCTGGCGGAAGAAGATGCCATGGTCGTCTCCCGCGCGCGGCGGACAGGCGCGAATATTCTGGGCACAACGAATTGTCCGGAGTTTCTGATGGCGTATGAGACGGACAATCGACTGCACGGGCAAACGCGCAACCCATGGAATCTGGAGTATTCCTCCGGAGGCTCGAGTGGCGGCGAATCCGCAGCGATTGCGGCGGGCATATCGGCCGGCGGCCTTGGCAGCGACAGCGGCGGCTCGGTCCGCACGCCGGCGCACTTTACGGGCATCTGCAGTCTGAAGCCGACGCCGGGACGCATTCCCGCTACCGGCCACGAGCCACCCTGCGTCGGACCGTTTTCCGTTCTTGGCGCGATCGGCCCCATGGCTCGCACCATGCAGGACGTGCGCGTGTTATTCGAGACACTATGCGATCCCGATCCGACCGATCCGGTCAGCCCGCCGGTCGTGCTGCGCACGATCACTAGCGGCGAATTGAAACAAATTCCGATCGGCTATTTTGAAGACGATGGACTTGTACCGGTGACCGCGGAGACGCGTCTCGCAGTCCAGTCGGCTGTTCGCTCTTTGCAGCAGCAAGGATTTTCTGTGCGGTCATTTCGACCTGAAACGTTGGAGGCGGCGCGGCGGCTCTGGTGGAAATTCTTCGTGCGCTGCGGAGCCATGTTTGTCGAATCGATCGTTGACGGCAGACACGAGCAACTGAGTCCGGTACTGCTCGATTTTCTTTCCATTGCGCATCGAGAGCCTCCGCTAAGTGGAGAGGAATTGTTGTGGGCCTGGGCCGATCTTGACCAGGTACGAAGCCGGATGCTGTGGGAGATGCGGTCGTTTCCCATTTTGCTTTGCCCAGTGTGCTCCGTCCCCGCCTTTCGCCACGGCGAACGCTCGTGGATGGTTGAAGGCCAACAGGTCGACTATCTCGATGCGATGCGCTACACGCAATGGTTCAACCTGCTGGGGGCACCGGCCGCCGTGGTTCCTGTCGGCAAGTCGCCGGAAGGCTTGCCAATCGGAGTGCAGGTCGCAGGGCGGCCATTCGAGGACGAAATCGTTCTTGGAATCGCAGAGGCGATCGACAAGGAATTTGGATTTGTCCCGCCACCGATGCCGGCGAATCGCAATCAAGAGCAGCGCGGTTAACTTTCGCGCTCCAGCAATGCCCCCGCCAGCAATTCCGCACGGCTAATCAGTTTGCGGCTTTTCAACATCTCCAGCGTCAGTATTTCGCTCTGCTTCAGATCATCCTGAAACTGATCGATCAATGTCTCTGCCAGTTTCCGGTCGATGGCCGCGACGTTGATTTCATCGTTCAACGCGAAGGAGCGATGGTCGAAGTTGGTCGATCCGAAAACACACCATCGCTCATCTACAACCATAATTTTGGCGTGGATCATGGATGGCTGATACTCGAAAATCTTGGCTCCGGCCTGCAGCAGGTGGCGGCTATCGTGGCGACTCACCCGTCGAATTGCAGGATGGTCGATGTGCGGCCCTGCAACCAGAATGCGGACCTTCACGCCGCGCTGGCTGGCCTCTTCCAACGCATGGCGGGCGCTGCGATCGGGCAGGAAATACGGCGTTGTGATGACAATGCTTTTCTTTGCGCTTTTGATCAGAGCCTGAAACAGGATGCGGGCATGCGTGCCGCCGCCGCTGGGCGTGCTGGAGACAACCAGGGCGGGAACGCCTCGATGACCGCTGTGAAATTCAAACTGCTTGTGGCCGGTCAAAATCTCGCCGGAAGCTTCCAGCCAATTTTCTGAGAAGGTGGAGATCAGACCGCCGACGGCATCGCCCTCCAAATGAAAGACAGTGTCGCGCCAGCGCGGGCCCTGGCGAGTATCCGTCATCCAATGATCTGCCACACCGGCGCCGCCGACGAACGCCGTATGACCGTCAATGACCAACAGCTTGCGATGGCTGCGGTTGTTTGCGAATTGCCACGTGTCCCAACGCAGCGGATGATACCAATGCATCTGGCCGCCCGCAGCCTTCAGTTCTTTAAAGTAGGAAGCTCGAGTTGTAAAGCTGCCAATGGCATCCACCACCACGCGCACCTCGACACCGGCTTGTGCGCGCTCTGTCAACGCCTCAAGGAACACCGCGCTGACATTGCCCTCTTTGAACTCGTAAAACTCCATATCGATGGCGCGTCGTGCCCTGCGAATTGCGGCGATTTCCTGCGGATAAAATTCCGGCCCATTTTTCAACACATGGATGTGCGCGTGACGGACGGGTGCATCCGTGACCAGGCTAAGAAATTCGAGAAACTCCGCAGAGTCGTTGGAACCGCCGGGACACTCGCGCATGGAATACGGCAGCGACGGCCCAAAGAGATTGATGAGCACCCGCGCGCCATAGATCGCCAGTGCGCCGACACCGATCGCCGCCAGGGCTCGTTTTCCGGCGCTGCACTCTGGACGGTTCTCCTGGTTGCTCGCAATGTTTTTACGCGGCGTTTCGCTCGAATGATCCATGAAAATCCTCTCCACCAATGGATGCAATGAAGCGGGTTCGGGGCTAACCTGAGGTTATGCCGCGGCCCCGAATAATGCGCCCACGCCTGCAGTCACCGCCATCGCCAGCGCCCCCCAGAAGGTGACTCGAAGTGCGCCTGCCAGCACTCGCGCACCGCCCACTCGAGCCGCCAACGCACCTAGACCCGCGAGAAATAGCAGCGAAGTTCCGGCGACCAGGTACAACAACTTTGTGTCCGGAGCCATAGCGGCAACACCCAGCGGCAGCGCCGCCCCCACGGCAAAGCTTGCCGCCGATGCCAGTGCCGCCTGAATGGGACGCGCCTTGTTCGTTGTGGTAATGCCCAACTCATCACGTGCGTGCGCCTCCAGCGCATCATGGGCCATCAATTGCTGCGCAACTTGCTTCGCCAGTGTTGGGTCCAGACCGCGCTCCACATAAATCGCAGCCAGCTCCTTATGCTCGCCCTTGTTATCGGTCTTCAGCTCCGTCCGTTCCATATCAAGCTCAGCGCGCTCCGTATCGACCTGAGAATGAACCGAGACATATTCTCCCGCCGCCATCGACATTGCCCCTGCCACCAGGCCGGCCACGCCGGCGACAACGACATTGCTGTGAGACGCGTGCGATGTTGCCACGCCCAGCACCAGGCTGGCCGTCGACACAATGCCGTCATTTGCGCCCAGAACGGCGGCCCGCAGCCAGCCGACCCGCCCAATGCGATGTGCTTCCTGACTGCGCATTATTCCTCTTGCCTTTCTTCCGCAGCCGCCAGCGCCAACGGTTCATCCCAATGGTCCGACTGCAAACCGCGCGGCGCGCTTTCGATCGGCAATACCTCGGGGATTTCATCCTGCCCGATCTTCAGCTCATGCAGTTTGGATGCAAGCGAGAAGACGCTGCCGCGACCTTCCACGGCCCCAACCAAATCGTTGTACTGTTTTACGGAACTGTTCAGGGCATTGCCCAGCCGCGTGAAATAGCCCTGCGTGCCTGCCAGTTTTTTATAGAGGTCTTCCCCGGCCTTGCAGATAGCGATGGCATTACGCGTAATTTCCATTTGCTGCCATCCGTACGCCACTGCCTTTAGCAACGCGATCAGTGTGGTTGGCGTCGCCAGAATCACATTCAATTGGCTGCCTACTTCAATCAGGCTTGGATCCTGCTCCAACGCAGCGCTGAACAGCACTTCGCTGGGGAGAAAACAGACTACAAAATCCGGAGAATTCTGCAGGCGCTGCCAGTATTGTTTGCCACCCAGTTGCGTCAGATGCGTCCGCACCTGTGTGGCGTGCGCCTTCAGAAAGATCGTCCGCTGGACCTCATCGGTCGCACTCATCGCCGACAGATACGCATCAAGAGGCGTTTTGGCATCGATGATGATGGCTCGACCGTTGGGCAATTGCACCACTACGTCGGGGCGTTGCGCCGGATCCAGGTCGTTGCCTTTCATGTGCTTTTCCACGTCGAAGGAACACCGCTCGACCATGCCAGCAAATTCGATGCAGCGCTTCAGTTGCAGCTCACCCCAGTTGCCGCGGGCCTTGGGCGCTCGCAGTGCCTGCACCAATTGCGTGGTTTCCATGCGCAGGGTTTCGTGCGTGCGCTGGATGTTTTTGATCTCGGTGAGAACTTCCGTATAGGCTTTGCCGCGTTCGGTTTCCAGTTGCTTGGTCTGCGTCTCCAACTTGCCAAGCGTTTCGCGGACGGGAGATAGCAGCTTTTCGATTGAATCCTCTTTCGCCGATAATTCTCGATTCGCCAGCCCCAGGAACTGCGCATTGTTTTCTTTTAGGATGTCTCCGGCAAGCGACTTGAAGGTGTCTGTCAACTTGTCGCGCGCCTGGGTCAGCAATTCGCGTTCGCTGGCCAGCGCAGCCTGACCGGACTTGAGTTGCTCCTGGGCTCGCGCGATTTCAGTTGCCAGGACCGCGCACTGGCTGCGCAGTTGCTCCAGTTCTGCTTTCTGCACGTCTGCCTGCTGGCCCAGGAGAGATGCCTGGGCCTGAAACCGCGTGCGATCGGAAATCAAGGCTTCCCGCTCCCCGCGCAGGCGTTCCACCGCCGACTCTCCGGATCGGCCTCCCAGCCACCAGCCCAACAGCAGGCCCAAAACAGCCAGGCCGACCATACCCATAATTGCAGCGATATTCATTCCAAATTTGCCTCTGCCTTACTGTACCCTTGCCAGCGTCAGGAGCGGGAATTCCACCCAATTGCTGGAAGCGTTGGGCTGAAAATGTCCTTGCGGCTTTACACTGGCACAGGCCCTCAGTACACTCGAATTTCGAGCATAATCGCTTACAAGGGAACAGTGTGTCCGCAATGGCGGTTTGGCTGTACTCTGAATGAGGTGTCCGAAGAGCAATTGCAGGCGTTTGACCCTCCCCTTGGAGAGTCCCTTCTGCCGATTCCATCTTCGCAATGCAGCATAGGTTTTGCCGTTCAAAACAAGAGTTTTAGGAGAAAGACATGGCCGTTGAAGAAAAAGTGAAACAGATTATTGTGGAGCAGTTGCAGGTCGATGAAGCAGAAGTAACCCCTACGGCATCCTTCCAGGAAGACCTGGGAGCGGACTCATTGGATGTGGTCGAACTGGTCATGCAGTTTGAAGAGGCATTCGATCTGGAAATTCCGGATGAAGAAGCCGAGAAGATCAAGACTGTGCAAGATGCTGTCGACTACATCAAAAAGAATGGTAAAGGCGGCAACTAGTCTTGAAGCGGCGTGTCGTTGTCACAGGCATTGGCCTCATTTGCGGTGTAGGCAAAACCGCAACCGAGGTATGGAACCATCTGCTGGCGGGCGAAAGCGGTATGGCGCCCATCACAGCCTTTGATACGACAGGCTTCTCCGTCACCTTTGCCGCGGAAGTCAAGAACTTCGATCCGCACCTTTTCATTGAGAAAAAAGAAGCGCGTAAGATGGGTCGATTTATCCACTTTGCGCTGGCCGCCGCCCAGGAAGCCCTGGATTCCTCGGGATTGAAGATCACGGCGGAGAACGCCGAGCGAGTGGGCGTCCACATCGGCTCCGGAATCGGCGGATTCGACATCATTGAGCGGGAACACAGTGCCATGCTGGCTGGCGGTCCCCGCAAAATCTCTCCATTTTTTATCCCTGCAGCCATCGTGAATCTTGCCGCCGGCCAGGTCAGCATCCGCTACGGCGCCAAAGGTCCGAACGAAGCGACAGCGACGGCCTGCACCACCAGCGCTCACTCCATTGGGGACGCCTATCGGATCATTGAGCGCGGCGATGCCGACGTAATGTTTGCCGGCGGGTCGGAAGCGGCCATTACCCCCATGGGAGTTGGCGGATTCGCGGCCATGCGTGCCCTGTCCACGCGCAATAACGATCCGAAGCACGCTTGTCGTCCCTTCGACAAGGATCGCGACGGTTTTGTGATCGGCGAAGGCGCGGGAATTCTGATTCTCGAAGACCTGGAATACGCCAGGGCTCGGGGCGCGAAGATTCTGGCGGAGATTATCGGCTACGGCATGAGCGCGGACGCCTATCACATGTCCAGCATGGCGCCGGGAGGCGAAGGCTGTGCGCGCGCGATGCAGAATGCCATTCGCAGCGCCGGCATCCAGCCGCACGAAATTGATTACGTGAATGCGCACGCAACATCCACGCAGTTAGGCGACGCGTTGGAGTCGACGGCGATTGCCAACGTGTTCGGCGAACATGCCACCAGTCATAAGCTCAAGATCAGTTCCACTAAATCGATGACCGGCCACCTGCTGGGCGGCGCCGGAGGCCTGGAAGCCGGCATAACAGTGATGGCCATGCAAAACGGCATGTTGCCGCCAACCATGAACATGGTGGATCCTGACCCCGCCTGCACGCTCGACTACACGCCGAACAAGCCAGTGGCGCACAAGGTCGATGTTGCCCTGTCGAACTCATTCGGCTTCGGCGGCACCAATGGCGCGCTGATCTTCCGTCGCTGGACGGAATAAGCCCGGTCTTCATCGCAGTTCCGAGCGTAACTCAGAAGCACAAGGAAACATCCTGCCTCGCACTTCTGAGTGCTACACAAAACGCAAAACCTTGCCGCGCGAATTTATCCGCGGACAAATTCGACATCGATGTTGATTTTCACTTCATCGCCAACCATCACGCCACCTGTTTCCAGGGCCGCATTCCAAGTCAAGCCGAATTCCTTGCGGCTGAGCTTGGTGGTGGCAGATGCCCCGATACGCTGCTTGCCCCACGGATCCTTCATCTCCGGCGACGGGCCTTCCACGTCCAGAGTGATCTCGCGGGTGACTCCGTGAATTGTCAAATCGCCGGTGATTTTGCCACCGCCCGGCTGGATCTCAACCTTCTTGCTGCGAAACGTGATCGCCGGGTACTTCTCTGTATCCAGAAAGTCCGGACTCTTCAGGTGTCCGTCACGCTGCGGTTCGCGGGTGCTGATGGAGTTGGCGTCGATGGTGGCCTCGACGGTGGACGTTTCGGGCTTTTCGGCGTCGAACTTAACCGTCCCGGAAACCTTGGTGAATTCCCCGCGAACGTTGGAGACCATCAAGTGGCGAACGCTGAAGTGAACGGCAGAGTGGGTTGAATCAATTTCGTAAGTCATGGGCGGCATAGGTGGTTCTCCTTTTCTGATTACTATGGATGCGCAGATTTTGGAATCGATGCTCGTTATGACGACTAATTTTCGTGGCTCGACTTACGCAAGGTATGGCGCAGAGTTGAGGATCGCCGGCAGCATGGGAATCTTTAACGAAACCGCTGATTCACTTCAGCAGTCCAAAGACGGCCACGCCGTTGGTTGTGCCGACGTACACTTTGCCGTTGGCGATCATCGGGGTGATGTATTTATTTCCCGGACCGAACTGATCGCGACTGGACGCCGCCTGGCTGCTGTCGTAGATCTCCTTCGTCAGATCGGTCGCGTCATAGGCGTACAAAACTGCGGGATTGCTGTTGTCGACGGCCCACAGAATTCCATTCGAGGCGCCGTTCGAGGAAATGCTCGGCGTCGCGCCTGGATATGGAAATTGATGTGAGGACTTCGAGCTGGGAGTGGTGGCCAGTTTCGCCTGCGCAATCGGATAAGCTCGAATCGAATCTCCAACGCCGCCATAGTACACGGTGTTATTCCAATAGGCCGGCATGCCGAATTCCTGCCCCGTCAGCGCCCCACCCAGCTCCTGATAGATGGTGTTGCCGCTGGAATTGAACTTGCCCATGTTGTCGCGATCGACGACATAGATGTTGGCATCTTTGCCGGCCCCGACCGCCAGGTGCCGCACGGTTCCAGAGGAATCCGTTTCATCCGGCAGCAACATGGCTCCGCCGGAGCCCAGGTCTTCATCGGCATTCGACTCCGCCACAGTGTTCGACATGGTGAAGTAATCCGCGGGCGTCAGCTTGTTGCCGCTGGTTGAGACCTTCATGAACGCGTTGCCGTAATCGCCATTCGCGGGCACTCCGTTGGAGTTCAACGTGGTGCCAAAGCTTCCGTTGGCATCGAGGAAATAAATGTTGCCGGAGGAGTCCGCCGCCAGTCCCGCACCTGACTGCCAGATGGAACCCTCCGAACCGTTGGGCGTCAAGTTCAACACGCTGGTTTGTGCCAGGGAATTCTCGTTGTATCCCATCAGCCAACCGGTGTAGGGTTCGATGTCGCAGTGGGACGACCAGCCGAGATACACCACGCCATTCAGCAGCAGCAGTCCGGCGCGTTCATTATATTGCTTGGGATCGAAGACCACCTGGCCGTTCGAGCTTTCCGGCCCCATGCTGGGAAACGTGGCCTGTATGGTGACGGGACTGCCGGACTGCTCCGCCCCGGTTGTCAGGTCGAGCGCGTGCAGCCGTTGATGGTAGTTGCCGCTGCCGTCCTTGCTGGCCGCAACCACGAAGATGGTCCCATGCGCGCCTGCCTTGGGGTCGATGACGGGCGTCGAGGTCATGCCAATTTCCGGCGACACCTGGCCGCAGTTGCGCGGATCGCTGGTGGTTTCGTTGGAGCCCAGAGTAGAGACATGCCAGAGAACGGTTCCAGAGTCGGCGTCAAAGGCGTAGGCGGAATCGTGCTCAGTCACGACGTACAAGACGTTATGGGTGGCGCCGCCAATCGTCACTCCGGGAACATACAGCGGCTCGCCATCCACTTTGCCATCCGTCGAATCGAATCCTACCTTGCCGAAGGTGGGCGAGGTGACATTCATCGGAGTCAGTACAGTTTCCTGGGTATTCTGGCCCTCGCGGGTATTGTCATCGTGATAGGTGAGCACCTGCACGCTGGTGCCGCCGCTGCCGGTTGTGCCCGTGGTTCCGGTCGTCCCTGTAGTACCGGTTGTCCCGGTCGTGCCAGTGGTTCCCGTGGTTCCGGTCGTCCCGGTGGTACTTGCGGAATTACTGCTGGAGCCGCAGCCGTTGCATCCTACTGCGCAGGCGAAGCTCAAAACGAGTAAACCGGACAAAGCTCGAAAACCTCTCCGAAACCATGGGCGCATTCTTTACTCCTGTGCGAATCCTGTATTGCAGACGGCTCTGAGGCCTGATCTCTGCCAGTTTAGATGCAGGTCTATCGCGGAACAGTCGAGCCTTGGCCACAGCGTACACCCGAGCTGGCGGCCTCAACACACAAGCCGGTTTCCTCTCGATCCTGAATTTTGATCCCGCAGCTGTGAGACGATGGGTACGTTATGGAATCTCAACCATTTGCCACAGCCATTCTTGCCGCCGGAAAAGGTACGCGGCTCAAGTCGAAACGCGCCAAGGTGTTGCACTCGATCGCCGGGAAACCATTGTTACAGCATGTGCTGGATGCGGTGCTGAAGGTCACCTCGCCGGATCAGGTTTTTGTCGCCGTGGGTCACCAGGCAGAAGAGGTGGAGCGAGCCGTGGCTGCCACGCGTGTACATTTTGTGCTGCAAACGCAGCAATTGGGCACCGGGCATGCGGTGCAGTGCCTGGGCGAATCTGTCCGCGGGCTGGGCGATCTGCTGGTGCTTTCCGGCGATGTCCCGCTCATCCGGCCGGAAACCATCGAGCATCTGCGAAATTTTCATGTGGCGCAAAAGGCTGCCATGACAATTCTGACGGCGCGGCCTGAAAATCCCTTCGGATACGGACGGGTGGTTCGAGTATCACCGACCAGCCCGGAAGTCGCCGCCATTGTGGAGCAGAAAGCACTGGCGGACGATCAGCAGCACATTGGAGAAATCAATTCCGGCATCTATGTGTTTCACATCGAGACGCTCTACCGGCACATTGACGCGCTGCAATCCAACAACGTTCACGGGGAGTATTACCTGACCGATATGGCGGCCATTCTGCGCGCGGCGGGCGAGCGCGTTGTGGCCTATGAAATCGGCGACCCAACCGAAGTGCTGGGTGCAAATACGATTGCCGAAATGATGGAGCTGGAAGGCGCGTTACGCATGCAGACTGCGCGTCTGCTGATGGCGCAAGGGGTCACCATTCATCGGCCGGAAACCTGTGTCATCGATGCGGACGTAACCGTGGGCGCGGACACCATCCTGGAGCCGTTTGTGCAATTGCTGGGCAAGACCCGCATCGGAGAGGATTGCCGCGTTCGCTCCTACTCCGTGATCCAGGATTCGAGGCTTGGCGACGGTGTGCTGGTTCGCAATGGCTGCGTGCTTGATGGAGCGACGGTCAGCAACGGCGCCTTCATCGGTCCGTTTGCGCACCTGCGACCCGGTAGCCAGATTGGTCGCGAGGCTCACGTCGGCAACTTTGTCGAGACCAAAAATGCGCGCTTGGGAGAGAAGTCGAAGGCGAATCATTTGACGTATCTCGGCGACGTTTCTGTCGGTTCCGGCTGCAATATCGGCGCTGGCGTCATCACATGCAATTACGATGGCGTCAACAAACATCCCACGCAAATTGGAGACCGCGTTTTTGTGGGCAGCAATTCCACGCTGGTCGCGCCGGTCTCACTGGAAGACGATAGCTATGTTGCAGCAGCCTCCTGCATTACGGAGCCGGTGCCCGCGGGCGCATTAGCTCTTGGCCGCTCCCGCCAGACGGTGAAGCCTGGCTGGGTGAAGCAACGGCGGGCTGCGCAGCAGAAAAAGGAAGGCGGTTAGGCGGCCTCGCGGGCAGGAATGGAGCTTGTATCAGTCTGTTGCCGCGATTTCGCTTCCCGTTTCTGGCGCCGCTTTCTGGCTTCATTCAAGGCCACCAGGATCAGCACGGCAAAGGTCGCCGCGACCAGCGCAATCGCTATCATGCCGTGCAACTGTTCTACTTCGCCGTACAGCAACGCCAGTCCCGCGAATACGAAGAACAAGTGCGCGCAATACACGTGCAATGAAGCTTTGCCCAGGGTTAGAAATGGCTCGACCGCGACCGCCCGCAAAACGTATTTCCGCAGCCAATAAAAAACGACCAAAAAGGCCAGCAGGTTCAGGACACGGAGCGGACCAATCTGCCATTTGTCCAGCCACATTCCCAACGCCTGTTGCGTCAGGTGCGGCCCCAGCCAACTATGGCGGACACCGACGAAGAACAGGCAGACAGCGGCTGCCACGGCTGCGCACCAACTGGGGATTTTCCGCAGGGGAACCCCACCGACGGCCGACTTGGCGCCCAGCCACAGGCCGCCAATCCATATCGCCTGCCAGGCAAATAGATTGAACGCTCCTGTCTCCTGCAGCGGAATTCGCAGATGCGTGACACTGACGATGGCGTTGTGCGCCAGGTCTCGCAGTCCAAATTGAGCCAGCAACCACACCATCCCGCTGGCTGCCAGAATCTTCTTCCACCCATAGCGCCAAGACGCCGAAAGCAGCAATGGAGTGAAGAAGAGAAAGGTGACATACATCGGCAGAATATCGAGCAGCGGCGGACAATACAGCAGCAGGATGGATCCGACAATCGCCACGCCAGGGTGCGCCAGGTAAAAGTCCAAAAGATTCGTCAACGCTGCTTTGTGGGTATGGACCGCAACCGCCGCCGCAACGGTAAACGCAAAGCTCAACAGAAGCAGGTGATAGCCGTAAATTTTCAGCGAGCGCTTCCACAGTTGCTTGCGGACCCGCGGCTCGTCCTGCAGCAACTCTCGCACATAGAGCCGCCCCACCAGCAGCGCGGAGAGGAAAACGAATCCTTCCGCGGAGGTAATATACCCGATGGGCTGATTGACGATGTCGCTGAACCGGGTGGGAAGATGCGTCAGCGTCATCCATACCAGGAAGAGCCCACGCAAGGCATCCAGTTCAGGACGGCGTTCAAGTTTTGGAAGATGCATAGCAACGCGTCCACAGCCGGGACATATCTCCATTAGACGCCCGCCAAAGGAAGGAGTTGCGCCTGATCGCCGCTCGATTGAGCGGCTGGCCTTGTAACCTGAAGAAAACAATTGCGGGGCTATTCCCACTTGGAAGTATGTCGCTGAAGCCACCAACAAGGAGGGTTCCATTTCTGTGGAAAAATCGAGCGGCTGCATGTTTCCTGGGTTGTCCCCATCAAGTCATATTCCGTCTTCTGCCCTTTCAGCGGCGTGGCCAGGAACTGATTGACTTCTACCGTGCTGTAGGCGGTGCCATGCGCGGCGCGAACTTCAAACACTGCCCAATCTCCGATGTACAGCAGCAAAACAACACCGACCAGAACGGGAAAGTATCGAATCAGCCACCTGAAGCAGCGCCCGATCACGAGGGGATCCTCGTGCGTGCAAAGGTGGCGGCGCTACAAAACCCGCCCGCATGAGCGACAACTTTACTTGGATTGCATGGGCGCATGGTCGCCTCGTACGGAATCTTCTCCATCATAGGCGAGCGAAGTTAGTTGGTCTGGTTATTTCCGTCGCTCTCTTTGGGCAGTTCAATGTAAGCCATGCCGAAGCGCGTGGATCCAGAACGCGACGTATCAATCCCGACGAGGCGGTAGCGGGTGGGCCGCCCGGCACGCAGTTCGTGGCCGCCGGAGGAATCGTCTTTGGAATTGGAGTGGATGCCGGCGTCGTCGTTGCAGGTAAGGCCGGTGCGGGTCTGCTTCAGCGAGCCCACCGGATGACCGTGATCGCACTCCAAAACCTGGCCATAATGCGACAACGGCTTGCGATAGAAGTCCAAAACCTGCGCAGGGGAATCGTGGGTGATGTAGCTGGCGGCTTTCACCAGGAAGTGCACGCTTCCAAAGGTGAAGCCAAGGTCGACTGCGGAGTCGGAATCCTTATCGTCTGGATTTTTATAAGGTGCGGCGCCGGGATACTCCGGCAGTCCGATGTCGCCAGCGGTGACGTGGGTGTTGGCATGGAGCGCAAGGTTAAAATCCGAGTCCTTTTTGGCATCCGAATTCTGAGCCACGCACGCAGCGCCGCAAGCGGCGAGAATAGCCGCGACCGCAACCATCCTTGGGGTTGGGAACATCCTTCGAGGCGGCAAGATCATCGTGTTGGCTCCAATCGAAACCTGTCTGGATTGGAGGTACGTCACGATCCAAAGGAAAGTTCCCTCGACGCACCACAGCGATGAACCGCGATGCAGATGCCAACCATGATAACCGCAGGATTGCCTACTCCGGACCGGGGCAGGTGTTGGTCAGTTTGCCGCCCAGATTTTCCTGCTGAATGGTGAGGGTTGCATGCGGCTTGCCGCCGTTTTCCGGCCGCGTGATATGGAATACATAGATCGTGCCGTAATCCCAGCCCGGCCAGGGTGGCAGTTGCGATGCGCCTTCGCCGTAGGCCTGCAACATCTGCTGGGCAAAGCGATACAGATAATCGTGTTCCCACGCCACAAAAATCAGCGAGTGGGCGAAGGCGGGCTGCAACAACGCCTGTTGCAATTCTGCAATCTGGTCATACGCAATCTGCGTGTTCACCGGCATGCCCAGGCGAATCGCAGTGGGCTCAATGGTCGCCAGCGGGCGCACGTAGGAGTAATGCGGGCCCATATTCCCTTCCTGAATCTCGACAGCGGGATCAGGCGCATAGATCGCGCCTGGCCTGCCGTAGCGGGCGATCAAAAGGGGCGCCAGGGCGAGTGCCCGGTTCAAACCTCGGCAGGTTAACTGGCCGAGGCCGGTGGGCGGTTTCTCTCCGTGCCGAATCATCACAATCGTTTCGCCGCCAGTATGCAGCGTTTGTGCGGCAAGAAAAAGTGTGGAGCCACACGTGAAACTCAACATCAGACCTGAGAAAAGGAATCGCTGCAACCGGCTCTGCCGTTTCACGGGCTCCCCTCCTTGTCTGAAATAGCCCACTCTTTCAAAAAGGGTATAGTATGTGCTCGATTCATGAAACCTTCCAGCGGGCAGAACGTCACCTTCTACAGAACAAATTTGCGTGCGCAGGTTGTGCTCCTGTGACAAACAAGGAGAAAAGTTTTCCATGGGCTCACTCCGGTTTCTAGGCTCGCTTTTGTTGATCGGGGGATTGACGAGTACCCTGTCCCCTACCCACTGCACACTGCTGGCGCAACAGACCAGCGCCCAGCCAACAACTGTAAGCCGCCTGGTGGGATCAGTGGTTTCGGTGAAAGGTCAATCGCTGACGATCAAGCCCGATTCCGGACCGCCGACCACGGTGACGGTCGCTGATTCGGCCCGCATCCTGCAGACGATGCCGGGGGCAAAAACCATTGCGGGTGCGACCGCCATTCATCTGACGGATTTGGCCGTCGGCGATCGCGTGTTGATCGCGATGCGACCGGCTCCGGATGGATCGGGTCCAACCGCGACCACAGTGATCGCCATGCGCGAGGCCGATATTGCCAAAGAGCACCTGGCCGAAGAAGCGAACTGGCAGCGGCGTGGCGTTGGCGGCATTGTGAAATCTGTCGATGCAGCGGCGGGCACGGTCACCATCACCCACCTGAACACCACCGTGACGGTCCATACCACCCCCAAAACCGTCGTACGCCTGTATGAACCGGGCTCCATCAAATTCAGTGACACGAAGGTTTCCACTCTGGATCAAATCCATCCTGGCGATCAGCTTCGTGCCCGGGGAGAGCAGAGCGCGGACGGCGCTCAGATGCAGGCGGAAGAAATTGTTGCCGGCAGCTTCCGCAATATTGCCGGATCTGTGGTTTCTACCGACGCGGCTGGCAACACCTTGACAGTGAAAGACTTCAAAACCAAGAAACCGGAGGTCATTCACATGAATGCCGACTCCCAGCTGCATAAACTCGATCCCACGATGGCACAAGCGATCGCAGCACGCCTGAAAGTATCCGGCGCTGGCCGCGAGGCCGGAGCCGCGGGTAGCAACCGACAAAGTGGAGAAGCAGCCCATGCCTCCGCTCCGTCCAAAGGGCCAGCCGGAGCACAGTCGGGAGCGAGTCAGGTTTCTACGGAGGCTGGGGGTGGTCGCCACGGCGGCAGCGTCTCTGAGATGTTGCGGCGCGCCCCAGTCATCCAACTGGCCGATCTGCATCATGGCGATGCGGTCATGATTGTCTCCACGCAGGTGGCTCCCGGCTCACTGACTGCATGCACGCTGCTGGCAGGCGTGGAACCGATTCTGGACGCGTCGGCGGGACAGAGTCTTTTCAGCGCCTCCTGGAACCTCGGCGGACAGGGCGGCGGCGGAGACGCGTCCGGCGGACAGCAGTAGACTGAACGTTCGTCTCCTCAGCATCCCTGTAAACTGCCAACATACCTATGGGCCTGTCCGTTGCCGAATTTGTCACTCGCTGGAAGATCTTCTCGCAATCTGAGAATGCTGGTTCCCAATCCCACTTTCTCGACCTATGTGAAATGCTCGGTCAACTTCACCCGGCCGCGAGCGATTCTGCCGGCGAGCGTTACGCATTTGAGAAGCATGTAAGTAAGACACGTGGGGCAAGGGGTTCGCTGACGTATGGATGCGCGACCACTTTGCATGGGAATACAAGGGAAAGCACAAGGACCTCAAGAAAGCATACGATCAGATCAACGACTATCGTGAGGATTTGCTAAACCCTCCGCTCCTCGTCGTCTGCGACCTTGACCGCTTCGAAGTTCACACCAACTTCACCTCTACAAATAAACGCGTCTATGCATTCAACCTGGACGACCTGAACCACAATAAAGTCACAGCGACGTGTCCTCTTCCGCCGCTGGAAGTCCTGCGCGCGCTCTTTGGCGACTACAGCGTCCTTCGCCCGGAGCACACCGATGCATACGTCACGCAGAAAGCAGCCGAACAATTCAGCCGTCTCGCCGAGCGCCTTGAACTGGAGCAGCGCAACCTGGGCGCGAGCCGCGAGCAGGTTGCGCACTTTCTCATGCGCATTCTCTTTTGTCTCTTTGCGGATTCAATCGGCCTTCTTCCCGGTCGCGTTTTCCGCAACCTTCTGCAAAGCGAAGATCGATTGCTCCCGACCAAATTTCTTCGCAAGCTCAAGCTCCTGTTTGAGGCGATGAGCCAGCCTGAGGGAATTTTCGGAGAGCACAGCATTAGGTATTTTAACGGCGGCCTCTTCGACAGCTCCTCGATCATTCAGCTCGACCTCGCCGATCTCGGCATCCTGTACGAGGTCTCAAAAAATTACGATTGGTCCCATATTGCTCCGGCTATTTTTGGCACTCTGTTCGAGCGTTCTCTAGATCCCGCGCGACGTTCTCTTATTGGCGCGCACTACACCAGCGAGCAGGATATTTTGCTGCTGATTGAACCAGTCTTGATGCGTCCGCTGAAACAGCGCTGGGAAATCGTACGTCAGCGAATTCTGGAGGCTCTGGAGATCGAGGGTGCCGAGGAAGCCGCCCGCAACAGCCGTCAGGCGCGTCTTCGTACCGATCTTCCATCGCAAAAACTTCTTGCCGACTGGATCGACGAATTGACCTCGGTGCGCGTACTCGACCCGGCCTGCGGCTCCGGCAACTTTCTGTACGTTGCGTTACGCCGCATGTTGGATTTGTGGCTGGAAGCGAGAAAATTCGCCGCCGAGCAAGGCATTTCCCTCGTCATCCCAAAAATGGTTTCGCCCACGCAACTCTTTGGCATCGAGACGGAGTTCTATGCACACGAGCTTGCCTCCATCGTCGTGTGGATCGGATTCCTGCAATGGAAACATGAGCACGGCGTCCAGGAAGATCGCGAACCGATCCTTGAAAAGCTCGCCAATATCGAACACGGCGATGCCATCCTCCGCTACGACCCGGAAGGCAATCCCTACGAACCCGAGTGGCCCAAAGCCAACTTCATCATCGGCAATCCTCCGTTCTTAGGCGACAAGAAGATGCGTAGCGAATTGAAAGACGAATATGTGGAGGACCTGCGCGAACTCTATGCGGGTCGTGTGCCCGGCGGGGCCGACCTTGTGACGTACTGGTTCGAAAGGGCACGCGGTCAGATCGAAACAAAGTGCGCAAAACGCGCTGGACTTCTTGCGACAAATTCCATTCGGATGGTCGGAAATCGCCCTGTTCTCGAACACATTAAAGCATCCGGAAACATCTTCATGGCGTGGAGCGATCGTCCCTGGCTACTCGACGGCGCAGCGGTCCGCGTTTCGATGATCGGCTTCGACGACGGGTCGGAGCCGGTGCATACGCTGGATGGCGTCTCCGTCGATCAGATTCACGCTGACCTCACCGCAGAATCGAACGTCGTCAGCGCGCTTTCTTTGAAAGAGAATGAAGGCCTATGCTTTCTCGGCGTCATGAAAGGCGGTCCCTTCGACATCGGCGAGGAAGAGGCCCGCAAAATGCTATCGCGGCCTTTGAATCCGAACGGGCGGTCAAACAGCGACGTGGTCAAGCGACGCCTTGGAGGCCAGGACATCACTGGAAGAGACCGCGGCGGTTGGATCATCGACTTCCGCGACATGGCGCAAGATGTTGCTTGCTTGTACGAGTGGCCCTTCGAGTATGTGAAGGAGAAAGTAAAACCGCTTCGAGACGTGAATCGCGATGAGCTCATGAAGCGAAACTGGTGGTTACACGGCAGAATGCGCCCCGCAATGCGACAAGCCTTAGCGCCTTTGGGTCGCTACATCGTGACGCCAGAGGTAGCGAAACACCGGCTCTTTGTCTGGATGAACGCCGCGGTTATTCCAGATCATACCTGCCATGTAATCGCCAGAGACGACGATTATTTTTTGGGCGTAATCCACTCATCTCCTCACGAAGGGTGGTCACTTTCGCAAGGCGCGTGGCTGGGAGTTGGAAATGATCCCAGATACTCCTCGGCACGAACCTTCGATACCTTCCCATTCCCGTGGCCGCCAGGAACCGAACCCACAGAGGACGAAGACACTCGCGTCAAGGCCATCGCCGACGCTGCACGCGAGCTTGTCCATCTGCGCGACGCATGGCTCAACCCGCCAGATGCTTCCGAAGACGAGTTGAAGAAGCGCACCCTCACCAATCTCTACAACCAGCGCCCCGATTGGCTCGCAAATGCTCACCGCACCCTGGACGAGGCCGTCTTTGCCGCCTACGGCTGGCCCTCCGACCTGCCGAAGCAGGAGATTCTGGCGCGACTCCTCGCCCTGAACCATGAGCGTGCTGCAACTCAAGATCTTGGCTCCGGCAGTCCCTCCGTAGAAATCTGACCAGGAACGCAGAAAAGGCGTCCGCTTAGGGACGCCCTTTCGATTGCACACAAGAGAGTGAGTGATTTAGTTCGGCATCAACACGGCGTTGATCACCTGTATCACTCCATTGGACTGGATGACATTCGGAATGGTAATCGTCGCCACGCCGCCTTTTTCATCGGTCAGCCTGTACTTGCCGTCCTTCATGGTCACGGTGAGCGTACCGCCTTGAACTGTTTTCAACTCAGCCTTGCCGTCACCCTGCTTGATCATCTTTTTCAGATTCTTTGTCGTCAACCTGCCTGGCACCACATGGTAGGTGAGGATTTTGACCAGTGTTGGCTTATTTTCCGGCTTCAACAGTGTGTCGACGGTGCCCGCAGGCAGCGCGGCAAAGGCTTCGTTGGTTGGAGCGAAGACGGTGAACGGCCCCGGACCTTCCAACGTTTCGACCAGGCCGGCAGCTTTGACGGCTGCAACCAGAGTGGTGTGGTCCTTGGAGTTGACTGCGTTTTCGACGATGTTTTTCGTCGGGTACATGGCAGCGCCGCCGACCATGGGATCTTTTTGTGCGTTTGCGTGGACGCCCATACTGCTGAACGTCAGTGCCAAGAGTAGAGTGAGTATATTTTTCTTCATTGCTGGTGTTTTCCTTTCAATGGATGCGTCGCAGTTGGTCTGCATGGGTAGTACGGGCGAGAGGGTGCGACGGATGTAGTGCGGATGAAAACCCCGATTCCACGGCGGTTCGAAAAAAGGAGTGGGTCAGTAATCTTTTCCTAACTCGAGTGATGGTTGCGCTTGTGCGCTGCGAATCGGACTCGTATGATCAAGCGAAGAACATGAAAAAGACTGCCAAAGACATAGATTCCACCCCGTTGTTGCGGGAAAAATCCCGCCTGATGTCTTCGTCGGAGATTGAACGCACCCTGGTGCGGCTGGCGCATGAAATCGTTGAGAAAAACAATGGCACCGACGATTTGATGCTGGTCGGAATCCACCGGCGAGGCGTACCCCTGGCGAAGCGATTGGCGAAATTGCTGGAGACGATCGAGCATAAGCCGATCGATGTGGGAACGCTCGATATCAGTTTCTACCGCGATGATCTGACCACCCGGGGACCGCGTCCGGTGGTCAACCCAGGCGCTCTCGGATTCGATGTCACGGGTCGCGATGTGGTGCTGGTGGATGATGTTTTGTACACAGGCCGCACGATACGCGCCGCTCTCGATGCGCTGATCGATCATGGTCGCCCGAAGCGAGTACGGTTGCTGACGTTGATTGACCGCGGGCATCGGGAATTGCCGATTGAGGCAAGCTTTGTCGGACGCAAGATCCAAACCACGGACCGTGAAATTATCGAAGTCAAGCTGGATGAGATTGACGATAGTGAGCAGGTATTGCTGATGGAAAGAGTCGACGGATGAACCCTGCGTGGCCTCTTGTCGCCATCGCAGTTGGATGATGTTGAACGGAAGTATGCCAATCAAACGGAAGACGTCGAACGATAAAGCGAAAACAAAAACGCACGCGGCCAAAACCACTGGCAACGGAGCGGGCAACAGCCATTCCTCCTCGAACCGGTCTCTTCTTATCCTTGAAATTTCCCCGAGCATCTCGCCGCGAAACAAAATCGCGATCCCTGAATTTCACGGATCTGTTCCGCTGGGGTATGTTCATCCGGGTTCATCCATCTCAGTGACCCACTTCACGCTGGAGGATGTCGATCGCATCCTGACGGAAGCCGCGGAACTGGAAGCGATGCCGGCTTCTCGCCGTGCGCAACGCTATGCCAAACGCCGCGTGGCGCTGCTGTTTTATGAGTCGAGCACGCGTACCCGGACGTCCTTTGAATTGGCTGCGAAATCTCTTGGCGCCGACACGACCCTTGTGAGTTCATTATCTTCCAGCATTGAGAAAGGCGAATCGCTGAAGGATACAGGCATCACGCTGCGCTCTCTGGGCGCGGAATGCATTATTCTGCGGCATCCGAGTTCCGGCGCGCCCTACGTGCTGACCCGCTTTACCGGTTTACCCGTTCTGAACGCGGGCGACGGCAGCCACGAACATCCGTCCCAGGCGCTACTGGATTTGCGAACTATTCTGGCGCACTTGCCGGCGAGCGGGCGAACGGCGGGCAAACGAAATCACATAATCCACGAGCGCACATTGCAGGGAGTTACGGTCACGATTGTGGGCGATATTCTGCACAGTCGCGTGGCACGCTCCAATGCGTTGCTGCTGCCCAGGCTAGGCGCGCGGGTCATCTTCTGCGGACCGCAGAGCCTATTGCCGGAATATGCCGCCGCCATTGGCCCCGGAGTGGAGATCGAGCGGAATTTCGATCGCGCCCTGCGGCAATCGAACGTGGTGATGATGTTGCGCATCCAAAAAGAGCGGCTGGCTGGACTGGAGATCGACCTGGAAGACTATATAGAACAGTATCAGTTACATAAGCAGCGAATGGCGGCATTGGCGCCGGCGGCGATCGTTCTCCATCCCGGCCCGGTGATTCGAGGACTCGAAGTCACCAGCGAAATCACGGATGGGCCAAACTCCGTCATCGCGGAACAGGTATATCACGGCTCGATCATCCGCATGGCGTTGCTGGCGCGCGCACTGGATGCACATCCCAAAAGAAATGAACAATCGAGTAAGCATCGATGACAGCAATGTTGATTCAGGGCGGCCACGTTGTCGATCCTTCCACCGGAATGGATGAAAGACGCGATCTGTATGTGCGCGACGGACGCATCGCCGCCGTGGAGATGCCCGGCAAGCTGACTGCGTTAGCGAAGAAGGAAAGGGCGAACATTGTCAACGCGACCGGCATGGTGGTTGCACCCGGTTTGGTCGACATCCATGTACATCTACGTGAGCCCGGTCAAGCCTATAAAGAGACCATTGAAAGCGGCACGCAGGCTGCGGCGGCCGGAGGATTTACCTGCGTCTGTGCCATGCCGAATACGTCGCCTGTAAATGATTCGCCGGAGACCACGCGCTGGATGCAGGCATCGGATCGCAAGGCTGTGGTACGCGTATTTCCCATTGCGGCGGCCACGCTGGGAAGCCGAGGCGAAGCCGTTGCCGATTACAGAGCGCTGCAGGCCGCGGGTGCGGTCGCCGTATCTGACGACGGCAAGCCGATCCTGGAAGACGACGTCATGTTCGAATCCTTGGCGCAGGCAGCGCGTGTCGGACTGCCCGTGATTCAACATGCGGAGGACACACGGATCACCGAGGGAGCGAGCATGAACGCCGGTGCGCTCTCGTTCCGACTGGGACTGCGCGGCATGTCCGTCGATGCCGAGAGCGGCATTGTGGAACGCGACATTGAACTGCTGTCGCGGCTTCGCAAAGGCGATCCTTCCAGCCGTGCGCATTTGCACGTGGCGCACCTCTCCACGGCAAAATCGCTGGAGGCAGTACGCCGCGCCAAACGGAGCGGGCTGCATGTTACGTGCGAAGTGGCGCCGCATCATTTCGCTTTGACGCAAGCGGCGATCGGCGACTACAACACGGATGCGAAAATGAATCCGCCGCTGCGTAGCGAAGCAGATCGCGCCGCGCTGATCAGCGGCATCCTGGACGGAACCGTGGACGCCATCGCCACCGATCACGCTCCACACGCGCTGCATGAAAAGGAACAGGAATTTGAGCGCGCTCCCAACGGCATCATTGGACTAGAGACCGCGCTGGGCTTATCTCTGCTGGTGCTGCATCGTCAGCACCGCATGCCGCTGACGCGGGTACTTGCGCTGCTGAGCAGTCAGCCGTCGCAGGTGTTGCATTTGAAACACCGCGGTTCGCTCGCGGTAGGTTCGTATGCAGACGCGGTTCTTTTCCGGCCCAACGATGACTGGCAATTCCGCGTGAGTGAATCGAAATCGAAGTCGAGGAATTCTCCGTTCGACGGATCGAAATTGCCAGGCCGCATCCAAATGACGATCAGCGAAGGCCACATCGTCCACGACGCTCGAGTCCCTGCCCGTTAGCGCTCCCGACTCTCCCGCCCTCGGCACCTGCTGATCCAGCAACAATGTTTATCCGAATAAGTCGTATTGAATCATATATGTCGACTTGAAAAATATGCATACTTTCGCGTACGATTCGTTATCGTATGAGTTTGAGCAGGCGGCAATCTTTATTTTTCCTGATCGTGTTCAGCGCATGCCTGTGCAATGGAAACGCCCATGCGCAGACATCCTGGAGCGCACGTTGGCTTGCGAATGTGACCGCGACGCAAAGCAAGCAGCCCCATTGGATTACGCCTTTGGTGCTGGTAACGCCTCGATTAGAGCAGGAATTTCGCGCTGACTTCGTTCGGGATTTGCTGGCGAATAACCAGCAGAGCTGGAACTATGATAATGGAAAGGGACTAGAGCTGATCCCGCAGTCGCATATTGAAATTCTGATCAACGCACCGCCCTACATTCAACACAGCGCGCCGAGGACTCCGAATGGCATCAGTGACGTCAGCTTCACGATGAAATACCGCATCCTGACAGCCAACGAGCAACATGGGAACTACATTCTGACAGCCTTCCTTGGCGGTACGGTCCCTACTGGAACATACAAGAATGGCTCCATTAGCTCCACCGTGACCCCAACACTGGCAGGCGGAAAGGGCTGGGGGCGCTTCGATGTCGAGTCCACATTGGGCGGTACGCTTCCGGTCGACAGCACCGCCAAGCTCGGCCGCACCATCGTCTGGAACTCAGTCGCACAGGAGCACGTCGGCCGTTTTCTCTGGCCGGAACTGGAAGCGAATTCATCTTTCATCTTCGGAGGCATCAACAATGGCAAGAAGCAGACTTTTCTTACGCCAGGATTGGTGGTTGGACGGTTTCCCCTCCACAACAGGGTTGGCCTCACGCTGGGAGCAGGCATGCAGATCGCGGTCACACGCTACCACACCTACAATCAGGCACTCATTTTTACAGCACGACTTCCCTTTTAGTAACCGTTACAGTTACATATTCCCGAATCAGGCCAGGATAGCCATTTGCTTTCCGATGCGAGCCATGGTTTCAAGTGCCTGATCCAGCTGGGTGCGGGTATGCTCGCTAGTCATGATGGTGCGGATTCGTGCCTTGCCTTCCGGCACGGTTGGGAACGCGATGCCTGTCGCCATCACGCCCGCATCGAATAGCTTGCGAGAAAAATCCATCGCAACGCGACCTTCGCCAAGGATGATGGGAGTGATAGGCGTCTCGCTGGCTGGCGTATTGACGCCACCGATATTGAAGCCGGCAGCCGCCAGTTGCTTCTTGAAGTAGCGGGTGTTGTCCCATAGGCGCTCGATCCGCTCCGGTTCGTTCTCCAGGATGTCGAACGCGGCGATGCAGGTCGCGGCGACCGACGGAGGATGCGAGGTGGAAAACAGAAATGGACGCGCGCGGTGATACAAGAAGTCAATCAGATCGCGTGAGCCGCAAACATACCCGCCTAGTGCGCCAATCGCTTTTGAAAGCGTCCCCACCTGGACGTCCACTCGTCCATGGCAGTTGAAATGGTCCACACTTCCACGACCATTGCGACCCAGGACACCGGAAGCATGCGCATCATCGACCATCATGATGGCGCCGTATTTATCGGCGAGTTCACACAGCTTGTCGACAGGTCCGATGTCGCCGTCCATGGAAAACACTCCGTCGGTGATCAATAGCTTGTGACCGGGCTCTTTTTGAACTTCCTGCAGCAGATCTTCGGCATGCGCGGTGTCGCGATGACGAAAGACTTTTACTTTGGCGCGGGAGAGGCGAGCGCCATCGATAATGCTGGCGTGGTTCAATTCGTCGGAGATGATGAAGTCGTCTTTGCCGAGAATGGCGGAGACCGCGCCGGCGTTCGCGGTAAACCCGGACTGAAAGACGACGCAGGCTTCGACATTCTTGAAGCGCGCGATTTTTTCTTCCAGCTCCATGTGGATGCGCATGGTTCCGGCGATGGTACGCACGGCACCGGAGCCGACACCATATTTGCGCGTGGCTTCGATCGCGGCTTCGCGCAGCTTTGGATGCGCCGTCAGGCCCAGATAATTGTTGGACGCAAGATTGATGACACGTTTTCCATCGTAAGTGCAAACCGGTTCCTGTTGGTCTTCGAGGACACGCAAATGGAAATAGGTCCCTTTTTGCTTCAACTCATCCAGCTGGGCGGTTAAATACGCAAGTTGAGGGCGCGCGGCGATCTTGGTGGTCATGTTCCAAACTCCATTGTGCTGAAACGTTCCAACGGTTCCATCCTAATCTGTTCTCGATATCGGCGAAAATGGAGAGGAAGTCCCACGAAGTTTATGACAGGTCGCGCAGGGCAGGCCAGCCCTTTCGATCGGTGATCGCTCCAAACAGGCCCAGCGAAAGGGCAGCCGCGCCTGACAGAAAAAGCAGCAGCAAGTTAGGAATTCCGCGCGTGTTGAGCGGTAGAACGAATTGTCCGCCGATCGCGAAGGCCAGCAGAATAACGCCGCCCGCAAGAAGAACTCGCGATGCGATGCGCCTCTGATAGAAAGCTGCGATGGAAGCGATGAACGTGAGCACACCGCCGGCGAGAATGATACAAACTTCCAGCCAGGAACTGCCAACGATACTCGTCAGTGCCGCAATCGGGAAGTAGACGCAGTTGGCGAGGCCCCACAGGGTACCGAGCGAGAAGATCGCCGCTCCCCAAAAGCGACGCAATCGGACCTGCTGAATCGCATCTTTCATTTGGCCAATTCGAAGCCTGGTACGCGCAGCAATCCTTGCCTAAAACATGCCCCAGGCGCGGCTGATATAGTCCGTCATGGTCAGGCTAATGAGCAGCATGAACGTAAACAATCCCGCCGCCACCGTCAGCTTTAACAGTCGAGAGCTGTAATGGATGTGCATGAAAAACAGCACCACCAGTGACGCCTTGATGCAAGCGATCGCCAATGCGATCACGGCATTAAATACGCCCAGGTCAATGAAGGAGATCCCTGTGGTCAGCGCGGTAAGTACCAGCAGCGCAAGAAATATCGCCAGATATACCGGCGGCCTGACGATGTGAACTTCAGAATCCTGATGCGTCTCTTTGGTCTTCTCTGTCATACTCGGTGCTCCGTATTTCCCGCAATTGGAGGTTCAATTCCTGTTGCACTGCCGTCCGCTATCGATAACGACTGATCAGGTAGAGCAACGGGAACAGGAATATCCAGACAATGTCGACGAAGTGCCAATATAAGCCGAAGTTTTCTATCGGCATCACATGTCCCCCGGTGAACGCTCCTTTCGAAGCTCGCGCCACCAGGTAGAACAGCATTCCAATGCCGATAATCATGTGCAGCGCGTGCATTCCCGTCATCGCGAAATAGAGGAAGAAATACAACTGCGTTTTTTCCGCCATGTCAGGCGCTAGCGGAATCGCCTTTGGATTGGTTGGATGAACAAACTCCTGGATGGAAAAGTTCATTCCTGGAATGTGATGGTCTACATACTTCTGGTGATATTCGACGGCCTTGATGCCAAGGAACACACTGCCCAAAACGATCGTCAATACCAGAAACAAAATCAGCTGGCCTTTGCGGCGCATTTCCGCGCTGTAGACGGCCATGGCCATGGTGAAGCTGGAGCCGATCAGGACGGCTGTATTCGTGGTGCCCAGGGTGATGTCGAGCGTGTTGCTGCCGGCAACAAACGCAGGATGGTACCAGTTCCGGAAAATGAGGTAGGCGCAGAAGAGCCCACCGAAAAACATAACCTCCGTCAACAGGAACACCCACATGCCGAAGCTGGCCGCTTCGCGCTGCTGGCCGATGTCCTGAAAATGGTGCCGCATAAACGCGGGGTGGTCGTGCGCGTGCGGCAGTCCGGAACTCTCCAGTTCCTGTGGCGTCGTCGCAATCGATTGGCTATCCAACGGTCTGTACCTCGTGGTGAGTCTTGTTTGCCAGCCACTCGTAGTCGTAGGCTTCGTGGTCCATAATCGGAATCTCGGGGAAATTCTCTGTCAAGGGTGGCGACTGAATCTGCCACTCCAGTCCGGTTGCCTGCCACGGATTGTTGCCGGCAATTTTTCCATATTTCAGCGACCACGGCAGATAGAGCATGGGCAGCAGGTAGCCAATGCCCAGGATGGAAGCGCCGGCGGTCGAGAACACATTCAACACCTGGAAGTCCGCCGGATAGGCTGCATAACGGCGCGGCATGCCAAGGTAGCCCAGAATAAACTGCGGGAAGAACGTGACAATAAAACCCATGAAGGTGATGACGGCGGCTGTTTTCGAAACGCCTTCGGGATACATGCGCCCGGTCATCTTCGGCCACCAGAAATGCACCCCGGCTAGATAGGCCATCAGCATTCCGCCCACCATGACAAAGTGGAAATGCGCCACGATGAAGTACGTCTCAGTCAGGTGAATGTCCATGCCCAGCGTTGCCAGAAAGATGCCGGTGAGACCGCCAATGGTAAACAGCCCCATAAACCCGAAGGCGTACAGCATGGGCGTTTCAAAGGTGATGGAGCCTTTGTAGAGCGTCATCGACCAGTTGAAAATCTTGATGGCGGAGGGCACGGCCACAAGCATGGTCAGCAGCGAGAAGACCAGCGCGGAATACTGGCTGACGCCCATGATGAACATGTGATGTTCCCACACCAGAAAGCCGAATACCGCAATTGCAACGGATGAAAACGCAACCGCAGTGTAGCCGAAGACTCGTTTTCGAGAAAACGTACTGATCACTTCTGAGATGACAGCCATCCCAGGCAAGATCATGATGTAGACCGCTGGATGGGAATAGAACCAGAACAAATGTTGAAACAGCAGCGGGTCGCCGCCCTTGGTAGGATCGAAGACGCCGATGTTCATGGTGCGTTCCAGCGCAACCAGAACCAGGGTAATGGCAAGCACCGGGGTGCCTAGAATCATGATGATGGAGGTCGCGTAATGCCCCCATACAAATAGCGGTAGGCGGAACCATGTCATGCCGGGGCAGCGCATACGGTGAATGGTGACGATAAAGTTAAGCCCGGTAAAGATGGAAGAGAATCCTGCCAGAAAGATCCCCATCGCGGCTGTGACCACATGCGTATTCAAGTAGTGCGTGGAGAGCGGCGTTGTGAATGTCCACCCGGTATCCACTCCGCCCAGCACCATCGCCGCCAGCACGAACAGGCCACCCCCCATATACAGGTACCAACTGAGCAGGTTGATCTTCGGAAATGCCAGGTCTCTTGCGCCAACCATCAGTGGGATAAGGAAATTTCCGATCGTCGCCGGCACTGACGGCACCAGAAACAGGAAAATCATAATGATGCCGTGCATGCTGAACACTTTGTTATAGGTATCCGTCGCCATCAGATCGCTGGGCGGCGTCAACAATTCCAGCCGAATCAAACCCGCAAGCAAACCACCGATCACGAAGAAGAATGTGATCGAAAACAGGTACAGCATCGCGATCCGTTTATGGTCGCCTGTCAGTAGCCAGCTCTTCAACCCGTACTCCTGATTGAGATAGCTTTTCGCTGGCAGCTTCGCTGTCGACTGGTCTGGTAGCGATACGATGGTGCTCATGGCTTTGCTGCTCCTTGTGCTGGGACCGTCTTTCCTTCAGTTGAGGATTGCGCGGATGATATCTGAGATTTATTCAGTGTCTGCTGGATGCGGTAGTTGGAATCCAGGCTCTTGATATATTCCACCAGATCGATGAGTCCATCTTCGCTGATCTGCCCCTGGTAGGTAGGCATGATCGGCGCATATCCAGCGGGTACGTGCGTCGACGGATTCAAAATGGTTTCGCGAAGATAGGCTTCGTTCGCGACCACAGTTGACCCGTCGGTCAAACGGATACGGGTGTTATAGACGTTGGCGAGATTCGGGCCGCGCGCGGAGGCGGTGCCGTTGTGGCATGCGTTGCAGCCCACGCTGGCAAACAGGCGTTCCCCATTCTGCGCCAGCGAAGCGCCGCTGGTATTGCTGGCTTCCCACTTGCTGTAGTCTTCCGGAGTCATGACGTACACCCATCCGATCATGGCCGAATGGTCGGTACCGCAGTATTGCGTGCAGAACAGATGATATTTTCCCGGCTTGGTAGCTTGAAAGTACACCGTGGTATAGCGGCCCGGAATGGCTTCGCGCTTCACGCGAAATGCCGGAATTGAAAAGCTGTGGAACACATCCTGCGAGATCAATGTCACTTGGATGGGCACGCCTTCGGGAATATGCAGCGCATCAATTTCATGCTGACCGCCGGGATGTTCGACCTTCCACATCCACTGCTTACCGACAACGTAGATGTTCATGGAATTCGGCGGTGGATTGAACACGCGGAAATAGAGCAACGCTCCCCACACAAAAAACACCAGAAAAATCCCCAGCGGAATTAGCGTCCAGGTCGCCTCCAGCAACGTAGAGCCCTCAATCTGCACCGCCTCCGGATGCCGTTCTTTCCGATAGCGCAGAGAGAAGAACAGGACCATGGTCATCACCAGTACCAGGCCAGTGACGGTCATTCCAACCAACGCAAAGTACAGCGCATCCGCGTACGGAGCGATGGTAGAGGCCTCCGGCGGAAAAATAGCAGAGTTCTTGAGCCAATTGACTAAAAACTGCCAAAGTACAGGACTGATGTGCGACATGTATGTTTTACCCGTTCGCCTTTTTCGTAGCTGCCGCTCGCCGCGGCGAGCCACCCTGCATAGCTTCCTGCCGCAGCGAAATCAAAATAAATGCTCCTAATGCCAGCACCGTCAACATGCAACCCAATTGCACGATGCGCACCACAATCATGCTGTTCTTCGCCATGTGCGGGTCGTAGTGATAGCAGTAGGTATAGATCAAATCTACCGGAGTTCCGATCTGGCCATGCGAAGCTTCCACCAGCCCGGCGCGCATATCGCGAGCGGAATACTCGACCCCCAGATAGTATTGCGAAATCATGCCCTCGGTGGTAATCAGCTCAATCGAACTGGGATGGGCGAACTGATTGATTTTCCCATCCGGACCGGGGACGCTGACATATCCGAAACCAACGGCCTTGGTGACGGCAGCAATGGACGCTTCTGAACCTGTGAGAAAGTGCCAGCCGTTCGCCGTGTCCGGGCGACCATATCGTTTTACGTAGAGCGCTTTCTGCGACGCCGCTTCTGCCGGCGTGTCACTCGGATCGAAGCTGACCACAATGACGTCAAAGTCTTTCCCGGGGGTGAACTTCAACATTTCCAGTGCGCCGACCAGGCCGTTCATTTCCTCCGGGCAAAGCATGTTGCAGCGGTAGTACACCAGCGCCAGAATGGCGGGACGCTTGCCGAAATAATCTCCCAGATGAACCGTGCGACCGGTTTCATCGCGAAACTCGGCATTCAACGGAAGAGGCTGATCGAGATTCTGTTGAATCGTGGTCTTCTGCAGCACTTCCGGCAACTTGGTCTGCGATGGATCCCCCATCGACTTTTCGCCAATCGGAGCGACCTGGGCATGAGCGATCGCCGGCGCGAATGCAGCCATCAGGCATGCGCACAGCACCGCTTTCAGCGCCCGGGAGGCCGCGAAGTGGAGACGAATTGTCGACGCTGTTCTCATAAATCCTAGTGGTCCGGATGCAACTCCACATGAGTTTCAGAATAGGGACCAATTCCCAGGCGCTGGTCTCGCGCCTCGATCACTTGCAGCTCAGTCCCGGTGCGAGCGAATCCGTTCGTCAGCGGCGCGGTCACGGTCGTTGAACTATCTCCAAACATGGCCTGTTCCTGTGGCCCTTGCTGGCTTTCGACCGGCAGCCCTTTCTGGGCGATCAGTTGCATGGCACGCTCAATCGGGATGCGTACGGTTTGCTTGTTCTGGTCGACCCAGGTGTAGTGATCCAGCAGCATGTCTTCGCGGGCATGCATGTCGGCGACCTCCATGTTGCCGTCGTCGGACTGCAACCGCGGCGTCGGAAACCTTTTCACCAGTTGCTGCAATTGCTGCTGCTCAATTTGAGGACTCGATTCCATGTTGCCCGGCTTCACGCCAGCCAACTGACTCCACTTATTCGGAGCGCCGTCCTGCTTGTTGAGTCCGTAATAGAGCAATTTTCCAATTCCAAAAGCGAGCACGAAGACGACGGCAATCGAAGCGGCCATGACCACCAAAAATCCTGCAATGTCCGTAATGTTGGCGTCCGACAGCTCGTACCCGATCTTCTTACTTTCAGGATCGGCCCCCTGATGCATCTCCATAAAATCGTCGGACGACACATTGTGCGCCCAGTCGGGCGAGTCCGGATTGTCTTGCCGATGCAGTTCGTTAGGATCGTTTGGATTATGCGTGGGCATGTTCAGGCTCCAGAATTTCGGGCAGATGCGGATCGTTCAACGCCACCAGGCCGCGTGTCCGCAGGGTCGTGAAGTAGTAGGCCAGCCACAGTGCAACCATCGCCGCGGGAACAAACAGGTACTGCAGTTCCGGCAGGCTGAAATGGAGATTGCGGCGCTCTTCGGGAAAGTTCGGCGCAATCAACCACCACGTATCCCAGAAGCGGGCGAACAGCATGATGCAGCACACGGTGGCCAGTCTCCGCTTGTTGCGTTTCAGGTCGCGCGACAGCAGCAGGAAGAATGGAAGCACCCAGTGGAAGAGAAAATCCAATCCCGCGATCGGTCCCCATCCCCCGGTGATGCGATCCATGTACCAGCGAATTTCGTTCGGCAGGTTGCCGGACCAGATAATCAGGTACTGCGAAAACGCCATGTAGATGTTCAACATGACAAACGCAAACAGCAATTTGCCCAGATCGTGCTGCTCCCGCACGCGAAAGATCGCGTTGATAGGCTCGTATTGTGAGAGCGCCAGCACCATCAGCACCGCAAGGGCAAGCGCCGCATATCCCTGGGAGACGATGAACATAAATCCGTACATCGACGAAAACCAGGTGGGGTCGAGCGACATGACCCAGTCGACGCACATGCCGGTCAATACCAGTGAATAGATGACCAGGCCAGGGCCGCTGAGATTTTCGAAACGCTTCTGCCAGAACCAGTTGCCGTGCTGAGTATCGAAGTCGCGCTGCAGCGACCAGCGATTGAGGAAATATACAAAAATTCCGAAGATGAGGAAATAGATGATTCCGCGAATCCAGAAATCTTCCAGATTCAGATACGGTCGCTTGTATTCAATCGCGTGCGCCTGCATGGCGTCGATGACGCCGGCGTGCAGTGCCGCCTGCGGGTCAATAACCCGCGCCCAGATGTACAAGCGCTTGGCAAAGATCGCGATCGGCAAGAACATTAGAAACAACAGCGGCAGGGTGCGGCTCATCGCTTCCAGCGGACGACGAATCAGCAATCCCCACTTTCCGCCTGTCACCCATTGCACCATCAGCAGGGCTAGACCGCCGAGGCAAAAGCTCAGACAGATCATCAACCCCATCAGCCAGCCGCGTAATACGTAGTCAAAGTTGTGGCTGATCAAAAGATCGATCACCGCCAACACTGCGAAAACGGCGGCGATGGATATGGCGCGAAGACGCCAGCGGAGCACCGCCGGCGGGGCGCTCAGGTCTGCGGGCAACTGATATGCGTGGGATTCGTGTTCCATGCTTGGGTCCGTCACCGTTTACTTTGCTCCCTTACGCGGGGAGTGATTGCTGGCTGCGGTTTTTGTCTCCACGGGCGTATTCTTTTCGGCGTCGATGTCTGACTTCATATCGTAGGTGCTGGGCACGTTCGTCAACTCTGGAATGGTCCAGTCCGCACCAAAGTTGGGCCCATACCCCATTTGCTGCGAGACTTCGGACAGCGTCTGAATATTCGTACCCGCAGGAACGTCGGCCAGGGTGGCATTTTGACTCAGCTGCAAGGCGCGGATATAGGCCGCCACTGCCCATCGATCCTGGGGAGTGAGCTGGGCCGCGTAGTCCGGCATGGCCCCGAATCCATAAGTCATCACGCGGAAGTAATGGCTGAGCGGTTTTTTCATGATCGCCGGGTTCATGTAGTCGCCGGCCGGTTTGTAACCGCGTTCCACGATCATTCCGCGACCGTTGCCAACGCGCGAATGGCACGGAGTGCAATAGATGTCGAAGCGCTCCTGACCGCGTTGCATCACCGTCATCGTCACCGGAAACGGCATCGCGTCTTGTTCCTTTTTGTCGATCATGCCTGTGTAGAAGTACGTATCGGCATCAAGTTGTCCGCGCGCCACCGTGCCCAGCACCTGCGGTCGGACAGAGCGTCCGCTGGCAAAGAATTTCGACTCGCGCTGTGGGATCATCTTGGGCTCGTTCTGCATATCCTGCCGACATCCGGCAAGCGGAATCAGCACGGCGAGAGCGGCAGTGGCCATCGTCCAGCGAAACAGTGAATTTTTTGAATGCATTGGCATGAAATTAATGCTCCACCTCGACGACCGAGACTGGGTGCAGCGACTCCAGCAGAGAACGAGTTTCCGTAACGGAAAAGCGCGGATCGTCGGCCTCCAGGCAGAGAAAAAACTTGTCGGACGTTGCGCCGTTGCGAAAATTCGGCGCGTTAAATACCGGGTGATAAGGGGCAGGCAACCGATTGAGCGCCAACATGCCGAAACCGGCGCAGAGTCCGGCCCACAGAATCGTCCACTCATACGCCGGAATAATAAAGGCAACCCAGGAAAACTTGCCGCGCCCGGCGATGTCCAGCGGATAGGCCCAGATCGAAATCCAGGATTCCAGCGTGAACATGGCGAGTCCACCGAGGATACCGCCCAGCAAGCACACGCGGGACACACCCTTTTCTTTCGGCTCATCGAAGCCCATGGCTTCTGCAGCCTCTTCCACCGGATAGGGCGTATAGCAGTCCATGCGCCGGTATCCGGCGTTGTACGAAGTCTTGGCCGCCACTACCAGTTCCGTGGGCGTGTCGAACTCAGCCAGCAATCCGTAAATCCCTTCGCGCACTGGCATTAGTCACCACCCTTGTGCTGAAGTTCTGCTTCGTTGATTTTGGCGCCAGGCAAAATCTGGCGAATTTCTGACATTGGAATCATGGGTAAGAGTCGAATAAACAGGAAGAATAGAGTAGTAAACAATCCAAGCGTGCCAACGAACGTCATGTAGTCCCATCGAGTCGCCCGGTACGTGCCCCACGAGGACGGCAGGTAATCGCGCGTGAGACTGGTAACGACAATCACGAAGCGCTCAAACCACATTCCAGTATTCACAATCAGCGACACGATAAACAGGTAGGTAACGTTCTGCCGCAAGCGGCGCGACCAGAGCGTGGTGAGCGGGAACGCAATGTTGGAGAAGATCAGAATCCAATAGGACCAGCCCATCGGCCCGAAGATGCGGTTCCAGGCCATAAAGAATTCCCACTTGTCGGCGGAATACCAGGCGTATGCGATGTCGGTCATGTAGCCGTAGGCCACGATAAAGCCGGTGGCCAGCATGACCTTGCCGCAGTTGTCGAGATGACGAATCGTGATCAGATCTTCCAGGTGATAGAACTTGCGGATCGGAATTGCCAGCGTCAGCACCATGGCGAAGCCAGAGTAGACGGCGCCAGCCACGAAATACGGCGGGAAGATGGTTGTGTGCCAGCCCGGCATGATCGCCACGGCAAAATCGAAGCTGATGACAGTATGCACGGAAAGAACCAGCGGCGTCGCCAAACCGGCCAGCAGCAGCGATGCAGTCTCATACCGCATCCAGTGGCGTGCGGAGCCGCGCCAGCCCAGCGCCATCTGCCCATAGATAAAGCGCCCAAATTTTGACTTCGCCCGGTCTCGCATCGTGCCAAGATCGGGAATCATCCCGATATACCAGAACACCACCGAAATCGTCGCATAAGTAGAAACCGCAAACACGTCCCAAATCAAAGGGGAACGGAACTGCGGCCAGTAGTTCATCGTGTTCGGATAGGGAAACAGCCAGTAAATCGCCAGCCACGGCCGTCCGGTGTGGATCACAGGGAACATGGCCGCGCAAATGACGGCGAAAATCGTCATCGCTTCCGCAAAACGGTTGATGGAGTTGCGCCACTTCTGCTTGAACAAAAGAAGAATGGCGGAAATCAGCGTTCCTGCGTGACCAATACCGATCCACCAGACGAAGTTGATGATGGCGAAGCCCCAGGCGACGGGCATCGTGATGCCCCAGATGCCTGTGCCTTTCAGAAACAGCCAGGTCACCGCCACCAGCAGCAGCATTGCGACGCTACCCGCCAGCGCGAAGCCGAAGAACCATCCCAGCGGTGTGTGCGGCGTCAGGACAATGCGCGTCAGCTTCTCTGTGATCGAGCGGAAGGTATGCCCAGGCGCGATGACCCGCTGTTCTCCCGTTACCGGGTCGATCATGGGATCGACGCCCGGCGGAGTTTTTGGATTCTGCGGCGAAATATCTTTTGTAGCCATGCTTCGTGCGACCCTCTTCAGTTCGCTAAGGCTTCCCTTACTGCGTCAGCCTGCAAGTATCTGTGCATCGCTTTGTCGATCACACGTTTTCCATCAAATCCGGGTTGGGATTCATCACTCCGGCAATGTACGACGTGCGAGGACGGGTGTTGAGATCTGCCAGGACGGTATAGTTGCGTGTTTGCGCTTTCATCTTGGACACGCGGCTATTCTTGTCGTTGATATTGCCGAAAGTGATGGCATGGGTCGGGCACGCCTCTTGACAGGCGGTGACGATTTCCCCATCCCGGACGGTACGATTTTCTTTATCCGCGCGAATCTTCGCCTTACTGATCCGCTGCACGCAGTACGTGCATTTTTCCATGACCCCGCGGCTTCGGACGGTGACTTCCGGATTGCGCATCAACTTCAGAGATTCCGTCTCATAGTCCGAGAACAGCAGCCAGTTAAACCGGCGGACCTTGTATGGACAGTTATTGGAGCAGTAGCGGGTGCCGACGCAGCGGTTGTAGATCATCGCGTTCAACCCTTCCGGAGTGTGGACAGTCGCACCCACCGGACACACCTGCTCGCACGGCGCGTTCTCGCACTGCTGGCAGGTCATCGGCTGGAAGTACGCCTTCGGCGCATTCAAATCGCCTTCAAAATAGGTGTCGATGCGAATCCACTGCATATCGCGGCCCACTTTTACCTGATGCTTGCCGACGACAGCAATGTTGTTTTCCGCATAGCAACTGACAATGCAGGCATTGCAGCCGACACAGGAGTTCAGGTCGATCGACAGCGCCCATTGATATCCCTTGCTGTAATCCCACGCCGGAAACAGCGTTGTGTCTTTTGTCGGCGCGTTGAATTCCGGATTCGCCGCGGCGAAGGTTGGATTCTGTTTGTACTCCTCCAAGGAAGCGACGCGAATGATGCCGCGCTGTTCCGCTTCGCGCCCTTCGAGTGAATGCGGAGTCGTATCCGGCTTGGCGTCTTTCGCCTCGGCAACGTTGCCGTACTCGCGCGCGAAAGTTCCCCGATCGTCAATGTAATGGCTCTTGGTGGAGGCGCACTCGTAGGTCTCACCCGTCTTGGTGACGGTGGCGCCCACGGCAAACAATGGCGAGGAAGCGAGCCGAATTGGAAATGCATCAAATCCAGCGCCCGTGCCCACCCGGCCAGCATTGCGGCGGCCGTACCCCAGATAGATGGTGATGCTTTGATCCGGATGTCCGGGCGCAACCAGTGCCGAGGCCTTGATCTTTCGGCCTTGATATTCGATTTCGACCACATCGCTTTCGCTGGCGTTCAACTTCGCCAGCGTCTGGATGCTCATCAGGGCGGCGTTGTCCCAGGAAAGATTCGTGATCGGCTTCGGCAGCTCCTGCATCCAGCCAAGGTTGGAATAACGGCCGTCGTAGATAGTCGGATCGGGTCGGAAAATCACCTCCATGGCCGTCGCATCGGGCATCGCCGCGGCAGCCGAGGCTGTATTTTTGGCGCTGACCTGTTTCTGCGTAAAGGCGGTGTTGGCAATCCATCCATCACGCAATGCCTTTCGCCACGGCAGGTCCGCATCCGCATCGACAACTTTGGCTTCGCCCACCTTCCCCGCTGCCGGCGCGCCGCCCAGCACAGACTTCCAATTCTGCCGCACGGCTTCCATCGGAGACAGATCCGGCTTGTCCAACATGGCCTGAATCAGGTGATGCACAGACTTCCCACCGTACAGCGGGTCAATCATCGGCTGCACGATGCTGACAGTTCCATCGTAGGCGCGCACATCGGACCAGCTTTCCAGATAGTGCGTCGCGTTGATGTGCCAGTCGGCGACATCCGCGGTTTCGTCGACGTACAAGCCAAGATGCGCCACCGTCTTCGCGTGGCCCATGGCTTTTTCAAAATCCAGATCCGCGGGCGCGCTGTAGACCGGATTGGTATCCAGGATCACCAGCCAATCCACCTTGCCCGCATTCAAGTCCGCAACCAACTGCTTCAGGTCGTCGATTTCGACCGTCGGCATGGGGTTCACGGTTTCCGTATAGACCACCGTCTTGCCAACGTTCCCCAACGCCTGGTTCATCGCAATCGCTGCCAGATGAACTCCCGGCGCCGCTTGCTCACCGGGGATGACCAGACACTTGCCGGCATTCGCCTTCAGGTCCTTGACAACCGCGTTCAGGTAAGCCGTCTGCTCCGGCGTCCACGTTGCTCCGCTCGGAGCAGACCCTGCCCCGAGTCCCGCCGCCACGGCAGCCGCAAAAGCTTCCATCTGGCTGGCCCGCATCCGCAGCCGATGGTCGGCCTTAAATCCCGTAGTGGAGGGAGTGCTTTCGACCGCATACATGCGGTTCATTTCGATGCCGGGTTCAAGTGAACGCCGCTGGGCGAAATCCGCCGCCAGCTTCAGAAATCCTGGCTGCCACAGGCCAGACAGAAAATCCGCATCCAGCGAAAGCACCACATCCGCCGCATCCAGCTTGTATTGCGGATCGACGAAGTCGCCGAAGGCTTGTTTTGTTGCAATGCGCGAGGAGTCGCGATTCACCGGATCGTACTGCAACCATTTCGCGTTGGGATATTTTGCGCTGGCGCTCTTCCACTGCGCGGCCAGGGTTGGCGAAACTACGGTGCCGCTCAGGAAATACAGCCCCTGTCCGCCGCTTGCCTTCTTCGATTCCAGCATGGCGGTAAAGTCCGCCAGAAAGTTCGGGTAGTCGCGCGTTTCGCCGCGATACAGGACGCGCTTGGAACGGTCCGGATCGTACATGCCCAGCAGCGTTCCCTGGGTATAGGCGTCCGAGGTGCCGCGATTCATCGGATGTTCCGGGTTGCCTTCAAGTTTAATGGGACGAAACGCTTCGCTTTTTACCAGCAGCGGAACCGAACCCATGGGAAAGGGGTGCGCCGTGGCAAAATACATTGGCTGTCCCAGCACCAGGTCTTCGGGCTGCTTCACGTAGGGATAGATGGGCTCGTCCGGCTGCTTGGTACATCCGGTCAGCCCGGCCAGGGCAATCGAGGCGCCCATCAACTTCATGAATCCGCGACGGGAAACAGAATCCACCCACTCGGCCGCATGCTGCGGAAACTCGCGCCGCAAGGCATCCTGGAAATCGGGCGTGTCGGCCAGTTCGTCGATGGTGCGCCAGTACCGTTTGCCCGACATGCCTGCCAGACGCGCCTGGGCCGTCTCAATCAACTGGGCCGATTTTGACTTCTCAACCGAATCCGTTGCCATAATCTCGTGGGTGCCGGTCTTGTGCTCGTTTTCCATCTTCGAATCTTGACCTTTGCGGTTGTCTTTCATTGCCTTGCCAGCATTGCTGCGTCCAGAATCGGCTGGGTTTGCCCTTGCATATCGCGATTCATCGATGACAGGTGTCACAGCTGACAAGCTGCCGCGGCGGACGAATGTGGTATTGCACCAGGAGATAGTTTCCAAGCGATGTCTGGTCGGTAAATTCGACGAAATGTGGATGGACGGGAACCTGGGCATGCACGGAACCACCCCCGGGCGAAGACCAGGATTGCATGTCGGAAAATTTCGGCGAATCCGTGCCGGTGCGAGGACTGGCCGGGGGGTCGAGGGCGGCGATCTGGGCGGCGTCATCGTCAGGATTCTGGGTGACGCAATTCACCAGTTGCGCCGTAGGAACGCCGGGAGTGGTGGGCTGATTCGTACACCAGACCGGATGCAGCGTCGACGGGCCTTCCCATGCCATCTGGTAGATCTGCGACGTTGGACGAAGATTCTTGACCGGGTTGCGATGGCAGTTCAGACACCATTCCATCTGCAGCGTGCTTTCCTGATAGGTCAGCGGCATCTCGTCAATGCGGCCATGACAGGTGGAACAGCCAATCCCCTTGTTGACGTGGATGGAGTGGTCGAAATACACATAGTCCGGCAGATCGTGCACCTTGATCCAGGGGATGGAATTGCCGGTCGCCCAACTGTTGCGCACCGGCGCCAGCAAATCGGCATTGGTCCAGATCTGAGCGTGACAGTTGATGCAGGTCTTGGTCGGCGGTATGCCGGCATAGCTCGATTTTTCCACTGACGTGTGGCAATACTGGCACTGCAGTCCAAGGCCCTGTACGTGATGCTTGTGGCTGAATGGGACCGGCTGCTCCGCGCGTTGGCCCTGACGGGTGACCCACGGGGAACGCTGCAGGTAGTTGAGCGTCACGCCCACCCCGATCAAGATCACTCCAAAAAGAACAAGGCTGATCCGAGTCAGCGAATTGGAACTGCGGTCAAAAATCTGCGCCATGTGTAGGTGCTTTCCTGCCTGCTCGCCCGGCGTTTAGCCAGGCTGTCTGAATTTGCCCCGGGCTCACCACCGAAGGCGTTCTGTTGGGCGATGAGGTGTGACGGGTTTTTGGTTGCAAAACAAGAGTTTGGCGTCGTAAGTAAATTCGACGACCCAAAAAAAAGAGTACAGGAGCGATAGAAAGTTCGGCAACCCCAATTCAAAATTTCTGAGAAAATTTTTCTTCGGGACGAAAATCATTTCTGCGGAACCGCTGATCCATACGCTACTACATCCGCTCCTCGTGCGTGCACAATGTGTGACGCGCGACAGTTTTACCCTTGTGGATTGGGATTGAGAGCCATCACCAACAGGCGCGGCTCAGTCATCTCTTCCATGGCATAACGAACGCCCTCTCGCCCCTCTCCAGAGTCCTTCACGCCGCCATACGGCATCGAGTCCAGCCGCCATGTTGGCGCATCTCCCACGATCAGCGCTCCCACTTCCAGGGCGCGATACGCCTCCTGAATCAGTCCGGCATCGCGGGTCAATAAGCCGGCTTGCAGTCCATACCGCGATGCGTTCACGGCGGCGATTGCATCGCCAAACTGCTCGTAGGGTTCCACGGTGATGACCGGCCCAAAGATTTCCTCATCGCTGACTTTCATCGGAGAATGCGTTCCGGTGAGAACTGTTGGTCGGACCATTGAGCCGGTCCGCTTTCCACCGGCGAGCTGTGTCGCACCGTTGCGAATCGCCTCGTCAATCCAGGCCTCCACCCGCTTCGCATCGCTCTCGCGAATCAGAGGGCCTACGTCGGTCGAGTCCAACGCCGGATCGCCCACCTGCAGCTTCTCAACCTGGGTGAGGACTGCGTCGCAAAACGATTTGAAGATCGCCTGCTGCACGTAAACGCGCTGGACGGAGATGCAGCTTTGGCCGGAATATCCAAATCCACCCTTGACTACCGATTGGGCCGCACCTTCCATGTCGGGCCAGTCACTGTGGACGATCATGGCCGCATTGCCGCCCAGCTCCAACAACCGCGCTTCTTTTTTGCCAGGGATTTCAACTCCCACCCAACGCGTGCGCTTCCAGTGAAGCTGACCACGCGAATGCGATCGTCTTCGGCCACCAGCCGCGTGGTGTCCTCATTCGAAAGCGGAAGAAACGCAAGGGCCTCCGCCGGCCAGCCCGCTTCCAGAATGGCGCGCACCAGCAGCCAGGAACTGAATGGGGTTTGCGGCGCAGGCTTCAAGATCAACGGACATCCGCAGGCGATGGCGGGCGCGAGTTTGTGCGCGACCAGATTCAACGGAAAATTAAACGGCGTGATGGCCAGAACCGGCCCACAGGGAAATCTGCGCGACAGGCCCCATCGTCCGGCGGAGGATGGAATCAGGTCAAGAGGCAGAACTTCGCCGCCCATGCGAGTCGATTCTTCCGCAGCCACGCGAAATGTCAGGATGGCGCGATCGACTTCGGCACGGGCAGCTGTGATTGGCTTGCCGGCCTCACGCATAATGGTCTGCGCAAATCTTTCGTGTTCCGACTGCAGCCGAGCGGCCACCGCGGCCAAAATATTTTGCCTCTCCCAAGACCCTAGCGCGGCGGTGCGTGCGAACCCGGCGACCGCGGCCTCCACGGCCTGCTGTGCATCCGTCCACGACGCCTGCCAGACATGACCGATGATGGATTGATCGAACGGCGCGTGTACTTCCAGTCGCGTGCCTGTGCGATGTTCCTGTCCGCGAACGATCCATCCGATTTCCTCTGCAGAAATACTTTCGTTGTTCCGCTGCACCGCTCACCTCGCCTGTTAGAAGCTGTCTCATAACTTCGAAATCGCTCGATACTTCTGGGGTGAGAACCGCAATCAAAGCGGGTCTCAAGTCGTTGGCCGAAGCCGCGAGGCTATAGATGAGACGGCTTCTACGCAACAGTGTATAGACTGGAGAGAGTGACTGGCGGTTTGCGCAAAGTTCGTTACGATCACGCCCGTGCCTGTCAGGAATTGGCGGCGGCTGACGGACGCCTCGCGAAATTGATGGAGCGTTCCGGACCGTTCGCCATGCGGCTGAAGCCAACGCATTCCACCTTTGAAGCGCTGCTGGAATCCATCGTGTATCAGCAATTGCATGGAAGAGCGGCGAAAGCGATTCATGGCCGCATCCTGGAGTTGTTTCCCGATCGTACCCCGACGCCCTCGGCGCTGCTCCGCCTCAACGACCAGGTGTTGCGAGGCGCAGGCCTTTCTGCCAGTAAGCAACTTGCCATCCGCGATCTAGCCGAGAAGAGTGAGACAGGCATTGTGCCGCCTCTAACCAAGCTGCATCGAATGGCCGATGAAGAGATTTGCGCGCGGCTCACCACGGTGCGCGGGATCGGCGTCTGGACAGTACAAATGCTTCTCATCTTTCGCATGGGTCGACCCAACGTGCTCCCGGTTTCAGACTATGGAGTCCGCAAAGGGTTCGCGCTGACGTTTGGCAAGCTGCGCCCGGGCGATCCCGTCACCCTTGCCGATCTTCCTACTCCAGACGTGATGAGAAAGCGGGCAGCACGTTGGCATCCGTGGCATTCGGTGGCCAGCTGGTACTTGTGGCGAGCCTGTGATCTGGCGCTCGAAGGTGAAACCCCGCCCGCGCGGAGAAATCGATGACCCCGCCGCAACGATTTGTGTGCGTGCATGGCCACTTCTATCAGCCTCCGCGAGAGAATGCGTGGCTGGAAGCGATTGAAGTGCAGGACTCCGCAGCACCGTATCACGACTGGAATGCGCGCATTAACCATGAGTGTTATGCCGCTAACGGCAGCTCGCGCATCCTGAATATACAAAACAAGATCATTCGGATCGTCAACAACTATTCCCGCATCAGTTTCAACTTCGGCCCCACCCTGCTTGCGTGGATGGAAAAATCCGCTCCTGTGAGCTATCAGAAGATCATCGACGCCGACCGCATCAGCATGGAGAGATTCGGCGGACATGGCTCGGCCATCGCGCAGGTCTACAACCACGTCATCCTTCCGCTGGCCTCCACGCAGGATAGGATTACGCAAATCCGCTGGGGCATCGCCGACTTTGAACATCGCTTTGGCCGCAAGCCGGAAGGCATGTGGCTGTCGGAAACGGCCGTCGACCTGGAAAGTCTGGACCTGCTGGCACGGCACGGAATCCTGTTCACAATTCTGGCGCCGCACCAGTGCGCCCGCGTCCGAGACATTGGCACAGAGAACGATCCGGAAGGCCCCGCATGGCAGGAAACCCCCAACGCCAGCGTCGACCCAACCCAGCCGTACCTGGTACACACCTCCGAGGGCCACAGCATCACGGTATTTTTCTACGATGGGCCTACATCGCGCGCCATTGCGTTTGAAGGCCTGCTGAACAATGGCGGAGACCTGACGAAACGCCTGTTGGACGGTTTCCGCAACAACGCTGAGGCAGGCCAGATTGTCCACGTTGCAACCGACGGCGAAAGCTACGGGCACCACCATCGTCATGGCGATATGGCTTTGGCCTATGCGCTGCAGTCAATCGAGCAGGGCAGTGAAGTGTATCTGACCAATTACGGAGAATTCCTGGAGAAATTTCCTCCAACATCGGAGGCAGAGATTCGGGAGAATTCTTCCTGGAGTTGCGGCCACGGAGTGGAGCGATGGCGCTCCGACTGCGGATGCAACACCGGGCAGCATCCTGGCTGGAACCAGAAGTGGCGAGCGCCGTTGCGCAACGCTCTCGACTGGCTTCGCGATGCAACACGGCCCTTATGGCAGACATCTGCAGCAACGTTGTTTCACGATCCTGCGGTCGCCCGCGACGACTACATTCACGTGATCCTGGATCGCAATCCGGCTTCGCAACAAGTCTTTTTGGAGGAACATTGCCTGCGCACGCTGTCGCCGCTGGAACGCATTACGGCGTTGAAACTGATGGAAGTTGAGCGTCATCTGCAGCTGATGTACACCAGTTGCGGATGGTTTTTCGACGACCTGGCAGGGATCGAGACGGTGCAGGTAATCTCCTATGCAGGACGCGTGCTGCAGTTGGCGGCGGAAGTGTTCGGCAGCCCCGGTGCGGCGCTCGAGCCAGCGTTTCTCCAACGCCTCGCAGAGGCGGAAAGCAACGGACCCGAGCACGCCAACGGAGCCGAGATCTATCGCAAAAGCGTATTGGCGCAGGAAATTGACCTGGAACGGGTGGGCGCGCATTATGCCATCATTTCCATGTTCGAGCCTCAGCCGGAAACCACGCCTCTGTTCTGCTACGACGTTCGTCGCATGTCGGGTGAACTGCTCAGCATGGGACGTCGCCGTTTTGCCTACGGTCAAGCCGAAGTCTCTTCACGGATTACGCTGGAACAGGAGGATGTTTTGTTCGCGGTGTACTATCGCGGCGATCAAAATCTTTCTGCCACCGTCCAACCCGTCGATACAGCGAACCAAAACAAGTTTCAGAATTTCGTCAAAAAGATGCAAGCGACCCTTCTGAGTGCCGACATCGCCGAAGGAATCCTGCTTTTTGATCGCGAGTTCGATACCACCCGCTATTCACTGACTTCACTATTTCGAGAGGAGCAGCGACGCATCCTCCAACTCCTGCTGGACCATACCTTGGCGGAGATGGAAGGCACAATGCGAACCATGTACGACGATCACATTTCGCTGCTGCACTACCTGAGTCTGAGCGGAATGCCCAAGCCTCGCGTGCTGATGTTGGCCGCCGAATTCAGCCTGAATGCGGACCTCCGCCAGGAACTGGCCAACGATCCGTTCGATGCCTCTCGCCTGCGAGGATTGCTGACCCAAATACGCGCCGACCAGATTGAAATCGACAATGTCTCTGTGCCATTCGTGGCCAGCCAGCGCATGTTGCGCGCCATGCAGGAGCTGGAATTGCACATGGACCGCAAGTATCTCGACACCGCGCTCCAGGTCTGCGATGTGTTGCATGAGTTGCCGATTCAGGTGGATGTGTGGGAGGCGCAAAATCTCTGGTATACCATCTCGCGCCAGCGAACGTTTGCCACTACAAACGGCGTCGAGTGGGACCAGAAATTTCGAGAGCTTGGGACGAAATTGGATATCGACGTCGATCAGCTGGCTGTCGACAAATAAAGGCGCGGAATCGTTCTAGCTGCGCCAGTGCAACATCACCGGACCCGTCAGCGGATGTTCAAACTTGCCGGTTGATGCCATCTGCAGGCGTGCCTGCTTCAGCGCGAAATACCATTTCGCCGGACGATCGGCATCGTCGATCAACATCAGGGATGGATTGAACTGCAGGCCCTGCGCCTGCTCGACCATGGTCTGGCGATCCTGCTCGACAAATCGGCGTCCGAAAGCCTTGGCAATCGGGGTGACAAATGGAACGCGATAAAAAACGTTCCACGCGGCACACACATCAATACGGCATGTCGTCGCCGTCGTCGCCGTGACCGTGGTGAGGCTGGAAAACCATTTATCGCCGCAGCGGATCGTCTCATAGCGGCGGTTGGGGAGTACAAAATCGATGGTCGTCATCACCGCCTGACCGTAAACGCCCAGCAGCTTATACGGCGCGCTGTTGGCGGAAGGGGCATGAGCGGTCATGCGAAACCCTTGCGGGATCGGCTCAAATTGCTTTTGTTTTACGTGGATGCTGCTGCCGCTGCGCCACCACCAGGATTGATGGACGAAGGGACCGTGCGCCGGATCCATCAGCCCGATAATTCCATGATCGACATTGCAGGGCAACTCCGCAGCCAGATGTGCCCAGCGATAGCGCGGGCCAAATTTTGCCACTTCCGGAACCGGCGGCAAAGTGTGCCTATCTTCCGGGCGCACGCGGCCAGCCCCCGGCCCCGGCACATAGACCCACACATGTCCGTCGCGCTCCTCACAGGGAAAGGCGGTCGCGTAGACGCGAGTGCAGTCGAGGGTATCCTCGGGCGTCAGCGATGGAATTTCCCTGCACTGCCCGGTGACAGGATCGAACCTCCAGCCGTGATATTTGCAGGTCACTCCCGATGCATTGAACGAGCCGTAGGAAAGCGGAATGCCGCGATGTGGGCAGCTGTCGCGCATGGCAAATAGTTTGTCGTCCACGGTTCTGCCCAGCAGAAGAGGGATTCCAAGCAGCATGACGGTGGCAGTCTGACCTCGGCGCAGTCGATCGCTGCGCATCGCCGGGTACCAATCGTCATAGATCAACGTTGCAGCCTGAGCCACGGGCTGCTGGACTGGCGTACTACTGGCGGACGGGGTTGAAACCATATTCATTGCAATCTTCTTGTCCAATGCAAACCTTCAACCTAACTATATCCCCGACGATCCGCGCGGAGGCAGACAGTTCTTTTCATTGTTGTTCGCGGATCAACTTTCCGCCGCGTACATGAAAGCGCTCGCCGCGCCAGACGACGGCATCGTCGGCAAAACTCCAGAACCAGACGCCAAGAGCCACCACATCGCGCAACGGCAGCAGCCACAGGTCGCGCAGCGTTGCCCGATCGCCCAGCACACCCACGCCGATGCTGAGCGCCATGGCTACACGGACGCACAGCATCACACTCAACAAGGCAATGCTGTCGAGCGAACCGGCGGACGCAATCACATTCGCCATCGCCCAGGGCAAGCCAAACGTCATCAGCAAGCCGAAGTAGCCCAGCGGCCTGGCGTCGCGCACCCCACGCGCCCACCGCAATTGATGCGCTAAAAATTCGGAAAAGCTATAGGCTGGGATCGAAGTTTCGACCACCTCACGAGCCAGCTCCACGCGATAGCCCGCCTGGAAGATCCGCGCGCCCAGCTCGTAATCGTCGGCGAGATGATCCACCAGTGGGAGCAGGCCGCCAATGGCTTCGAGAGCTTCCCGCGTCATGGCCAGCGTGGAGCCGAGACCGAAACGCAATCCTTTTTCCATCCATCGTGCAGTGAGCGCGCCGGGCATAAAGTCGGTGCTGATGCCGAGAGCCTCCAACCGCGAACCGAGTGTGCTGGCTGAGCGACCGCGGTACAGCGCCGTCACCATTCCAACCTTTTTGCCGGTATCGCTGGGCAGCGCAAACGCGGGCATCACGTGTCGCAGATAGTGCGGCGTGACGCGAATGTCGCTGTCGTTGATCAGCAAGTGATCGTAGCGCGCCTCTGGAACCATCTGCACCAGGTTGCTGACTTTTCCATTCGCTCCGAGAACTTCCGGGCAAATTAGCAGACGAATCGGCTGCTGCGGAAATTCCCGCTGCAATTGTTGGATCAGCGTCACGGCGGGATCTTCCATGCTGCCGGCGCCAAAAAGAATTTCATATTCGCCTGGATAATCCTGCCGGCAGTGGCTGGCGAAAGCCTCGTACATTTCCGGATCGACGCCTTTGACCGGCTTGAGAATACTGACCGAGGGATAAAAAGCCGGCAGCGGCAGACGCAGGCTTCGCGTGTAGGCTCGTGCCGCGCGAAAAACCAGGATCGAGTACACCAGCGCAGTGAATGTCAGCGCGGTAAAGACGATGACAATCCATTGGGAGGTCAGCGACACAGCATGGGCTGGATAGGGAATTTGCATCATGGGCGATTTCGATCATTGTTGCACTTCCCGAAGTGTAAACTCTGTCTCCGTGAAAATTTCCGAGATGCCGGCGCCCACTGACAAGATTCCAATTGATCCGCTTCACGATCAGCACGTAAAATAGTGCAGCACAGAGAGAATGCCGGATGAAATCCAACATAACCCTGAAAATCGAAGCAGACCTGCTGCGGGAAGCCCGCATTCTCGCAGCCGAGGAAGGTACATCCATCAGCGCACTGCTATCGGACCGCCTTGCAACAGCCGTGCGTGAGCGCAAGGGTTACAATCAGGCGCGCAGACGCGCCTTGGTCCGACTGCGGAAAGGCCTCGACCTGAGATGGACGCCTCCTCGCTCGCGGGAAGAATTGCATGAGCGATAAATATTTCGTCGATACCAACATTCTGATGTATGCGCATGACCGTTCTACCGGTGCGAAACATCGGCTTGCTGTATCGCTTTTGGAGCGCCTTTGGGACTCCGGCCAGGGCGTTCTAAGCACGCAGGTCCTGCAGGAGCTATGCGTCAATCTTCGGCGCAAAGCAACTCCACCGTTGCCCGTCAGCCAGGTCCGTCAGCTCATTCGCGACTATTCAACATGGGAGATTGTCACCAATACTTCCGAATCCGTTCTGCAGGCAATCGAAATCGAAGCAAGATACAAGATTTCTTTCTGGGACGCACTGATTCTTCATGCCGCTATGGATTCAGGCGCATCGATTCTTTATTCCGAAGACCTGGCAGCCAACCAGACCTATGGAGGGATACGCGTCGTCAATCCTTTGGCAGCTCCTGCCCGATGAGGAAGAAATACCCTAAGAGCACGATCACTCGTAGCGCAGCGCATCGATGGGATCGAGGTTGGCCGCTTTCCATGCGGGATAGATACCGAAGATCAGCCCGATGGCGCAGGACACACTGAACCCAGTGACGGCCCAGAAGGTGGAAACGAAGGCCGGAATGGATGGAAAAATCAGCCGCACCGCCAGAGTCAGCGCGGCTCCGAGGATCACACCGATGAAACCTCCCACGGCGCACAGCGTGATCGCCTCAATAGTGAACTGCAGCAGGATGGTGCGCTTGGTGGCCCCAATCGCTTTGCGAACGCCAATTTCGCGGGTGCGTTCGGTCACAGAAACCAGCATGATGTTCATGACGCCGACACCGCCGACCATCAGTCCAACGCTGGCGACTCCAATCATAAAGATGAAAATGCCGCCGGTCAGCTGATTCCAGATTCGGGTGATGGCATCGGGCCCGAAGATGGCAAAATTGTCCGGCTGATTGAAGCGAACTTTGCGTTGGATCCGAAGCGTCTGCTCGATCTCGTCGTACACAATTTGCTTGTTGGCGGGGTCATCGTACTTTACAGAAATCCAGTAATCCAGGATTTCCGGGTGGATCTTATGGAATGTTCCGACCGGGAAATAGGCGGCATTGTCCTCAGGATTCTTTCCTCCACCAAATGCGGTTTTGCGCTTTTCCATCACACCGATCACGCGGAAAAGGTCTCCGCCGATTTCTACTTCCTTGCCCAGCGGATCGTCGCCGCGAAACAACTGGTCTGCGGTATCGTACCCCAGAACGACTACGTTGGAATGTTGGTCCTGTTCATACTGCGAAAAATAGCGCCCTACTGGAATGTTGACGGTATCCACTTCGGGCTCGGCCACCGTGTTTCCTTCGAGGATGGTGTGCTGCACGGTGCGCCCCTTGTATTTCACCGCGACGTTACCGAAACCCAGGTCGAAGTTCTGATAGCGCAGTTGTGGAGACACGGCGACGATATGGGGCTGTTTGGCCAACGCCTCCACGTCGTCCATGGTCAGCTGCTTGCGGGCCAGCATTTCTGTGGTCGGGCGCACATTGATCACCGGGAAGCGAAACACCCAGTACACGTTCGTCCCGAAGGAGGCGACAAGGTTTTCGACGTTCTGATTCAGCCCGTTGATAAACGACGAAAGTGCGATCACCGTGGTTACGCCGATCACAATTCCAAGAATGGTGAGGCCCGAGCGCATCTTATTGGTGCGCAGCGTGTCCATCGCCATGCGCATGGATTCGAGGGACCGGCTGGAACGCAGCGTTCTCCTCACAACTCGGACCTCAGGGCGACGATGGGATCCAGCATGGCGGCCTTGCGCGCGGGATAAACGCCAAAGAAGATTCCGACAGAAGTAGCCAGCAGCAGGCTGACCAGCACAGACCAAAGCGCAATCGTCGTCGGGAATCCGATAATGACGGTAATCAATTTGGCAATCGCAATTCCCCCCACGACGCCAATCAATCCTCCGACCAACGCCATGGCTGCGGCCTCAATCAGGAACTGCAGCATCACATCGCTGCGCCGCGCCCCCAGCGCTTTGCGAATGCCAATCTCGCGGGTCCGCTCCGTCACAGACACCAGCATGATGTTCATAATGACGATGCCGCCGATGACCAGCGATATAGTCGCAATTCCAATGGCAACGCCGAAAAAGCTTTGGCTGAAACTCTTGAAGAGACCGACGAAGCTGGCATTGGTATCGATGCTGAAGCTGTCGTCCTTGCCGGGAGCATCGTGCCGCTTGGCACGAAGAATCGCTCGCATCTGGTCGGAGGCCCGTTCCAGCTTCTCATCGAGGCCGCCGGCCTTTCCATAAATGGTGACGGAATCGTTGGTGCCGTACACAGCCTGATAGGTTGAAATCGGGATGCCGACAAAGTCGTCCTGGCTTTGGCCCAGCGTATTTCCCTGGCGCTCGACGACCCCGATCACCCGATACGGAACTCCGTCGACACGTATTTCTTTCCCGATGGGATCGCCAATCCCCAGCACATTGTCCACAATGTCATAGCCGATGACGGCCACCTTGGCATCATGCTCTACTTCCGTCGGAGTAAACGACCGGCCTTCGGCGATGTTGAAGTTGTACATCGTCAGCATGTCCGTGGTCCATCCGCGGATGCTGACGTTTGTCGCCGACTGGTGACTGGAAACCACATTGCCGGATTTTGAGATTTCCGCACCCACAGCGGTGCAGGCCGTGCATTCGTCCTTGACCGCCTCGTAATCATCCATGCGTAGGATTTTCCGCTTTTGATATTTCAGGTATTCTTCGCTGCTGATGATCACTTGCGGCATCTGGCTGGCGGTGAATACGTCAGCGCCGTACCCGTAGACCTTGGTCGCGACATACTTGTTCACGCCATTGATCATGGTGACGATCATGATGACGGAAGCGACGCCGATGACCACGCCAATCAGCGTAAGAATGGAGCGCATCTTGTTCGCCCACAACGACTGCAGCGCGATTTTCAGTGACTCCCGGAATCCCATGCGTGGTCTCGCTTTTCGGCCGTTCTCTACCTAGAATGATACGGCTCCGCAGCCAAATTGGTTCCCGGCAGCGATTCGTTGCAGCGGAACGGGATACGGAGCGAGCTACAAATCCATCTTTTTGAATTTCCACTCAGGAATCAGGCGGATGAGGGCCATGATCCACCGCCAGAACCATGGGGTGTACAGAACATCCCGGCGATGCTCGATCGCCTTCAAGATGTCCTGCGCCACGTGGTCAGGCGTGGCGAACAGCGGCCCTTGTGGAAGGTGCGCTGTCATCGGTGTTGCGACAAATCCAGGACGAACCGTCAGGACCTGGACACCTTCTCGATCGAGTCGGTTGCGGACACCGTCCAGAAAAGCATTCAGTCCCGCCTTGGCAGCGCCGTAGATGTAGTTGCTCTTCCGGCCTCGATCGCCGGCTACCGACGAGATTACAACCAGGCGGCCACGAAACTGCGCGGCAAAATAGTTAGCCAGCCAGGTCACCAACGAAACCGTGGAAAGAAAATTTGTCTGCAGGCTGGCCGAGGCGACGGCGAAATCCCTCTCACCTGCGGCCTGATCGCCGAGCACGCCATGAGCGATGAACGCGCAATCCAGATTCCCGAGTGCCGCGGCCGCGCGTTCCAGCAGCGCGACATGGCCCGCGGTGTCGTCCAGATCTGCCGTCTCCATGTAGACCGCGGTGGCTCCGCGGGTGGCCAGGTCTTTCGCCACGGAGTCCAGATGGGCGGCATTGCGCGCCACCAGAAAGAAGCTGGCTCCCTGCGGCGCCAACAGGCGCATCCAGGCCTGCGCAATCGACGACGTCGCGCCCAGCACAAGGATGGTCCTCGGCAGCGGCTGCCTGGCGGACCTGCTCGGTCGCTGGCCTGGCGTCTCCTCCAGACTTTCCGTTTGACTCCGGCGTCTACGCATCGGCTGTCACCCGCTCCCAGAACGCCGAGGTAAATGCCGGGTCCCGGTATTGTTCGAATTGCTGCCATTGCGGATAGAACGAGCGAAACTGATGACCGGTCATGCATGCATCTTTGGCCGGGTAAAGACGTCCGCCGAGTTCTCGCGTCATCTCCGCAAGACGCTCGAATAAAGGGAAGGTCACTTCGGGCTTCAGAGCAATATCGAGCGCCAGGGTAATCCCGGGCTGCGGGAATGACATCAATCCGACAGAAGGTATTTCTCCCATCACCTTCAACACGGCCAGGAACGATGCCATGCCGGACTCGGCGATGGTTTCGAGAATCGCGATGATCCCGTCCCTTCCGTATCGCCATGGAATGACGCACTGAAACTGCAGAAAGCCACGCTTGCCGTAGATGCGATTCCAATGAAGCACGCTGTCGAGCGGATAGAAAAACGGCTCATAGTCGATCAGCCCGGTCACTTGCCGGCGCAGTTGCTTGCGGTAATACATCTCGTTGAACAGCCGCATGGAGGTGCGATTCAGCGCCCAGGATGGAAAATCGAATGGTACCGCCAGGCGCGGCTTGGCTGAGGCCTTCTTCGGCTCCATCACTTCGGAGTAATCTCCCTGCATGTAAATGCCGCGAGCAAAGGCGCGCCCCTGCGAAATGCAGTCGATCCACGCCATGGTGCATTCTGACCGGCTGCTGCTGGAGATGGAAAGAAATTCATCGATGCCGCTGAACTTGATCGCCGTGTAGCGAATCTTGCGTGAAGCGATCGGTCGCAACTGCACTTCTGCCCAGGTGATCAAGCCGGTCAGGCCCATGCCGCCAATGGTGGCGTGGTACATCTCCGGGTTTTCATCCACGGAGCAAATCGACTTGGAGCCGTCGGAACGGACCAGCTCAAAACGCGGCACATGATTGCCGAAGGAGGCGGCGATGTGATGATTTTTTCCATGCACATCGTTGGCGATGGCCCCGCCGATGCTGACATATTTTGTTCCAGGAGTGACGGGCAAAAACCAGCCGCGCGGAACTGAGAATTGCAGAATCTGATCGAGGGTCACACCGCTTTCACATCGCAGCAGACCAGTCGCCGCCTCAAAATGCAGAAAGCGATCGAGCCCGCGAGTCGACAGCATCGTCCCGCCTTCCAGCAGGCAGACGTCGCCGTAGCTGCGTCCCATTCCCACGGCAAGAACGGAGGGCGGAAGGCGCGTTCCCCGGGGATAATCATCGGTCCAGAACAGCGGCTCCACGCGAACATCCAGCTTGGGATAGCGACCCCAGGATTCAAACACCGGCGCTTTCGATGGCATTGTCATTGACTCCAGTTATATCGAAGCGGAGAGTGCAATCAAAAAAATCGCCACACCGGCCAGCAAACTGGCACGGTCTGTCAACGCGAAAATCACCGGATCTTCGTGCATTTGTCCGCGCGAGGCGCGCAGCCAGACGCGGCTCATCCACCAGATCAGCAGCGGGGTCAGCAGCCATAAACGCTGTGGATGATGATAGAGATTCCGCACCTCCGGGTTGTTGATGTAGAGCGTGAATACAACAATCGAGGCAAACGCGCTGCCCGTGCCGAAGGCCCGCAACTGCTCCATATCGTGTACCAGGTAGCCGCGGCCATTGCTGGGCGCGACGCCGCGGGCGCGAAGATTTTCCAGCTCGCTGAAACGTTTGACGAGTGCCAGGCTGAAGAAGAAAAAGATGGAAAATCCGGCCATCCAATCGGAGATGGGAACTCTCGCCGCCGCCGCGCCGGCCAGGATGCGCAACGTGTAGAGCGCCGAAAGGATGATGACGTCGACGATCACAACGCGCTTGAAATAGAGCGAGTAGGCAAGCGTAACCACGCAGTAGATCAGCAGCCAAGAGGTGAACTTGGGAGCCATCGGGAGCGAGATCGCCACGCCGGCTGCGAACAGAAGAATCGCCACACAGAAACCCGCAATCACGGAAAGATCTCCGGCGGCGAACGGGCGGCGGCGCTTGCGCGGGTGGACGCGATCGGCCGCAAGATCGAGAACATCATTCACCATGTAGGTGCTGGAAGCGACCAGGCTGAAGCTGAGGAATGCCAGCGCCGACTGCAGCACCACACCCATGTTCAACGCATGTGCCAGGATCAGAGGCAAAAAGATTAAGACATTCTTGGCCCACTGGTGCACCCGCAAAGCGCGCCAGATGGATTGCATCGCGGAGGCACGATCCTGAAACACCTGCTGCACGGGAATTCTCTTCCTCTGAAGCAGACTCCGCAGCCCCACGGTGGGATTCGCCAGCATCGCACCTTTCGATGCGCGCAGAAGAGGTAGATCTTTCCGACTGTTGCCGACGTACGCGAACCCGCTGCGACCGAAGCGCGATTCCAGCAGACGCAACTTCTCCCTGCCCGTCAGATTGGTGACGCCGTCGCTCGAGAACACGCCGTCAAACAGTCCAAGGTGCTGCGCCACTCGGTTTGCCAAATGCTGATCGGCACCGGTGGAAAGATAGAGGGGCCGCCCGGAAGCTGTCTGTTCGCGCAGGTAGACGATCAAAGCCTCGTTGTAAGGAAGATGTGCGGCATCGACCGGAGCATGGGTTGACACTTCGCGCTTCAGCCGAGCCTTGCCACCCAGCAGCCAGCCAGGAACGCGCAGCAAAGCCGCCGGATGAGTTCGTGCGAGAACGCAGAGGGAATCGGCGAGCGTGTCCGACTTGACCAGGGTGCCATCCAGATCGACACAGAGGGGCAGAATTGTCGGCGGCGAAATTTGTTGGGACGCACCGCCGTCACTGAATGCTCCGGTTGCGATCGGTTGACCGCCGACGTCTGCCGCCTTCGACGAGAGATCGCCGCTCATGTTTGCTCGACCTTCTGCGGTCATTCCTGCGGGCTCCAATAGCTCCATGGACTACGGCGTTCATCGTGTGTCTGAATTTGATTTGATGCTACAACACTTCAGCTCGCTGTACTTCAGGATGAGGTAGAACCTGGCGTGACCGAGAAGTATTCAAAACGGCTGGAGAAAATTTGAAATCGCGACTGGAACCGCGCTGAAGGATTGAATCCTGCGTCTCTTATCGACCCTTGATATCTTTAGTATGTACATGGAAATTTTCAGGCGATAGGGCAATTGACGGAATCGTCGATTCAAATCGCATGCACGTTTGTCTGCAAAGGAAAAGTTTCACCAGAAGGATGGCAATTGTGACCACAGTATTGACAGCAGCGAAGCTACTGACTCCGCTGACAGAAATCGACGCACCGCAGGTCACCGTCGAAGATGGCCTGATTACCAGCATTGAGTCTCGCGGCGCGCTGGCGGTGCCGGAGGGAGCGCAACACCTCGACTTCCCCGACGCCACGCTGGTTCCCGGATATTTCGACGTCCACATTCATGGGGCCATGGGACACAATGCAATGGAGGGCACCGCCGAGGCCTTCGATGCCATCGGAAAATTCCTGGCCACCTGCGGCGTTGCCGCGTATCTGCCGACGACGGTGACCGCGCCCATCGACATGACCCTGCGCGCGATTGAAGCCATGGCGCAGCAGATTGAGCGAGCCAATGCAGGGTCTGGCAATTTCGCCGGTGGCGCAAAACCGCTTGGCATCCACCTGGAAGGCCCGTTTTTATCCCACAGTAAACGCGGCGTGCAGCCGGCAGAATACCTGCAGCCGCCGTCGATCGAATTGCTGCAACGATTCTGGGAGGCGTCTCGCGGCCATGTCGTTTTAATGACTGTCGCGCCGGAATTGCCGGGAGCCATCGCGCTGATCCAGGAAGCGGTTCGGCTTGGCATTCGCGTCAGTCTGGGACACAGCAACGCAACCACTCCCGAAGCCGAAGCCGGCGTAGCAGCAGGAGCCGTCAGTGCGACACACACCTTCAATGCGATGCGACCGCTCGACCATCGCGAACCCGGCCTGCTGGGAGTGGTGCTGGACGAACCCCATCTCTACGCGGAATTGATCTGCGACGGCATCCACGTCGATCCGCTGCTGGTGCGCTTGTTTCACAAGGCCAAGACGCCCGACCGAGGCATTCTGGTCACCGACGCTATTGCCGCCACAGGAATGCCGGACGGGATCTACAAGCTGGGCACGATGGACGTAACCGTGGCGAACGGCAAGTGCATGTTTGAAGGAAAATTGGCGGGCAGCGTTCTGACCTTGGACCGCGCGGTTCGCAATTTTGTGAAATTCACCAAGGCATCCTATGGCGTCGCTGCTCACTACGCTTCGGCAAATCCAGCCCGCATGACGGGCTTCGCCGACACGTATGGAGAGCTCGCGCCCGGCCGCAAAGCCGACATCACCGTGTTGACGCCCGCGGGCGATGTCCGCGCCATTCTCCTCAACGGCCAGGTCTTCTCCGGCTAGAACGCCGGACTGGACGCGGAACAACAAAGCTCTGTATCAGGGCACGACTTTAGTCAGGATTATTCTTTTGACGATGGGTGTGGGGCAAGAGATGATCATGCCTTAGCCGCAGTCCCTTGGCCACAGGAGTGGTAGCCGTATGACCATATGCGCCGCAATGATGTGTACGAACGGAGTTGTTCTGTGCGCAGATTCTTTGGAGACAGTGGGAAACGTCCAACGCCCCGTAAACAAACTCGTGGAGTTGCAGCTCGCTTTCGACGCAATCAAAGCGGTTGTTGTGTGTGCCACGGACAACGCAATCTTTTCAGACGCTCTAATTGAAAGAATCGGTGATTCGCTCGATCTATCTAACGGGACATTCTCTTCCGCAAAAAAAGCGATAGAAGATGCGACGGCCAGATACTGCAAAGAAGTCTGGAGAACGATAGACGATTCTCACCCCAAGCCGCTTGCGAAAATGCTCATAGGGTTAAAGACAACGGATGACCTGCGTCTTCTGCATCTATGCACTCCAACGGTTCGCACCATAGATTCGTGGGAATTCATCGGAAGCGGTGAAGAACTCGGCATCTACAAGGGCAAGCAATACGGCCTCAAGGGGATGCCAGTAGAGACAGCAGCGCCAATCATTGCTTACATAGTGGATGTCGTCATAAATAGCACTCCGTTCTGCGGAGGGCCCACGAGCTTAGCCGTCATCCATCCAGATGGTAGAGTCGAGCACAAAAGCCAGGATTATGTAACCAAGACTGCACAGGGATACAAAAGCCTGGAATGGTTACTAGATACTTGGGTCTTCCCGTTTTTGCCGCTTATGGTCAAAGAAACTGGGGAAGACGTTCTGAGTCTGATTGGAGAGCTAGGTGTGTGTCGGGCATAGCGTTTTGCCAGGGCCGATTCAGTGATTAGCATGGCGGTGTTCAAACTTGGGCGCGGAAGCAGTAATCCGTGGGTGGG
>JBAVOQ010000189.1:0-1780 GCA_049692235.1 Acidobacteriaceae bacterium | reverse complement strand
TGGCCTCGTGGCTTTCCGGCGACATGGATTTCACGGCTTATTCCCAGCAGGAGACCGTGCGCCATGTGATCGCAGAAATAAAGCAATGGACGCCTGCCCGTAGGCCAGCCTTTCTTTTTGTCGGAGTGAACAACTGGCTCCGGGAAATGGGAACGCTTACAGAGATCGTCAATGGCTTAGGGCCGGAGTATGCGGCCGTACGACCAGACCAGCTTGTGGACCTTTACAAGGCACGATAAAGTTCTTCGAATTCCGACCGCAGCACAGGAAAAATCAATGATCCGCACAGACTTTCTTCGCCGAAGGTTCGCCGGCTACGCCTCCGCGCTGTTGCCAACCCCAGCCTTCGCTCAATCCGCATTGACAGACGCCGCAGCAGCTGCGTCGTCTTCCCTGCTGGCCAAGCGGAAACTCCTCAACGTGCGATTGCCTTACGTCCGACGTAGTTCGTTTCGAATTCTGAATCGGGATAAGTCCACATGGATTGGAGATTTCATGCTCCTTATTGTTGCGGGAGGGCATATGTTCTCGCTCACCTGAGAACGAACGACGGGGTCTTACAAACGGTTTACGATTCCCCTTATATCTGGCAACCCTCCCTTCCGCCGGGGCGTTCCTGGATAAATAATCACCCTACATCCATAGGAGACAATTACGTCATGGGAAAATATTTTCTATCTACCGCAGGCTTGTGTTTGCTGTTCACGGGTCTTGGTTTTGCAAGATTAGGTACGGCCACTGCACAGAACCGACCTGATCCGCCAAAGGTGCTGACCATCGAGCGAGAGTTTCTGAAGCCGGGGAAAGCCGGCAGTCCACATCAGAAGAGCGAGAGCGTATTCGTACAAGCGTTCTCCGATGCGAAGTGGCCAGAGCACTATCTGGCCCTAGACTCCATGTCCGGCAGATTGCAGACTATGTTCCTTGCCGGCTACGATTCCTTTGCAGCATGGCAGAAAGCTAGCGACGCCATCGCGAAGAACCCTACCCTGGCCGAGGTCATGGATAGCACGGATGTCTCGGACGGCGAGCTACTCGATTCCTATGATACCGGGACATTTGTTTACGACGAGGACTTGAGCCTGCGGGCACCAGTGAGAATCTCGGACATGCGGTATATGGAGTTCACCATCTTCAACATTCGCCCAGGCCACTGCCATGACTGGAATAAATTAGTGAAGATCTACATCCAAGCCTGGTCGAAGGTACCGGATGCGCACTGGGCCATGTACGAGAAGTGGTATGGTGACACAAGTAGTGGCGGCCAATACGTCGTCATCTCGCCGATCAAATCCTTGGCAGAAGTCGATCAGGAGAGGATGGATGGCAAGAAAATGGACGTTGGACTGAGCGCTGATGACAAGAAGAAGATTGCAGAACTTTCGGCAGCAACGATTGAGTCCGAAGCGACGAACCTGTTCGCGATCGATCCAAAGATGAGTTATGTGCCTGACAGTTGGGGAAAAGGCTCCGACTTCTGGGGACAGAAATAAATCTTTTCGCAGACCGCATAGAGCGCAGCGGGCAAGCTCAGCATCGCCACCCGGTCGCGTTCGAAGTGTTCTCCGATCGTCTCGGCGCACCCCACCCAGCAGGCGTTTCCGCGAGTTGGCGGTCGTGCGGGTCGAAGACCCTCGGTTATCACCTTAAAAAGGTTTTGCGCGGTTTTCGTCGCGTTCACTTTGGTAATCCGCGTGCGCACAACGACTTGCAGGAAAATTTGGCTTGCGGCCGTTCAGTTTTGCGTTGTTATCGAAGCGCATTTGGGATTAAGCTGAGC
>JBAVOQ010000188.1:0-2103 GCA_049692235.1 Acidobacteriaceae bacterium | reverse complement strand
ACCTGAATATGATCTATCTTTTCAAGTCCGTAATTCTCATATAAGTCGGGAAGAATATTAAATTCTGCCCCCTCAATATTTATTTTAAGGAGATTGATGTGCGAAATATTTTTAAATTCTTTTGATGCTTTTACAACTTTGACAGCATTTATTTCACCATCAATACTTTCTGTCAATGATGATACAAGATTACTACCATGTAATTGTAATAACCCCTCTCTGTCAGAAAGTGCATATCCATGTGTTTTTATTTTTGGGGTATATTTAAATGATTCTTGCAATGCTGCAAATGTTGTTGGATGCGGTTCATATGCTTTTATATTACATGAATATCGAGAGTAAATTCTTGTTGCAAAATGTTCCCCCGTGTGTGCGCCGAGATCAATAACAAGAGAATTTTCATCTAGTGGGTAATCAAATCGTATAAGTTCGTATGGATTTTCCTTCCAATAGCGATCCCATTCTGATTGTAGTTTGATCCCATTTTCTACATATCGCGACACACACAGAATGCGATACGCAGCAAAATCAAGTACATTGTGCAGTTTTATCATTTTGAATCCACCAATTTTTTCAGGAGTTTATTATTTTCTTCTACGATCTCACACATTCGCGCAAACTCGGGATTAATTTGTTTACTATTCTGATAGGATACTTCCAGACCCCAAAGATTCAACCGATCATAAGCATATCCCATTATGAATGCCATTATCACCACACCTGGGATAATAGCAGCATAAATCGCAACTGGGGGTATGCCACAATATTCAAACGTTCCGGCCCATACCTTTGCAAATACCAGCCAATTTGCCATTGATGTTGCAAAACCCAAAAATGCGAGCCCTACAAATAGTCTTAACTTGTTTCTTGCAATGAATGATTTTGTAGAGTTTTTTATGGTTTCCACTCTCCTTTGAACTTATCATGAATAATTTTTGTTTGGAAATTCAGGATTTGGAAATGCGTAAGTAATCGTGATGAAACCGGAAGGGGATATGTAAGTAGTCTTTCGTATGCCATTTGAATTGCACGAAAAGCATATGAACTTGTGCGTTGTGTCGTGCTTACAGTGCGGGATATATTATCTCCGTTCAGTAGGTTGATAAGACGATTTACTGATGGTGCCGGGTCATAATACACATTCCCGCTGCTGGCAATGCGAAGGAACATATCTACATCTTCTCCTACTTTCATTTGCGGATCTACAAAGAACGTTCCCACTTTATTAAACACAGAATGCCGGGCAATAACCGTCGGTGTTCCGAAATGTGCATTCATAATAAACATATTAAGCAGATTTCCGTGTAGTTCTGTTTTACTATGAATACGATCTGGTGTTGGAATGCCATTAACTTCTGTAATCGTGTTCATCCCGGAGAGGCACATAACCGTGCCAGGGATCTGAATTTTTTTTATCTGCTTTTCAAGTTTCCCGGGAAGCCAAATATCATCATCATCCAGGAATGCAATATATTTTCCTTCGGACTTGTATATGCCAATGTCACGGGAGTACGCGATATATCCATCCGATTTTACCCGAAAATATTTAATGCGCGGATCAAAATCCACACAATCTTCTGATACTCCTAAGTCATCTACCACGATGATCTCGAAATCCTGATACGATTGATCGAGAACGGATTTTATCGCACGGATAAGTAATTCCTTTCTGTTGTGTGTTGGAATTATTACGGATACTTCTGAAGGCATATAATTCTCCACTCCGCAGGGACTCGCCCTTACGGATTTATGGGATTAAAAAATTTAGAGTTCTTCGGATGACCCCGGCACTCCGATCTGCGCTTCAGTATCGGCAGGATAATATCTATTATCAATAACAAGATACGCTGCGCCCGGGCTTGTAGTGATGTGGCAATCGGATGTCAAATATGGTACTACATCAAGCGGTGAAACACTACCGGTTTCATACGGACTCCATCCAAAGTATGAATTGAAGGTTAGTTTTGAATTGATGCCTTGGATTGCAATCGCGTCTTCATATGATCCCAATGTATACACAGCAACCGGAGTTCCGGTCTGAATAAGGAACGTTTGATTTCCAGCCGGATTAATTGGAGTTACGAATACCTGGTTTGCAAAGAT
>JBAVOQ010000187.1:0-1637 GCA_049692235.1 Acidobacteriaceae bacterium | reverse complement strand
ATCCACCGGTGAGAGTCGCCCTGCACGCCACGCCGGAAGCGCTCCGGCAATCAACCCGGCCAGCATTGCGATTCCCACCGCCTTGGCGAGCAGCGGCCAGTGAAGGGTCGCCGCAAAAAAACTTGCGGTTTGCGGCAGCGCCGCCAGCACCCGCAGAGCACCCCACCCTAACACTATGCCGAGAAATCCCCCGCCCAAGCCCAGCGCGAGAGCTTCAATTTCAATGTGGGCCAGTACCTGCCACCGCTTCCAACCCAGCGCGCGCAGGATGCCGATCTCCTGCGTGCGCTCGAAGACAGACATGGCCATGGTGTTGGCGATGCCAAGTATGCCGATGAGCAGGGCGAGCAATGAGGTGCCCCAGGCGGAAGCTTGGGCCATCTTTACAAATTGATTGTCGCTGGCGCGCTCGGCCGCGGGAACCGCGCGCATCCCCGGCAGCGCGGCCTGGATCTCGGCCTGCGCGCGCTTCAGGTATTTTTCAGGCGCTTCGCCGGCAGGCGCCGGGCGCAGCCGCACATCGATCGTCGATACTTTGCCTTGCATGCCGCTTAGCTGCTGCAGTTGGCCGAGCGGCATGACGACTGCGGCCGCCTCCAGCGTTGAAGCGCCGTGATAGATCGCAGTCACCTTGAATTGCGTACCTTGAATGTCAAGCGTGTCGCCGGGCTTCTTGTTCAAATCCTGAGCGAGCAGATCGCCGAGCATGACTTCGCGCTGGCCATCGCGAAATCGCCGCCCCGTCAGAATTTGCAGTGAATCGAGCTGAAATGCATCGGCGTTCCAGCCGTACACCAGCGCATTCACGTCCGGGGTCAGGTCCATCAGGTTATAGATCGTGGGTGAGGCCTGCGCCACTACAGGCAGATCCCTGAGCTTTGCGGTCTCCGACTCATTCAGTGTCGTGTTCAGGAACGTCCCCTGAATCACGGTGATGTCCGTGCCGCTGCTGGAGTAAATCCGCATCCACTGCTGTTCGAATGCGCTCGAAAAGCCCACTAGACCCACAAACGCACCCACCGCCATTCCGATCCCGGAAAGCGTGAGCAGGGTCCTCAACCGCCGGCGCCGGAGGTTCTTCAGCACAAATCCTGTGAATGACAGTGAGTTAGCCATCAAATCGGGAGGTCCTTGTTCTTTCGCATCGCAGAAAACCCGTCCCGAGTTTGCGGCGGTGGCGTTCGGCGCGCCCATTCAGAATAAGAGGTCAGGGGAATCCTCTCCAAATCTCACCTGCTTGCCTCCAGAGCTGAACACCGGGATACATACGTTGTAACTCCGGCGCGGCGGCGCGCTTTTCACCATGGCAACGGCCTTGGCGGCCGGTGCCGGATTTCGGCCGCAACGATGCAGGTGGCATTGTGGTCCAAAAAGTGGATGCGAGTTGCGGGACGGCGTAAATCGAACTGGTGCATGAGTGGCAAGACAGGGAACCTGGCCCCGATCCAGAAGGTGCTTGGGCACGAATCCACACTCACATCACCGCGCTACCCGCATCCCGAATTGAAAGGAATCGCAGAGCTGGTGGACCAACAAACGTCGAGAACGCAAACCAGAATTTACGGCACAACGGGCAGAAAACCGAGTCGGGTCAGCAGCTAAGTGATTGATTTCATTGGCTGCTCCTCCCTCAGGGA
>JBAVOQ010000186.1:0-12866 GCA_049692235.1 Acidobacteriaceae bacterium | reverse complement strand
CCAGCGCTCGATCTGCTCCTGCTGACCTTTTGAAACGGCAAGCGACTGGGTAGAGCGGGGCATGACTCAGTATGCAGTTGTCCTCGTTTATATGTCCAGCTATTTGTTGGACACTACACTAGCTCTTATAGAGATTAATCGAAACGGCGGGATACTATCACGCACGCAGCTTAAGCCCCTTTATGACGAAGCTGTGAAGCAATATCCAGATGAATTGAAGGACTCCAACTTTGAAAGCTGGTTTTCTTATCTTGTAAAGAATGGCCTCGTTCTCGATCACCCAAGTCAGATGGTGGAAATAACCTTTAGAGGCAAAGACTTTCTCAAATACCTAACACACTGGGGCCGAGAACCTAAAGATAAGAGGCTCTAAACGACCGTAAGTTTCTTGTACTCATTCAATCCTACTTCTCGCCTTCCCTAGGTAGCTCATTGATCACCCAACATCCCCTTGAAATTTCGCCGGGCCGCCTCATCTCTCGCTTCTGACACATGGGAAATTGTATCCTCCCAAAAAACAATCCGCATGCAGTTTTCCTTCAGGAAAACCGTATGCGGAAGTTTCCCAAATCAACAGGCCGGGTGCCCCAGGCCTCGTCCGCCGCGGCGGATGAGACCTGGGATTTTCCACCAATCATGCAGTCGTCGGGTTACCGCGTATCTCCCGTCGAAGCGGACCCGGTCTGCTTGGCGCGATCTTCTTCCACCGCTGCCTGCGCTGCCGCAAGGCGCGCCGTCAGCAACCGGAATGGAGAACACGAAACATAGTTGAGCCCGATTCTGTGGCAGAACTTCACCGACTCCGGTTCTCCCCCATGCTCGCCGCAAATCCCAAGCTTCAACGCCGCCCGGCTTTCGCGTCCCTTAGTGACCGCCGTCTTCACCAGCTGGCCCACGCCCTCCTGGTCCAGCACCGCGAACGGATCCTGCTTGAAGATTCCCTGGCTGATATACGCCGGCAGAAACTGGTTGATGTCGTCGCGAGAAATGCCGAACGTCGTCTGCGTCAGGTCGTTGGTCCCGAAGCTGAAGAATTCCGCCTCCTGCGCGATCTGGTCGGCTACTAGCGCGGCGCGCGGCAGCTCGATCATCGTTCCCACCAGGTACTCCACCGACTCGCCCTTTTCAGAAAATACCTGGCGAGCGATGCGGCGAATAATGGCAGCCTGGTTCTTCATTTCCTCGATCGTGCTGATCAGAGGAATCATCACTTCCACCTTCACATCCTTGCCCGACTTCTTCACCGCAACCGCCGCCTCAAAAATGGCGCGCGCCTGCATCTCGGTCACCTCAGGAAACGCAATCCCCAAGCGGCAACCGCGCAGTCCCAGCATCGGATTCGTCTCGTGCAGTTCTTCCACGCGACGCAGCAAGGTGTGCAGTGTTTTCAGCTTCGGCGAACGCGGCTTGGTGATCTCCAGGCGCGCAATTTCCACCAGCAGATCTTCCCGCTTCGGCAGAAACTCGTGCAGCGGCGGATCCAGCAGTCGAACCGTTACCGGCAGGCCATTCATCGCCTTGAACAGTCCGGTAAAGTCTGCCCGTTGCATCGGCAACAATTTCTTCAGCGCTGCCTGCCGCTCTTTCAGGTTGTTCGCCAGAATCATCGCTTGCATATGCGGCAGCCGATCTTCCGCGAAGAACATGTGCTCTGTGCGGCATAGCCCGATACCTTCCGCCCCAAACTGGATCGCCTGCTTGGCATCGCGAGGAATGTCCGCATTGGCGCGTACCCGCAGCTTGCGCAGCGGATCCACCCACGACATGAAGCGTACCAGGACGGGATCGTCCGGCGAGGCCGGCAGAATGCCCAGCTTGCCGAAGATCACGCGGCCGGTGGTCCCGTCCATGGAAATCCAGTCGCCCTTCTTCAGCACCTTGCCCTTGACGCGCATTTCCTGGTTCTTCTCGCTCACGTTGATGTCGCCGGCTCCGGCCACGCAGCACTTGCCCATACCGCGTGTCACCACCGCCGCGTGGCTGGTCATGCCGCCGCGCGCCGTCAAAATTCCGGCCGCGACTTCCATCCCCGCAATGTCTTCCGGTGTCGTTTCAGACCGCACCAGGATGATCGACTTCATGCTGCCGTTCTGCGAATGCTTGACTGCATCCTCGGCGCTGAAAACGATCTGTCCCACAGCCGCGCCCGGCGAGGCCGGCAGCCCGGTCGCCAGCACTTCAATCTTCTTGTCCTTCTCATCCAGGCGAGGTACAAGAAAGTCGTATAGCTGATTCGGCTCGACGCGGAAGATGGCTTCCTTTTCCGTGATCAGCTTCTCATCCACCATGTTGATGGCAATGTGCACCGCAGCCAGACCCGTGCGCTTGGCATTGCGCGTCTGCAACATGTACAGCTTGCCTTCTTGAATGGTGAATTCAAAATCCTGTACATCGCGATAATGCTTTTCCATCTTGCTGGTCAGTGTCTGCAGCTGGTGGTACACATCCGGCATCTGCTTTTGCAGATCGCTGATCGGCTCCGGCGTACGAATGCCGGAAACTACATCTTCACCCTGCGCGTTCAGCAGGTACTCGCCGAAAAACTTGTTCTCGCCGGTCGCCGGATTGCGCGTGAAACCGACGCCGGTTCCGCTGGTCTCTCCCAGATTGCCGAACACCATGGCCTGAACGTTCACAGCCGTGCCCAGCATGTCGTCGATCTGGTTGATGCGGCGATAAGTCTTGGCGCGATTGTTATTCCACGAACGGAACACGGCGTCGCGGGCCATCACCAGTTGCGTATGCGGGTCCTGCGGAAAATCCATCTTGGTGTGCTTACGCACCAGCGTCTTATATTGCGCAATCACCTCCTGGAGCGCTTTCGCATCCAGGTCCATATCCAGCTTGACACCCTTCTTCTTCTTAATGCCGTCAAATACTTCTTCAAAAAATGCCTTTTCGATGTCCAGCACAACATTGCCAAACATCTGGATCAAGCGGCGATACGAGTCATAAGCGAAGCGGGGATTGTTGGTGTTCTTGACCAGCGCCTCCACCGACTTGTCATTCAGTCCCAGGTTCAGAATGGTGTCCATCATGCCCGGCATGGAAAACTTTGCGCCCGAGCGCACCGAGACCAGCAATGGATTGTCGCCTTCTCCCAGCTTCTGACCCTGCAGCTTTTCCAGCCGCTGCAATGCGGCATCCATCTGGGTGTCGATCTCTGGGCTCAGGCCGCCCCTCATATATTCGCGGCAGGCTTCCGTCTGGATGGTGAAGCCCGGAGGCACAGGTAGACCGACATTGGTCATCTCCGCCAGTCCGGCGCCTTTGCCGCCCAGCATGTCCTTCATGGCTCCATTGCCTTCTGCCGACCCGCCGCCGAAGAAATACACATATTGGGTCTTGGCAGACTTGGAACTCGCCGAACCATTCTTGCCGTTCTTACTGTTTGCCGTTGTTTTTTTCGGAAACTCTAAGGTACTTGCACTCATCGGAAATCCTCGCTCCTGTTCGTCCGCGGACCGCACTCGAGGTGCGTCCGGCAATCTCCACTCAGTTCAGGACCGGCTCGCCGCGGCGAGCCCGCCCCAGTGTTTCTAAACTGCAAAAAACAAGCGCCGGCTGAAAAGCCGACGCTCGAAATTACGCCTGAAAAGTGCGGCCAAAGCCGCCGGAACTGCTTCCGCATCGGACCGTTGGAAGGTCTGTGGGTACTGTCATTCGTGCGTCTCTCTTATTCAATGTCAAAGGTTTCGCTTTCAATATGTTCTCATGCCGGATGCGGGTTCGCTTGTGTTCGCTGTCACACGGAGGTGTTGCGCCGTGCGGAAAGACCGCTCCAGGCTCTCCGCTGGAGCTCGGAAACTACTCCGAACTCCTTATTTTATGCCCTGCGAAGGGGACCCGAAAAGGGCTGCCGCCAGCCCAGTGGATGCCTAGATCGATTTCGATAGGATTGATAAGCCCTTCACTGCGTATCGCCCTCGCCGGACAACTGAAATCTCCGATAACACTTGCGCTGCGGATTTGTTGTTTCGCAAGAGGCGCGATCCGATCAGGCTCTCAACCTGCAACAAGCGCGGGCTCCACGCTGATTTTCTCCGTCGCCTTCCCATCGCGCACCACCCGCATCACGCTGATGTCGTCTTGCTGCCCGAATTCCTGCGCCACCGTCGCCACTTCCGCAGCGGTAATCGGTTGACGCAGCATCGCCTCAATGCGCTCGAAGCCGAACAGATGCCCTTGCGCATCCTGGGCCTCCGCCACTCCGTCCGACAGCAGCATCAGCGTATCGCCCGGGGCCAGTTGGAAATGCATCACAGGAAATTCCGCGCTCTCCATCATGCCCAGCGGCAGCGCGCCTTCCATTGGAAATTCTTTTCCGTTCAAATAGGGCGGCATGTGTCCGGCATTGGCCAGCGTCACTTCGCCGTCGGCCGTGATGTGCATCGCCAGGCAGGTCGCATGCGCGTGGCCGCGTCCCCACAGGCGCTGATTCAGGGTGTGCAAAACAGAGAGCGGGTCGAAGGTCGTGTCGGTTGCGGTGCGAATCGCGCCCACGATCAGCGCCACCAGCATCGCCGCCTGCAGCCCGTGGCCGGCCACATCGCCGACAACGATCAACACACTGCCGTCGGCGCTATGCGGAAGGATCTGGAAGAAGTCGCCGCCCACCTGCTGCGCGGGGCGGTATTCGCTCTCCAACGTGAGGCCGGCGATGCTGGGCAGCGCTTCCGGGATCAGCATCTGCTGCACCTGCCGCGCCTGCTCAATCTCCAGCCGCCATTGTTCGCGCTCCCGCTGCGCATGCAGAAACCGCCGCAACAGCAGCACGGTGATAATCAGCAGCGATAGGATGACGCCGATCTGGCCGAGGGTGACTTCGACTCCGAAGGGAAACCAGTGGAGCGGCAGATGCAGCACCAGCAGCTCTACGCCGTACAGCGAAATCGCCACCAGCACCACGGCGGGCAGCGCCAGCCAGCCTTCCGCCTTGTCTTTGCGGATGCCGCGCACCGTGACCCAGAGCAACAGCACGCCCAGCAGCAGCTTGAGCGTGAGGGTGAGCGGCGAGAGCCAGACGATGGCATGGACGGGCACCACGCTGCCGTAGAGCGGCGCGCGCAGCATGGCCGTGCCCAGGCCCAGCAGCGAGACCAGACTCCAGACCATGCCGTGTATCCGGCCCATCCGCGGCAGCCGGAACCAGGCGGCCCAGAAGACGACCCATAGGCCAATGATCAGCGGAACTAGAATTGCATCCTGAAGCAAAAAACTGAGCGTTCCGTCGATGGCAGTCGAGTAGTAGGAAAACGTCACGGCGACTACTCTTGCCAGACTCGCCGCGCAGACCAGGCCCAGCCAGAGATAGGCCGGCTCCGTGGGATCGAGCCCGTAGAGGCCGAAGGCCACCAGCAGGGCCAGCAGCAGGACCGCCATTTCGGCAAATACGCTATAGTTCGAGCGGTTGAAGGTGTCCCAGTCCAGTTGCAGCAGCCCGGCGATGGCGGAGGCGTGGCCCAGCACCGGCGGACCATGCAGCCCTCCGGCATCCGGGTCGACCAGCGGGGTATCGGGGCTCATCCACATGCGGATGGCGATCGTCGCCGTGCCGCTGCGTACACCAGCGGGCAGCGGAAAGGCGCGCGGCTGCGCGTTGTAAAAGGTGACGCCGTTGCTGGTGAAGCGGCCAAATTCGCCGATGCGCTGGCCGTTTACGTACACCTGATAGACGTCATCGAAGTTGTCGGGCATCTTCAGCGCCAGCGCGCTCTGCCCATCCTGAATGTCGACCCGCAGCCGGTACCAGGCATAGCCGGAGTATCCTTTGTAGCCGCGCGCCGTCCATCCGGGAACGAAGCCGCTGCTGCCGAGGATGGGATCATACGAGCCCGCTGGCGGCGTCAGGTCCATCGTGCCCCAGCCGGAATCGTCGAACCCCGGCTGCGCCCACGCCAAGGCTTTTGTTCCGGTCGCCTGCGGCGAGTCGCCAATGTGGAACTTCCACAGCCCGTCCAGTGGCACGGTTGCGTTGCCGAGCGTGACTTGCCGGACAGCATCGCTCCCAGGCGCAGCCGCGTTCTGGGCCAGCACCGGCAGGCTCGCGCATACCAGATTGAGAACCAGCAATAAAAACCGATAGCGTCGCATGGCCGGGCTTTTTGGGGGGTACCCAATACATACCAGCCATGCGGTGCTTTGGCAACGACGGAATCTCGCGTGGGCAAAAATCTGAACGGACCCATGCACGCAATTCGAGCTTCCTCTGTCGTCCCAGGAGTGCCGTGCAAGGTAGTCAGCGAATTTCTCCCTAAAAATTTGGCGCATTTTTCGTCGCACGCGAGAATGCTCTGTCCCGCGCTTCCGGCAAAACTAGTTGCCTTAGCAACCATATGTGTAAATATAGTTGCTAAGGCAACCATATTTTCTGACCCTGAAACGACTCAAAAAGACTCCTTCTCCCTGCCACGCGACGCATGGAATACCATGACCGTAGAGTTGCGCCCGCTGTTCCGGAGCCGAAACAACAATGACGAAAGAAGTCATCACCATCTCCAAAGAGGATTACCTCAAAGCCATCCTCGAAGCCGAGTCGGAAGGCCAGACTGTCATCTCGTCTACGCTGGCCCATTGGCTCTCTGTTTCGCCGCCCGCCGTTACGATGGCGTTGAAGCGCTTGAAGCGCGACGGATATGTGGAAGTGAAACCTGACGGGATCGTTCGCCTGACACCGAAAGGCAAAGAGACGGCCTATCACACCGCCCGCCGGCATCATTTGATTGAACGCATGCTGTCGGAAATGTTTGGCATGGACTGGTATCGCGTGCACGATGAAGCGGAGCGCCTGGAACATGCGGTATCACCGGCTTTCGAGGCCAAGTTGATTGAAAAACTTGGAGAAAAGGGAACCTGTCCGCACGGCAACTCTGTTCTGCCGGAAAGCCCGGACCAACTACGAAAACGCGGACTGGTTCCATTATTCGATGCCCCAGAAAAGGTGCCTTACACCGTGTCCTGCTTGCACGAGCGAGATCCTAAACTGCTGATTTTTCTTCATCGTTCCGGCATTGGCCCGAACGCCCGAGTGCAACTACTGGCGCGCAACTACGACGAAACAGTGACCATCCAAACGCCTTCTGGAACCATCACATTAGGAAGACCCGCCGCAGAGAGAGTCTGGGTGAAGCGACGGAAGCGTTAGCGCAAATTAATGTATATACTTAACCATCGTTAACTAAATGTGGCATACTGCGGTAAGAGGTTTTTCCGCCGGAATGCCCGAACTCCAATCCCACATTGAAGCGGAACCGAAGCTGCGGCGGCCTTCCCTGCCCGACGTGTTCTCCACCGTACGGGTGTCGACTTCGCCGCAGTTGTGGCGACGTGCGCTTGGCTTCATTGGCCCGGGATTCCTTATTTCCGTGGGATATATGGACCCCGGCAACTGGGCGACTGACCTGGCCGCCGGTTCGCGATTCGGGTACAAACTGCTCTTCGCCATCATGGTGTCGAATTTGCTTGCTATTTTGCTGCAGGGACTTTCCATCAAGTTGGGTGTAGCGACAGAACAGGACCTGGCCCAGGCCTGCCGCGAGCACTACAGCAAGCCTGTCACCATTGGACTTTGGGTCTTTGCCGAAATTGCCATTGCGGCTTGCGATCTTGCAGAAGTGATTGGATCTGCCATCGCGTTGCAGCTTCTTTTCGGCGTTCCACTTCTCCTCGGTGTGGTGATTACCAGCCTGGATGTGCTGATGATTTTGCTGTTGCAGAATCGGGGATTCCGCTATCTGGAAGCGGTGGTGATTGTGCTGATCGGCACCATCGGGGTCATGTTTGCGATTGAAATATTCTTCTCGCATCCGCAGTGGAGTTCGATCGCGTGGAATTTATTTGTTCCCTCCCACGAGATCCTGTCGAACGGGACCATGCTGTACATCGCCATCGGAATCCTCGGCGCGACAGTGATGCCGCATAACCTGTACCTGCATTCCGCCATCGTGCAGACGCGGGATTATCCGCGCACATCGAAAGGCAAGCGGGAGGCCATCCTACTGGCCAGCCTGGATTCCGCTGCAGCCCTGACCGTGGCGTTGTTCGTGAATGCCGCCATCCTGATCGTTGCTGCCGCGGTGTTCCATCGCAGCGGGCACAATGGGGTGGCCGAAATCGGCGACGCGTACAAATTGCTGACCCCGCTGCTCGGCGTCGCGGGCGCCAGCACCATGTTTGCGGTCGCGCTGTTGGCATCCGGGCAAAACTCCACCCTGACGGGAACGCTTGCCGGCCAGGTAGTCATGGAGGGCTTCCTTCACCTCCGCCTTGCACCCTGGAAGCGCCGATTGCTGACCCGTCTGCTCGCGATTGTTCCGACCGTGATTGTGACGGCGTTATGGGGGATGTCCGGCACGGCGCGATTGCTGATCCTGAGCCAGGTGATTCTGAGTATGCAATTAAGCTTCGCCGTGTTCCCGCTGATGTCCTTCACCAGCGATCCCAAAAAGATGGGTGAGTTTGTCAATCGGCCCTGGCTCCGCATTCTCGGATGGTCCTCCGCAATCTTCATCGCCGCCTTAAATGGATGGCTGCTGGTGCAGGTCGTCGTCTTGGGACATTCCTAATCGAACCAGCGTTGATTTCGACTCCGCAAGCCACTCGGCAATTCCAGACAGCATCCACCTCAAAGATGCGGGCTCTTTTGCCAGAGCTACCGCGCCACCATGCGAGGACCGTATGAACACCCAGGAAAAAGAAAAAGTTGAGAACTGTCCAGAGGATGTAAAACATGCGGTGCAGCCTTCTGGCTATGACGGAAAGAATCCTGCAACCGCAGGACCGGGAGACACAGCCGTGCGCAGTCCTACGCCGGAGACGGAAAAAGGCGAGATTAATCCCTCCGCGCCGAACGACGTGAACCGGACCCCTGAGAAGAAATAAAGGGTTCCTGCAGTTTCGCCGGGATGGATTGGCGCTTCTTCAGCATCGCCGCCCATGGGTCATGACGCAGGCGCGATTTCCAGTCTGAAAAATCTGCGACCAGAAAGCGCGGCGGCTTGGCGGCGGCCAGCTCCTCCCAGTCCATCGGCACGGCCACCGGCGCACCGTGGCGAGCGCGCGGGGAGAACGGTGCGACCGATGTGGCCCCGCGATCATTGCGCAGATAGTCAATAAAGATTTTTCCCTTGCGGTCGGCCTTGGTCATTTTCGTCAGGTACAGAGCTTTATTCTCTGCTGCCATCTGGTTGGCGATGGCGTGCGCAAACTCTTTCACGACCGGCCAATCATGCTCGGGCTGGATGGGTGCGACAACGTGCAATCCTTTCCCGCCGGTGGTCTTCAAATAGCTTTCCAGCTTGCACTGCTTAAGTCTCGAGCGAACTTCTTGCGCACTGTCTGCAAGGGTTTTCCAGGGAATCGCCTCATCCGGATCCAGATCGAATACAAGCCGATCTGGTTTTTCAATATCGCGATTGCTGGAGCCCCACGGGTGGATTTCAAGAACTCCCATCTGCGCCAATCCAGCCAGGCCTAGAGCGCTCGACAGGGTGATGTAGGATTCGACAACTCCGCTTCTGCGTCCTCGAATGTCGATGCCGTCGATTCCATCGGGCAGATTTTCCGTGACATGTTTTTGGAAGAAGCATGGCTTGGTGCTGCCCTGCGGACAACGAACGATGCTGAGCGGTCGATCGACAATGTGGGGCAGCATGTGTTCCCGCACGGCCCAGAAATAATCGGCCAGTTGCTGTTTGGTCAATTTGGACTCTGAGTCGACCTGCTTGTCGGGATGGGTCAGCGGGATTGGAAAAGTATCGTCTGCCTTGCTGGAGTTTGTTTTGGAGGCGATGGAGCGAGCTGCGGTTCGGCTGGAACGATGGTTTCGCGTCGAGACACTGGCCACGCTACGTTTCTTGTGCGCCGCGTTTGACGATGCGGTGTTTGCGGGCTTTTGCCGCGAAGATTCCTTCGCCCCCGCGGTTTCGACAGGCAACTCACGCGTCACCTGCTTCGCAGGCTTGTCTTCTCGCAGGCCCTGGAAGGATGCTTGGCGGACGAGGTTGTCCGCTGTCCAGGTGGCGAACTTCACTTCGCATACATATTTCGGCTGCACCCACCGCGCGTCGCGAGCGCCATCCGGCGGCACGCTGGAAAATGCCGGACGCGGCTGACGAATTTCCTCCAGCCGCTTGCGCATTTGTTGACGCGCCTTCTGCGTGAACCCCGTGCCGGTGCGACCGGCGTAAACCAATTCTTCGTCGCGGTAGTAGCCCAGCAGCAAGGCGCCAATGCCCACGCCGGTTTTTGAAGGCGGGGTAAATCCTCCGATCACAAACTCCTGCTGACGGACGCATTTAATTTTGAGCCAGCTTCCGCTGCGGCCTGAGACATAGGGCCCAGAAGCTTTCTTCGACACGATACCTTCCGCTCCCAACTGGCATGCTTTTTCGAAGATCTCCCCGCCGCTTGTGCCGAGATGCTCACTGTACCGCAGAATGCCTTGATGTTCGCCAGCGGAAACCTGGGCCAGAATTTTATCGAGACAATTTTTCCTCTGCTCTAGTGGAAGACCGCGAAGGTTGTGTCCATTCAAGTGGAGCAGGTCGAAGATCACGTAGGTGAGTGGCTTTTTCTTGCCTTCTTGAAACGCAGCCTGCAGATCGGCAAAGCTGGTCTTCCCCGCGTCGTCGAAAACCACCACTTCGCCATCGAGCAATGCATCTTGCACCGGCAACTCCGCCAAGGCTGCGGCGATATCCGGCATGCGATGCGTCCAGTCGAGGCCGCCGCGGGTGATCAGCGTTGCGGAACGGGATTTGTTGTCGCGGGCGGTTGTGATACGGCCCTGCATGCGGTAGCCATCCAGCTTCAACTCATGAATCCACTCAGAACCGTTGGGCGCTTCGGTCACTTGCAGCGCCAATTGCGGGGGCACAAACTTCGGCAGAGTTTCTTTGGGCGCGCCTTTCAATTCGCTTGCGAACAACAAAACCTGGGGTGGGCCGGCGTTGCGTTTGTCCTGGCGATCGGTCCTAGCTTGGGAAGTGCGTGCTGACTTTTTCTTTGATGAACGGGATGGCGTTTTCTTTTCTTCCTTCTGCTTCTCGCTTCCATCCGTGTCCCAGACATGATCCTGATTTTCGGCAATGGCATCCAGATCGCGACCGGTGACGACGCTGTCCGGCTCCTCTTCCGTCACTGGCGGATCGTCGGGACCGCGCTCTTTGCCATCGTGCTCCTTAATCAGCAACCAGTTGGCCCTCTTTTCGCCCGCGGCCTTGCCGCCCATGCGAATCAGCGCCCAATCGCCGCGCAGCTTTTCGCCTTTCAGCGTAAATTTCAGGCGGCCTTTTTCGAGGCCTTCGTCCACGTCCCCATGCGGCTCCCAGGTTCCGTGATCCCACAACATGACGGTCCCGCCGCCATATTGCCCCTTGGGAATGATGCCTTCAAAGCCGCCGTACTCCATGGGATGATCTTCCACCTGAACGGCGAGCCGCTTGTCGCCGGGATCATAGCTGGGGCCTTTGGTGACCGCCCAACTTTTCAGAACGCCGTGCCAGCCGAGGCGGAAATCGTAATGCAGCCGGGTGGCCGCGTGCTTCTGGATGACGAACGGAAGTTCGGAAGTTTTTTCGACGGCGCGTTTTTTCGTTCCTTTACTTTCGCCGCGCGGTTCGGCGGTCACGTCGAAGTTCCGCATGGAGCGATAGCAGGAGAGCTGCTTCTCAACGGCGGCTGAACTGCGAGCGCGCGAAGATTTTTTCTTGGGATGAGCGGTCGCCATAACTTTACGCAGTCTTCTTTCGACGGGCATGCGATTTTACCAGCTTCAGACCGGTGGACTTCGACTTGCTTTTCATTCCCGTCGCAGCATGCTTCGAGCCAGACGGTCTGGCGGTGCGAGACGACGAGGACTGTTCGCCCACACTCTTGCGCAGCGCATCCATCAGGTTGATCACCTTGGCACGCTTGGGCGCTTTTTCTTCCCGCGGAAGCGGCTGGTGCTCAACCTTGGCGTCGATCAGTTCGCGGAGGGCGACTTCGTAGTCGTCTTCAAATTTTGAGGGAACAAATTTTGCGGTGCTGCGCTGGATCAGCTCCTTGGCCAATGAGAGCTGGCCTTTGTCGATGCTGTGCTCTTTGATTCCGGAAAAATAATCGGATGCATCGCGCAACTCTGCCTGGTAGCGCATGGTGTAGGCCATCAGGCCGCGCGATTTTGGATCGGTGGGCGGCATAAGAGCGATCAAATGTTCGCGACCGGCAAAAGCAGCCTCCCCCAGGCCAGCCTTACCTGTTTCACGCAGCGCCTTTTGGATGACGGCAAACGCCTGCGCCTGCGCATCGCTCTGGGGTACGACAAAATACGGCTTCTCAAAAAATGCAGGATCGATTTCGCCGATGTCGATGAACTGTACAATTTCGAGAGTTTTCTTGCTGGGGATGCGGAGGTGCGCGATTTCCTCCGGCTCAATGGTGACGTATTCGCCTTTGCGAAACTCGTAACCCTTCACAATGTCGGCGCGATCGACGGCTTCCTGACCCTGGGCGACGTTTTGATGGCGAATTCGTTCGCCGGTTTTTCGATCGATTTGATGGAATGCGATCTGGCTGGCGGCTTCTGTCGCCGGAAACAGCGAAACGCCAAAGGAGACCAGGGAAATCTGAATCTGTCCAGACCAATATGGGCGTGCCATGGACGGTGCCTCTTTTCTGAAATTTCTACCAGACACTAGGATTCATGCGCGTGCGGAGAGGGTGCCACGGACGGTGAAATTGGCTATGGCAACGGGGCGCGGGCTAGTGTAGTGTCCAACAAATAGCTGGACATATAAACGAGGACAACTGCATACTGAGTCATGCCCCGCTCTACCCAGTCGCTTGCCGTTTCAAAAGGTCAGCAGGAGCAGATCGAGCGCTGG
>JBAVOQ010000185.1:0-1549 GCA_049692235.1 Acidobacteriaceae bacterium | reverse complement strand
GCGAAGACGTGGTGGTGCAGACGGATGCGTTTCCACAGAGCTTCCACGGCAGGATTTCGTATGTTTCGCCGGCGCTCGATCCCAACACGCGTACTCTGCAGGCACGCATCGTGGTGGACAACCCCGGCGAGAAGCTGAAGCGGGATATGTACTGCACGGTCACAGTGACGGCCGGAGTGCTGGAGAACGCGTTGGCATTGCCCAACGCGGCCATTCTGCGCGACGACAACAATCAGCCCTTTGTGTATGCGCTGACCGGAAACAACCAGTTCGGGCGGCGCGACGTGGAACTGGGCCAGGCGCAGGGCAACGAGACGCGGATCATGAAGGGCATTGTGCCGGGCGACAAGGTTGTCGGCAACGGTAGCCTGTTCCTGCAAGTCGTCAACTCGCTGCAACACTGAGAGGACAGGCCGATATGATTCATCGCGTTGTTCAATTTGCGCTGCGGCAGAAGCCGATCGTCCTGCTCCTGGCGGCGTTCCTGGCGATAGCCGGAGCGCTGGCGTTCCATAGCATGCCGGTGGACGCGTACCCGGATCTGTCTCCGCCCATGGTGGAAGTGATTACGCAGTGGTCGGGACACGATGCTCTAGAAGTCGAGCGGCTGGTAACGGTGCCGACCGAAGTGGAGATGAACGGCGTTCCCAAACTGACCGTGATGCGTTCGATTTCGCTCTACGGGCTATCGGACGTGATCATGACGTTCGACGAGGGTACGGACGATTATTTTGCGCGCGAGGTGGTGTTCCAGCGCCTCAGCGAGGTGACCTATCCGCAGGGCGTTACGCCCACGCTCGCTCCGCTGGCCAGCCCGTCGGGACTTGTGTACCGGTACGTGATCGAGAGCCCGGATCGCACTCCCCAAGAACTCAAGACGATTGAAGACTGGGTGCTGGAGCGGCAATACAAGCAGGTGCCCGGCGTGGCCGACGACTCCGGCTTTGGCGGCACGGTGATGCAGTACCAGGTGTTGCTCGATCCGGCCAGGCTTTACGCGTATCACGTGACCGTTCCGACTGTCATTCAGCAACTCTCGGTGAACAATTCGAATGCCGGCGGCGGTTTTTACGAGCAGGGCCAGCAGTTCGATTATGTCACCGGCGTGGGCCTGGTGCGCGACACGTCTGACATCGCGAACATTGTTGTCGGTTCACAGAACGGCGTGCCCACGCGCATCGGCGACATCGGGCAAGTGGTTATCGGGAACGCGCCGCGGCTGGGCGAGTTCGGCTTCAACAAGACGGATGACGCGGTGGAAGGCGTCATCATGATCCGGCGCGGCGAGCAGACGCAGAACGTACTCAAGGGCGTGGAAGCCAAGACACAGGAGCTGAACCAACACATTCTGCCGCCGGACGTGAAGGTGCGCGCCTACTACGACCGCAGCGACCTGGTGCAATTGACCATCGATACGGTGGAGCACAACTTGCTTGTAGGCATGACGCTGGTTCTAATCGTTCTGATGGCGTTCCTGGTGAGCATGCGCGCGGCCGTGATTGTCGCCCTCACCATTCCGCTGTCGCTGCTGTTTGCGTTTATCTTTCTA
>JBAVOQ010000184.1:0-31099 GCA_049692235.1 Acidobacteriaceae bacterium | reverse complement strand
CCCACCCACGGATTACTGCTTCCGCGCCCAAGTTTGAACACCGCCATGCTAATCACTGAATCGGCCCTGGCAAAACGCTATGCCCGACACACACCTAGTCTGGATACCCCTTGCTCTCGGAATCGTCGCCACGTATATTTTTTTGGATCGCCGTGCCGCCCGGTACGCCGCGGAGTACGACGACCTGGAGAGCGCCGCAGACAGAACCGATCTGTGGGGAAGCAAGCAGCGCATCGCAGGTACGGGGCGAGAGCTGCTGGGAAAGCTGAAGGAAGGCGTAGGCCGCATCACGGGCGACGATGATCTGGCCGCTCGAGGCGTGGTCGATCAGATTGCGGGCGCGGTGCAGGATACGGCCGGCAAAGCGGCCAATGCCGCCAGCGACACCATTCGCGACTTCAACCGCTACTAAAGCAGTTACTGACAGATTCAGTGGTTTGTTGCCGAATGCAGGCGGCGGCGGGCGGATCCATTTCTCCAGTTGAGTCGCACTGCAACTTCGATTGCACTTGCGCGTCCACTGCGCTTTCCATTTCGCGATCCTGTATCGCTGCGGTAGAAATAGAGTCAGTCGCAACTACCCTCCACCACATTCCGCTCAGCATCCTGATACAACTGGAAAAGGCATTTCATTCACGCATGAGCTCACTGGCACTCTTTCTATTGCAGATCGCCGTCATTGTGTTGGTTACCGGCATGTGCGGTGTCCTGTTAGGCAAACTGGGTCAGCCGCGCGTCGTCGGAGAGATGCTCGGCGGCATCCTGCTCGGGCGCTCGGTGTTCGGCTATGCCATGCCGCACTTGATTGCCAACCTGTTTCCGCTGGGATCTCTGCATGAGTTGTCCCTGGTGAGCGAACTGGGGATGGTCCTCTACCTGTTCCTGGAAGGGATGAACCTGGATTTCGAGTCGGTGTGGAAGCAGCGGCAGTCGGCCATGAAGATCAGTCTGCTCTCCATGGTGATTCCCTTTGGGCTGGGCTGCGGCCTGGGCGTGGTGATGTATCGCAATTTCCACGGAACCAACCCGAACTTCGCCGCCTTTCTACTCTTTGTCGGCGTCGGACTGAGTACGACCGCCTTTCCTGTGTTGGCGCGCATGTTGCGGGATAACGGGACCGGCGATGCCAAGCTGAACATGCTGGCGCTGGTGTGCGCCGCGATTGCCGATGTGCTGGGCTGGATTATGCTGGCGATCGCGTTGATGATCGACTCCGCCAACTCGACGGTTTGGATATTGCTGTTGAAGATGTTTTTGCTGGTGGCGTTCGGGGTTTTTCTGCTGGGGGTAGTGCGCCCTCTACTGGCCCGGCTGGTTCGTTGGAAAGGCGCGCCCAATATATCGCAGGTGCTGCTGGCGGTTTTCCTGGTCTTTATCCTTGGGTGTGCGTTCGTAACGGAGCGGCTGGGCGTGCATGCGCTGTTCGGCGCGTTTCTAGCGGGCATGTGCGTTCCTCGCCTGCACCACTGGCATCGCCAATTGGAGCGCACGATTCATCCGCTGGTTTCTGTATTGCTGCTGCCAGTGTTTTTCGCGGTGACCGGCATCCACACGGAGTTTCGCGATCTGGGCGGCAAGAATGTTTTTCTTTGGTTTGTTGTTCTGCTGGCGGTTGCCATTGCGGGAAAAGTTGGCGGAACCTATTATGGTGCGCGGAAATCGAACCTGCCGCATAGAGATTCGATGTTGCTCGGCTTTCTGATGAATACTCGCGGCTTGATTGACCTGGTGGTGGTGAACCTGGCGTTGCAGGCGGGCGCAATCAATACGCAGCTGTTCACGATTCTTGTGCTGGTCGCGTTGATCACCACCGCGATGACCGCCCCTGCCTTGAAGCTGCTGAAGAAAAAACCGGACGTCGCAGAGCCAGCGGCCGCCACAGTCTAAGCCCACCCTTACGGTTCAAACGATCTTCCCGTTCTCCGTTGGCCAAGGCGAAGCGGGTGAGAAGCATCCCGGCTGAATGATTTCTTCGTTGCCAAAGATAGGCATGGCTGGTATTTGTGAAGTGCCCGCCTATGCGAAAATTCTGGTTCACGCTTTTGCTGTGGCCTTTGCTTGCGCTGCTGCCCCTCTCAGGGCAGAGAGCGCCTGCGTCCAACTTGTCAATCAATTTTCCCATTGCACCTGTGGGCCATGGGGCGCAGCAGATAGCGCTGGGCAACTCGGCGCTGGCGCTGATGGGGCCGTGGAAATTTCGCCTGGGCGACGATCTGGCCTGGGGGCAGCCCGGGTTCGACGACGCTGCCTGGCAGAACTACACGCTCGACGCGCAGGGCTGGCCGGAATCTATTCTCCCCGAGCGAAACGAATTCGATCCGGGCTGGGGCGGACATGGCTATCGCGGGGCGCCCAACTATGGCTGGTACCGGATTCACGTCTCTCTGCACCGTGCCTCCAGTTCTTTGCGCTTGCTGGTTCCCAGGGTCGACAGCGCTTACACGGTCTATTGGGATGGCCACGAGCTGGGCGGCGATGGCGATCCTTCGCGGCGGTGGTTCTACTATATTCACCGGACCCAGGAGATTTCGATCCCTTCCTCGCTGGGCGGGATTGGCGATCATGTCTTGGCGGTCCGCGTGCGGGACCTGCCGCTCGGGTTTGCCGATCCTAATCGGGGAGGATTGCGCGGGGCGCCGCTGCTTGCCGATGGCACGACCGCACCGAGAATCAAACAGCTGGCGCTGCGGCTGAGACAATTGAACCTGGCGGTGACCGCCTTGACTGAAGTGCTGCCGTGTCTTCTGGTGGCGCTGATTTCCCTGTTGCTGTATTTCTACAACCGGAAACATCTAGAGTATCTCTGGACCGGCCTGACCCTGGTGGTCTTTACTTTTGCGGACGTTTTGGTAGTGCTGGATAGCTTTTCCGCAACAGGATGGCTGACCCAGACGATGTATTCGATCGTGAATGTACTTGGAGCAAGTGCGTTCCTGTTCAGTCTGCTGGCATTGCAATGGCTGCTGGGTCTTGAGGACCGTCGAAGGATGCTGGTGGCGAACCTGATCGCGGGCGTCCTCACATTTTTGCTGTGGATAGCCTTCGCTGCCAACGGAGAATGGCTCGGCTCCGTGAAGGGCGCCGCATTTCTGTTTGACGCGACTGAAGCCTCGATCTTGCCCTGCCTGGCGTGCCTTTTGTGGATGGCTGGGGCGGGGATTCGCAAGCTGGGGCGGGAAGCGTGGCTGATGCTGTCGCCAGGGGCGGTGATATCGCTCCTGTTCCTTTGGGTATTTTTTGCCTACGGACGCCTGCCGCTCCCGGTGTTGGCGGTCGGCGACGACATTCTCACCATTTTGGTGCCGGCTTCCGTGCTGGCCATTTTGATCTATCGTTTTGTCCGGCAGTGGCGGGAGCATCAGCGCATGGAAGGCGAGTTGCAGCAGGCGCAGGCGGTGCAGGCCCTGCTGGTGCCGGAGCGGTTGCCTCAGACTGACGACTATCGCGTCGAGGGGACGTATCTGCCCGCCAGTCAGGTGGGCGGAGATTTCTACCAGGTATTGCCGCTGGCGGAGGGCGGCTTGATGGTGGTGCTGGGCGACGTGAGCGGCAAGGGACTGCGCGCCGCCATGGTGGTCTCAATGGCGGTGGGCGCGGTGCGCGCCATTGCAAAGGAAACCTCTGAGCCGGCCGAGATCCTGACCCGCCTGAACCGCGAACTGGCGGGGAATTTGAAGAGCGGCTTCGTTACCTGCCTGTGCGCGCGATTCGATGCCGACGGGAGGGTGACCGTGGCCAACGCCGGACATCTGCCGCCATGGGTAAATGGAAAAGAGTTCGCGATGCCGGGCGCGCTGCCGCTGGGGATGCTGGCCGCGCAGGGATACGAATCGCAGAGCTTCCAGATGAACGATGGCGATGGAATCATGGTGATGTCGGACGGCGTGGTTGAGGCGCGCAGCGAAAAAGACGGCCAGCTATACGGCTTCGAACGCATCAGCGAAATCCTGCAGCAGCCGATCACGGCGGCGGAAGTTGCGGCGGCCGCGCAGAATTTTGGCCAGGAAGACGACATCTCGGTACTATCAGTGACGCGTACAACAAACCCGAAGGCGGTGCCAGCATGAAGAAGACCCTGGCAGTGCTTTCGTTGTTTCTGTTTGCCTCCGTTGCGCTCCAGGCAGAAACTAAATCCGCGTCGGACTCTCCTGTCGCGCCGATCACGCTCGGCCAATCCATCGTTCCCCTTAACGGCCCGTGGAAGTTTCACATCGGCGACTCGCCGCAGGCGACCGGAATGAAAGGCCCGCAATGGGCCGATCCGGACTTCGACGATTCCGGCTGGGAGACGGTGGACCTGACGCCGAAGGCCGGGGCCATCGACCCGAACACGGGCCTTTCTGAATACGTGTCGGGCTGGACGGCGAAGGGCCATCCCGGCTACTGGGGCTATGCCTGGTATCGCATTCGGGTGCGGGTTGCGGCGCGGCCAGGGCAGCGGCTGGCGCTGGCGGGGCCGGCGGATGTGGACGATGCCTATGAGGTCTTCGTCAACGGAGCGCTGCTGGGCAGCTTCGGCAAGTTCCCCGGGCCCGGGGCCAGGGCGAAACAACGGCCCTTAATTTACCCCAGCCAACCTCAGATGTTCCTTCTGCCGCAGGCGCAGGCTGACAGCACAGGTTCAAGTCCCGACGTAGCCCCGGTTAGCGAGGTCGTCGCCTTTCGCTTCTGGATGGAACCCAACACTCTGACGCACACGTTAGATGCCGGGGGCTTCCACGGCGCACCGTTACTGGGCGAGTCTGGCGTAGTGGACACACGCTACAAGCTGGCTTGGATGGGGACGATCCGCAGCTATGGGTACAATCCGGTCGAGGCGGCCCTCTTTCTCCTGCTGGCGCTGCTGGCCTGCACTCTGATTTTGTTCGACCGCTCCGACCCGGTGTATCGGTGGCTCGCGGCTGTCTTTCTACTCACCGCGATTTCCTATGCCGAGTCCGCCCTTACCGCATGGACACAGATCGAGAGTGTCGACATGCTTATCCTGGTGCAGGAAGTCTTCCTGAATTCACTGATTGTGGGTGGATGGGTGATGGTGTGGTGGGTATGGTTCCGGCTGCGCCGTCCGGCGTGGATGCCGAGGGCCATCGTCGCCCTGACAGCGCTCTACATGATCTCTCAACCGTTGGGAGAAGACATTTTCTTTATCGCGGTGCCGCACCCGGTCAGCGCGATCTTTCACATCGCTTCGGTCGGTATCCGGCTGCTATTTCTGCTGCTGCTGGTGTGGATTGTTACCTGGGGCATTCGGCGGGAAGGCCGCGAGGCTTGGCTGGCGCTGCCCGCCGTGCTGCTGATGAGCGTCGCTCAGTTCCAGAGAGAGCTGACTGCGCTGCATCTTCGCACGATCTTGTTCTTTTTCGGCGTGCAGATCACGCTTGGCGCGATCGCGGACATGGCCTTGGCAGTTGCCATCTTTGCTCTGCTGCTGCGCCGCTTGATGCTTTCTTTGCGACACCAGCGGGAGATGGCGCTCGACGTGAAGCAGGCGCAGGAAGTGCAGCAGGTGCTGATTCCGGAAGAACTGCCGCGTGTGCCGGGGTTGACGATTGAGAGCGAATACCGTCCGGCGCGCGAAGTGGGCGGAGACTTTTTCCAGATTCTTCCGCATGCGACCGATGGCAGCGTGTTGATCGTCGTTGGGGACGTGACCGGCAAGGGATTGCAGGCGGGGATGCTGGTGGCGTTGATTGTCGGTGCGATTCGCGCCGAGGCGGCGCACAGCCACGACCCGCTGACTGCGTTAAACGCGCTCAATCAGCGGCTTTGCGGACGCGGACAGGCGCATGCCACCGGGCTGGCGCTGCGGATCGCAGCGGATGGTTCGGCGACACTGGCAAATGCCGGACATTTGCCGCCCTACCTGAACGGGAAAGAATTGCCGATGGAAGGTGCGCTGCCTCTGGGCATGGTCGAGAACGCAGAGTTTTCCGTGATGCAGTTTCAGCTTGCGTCCGGCGACACGCTGATGTTGATGTCGGATGGAGTGGTGGAAGCGCAGGACGAGCAGGGGCAGCTCTTCGGCTTCGAACGCATCAGCGAAATGCTGCGGCAGCCGATCACCGCGGCGGAAGTTGCAGCGACGGCGCAAGCGTTTGGGCAGGAAGACGACATTTCAGTATTATCTGTGACGCGCACGATGAATTTGAAGGCGGTCCCTGCATGAAGAAGGCAGCCTTATTCTTCTTGATGCTGATTTCGTGTGCGAGCAACTTGCTCCGCGCGCAGACCTTTAATCTGATCAACGGACGCGATCCGGTGGCGTCGCTCGATGGCTTGTGGCGATTTCATACGGGCGATAATCCAGCCTGGGCCGATCCGCATTTTGACGATTCGCAGTGGGCTCTGCTGCGGTCCAATGAAAGCTGGGCCAAGCAAGGCCATCCCGGCTATGGCGGCTATGCCTGGTATCGATTTCAAATTGTCGTTCCGCCGGGTGAGAACGATCTTTCCCTTTTCCTGCCGCCCATTTTGACGAGCTACCAAGTATTTGTCCAAGGAAAAATGGTGAAGACGGTTGGACCGATGCCTCCTGACGGCACGGGCGTCATGCCGCTTCGCACAATTATTCGTCTGCCGAATGCTGCATCGCCGGAGGCGCGCCCCATTTCGATTGCGCGCGAGTGTGGCACTGGCCGGGCTGGGCAAACTACGACGGTGGGGGCCCGCAGAGCGGCGGCGGCCTGGTGGGGCAATCCAAACTGCTCGAGTCGCAAGCCAGGCTCTATGGAGACTCGCGACTGCTGGAGAGCGGCGGCGACTATACGCTTGCATTGGTCGAGGGCATCGCCGGGTTGCTGGGTCTGCTTTTGTTTCTGATCCGCCGGACGGAATGGGAATATCTGTGGTTCGCCGGCAATTCGCTGTTGAATGCGGCGTTGTTCGCGTATCGCATTTACTCCTGGGTGTTTCCGGTCGCGATTATTACGCGCGACTGGATCAATAACCTGCTCGGCTTAGCGTCGGCGCTGTGCTTTCTGGCATTTCTCGTCACGCTTTTGCGGGGGCGTCGCACGGTGCTGCTGTATCTCGCGGTCGCGGCGTGTTTTCTGCAGATTCTGAACTATACGTTTCTGGAGATTGGGCTCTATTACGTTGGCTGGGTGAGTTTGGTGGACGCCTGCCTCACTACGATCATCCTGGTTTGGGCGGCCGATCTGCTGATTCGAAAATCCCGAGAAGGTCTTCCCGACGCCCGATTGCTGCTTGTTCCCGTCTTGCTTTCCCTGGCACTGACCCCGTTTGAAGACGCACTGTGGGGCAGTTTTCAGCTTGGCTGGCAAAAAACAATCTCCGACCCGAACATTCATGTGTTTGTCCGACCCTTTGAATTCAGCATGGATGACGCCGTTATGGTTTTCTTTCTGCTGGCCATGCTGGCGATCCTGATCAACCGGTTCGCGCGCACGCGGCGTGAGGAGCAGCGCCTCGCAAGTGAATTGGAAGCAGCCCGCGGCATGCAATCGCTGCTCGTCCCGGCAACGCCGCCCGTCACGCCGGGATTCACGGTCGAAAGCGTTTACATCCCGGCCAGCGAAGTGGGCGGAGATTTCTTTCAGATTCTGCCGGGGGACGATGGCTCGCTGGTGATCGTCGTGGGCGACGTGAGCGGCAAAGGATTGAAAGCCGCGATGACGGTGAGCACGATCATCGGAGCGCTGCGCGGCTGCGCCATTCGTGAGCCGGCGGCCGTACTGGCGAACCTGAATCGGGTGCTACACGGACAGATTACCGGCTTCGCCACGTGTGTCGCGGCATGGATCACTGCAGACGGCACCATGACGATTGCGAATGCGGGGCATATTCCGCCGTATCGCAACGGCGAAGAACTGGCGGTTCCAGGCGGTCTGCCGTTGGGGGTCGTGGAAACGGGCAATTATGAAGAGACACAGTTCGAGATTGCCGCGGGCAATCGGCTGACCTTTGTCTCCGATGGCGTTGTGGAAGCCACCAATGAGAAGAAGGAGTTGTTCGGATTTGCACGCACCCAGGCCATCAGCCATCAACCGGCACAGGCGATTGCGGAAGCTGCAAAACAATTTGGCCAGGAAGACGATATTTCCGTACTATCAGTCACACGCAAATAGACCCTGTGCAAAAGGGGACACGCATGTTGCTGCTGGCGAGAAGCGATGCGCTATGGCAGTTTCTGAATCTTTGTGCCTGAAGGAATTTTCAACTGAAATTGATCGTCCGCCAGGGGATGATTGAACGTGAGTTTCTCAATCGTCAGCGTGAGTTGATAGCCATCGATGGGCCGACTGATGACAATCTTTGTGGGGTACGGAATCTGGTCGAAGGTGCGGTAGTCGCCATAGAGGGTGCGGGTCACCAGAATTCCTTGATTGTCGTACTCGTCCTGTTGGAACGGCAGCAGGTTGGTACGGCTGATATGCACGACTCGTTCCGGCACCAGTTGCTGGCTATTTCCAATGCGCCGTAGAACTCCAAGCTCGTAGTCGGGCTCGGCCATCAGGTGATGCGTTTTTGGATCGCGCACGATGCCGGTATCGCTGGTGACGTAGACCAGGTCTTCCGGCTCCACTTTCTTGATCAACATGGAATCGTAAAAAACCGCCGGACGCAGATTCATCAACGGATTCTTCGACGGCGTGGTGACCGTACCGGTGCCGGTGACGGCGAGACTTTTCGGCGGAATCAGCAGGGTAAAACGTCGTCCGTTGCTGACCATATCGAAGGCTCGAGTCTCGATGACAGGGAGCATCCCGAGGACGCGCAACATGGAAGGCCGTCGCAGCAGAATGTAGCCGCGTATCGAGGTGTAATCCGTCTCCTTGCCTTTATCGGCGCTACCGACGGAGGCGCGAATCAGCACGTTGGCATTCATCGAATGAATCGCGTCATAGCGGTCATCGAGCTGCTGGATCAATTGCTCTGCGCTGGCGGTCAACACCACGGCAGGCGCCTGTGGCCGCTCCAGAATGCGGGTATGTTTCAGGCAGCCGCTCAATAGCAACATCGGCAGACACGCCAGCATGGGCCGCCAGACACTGGCGGTTCTGTGGATGGGGCTTCCAGGGGCAGGAGCCGACAAAAACGTACGAAGATAAGCCAGCAGTCGCTGCAAAATTATCTACCATCCCCTGGCTGTTGCGCGGGCTGCGCCTTGCGGTAGGCCGCCACGTTTTTCTGGTGCTCCTGCAGCGTGGCCGCAAAGCGGGAATGACCTGGATTCGCGGGATCGCTGACGAAGTAAAGAAAATTTGTCTGAGCCGGGTGCATGGCAGCCTCCAATGAGGGAACTCCAGGATTGCAGATTGGCCCGGGAGGCAATCCCGTATGCGTGTACGTGTTGTACGGCGACTGGGCCTTCAAATCAGATGCGTAGATTGTGCCGCGGTAGCGCTTTTCTAACAGGGCTGCGTAAATGACGGAAGGGTCGGTATCGAGGGGCATGTTCTGGGCCAGACGATTTTTAAACACGCTGGCAACCATGGGGCGATCGCTGCCCACAGGAGTTTCCCGCTCCACCAAGGAAGCCAATGTCACCGTCGCGGGAATATTCTGCGTCAAGCCCAAGCGCTGCGCCTCCTGGCGAAAATGCTGCACCATCTCTCCTAAAATCTGCTCCGGCGTCATGTTCGGCGCCAGTTTGTAGGTGTCCGGGAAAAGATATCCCTCCAGACTCGGCGCCTTTGGATCCAGATCACGAATCAGGCCAGTATCCTGTTCTTCAGCGGTCAGGAACACTTCGCGCGAACCCAGGCCCGCTTTCTCCATAGCAGCGGCCACGTCGAACATGTCGTAGCCCTCTGGAATGGTCAGCGCGATGGTATAGACATCGCCAATGCGCAGACGGTAGTACACATCCAGCAACGGCGCAGGATGATCAAAGCGGTAGACGCCTGCCTTGAGCGTGCGCCGCTCCACCCGCGCCACCAGGTCGAAGGCGAATCGATTGCGAATAATGCCGTTCTTCTGGAGCGTCCACGCAATGCCATGCACCGATGTTCCCGGTGCAATGGTCACCAAGGTCGGCGTCGACGGGCCAAAGGGCAGGATCAGCAGGAAATAGGCGCCTGCAGTGGCGAGTATCAGAACTAGAACAAACACTAGGAATGCACGCACGGCAGACACGAACTCCAGGGGATTGCAAATGCCTCCCTACATTGTAGGTGGTACGAGCCACTTCAGGGCCCGGTTCCTTCAGGGTCTGCTCACATTACCGGGCGGATGGCGTTGCGAGCGAAAATCGGGCCAGACGAAGCCGAGTTTGAAGGCTGTGGCGGCCCCACTGCCGAGGGCGAGTCGCCGCAGCGACAAGTATGGGCCGATTGTCGCCGCAGCCCGGAGGGACGGGGCCGATTTTTCCCATTTCTTCGTCTATCGTCGCTAGCAGACACCCGGTATCCACCCCACGGACACGGACCCATCGGCGGGGACCCCGGTATGCGTCGCTCCTCTTTCCTCGAACTGAAAAAACCGTTCCCCGTCGCCACCGTCCGGGTAATGTGAACAGACCCTCAATTTCGAGTACCATCACCTTCGTGGAGACCCCGCCGAGTTTGCCGCCATTGTCCGATGCAATTGTTGCTGCTCCGACCGTTCCGCGTTTTCTGGGGCTCGATCATGGGGCGCGAAGAATCGGCGTCGCCATTTCCGATGAGCTGGGGCTGACGGCGCAGCCGTTGCTGACCATCGTCCACTCCAATGCGCGCAACGATTTGCGGTCGATCGGACGACTGTTGCGGCGCTATGGGTGTGCGGGGATTGTGATTGGATGGCCGATACATCTTTCCGGCGACCGCAGCCCGAGGGCGATTGCGGCGGAGAAATTTGCCGACAGCCTGCGGGAAGAATTCGACCTGCCGGTACATTTGTGGGATGAGCGGATGAGCACAGCCGAGGCGCATCGCCACCTGGATGTTGTGGGGCGGGGTGCGCGGGACAGGAAAGACGTGATCGACCAGATCGCGGCTGTGCTGATCTTGCAGAGCTGGTTGGACGCCCACCGCAAAACGCCGCATTGAAGGCAGCCTCAGGCTTGAGTGGACCGTCAGCCAGGTAATCTGCAATATCATCGGCTCACGGACATAATGCTCAACAGCGCCGTCTGGCAATTCGCGTTCCACGTGAAGACGCGCTACCGCATTGGCCAGGGGGCCACCGTCGGCGGACTGTCGGGTGCGGTGGGTCGCCGGGAAATCTTTCTCCGGTCGTCCAGACGATTACAGCAAATGCTCCCGAGCCGGAACAACCAGGACCGCTGAATCCGCATGCCGCATCACCTTTTCTGTGGTCGTTCCGATGACCGTAAAGTCCAGGAATCGCCGATGCTTGGCGGTCAGCGCAATCATATCGACGTCGTATTCCCGAGCTACGTGCAGGATCTGTTCCGCCGCGCTGCCTTGGCGAACCACTTCAACCACGTCGCAATGAGCTCTTGCCTCGGAGGTAACCGATTCACAGAGCTGCTTGCGAATCACCTCAGGGGGCAGGTCGGCTTCCTCCACATGCATCACAATGAGATGGGCGCCCGTGGCGGCTGCGAGTGCCGCGGAAAGCGAAATCGTCCCGGCTGAGTACTCATCAAAGATGACCGGGCAGAGAATCCCCGAGATTTTTGAAGGCGCGGGTTTGCCTCCGGGCGCATGCACGACAAGCGTGGGGCTGCTGGTTTGTTGCACGACATTTTCCGCTACCGAGCCCAATCTCATTCGGGCAACGCCGCTTCGTCCGTGGCTGCCCATCACGATCAGATCTGGCCGGTGCTGCTCGGCATACTCGAGAATCTTCTCGATGGGATGGCCTTCCATCACGGTGATCTCGCGCGGTATCTCTTCGGGAATCGTTTCCTTGAGCATCCGCTGCAGGTCATCGCGGATGGCGCTGCGGGCCCTTTCAGACTCAGCGACCAGTTCTGCAGCCTGAGAAGGGAGAAAATACCGCGGATACTCCATCCATTCCGCATGCAATACCTGGAGTCTCGAGTTGTAGAAACCAGCGATCAGACTGGCCCAACGCAGAACTGTGGGCGAGGCCGAACTCAAGTCCAAGGGACAAAGGATCGATTTCGGTGCGAATTGTGACATGCGTGTTGACCCTCCTGAGATTGCCAGTGACTTACCAGGTCGCCAATCTATCGCGCTGTCAATGTATGTATGCTCCATAGCCTGCTCTGTCCGTGATTGCGGTCACAGGCAATGTGTCGGGAGCGGCCGCGGCGGTCGGGCCGGACGTAGCCCCGCATTCGCATGCCAGAATTCGCGATGCTACTGGCCGTGGAGCGACTTTGAAAGCGCAATCAGGTTGACGGGATGCATACGAAGCAGTCCTCCTCGTGGGCTGTCAATATCCGCAACGAGCAGGAACGAGATGCTGACAAGAAGAGGAAGCACAAGAAGAATCAAATTTGTTCGGGGGCCCTGTGCACCAAAGCCCATCAGTAAATTGGCGTAGATCGCGATTGTGATCATCAGAATCCACGCCTCGGTGGGAATGCGATACCACCAGGCAGCCTGGGTGTATCCCTGAGAATTGATAACGTCGTTCATTCCGGCAACCGCGAGCGCCGTGACCGCATTGGACTGGGCGGTTGTGGGGGCTTCCACGGCGCGCCATAACTGGTCCTGCAGGTGGGCCGTGTCAGCGTGGATGCGCTGCAGCTCGGCCCAGTTTTTTGATTCATAGAACAAAATTCGCTGATCTGTATAAGTTGCCAGAAGATTTTTTATTTTGACGTCGATTGCTGCGGGCAAGATGTCCGCGCGCAAATATTCGGTACCAATGGCATTGGCCTCGGCTTCTTCGTAGTTCTTGCGCTGATCGTATCGACTCATCGCCATGGAAAAGCTGAACCCAATGAACAGTCCGAGCAGGGTTAAGGTTGCGGTGAGAGCAACGTTGAAATCCGTACGTGGCGGATGTCCCGACCCTTCGCGCTTAACGCGAAGGTAGTCGCCGAGACGACCCGCCCCCCACATTGCAAGCAAAGAGAGCAGCGCAAGAACTACTGGAAAGTTCATAAGGTTGAACATCATCTACCTGCCACAATCTTTAGGAGGATGGCTTCGCTGGATTTTGTTCCTCCTATGGCGGCGCTTCCGCAGCCCGGTTCGCGCATACAGTGTATCCGCTCGGCTCACCGGCCCGAAGGAAAAATTCTTTGGAGGCATGCGAAAAAACGATGGGATCTTCAGATGCCGGTCCTGGGACAGGAGCCGCAAGAGATGGACGGGCGGTTGGGTGAGATTGGTCGCTTGGAGATCGGCCGCTAGGCGGGGGTGCAGAGAGATTCAGATTTTGATGAATACGCCGCGCCGGTAGAGCCCGTAGGTGAAGAGCCAGCAGACGCCAACGTAGGCGAGCGAGTAGAGCAGCGAGGCGAAGGGCGCATTGGGAACGGCGTGAAGAATCGATTGGTACAAGGTCTCCTGCAGATTCATTCCAGGATGAGTGGGGATGCTGCTGAGTCCCGAGGCCAGAAGCTCTGAGAACACATAGGCTGTGATCGCGTTGGTGCCGAAAACCAGGAGTGAAGTGGCGAGAGGGGATCGCTTCTGACCCGATGGAGGAGCAGGAGCCCGGTCGAAAATCCACATGAAGAGCGCCAACAGCAACATGCTGACGCCGCCCGCGAACAAGACGAAGGAGCTGGTCCAGAGTTCTTTGTTGATGGGGAAGGTAAAGTTCCACAGACCGCCGAGTAGAACGGCGGCAATACCGGCGAGAGCGATATTTCTGACTTTCTTAGTAAAGCTGTGGGAGGTGCGCAGCCATTGCGCCGTCAGAATACCGAGCAGGGTTGTCGCGATGGAGGGCAGCGTACTGCCCAGGCCGGTGAGGTCGTGGGTACCCTCGGACAGATGAGACGCAGAGAACAAGCTGCGGTCAACCCAGAAAGCGAGGTTATGTAGCGGGTCCATGAGAGGAACGCCGTGGGTGGGAACGCCGTAGCCGGGTACGGGCACAAAGCGCAGCAGCATCCAGTAGCCGATCAGGATTGCGACGAACAGCACCAGTTTGTCGCGCCAGCCCTGGCTAAATAGATAGAAGGTTGCAACGACGAAGTAGCAGACGGAGATGCGCGGAAGAATCCCGAAGAAACGCATCGTATGCAGGCTGAAAAAGGGAAAGCTGTTGACCACGATGCCGAGTAAAAACAAAATGACGGTGCGTCGGACAATTTGCAGCAACAGTGTTCGCTTCGGCGTGCCGCGCGAGAGTCTCGACGACGTTGATATGACGGTGGTGATTCCGATGATGAACAGAAACGTCGGGAACACGATATCCGTCGGCGTGCAACCGTTCCATGCAGAGTGAAGCAGCGGCCAGTACGCAGAACTAAAGTCGCCGGCGTTGTTCACCAAAATCATGAATGCGATGGTGAGGCCGCGGAGAAGATCGAGCGAGAGCAGGCGGTTGGACGCCTGAGGCAGCGAGGGCGCATGGTAGATCCCTGCAACAGGCAAATGCGTTTTAGGTTTCGAATTCAAGGCTTGTGATCCTCATTTATTTCGAAATGTCCCCGCTTGTGCTTTCTTTTGGTTGTGATTATAAGCGGTTGCACCCAGAACTTGACAAGCCTAATTTTTTACTCGTAGCGGAGCGCGTCGATGGGATCGAGGTTCGCTGCCTTCCATGCCGGGTAGATACCGAAGATCAGGCCAATCGCGCAAGAGACGCTGAATCCGGTGACGGCCCAGAAGGTAGAGACGAAGGCGGGGATGCTGGGCACGAGTAGGCGGACGGCGATGGTCAACACCGCGCCGACAATCACTCCGATGACTCCACCCACGGCACAGAGGGTGACAGCCTCGATGGTGAATTGAAGCAGAATGTTGCGCCTGGTGGCACCGATGGCTTTTCTGACGCCGATTTCGCGAGTGCGCTCGGTGACGGAAACCAGCATGATGTTCATGACGCCGACGCCTCCGACCATCAAACCGATGCTGGCGACGCCAATCATGAAGATGAAGATTCCGCCAGTGAGCTGGTTCCAGATTCGCGTTATGGCATCGGGCCCGAAGATGGCGAAATTGTCCTCCTCATTGAACCGCTGCATGCGACGGATGCGCAATGTCTGTTCGATTTCGTCATGTACAGCATTTTTGTTTTTCGGGTCGTCGTACTTCAAGCTGATCCACACGTCTTTTTCTTCTGGATGTATCTTGTGAAAGGTGCCAACCGGAAAATACGCGGCATTATCGGCCGGATTCTTGCCGCCGCCGAAGGCCGTCTTTTGTTTATCCTCCACCCCGATGACCCGGAACTCATCGCCGCCAATCTCCACCTCCTTACCAAGCGGATCTTCTGTTCGAAATAAATCATCCGCAGTGTCAGGGCCCAGCACCACCACGTCGGAATGTTGGTCCTGTTCATACTGCGAGAAGAAACGGCCGACCAGAATGTTGACGCTCTCGACCTGAGGGTCGGCGGTGGTAACGCCATAGAGAATCGTGTGTTGCACCTTGCGACCTTTATACTTCACGGCTACGTTCCCGATCCCGAGCGAATCGTCCGCATACCGCAGCGCTGGAGAGACGGCAACAACATGCGGCAGGTTCTCGAGTGCTTCGGAATCCCCTAAGGTGAGTTGTTTCCGCGCCACCATCTCGGCTGTCGGTCGCACGTCGATCCCAGGATATCGCCATACCCAGAACACATTCGCGCCAAACGAAGCCACCCAATTTTCGATGTTGAGATTGAGACCGTTGATAAAGGACGAAAGTGTGATGACCGTAGTCACGCCGATCACGATTCCCAGAATGGTGAGGCCGGAACGCATCTTGTTGACGCGCAGCGTATCCATGGCCATACGGACGGATTCGCGGGAATCGCTGGCTCGCATAGCTGAACCCTCACAACTGCAGATGCGGCTTTAGCAATGAGGCTAGCATGTCAGATCAGCACACGCGAGATTTTCTGATGGGGTTGCAGCCGCCTGTACCTCAGCGCTGAAGGCACGGCCCGGATTCGAACTGGATTCCCCGGACCAAAGTCCGGGGTCTACCCGAAACCTCACCGATCGGACACCTGAACATCAGGTTCTGCAGCCAGCGGGTAGAGTGAACAGGCTCTAGTGCGAATGGGTGTGGGCGGCGGTCAATGCCTCATCGGTGGGCAGGCAGCCGTCTTCGACAGAGCAGCCGGCGTCGTCGCGCGTTTCAAACTGGATAGTGGTGTGGTGAATGTTGAAATTCTCGCTCAGCCGGCGATTGATGTCGGTCAGAATGCGGCGGCTTTCGGAAGGCGGAATGTCGGAAATGGTGACATGGCAGGCAAGAGCGTTGAGGTGCGAACAGACGCTCCAGACATGCAGGTCGTGGACGCCGCAGACACCGGGAACCACCTGCATGGCGTCGCGAATGTCGGTCAGGGAAAGATTGTCCGGAGTGCCTTCCAACAGAATGTTCAGCGTCTCGCGCATGATGGAAAGCGAGGACCAGAAGATGAGCACGGCGATGATGAGTGACAGCAGCGGGTCGACCCACTGGATGCCTGTCAGGGCGATGGCCAGGCCACCGGCAATGACGGCGGCGGTGGAAAGCGTATCGCCGAGCATGTGGATGAAGGCACCGCGGATGTTGACGTCATTACTGACCCGCGACAGCATCCAGGCAAGGATGCCGTTCATGACGACGCCGACGGCGGCGGTGGCCATCATCAGACGGGGCTCGACGATTTGCGGATGGAAAAAGCGGTCGACGGCTTCGACTGCCAGCCAGACTGCAATGCCGATCAAGGCGAGCGCGTTGATAAACGCGGCCAGGACGCCGGCGCGGAGATAGCCAAAGGTTTTTTTGTCGGTGGCCGGGCGGCTATGAAAATAGACGGCGACAAAGGACAGCAGCAGGGCCAGAAAGTCGGATGTATTGTGGCCGGCTTCGGAGATCAGCGCCAGACTGTGGGCACGAAATCCGACCACGAGCGTGAGCAGAATATAGCCGAATGTGAGCACCAGCGAAATTCGAAGGGTGCGCTTGGTTTGATCGTTGGCTGGCGCATGCACATGCATACCGTCATTTTACCGCTGGAGGCGCCGCAGACAGCGTGCCTGTGGCCTCGATCGGTTCGGGAACCAGAACGCGATTGGGGTGCTGCAGGCCGCTCCAGCCTTCGGCGATGATGATGCTGTTGGCGGGATTTTTAGGATCGTAGCGAACGGAAGCGGGCCGACCGAGGCAAGTGGCATCAATCAATGCGGTGCCCTTGAGGAAGGTAAGGTCCTGGGCACACTCATAACTGACTCCGGAGATGTAGTAGCGATACATCAGCGTCCCCAGGTCGCTGGAGTTGGGCTGCTCCGACCAGTCGAGGACGGAACCATCGATGATGCGACCGTGGACTACCAGATGTTCGCGGCGCAGGCGCTCACGTTCTTCCGCGGACTTGCGATGCGTGAGAACCCACCAGAGGACGACGCCGCCCACAGCAGCGACGGAGGCCGCAGTGGTGGCAAGGACAGGAGCGTGGTGCGACAACCAAGATTGCATACGGTGCTCGTCGAATCTATGTGTGCTGGTGCGAGCTACTCTTGAGGATAGCGGAAGTGCCGGGTGGGAGGGTAGAGCTTCGAGTAAAAGTGGTAAACAATTGCCTTATAATCGTAGTTGACGATGTTCGAACCTAATTTGCACCCGGACGTGCGCCCCGACGCCGCCGGTTCTTCCGTCTCCCGCCGCAGAAGTGCTTCCAGCCAGCGAACTGGACCTGAACGAACGAGAATTCGTTCGACCACGGTGTTGTGTGTGCGCCGCAACGATTGCGTTGTGATGGCAGCCGACGGCCAGGTGACGCTGGGCGAGAGCGTGATTAAACATACAGCACGAAAGATTCGCCGGCTGTATCAGGACAAAGTGCTGGCGGGATTCGCCGGATCGACGGCGGATGCTTTTTCCTTATTCAGCCGGTTTGAGGCCAAGCTGGAGCAGTATGCCGGCAACCTGGGCCGGTCCGCGGTTGAATTGGCGAAGGATTGGCGCACCGATAAGATGTTGCGCAACCTAGAAGCGTTGTTGGTGGTCGCGGATCTGCATCAGACGTATTTGATCAGCGGCGCAGGCGACGTGATTGAGCCGGACGAAGGCATAACGGCGATTGGCAGCGGCGGCTCCTATGCGCTGGCGGCGGCACGCGCGCTCATCCAGAACACAGAACTGTCGGCGCGCGAGATCGCGGAGAAGTCTTTGCGCATCGCGGGCCAGATCTGCATCTACACCAACGATCAAATCACCATCGAAGAACTATAGGCCTGTCTGGCCGCGGCCCCGAGGCTGTGGCGCAGAACGAGGAGTGGATATGGCCATTTATTTACCTGGAGTGGAAGAAGACCAGGCGCTGTCGCTGGATGAAATGACGCCGCGGCAAATTGTGGCGGAGTTGGACAAGTATGTTGTGGGCCAGCACGCCGCCAAGCGCGCGGTGGCTATTGCGCTGCGCAATCGCATGCGTCGCCAGAAGCTGGGACCGGAGCTGGCGGACGACATCATGCCCAAAAACATCATCATGATTGGGCCGACCGGTGTAGGCAAAACGGAGATTGCGAGACGGCTGGCGAAGCTGACGAATTCCCCTTTCCTGAAAGTAGAAGCTTCGAAGTTTACCGAAGTGGGATATGTAGGCCGCGATGTGGAATCGATGATTCGCGACCTGGTTGAAATCGCCATCGACATGCTGCGCGAAGAAAAGCTGGAAGAGGTGGAAGATAAGGCCGAGTTGAATGCCGAGGAACGGCTGCTGGACCTGCTGCTGCCGCCAGTGGCTGTGCCCGCTCCCATGCCCGGACCGGCGCCGACGCCGATTTCCGGAGTGGATGAAAGCAGCGATAACACGATTCTGTTTCCCAGCCCGGCGCCACCGCCGTCGGGCGACTCGCACCAGCGCACGCGAGAGAAATTGCGGGCGCAGTTTCGCGAAGGCAAGCTGGACGAGCGCATGGTCGAGATCGACGTGCGCGAGCGGAGCACGCCATCGCTGGAAATCATCTCCAACCAGGGCATGGAGGAGATGGACATCAACCTGAAGGATATTCTGCCGAACATCTTTGGACAGCGGACCAAGAAGCGCAAGATGAAGGTGGGCGAGGCGTTTGAATACCTGGTGCAGGAAGAAGAGCAGCGGCTGATCGATATGGATCAGGTGACTCGGGTTGCGGTCGAGCGAGTAGAAAATTCCGGCATCATTTTTCTGGATGAGATCGACAAGATTGCCGGACGCGAGGGAGGACATGGCCCGGATGTTTCGCGCGAAGGCGTGCAGCGCGACATTTTGCCTATCGTGGAAGGCACGACCGTGAACACGCGCTATGGCATGGTGAGCACCGACCATATTTTGTTCATTGCGGCGGGTGCGTTTCACGTGTCGAAGCCGAGCGACCTGATTCCAGAGCTGCAGGGACGTTTCCCAATCCGCGTGGAACTGCAATCGCTGACGGTGGAAGACTTCATCAAAATTCTTACCGAGCCGAAGTCCTCGCTGGTGAAACAGTCGACGGCGCTGCTGGAGACGGAGGGATTGAAGCTGGAGTTTTCGCCGGAGTCGCTGGCGGAAATCGCGAACTTCGCCTTCCGCGTGAACGAAGCGACGGAAAATATCGGCGCACGACGCCTGCATACCATCATGGAGCGGGTGCTGGATGAAATCAGCTTTGACGCGCCTGACCTGGCCCGGCAGAATCGGGCGGCAGCGGAAGGAAAAGTCGAAGCGGGCGGAAGCGATGGAACCCTGAGCCTGGCCGCCAGCGCGGACAAAGCTGCGGAGGCCCGGACCTCACCCACCATTCCGATGGTGGAACGCGAAGGTATCAACGGCACGGAGAAGGTAATTGCCATTGACGCGGCCTATGTGCAGCACATGGTGGCCTCCATCGTGAAGGACCAGGACCTGTCGCGCTACATTCTGTAGTGCGCGTTTGCAATGAACTATGCGAGTGGGAGAATGCGGGTTGGACTGACGCGCAAATACGGTGGCCGACCTGGCACTGAATTTCGGCCGAAAACGGTAGAATGGTTGTAGACGCCGCTATGCGTCCAGTTCCCTCATTGGCACAATACGTGCGGTTTTTTTGCCAACAACCGGCAATTTTCCCCGGCCTGACCGATGAAAAACCTCCGGGGCCACGTAGAATCAGCAGTTTGGATCACTTTCCGCCCTTGCACAATCCTTCAATTACGCTACACAATCCTTCAATTAGCCTGCACAATCCTTCAACTATCCTGCACAATCCTTCATACTCTGGATTCTTCACGGAGTTTACCCTGAGCGCAGCCGAAGGGTTCAGAATGACTCCATTTCACATCCAACTTCAAAACGACGCACCGCGCTAAAAATGGCGGCCGAAGAAGCCGTTGAGACCATGTCCCGGCTTTGAACCCCATGTTTGGTAGAGGCCGAGGTAGGCGTAGTTCGACGTTTGTCCGGCAACGGAATGCCCATAGCAAAATAGCACTTGCAGTCCGGGATTCCTGATGTAGTAAAAGCCGCCCAGGTCGACCATGGTTGAGGCTTGCGTTTGCGGGGTAGCGAAGCCTTCCCTGGCGTGAGAGAAAACTTCGCCGCCTAATGTCAGCCGTTTGCCGATGTTGCGTTGCAGCAGCCATCCGCCATAGGCGAAATTGCGATACTGGGTCTGGTGGACGATCTGATATCCTGCGCCGCCGTAGCTGGTCCACGGGCCCCAACTTTTTTGCACCCAAACCGGCAGCTTGTACCAGACGCGCCCCACACCGAGGCCCTTGTTGACGTTCCCGGTGGGGACTTCCAGCATGGTGAAGGTTCCGATTTCGGGACGGTGTTTGGCTTCTTTGATGTAACGAATTTTTGCGCCGAGCTCCATATCGTTGAGCCCGTACGCGCTGGGTCCGACTCCGCCGGGAAAATAGATGGGATTGTTGGACGGTTGGATCGCTCCCCAGGGCAGAACGGCATGGAGTTGCACGTTAGGGATGACGCCCCAGTTGAATTCAAATGCTGGGCCTGTGGGATCGGTTTCAACCGGCGTGCTGGAGACGGTGCCGAATTGGTAGAACTCGTAGTGGCGAAAATCGACCGGTTCTGGATCGTCGGTCTGAAATGGCGGACCGGCCCACAGGTTGACGGCGAAGAACAGAAACGGCAACAGAAAAATCCATCGGGCGTGAGTGCGAGAAAGCTTCATGTTCGCGATCAGGAACTCTCCGTTTATTTCCTCAGCAGCAGATCCGCAAAGGGCGGAAAGGTGAGCAGGATGCCCAACAATAGGAACGCAAACGCCGCGACATTAATTTTTGCAAGGGCGATGGTTCTGTGACGCCACATGCGCGCCAGGGCCATCCAAGTGACCAGCCACAGAAAAATTGCGGTGGTGGTGACGCCGGAGAGCGGGCCGGTCGGCACATAAAATGTGAAAAATCTCGCTACCGGTTTGGATGCATCCGCGACCACAGCAAAAACGCTGAGCAGGAAACAGCCTATGCCAGCGGACAAGATTGCCGCGGCGCCGGGGCCGTTGGGCAGACCGGGTTCCACTGGGATGGGGACAGCGGGTTGGTGTTGTGGTTGCGAAGCGTTCATCGACTCTCCTGCATCAGTTGGTGGATGGCGCCGCCTCGGACGGACGCATGCTTATTCAACATGGCGCCAAAATATCCGGCGACCGCGGCCGATAGAAACGCGACCACGACAAAACCAAGAACCGCTTTGCGCATTTGTGGATGCAGGCGGATGGAGTGGCCGTATTGAACGAGAACGTACGCCGCCATGGTGATGGCGATAACGGCGAACCAGGCAATGTGCTCTTTCCATTCCATGCCAAGCGAATGCCAGCCCGCGGTGGTGGGACTCGACTTCAAAAGAGCTTGCGGATAGTCCGCCAGGTTAGCGCCGGCGGCCGGGATCGCGCGATACCACGGATAGACAATGTACGCACCCGACAACACGGCGAGCCACCCGGCGATGGCGGTCAGCACCAGGTAGAAGTGCTGGAGCGACTTACCTTTCGCGCTCAGTTGCGATGGTTGCGAAGTGAAACTGGAGCGGCAGAGCTCCACCAACATGCCGTAGATGAGAAGAAGGAAAAAGACGCCGAAGAACATTCCGTGGATTTGCGTGGCCAACGTACGGGTAGAAATTTCCATGCAACAATCTCCTTCAGCAGAGGCAAATCACTTCCAAGACGGCATAGCGTTACGCCGATGAAAACGGGCGTCCAAGCTGAGAGATCCCGCGCCGACGATCAGCAGAAAAATCAGACCCAGCAGCATGCAGCCATCCGTTCGCGTCTCGTGGAGCGCGGCCCAGAATCCATGCTTCACCAGAAATGGAACCTTGGTCGTGAGCAACGCAGCCCCGATAACACCCAGCAGGGGTACGGTAGCAAGGCGGGTGAAGAGTCCGAGGAGAATCAAGGCACCGAAGACGATCTCCACGGCACCGACGAAGGGGGCCATGAACTGGGCCGCAGGAATGCCGATTTTCGCGAACCTACCCACCCCGAGCACGGCGGGAAATAGAAACTTCTGGATCCCCTCTGACAGAAAGACCCAACCGACAAGGATGCGCACCAGCACAATCGCGGCTTCATATCGATCCATTTGGCTGGTTGTGCCTCGCGGCTTCATGTCCCCTTCGATTGCAAACCGGTGAATTCAGCGGCTGCGGTGTCGATTTTTCTCGTTGGTCTTCTATACTGCCGAATAGATGTGAATGCGATGTGAATTTACGGAATCCGATATCGGAATTCGATACTACTCCATGACGCAATCGCGACACAAGACGCAAGATTATCCGGAGTTGTACACGGCGCTGGTGCGGCTGCACATTTTGCACCATGCGGCGGAAGGGGAACTTTTTGGCCTGGGAATTATTGAAGAACTGGGACGCCATGGGTACCGATTGAGCCCGGGGACCCTGTATCCCATCCTGCATGGGATGGAGAAGAACTCTCTCTTGCGCTCACGTTCCACACATGGCGAAGACGGGCGCAGGCGCCGTATGTATTCGGCGACAGCGAACGGACGCCGTGTGCTGAAAGACGCCAAAGACAAGGTCCGTGAGCTGTTCGGCGAACTCTTTGAAGAAGACTAGCGCCCCGGCTCTCAACACTCTTACATCAACAACTTTGGCGGCGGGGTGGGATTGGTATGAGGCAGCAGGCGGCGACGATCCAGTTCTTTGCGCACCTGCATCAACCCCTCGGCGCAGGCATCGAAGGCATCGGCGAGGCGCGCAAACAGCGGGGCTTCCTGCTCAAACTCAAACACATTGAACTGGGAGACGATGTAGTAGCTTTCCTTGCCGGCTCGCTTGAGTGCCTGCAAACTTTCCTGCTGATTGCGGCGCAGCCACTGCGCAGATTCGGGGAACATTCCACTAAAGAAAAGGCTATAGTCCCCGATGTGCTTGCGGACTTCACGCTCACGCGGAAAGGAATAGGCGTCGCCATACACTGGGTCGGAGGCAACAAGCATGTCGCTGACTTCGCGCAGGGGACGGCCGCGACGGTCGCGGATGCGGTAGAGTTGTTCGGTCTCCGCAAAGTCGGTGAGGATACCGGCGACGTAGTTCGAAATCTCGGCGTCGTTCAGTTCAGAGGTCTGGCTATAGCAGCCGTACACGATTTCCTCAAACAATTTCCGCAGCGGATTGTCCGCCGGGACCGCATTCGTAGACATGGCGTGCTCCTATCCGGTGAGGTCAGACGTAGCCGTTCAAGTCATTGGACTTTGTGTTGTGCGCCGTGCGTGCGGTGGCGCGAGTCCGATCCTTTCCGATTTCGATGCCAGGCAAGTTGAAAGTACTGTACAAATTTTCACAAAAAATTCAAAGAAAATTCGCATGTGGGAACGCATTTGGTTAGCAGTCGCGGTGGGTGACTGCGATGCGCACGTTGCCGGCGAGGGAGGGGAAAGTGAAAAGCCGAATCCCGACGAGCAATGCATGGCTCGGAGAGATTCGGCTATGGACGTTTGCGGCGGCAATCGAAGGATTGAGAGGACAATGGCAGCGATTCCGATGCGCTCATTGTCTGGATTCTTCACTTCGGTCGCTGCGGCGACCTCCGTACAGAATGACTCGCGCAAATGAGGAAACGAACCGTAAACCCCTGTCTATTTGGCGGCACCGACGGTCTGCTGTTGATTGGCTCCCAGTTCGGCGAGGCGCTTCGACAATAGCTGCTCCAGATTCTCGAGCGCCTTGCTGAAGCCTTCGATCCCTTCCTTCAACTTGTCGTGGGCCATGCGGTTTTCCGCATGCATCTTGTCGAAAGTTGCCTTGTCGATAGTCAATCTTTCGATTTGCAGGTTCTTGGCCTTGGCTGGATCCAGTTTGCGCGGAAGCTCCTCAAATTTCTGGTCGAGTTCTTCGATGAATTTGGGCGCGATGGTCAATAGATCGCAGCCGGCCAGTTCCTGAATTTCGCTGAGGTTGCGGAAGCTGGCGCCCATGACGACGGTCTTATATCCAAACTTTTTAAAGTAGTTGTAGATGCTGGTGACAGACTGCACGCCGGGATCGTCCGCACCCTGATAATCCTTGCCAGTATCTTTTTTGTACCAGTCGAGAATGCGGCCGACGAACGGCGAGATGAGGGTGGCACCCGCATCGGCGGCGGCGATGGCCTGGTGCATACCGAACAGCAAGGTCATGTTGCAGTGGATGCCTTCTTTTTCCAGAATTTCGGCAGCGCGAATTCCCTCCCACGTGGAGGCGATCTTGATCAACACCCGCTCGCGGGAAACACCGGCCACTTCATATTGTTGAATAATCTCACGCGCCTGCTGGATTGAGCCGTTGGTGTCATACGACAAGCGAGCATCCACTTCAGTGGAGACGCGACCAGGAATGATTTTCAGAATGCGCTTGCCGAACTCGACCGCGAGGCCCTTGAAGGCTAGGTTGGCAACGTCTTTGTCCTTGGCGCCATTGCCGAGCTTTTTCTTGGCCGCGAGCAACACCTGATCCATGATGGGCTGGTACTGAGGCAACTGTACGGCGGCGGTAATCAGCGAAGGATTGGTGGTGGAATCCTGCGGCTTGACCCTTTCAATCTCTTCAATCTCGCCTGAATCCGAGACAATCACGGTCATGGCGCGAAGCTGTTCCAGCACTGACTTTGACATTATTTCCTCCTGGCTGCTGCGTGTCCTTGCGAAGTGGAGAGGCCTGCGCGCCTCGCACTACTCCTCTATTCGATGCGGTAGATCGCCGACGGAATCAGGCTGACGGGCGATTCAAAGAAGAATTTATCGAGTTGCATCGAAATGGAGCCGACGATGGCGCACCTGTTTTTCTAGTGTAGTCTGACTGCTAATTTGACGTGGAAGCGTTGAAATGGTCCGCCAGCACCTTCAAAATGGCTTGCGGCTCGTGGCTGGGAATCACATAATTCACGCCTTCCAGAGCAAGATCGCAAACCGGAGACAAGGCGATGATGGGAACGTCTGGGCGAATCTGTCGAATCTGGCGCACCACCTCTGCAAACGGGATGTCCTGCACATCGACGTGCACGACGACAGCATCCACATGGGGAAAGCGCTTGAACAGTTGTATGCCCATCCCCCCGTTATAGGCAGTGATGACGTTGTGCTTGGAGGTTTCAAGGACCAGCTTGCGAGCCGAAAGTCCTTCCGGCTGCTCAATCTCAATCATCAATACAATTACGCGCATTTGAATTTCCTTGCCTTGGAGGAAGCTGCGAGGTTCTCGGCATTTCAGCGCCTGCTCTGCCCATAATACCGGTGGAAGCCAGAGAAGGCGACGATGACGCCTCAAGCGCTTTCCGTCTGGACCGGATTGCGAAGCACGCCGAGACCGTCAATTTCGACCTCAACTATGTCACCGGAGTGCATCGGCCCCACACCGGCGGGGGTCCCGGTGGGAATCAAATCGCCTGGATTCAAGGTCATGGCGGCGGTGATATAGCGCAGCAGGGTGGCGATGTTGAAGATGAAGTCGGTGGTACTGCCGTGCTGTTTGACGACGCCGTTCAGCCGGGTGGTGACGGTAACGCCGGCATCGGGATCGACCTGATCGGAGACGATAGGGCCCACCGGGCAGAAGGTGTCGAAGCCCTTGGCGCGGGACCATTGGCCGTCGGTCTTTTGCAGATCGCGAGCGGTGACGTCGTTCACAATCACGTAGCCGCGGATATAGGGGCGGACGTCCTCCTCGGGTTTCAGTTTGTAGCAGGTGCGGCCGATGACGATGCCGAGTTCGCCTTCGAAGTCAACGCGCTGCGATATGGCGGGCAGGCGAATGATGCCGCCGGGCGGCAACACCGACGAAGGTGCTTTGAGAAACAGCAGCGGCTCTTTTGGGGGTTCATTACCGAACTCGGCGGCGTGGTCGCGATAGTTGCGGCCGATGCAGACAATCTTCGATGACGTCACCGGAGACAGCAGCCTAAGAGCGGATAAGGGTTGCGCGGGAAAATTCTCGATAACGCGAGAGCCCGCGTGGTCTTCCGGCGGCGGCGCGATGACGCGCTCCATCCACCACTCGCCCTGGCGCAGGCTGACTTCGCCGTACTGCGAACCTTGATCAGTTTTAAAACGACAATACTGCACGATGCTTCTCCTTCGATTGGCACAACAGATTGGTTAGGAGGTGGGGACGGTGATGGTGACCTCCGCGGATCGACGGCTTTCGTTGCCGGATGTGTCGACGGCTGTGACCGCATAGGTGTAGGTCTGGCCAGCCTGAACATGCAGGTCGCGGTAGGCCGGGGCGACAATCGTTTCGACACCTGGCCCGGCGCCGGGTTCTGGAGCAATGCGGCGCATAAGCTGGTTGCTCGTGACATTGCGGCGATAGACGCGGTACTGCGCCAGGTCAGGTTCAGTATTCGCAGACCAGGAAAGATCGACTTCCGGAGCGCCATTGTTCATGAGGGCCGAAACCGGTACGGCGACAAGGCCCGAAGGAGTGGCGGGCGGAAAGGTGTCGCGCGTGGCCACCTGCACCGCGGGACTGTGAGAGCTGTCGAGCTGCAGCGTCTGCTGACCGACCTGCTGCTGAATGACGCGACTGGCACTATATGTATATTGACGACCGAACTGGACGGTCGGGTCGAGAGCGATTCCCGGATCGGTGGCGGCGGTATGCTGCGAATCCAGAGGGATCAGGCGAACGCGAAGTTTTTGCTGCACGGGTGCGGTCGACCGCGGCAGAGGATTGAAAGTTTTCGGTTTGGCCGGATTGGGCGCGACCATAGGCGTTACCACGGTGCGGTCAATCTGAATGCTGGTGTCCGGCGACAGATTGGCAACCGGCTGCCAATGCAAGACAACTCCGCGTTCGACCACCTGGGCGGAAAGATCGCGCACCTCGGGCGGCGCTTCCCCGGCAAGAATGTCGACGACATTCGATGGGCCTGCGGTCTTGCCGTGCTTGTTGATGCCAAAGATGCGATAAGTGATGGGGCGAACCGGTCCCGACGTGAGCGCGGGTGGCAAGACATCCGTGTATGTCGCGGGTTTGTCGGGGACGGCGGAAACGGTGGCGATGGTTTCGCAAGACGAGGCGGCCTGCTCGGTTCGACAAATGCGCAGCTGCACCCTCCCTTTCAACTTCAGGTGATCGGTATTTTCGCTGGGTGTCTTCCAGGCCAGATGAACCTGGTTGCCGGTTCGATTCGCGGTCAGGTCCGAAATCGTCTTCGGTAGGTCCAGCGATGGAGGCGAGGGAGCAGCTGCCATGCCACATCCCACCAGCAGCAACGACGAGCTCGCAATCGACACGGCGGCAATCACTGCCACTCGACAGAGAAGGGACAGCTTGCACCGCATGGATTGCGAAATGGGAAACGGACTGCTGCCGGGACGGATCGAGACGCCCTCCACCTAGGTAAGAAAAACGCTTGCGATTTTCAGCCTAGCAGAGTTGAAGGGTCGCGAGGGGAACGTGGGTCAGGCGGGCAAAAGGTGCTGCAAGGCATCCTGCAACGTGGGAAGTTTGAAGACAAAACCCGCCTGCAACAACTTGGCGGGAATGGCGCGGGTACTGGAGAGCAAGGCCGCATTTGCCATTTCTCCAAAGGCCATCCGCAGGGCAAAGGCCGGGGCGGGCACGACAGCCAGCCGATGGAGATGGTGCGCCAGAGCCACGGTGAATTCCGCATTGGTGACAGGGTTGGCGACGACGTTGACCGGACCCTGCACCTGGTGTTGATTCATGCAGAACTCGACAATTTCGACCAACGTGGGCAGCGCGATCCAGCTCATCCATTGACGTCCGCTGCCCAGATTGCCGCCCAGGCCAAGGCGGAACAGGGGAAGTATTTTGGCAAGCGCCCCACCCTCGCGGGCTAGAACCACGCCGAAGCGCAGGTGGACAACGCGGATTCCCAAGTCGATCGCTGCATCGGCAGCCGCCTCCCACTCGCGACATACATCAGGAAGGAAGCCGCTCCCGGCGGCGGAATCTTCCGTCAGGATTTCATCTCCCCGGTCACCATAAACGCCCACGGCGGAGGCGCAGAGCAGGACTTCCGGACGCTGCTCCAGGTGCGATAACAACTCCACCATTGACTGGGTTGTGCGGATGCGGCTATCGCGAATTCGCTGCTTTTTGGCGGGAGTCCATCGACCCTCCACCAGATTGTCGCCGGATAGAAGAATGGCGGCGCGAATGCCACTGAGCCGGCGCATGCCCTCGCGAAATTGAAAGTGGTATGGATCCCAGAAATATTCGGCGCTGCCGGGTTGGGCGGTATGCCGCGTCAGGGTCGCGCAGGAAACCGCGTTCGCCAGGAAGTGCCGGTGCAACGATTGACCCACGAGGCCGGACCCGCCTGCAATTACCACCTGAGGAAATATTTCCATGACCACCCGGACGCTTGACGATCTGAACCGATGGACACTTGGATGCCGAAACTCTTGCGGCCGCGAATTTTGGTTGTCTCAATGGCAACCTGAAGGTAATGGGTTGACTGATTCGGTCGATACCATTTGCAGCGATACGGAAAATAGAGAGCGCGTGGCTGGCAAGGGTTGCGGAAATGCGGAAATATCGTTCCGCCGAGACGTATGATTGTTTATCATATAAATATAGATTCCAGTTTTATAAATAAAATCGCGGTTTCGCGGCGCAGCATCTAAAGAATTATGGAAGTACCTGAGATGGAAAAACCAACCTCCCTTACGAGCCCCGCGCAACAGATCGATCCCGAAACCGCCGAATCCTTTATCGGGGAAAAGAAAATCGGCGAAAGGATCAAACGGCTTCGCCTAAAGAAATCCATGGGTCTAGTTGAACTGGGAAAGCACACCGGACTTTCCGCCAGCTTTTTGTCACAGCTGGAAACCGGCCGGGTGGTGCCGACGCTGCGCAATCTGGCGCGCATCGCGATGGTGTTCAGCAAGGACCTCTCCTATTTCTTTGACCCCGAACCGCGCACGCTGTTTCGCGTGCATCGGCAATCGGAGCGAGTGCGGCTGCCGCAGAGCGGCGTGGAGGATCCTACGTATTTTTTTGAAAGCCTGGGTTACCTGGTTCCGGATCGTACGCTGGATCCATACCTGGCGGAATTTATTCCACTCAAAAAAGGCGTGGAAGTGCGTTCGCATGTTCACCCAGGGTTTGAGTTTCTGTATGTGCTGAGCGGGGCGATGGATATTCGGCACGGGTCGCAGAACTACATTTTGTCGCCTGGAGACTCCGTGTACTTCGACGCGAGCACGCCGCATGGCTATCATTGTTCCAGCACAGACAATGCGCGGGTGATCATTGTGACGCAGCATCAGGCGGTGCTGGCACAGCCGTCGATGAATCTGCGACCGCTGGGAACCGCGCTGAACGGAGCCTTTCGAAGCGGTGCATCCGCACCGCAGGAAAAACGCGCGCCAGGAAAGCAAGAGCCGACGACGCAGCGCGCCGTGATTACGCGGGGAAAAATGCCGCGCAACGCTGAGATGGAATCTCCAATCTAGGAGAACTCGGGCGCTCTTGGTGATTCGAGGGAGAGACGGTGGATCTCTCCCATAGGACTGGACCTGACCATTGCGGTCAGGTCGTTTTCTTGATGCCGCGTCCAGCCAGCAACGCGTTCGTCATCGTGGCCTGAAAATTCTCCAGCCCCTCTGGACCGGCGGGCATAAACACCATGGTGGAATTGGTGGAACCGCCGACGACGCGCAGCATGTCGGTCCAGTTGGTGAAGAGTAACAGGAAGCTGGCGCCGACATCATCGAGGTCGGTTCCCTGCTTCACCTTGGTGATGGCCTGTTCCCATCCTTCTGCAATGGCGGAACGCTCCTGCGCAACTCCCACACCCTCCAGCCGCTTCACTTCCGCGTCAGCCTGGGCCTGGCGCACTTTCAGAATGTATTCGGCATCGCCCTGCGCCTGATTCGCGACGGCCAAGCGCGTCTGCTCGTTGATGCGGTTCATCGCAGTCTTTACGCCCTCATTGGGAATAATGTCCGTGATCAAAACCTTGACGATTTCATAGCCGAAGTCTTTCATCTCCGCGGACAACTCGACGGTGGCGCGCTGCGCAATCGCGGGCTGGTTCAGGAAAACATCGTCCAGCGTTGTCTCTGGAATGTGTCCCAACAAAATGTTGTAGAGGTAGGATTCAATCTGGCTTTTCGGGTTCGCCAGCTTATAGTAGGCGTCCTTGATGGACTGCGGCGTGTCAATGATGCGGTACTGCACCTTTACCGGCAATTGAACAAAAACATTGTCCTTGGTTTTGGTTTCAATCGAGCCTTCCAGCTGAAAGGTGACCAGGCTGACTTCATTTTTCGCCTCGACAAACGGCAGCTTGAAGTTGAGGCCGGGCTCGGCGACGCGATTGAATTTTCCAAACCTTTCAATCACCGCGGCGGTTTGGGTGCGTACAGAGAAAAATGAACCGAGAATGGTGGAAATGATGAATATCGCCAAGACTGCAAAGAATGCGTACAACAGGTAACCGACCATCGTAATGTCTCCTCATCGCTTTCAATTGTCGAGATGCTTGTAGCGAGTGTACGGGAAATCGAGGGGCAAGCTGGGTATGCGTGTGAGCAACCACATCTGTTCGGCGGCGCTTGGCTGTGATGAACTGTAAGGTCTGTTCCAGCCGCGCGGTTGAAAATTACTGATGGTTGGCGGCCCAGGCGGTAGGTGTAAGTTCGGCGAGGCGCTGGATGGATGTATTGGCGAGTCCTGGCAG
>JBAVOQ010000183.1:0-3052 GCA_049692235.1 Acidobacteriaceae bacterium | reverse complement strand
ACGACTATGCGCCTCCAGCAGCTTCCGCCGCAGATCGTCCGAATATGCTCTCCCCATCCTCGTTGTTATGTCGCGGGAACTTCGCCTGAATCAATATACACCCAACAGTGAAATGCTCTAGGACTTGAGGCCTGCGACTTTGCCTCGCAAGACGGTGACGGACGCTTTGGGGAGCGTGAACACCGTTTGCGCAGACGCGTCGACCGCGGAAACTACAGGCGGCAGTTCTGGATCGGCGTGAGCGGTAACGTCCGCACCATGCCAAACGTATTGTTCGCTGCCGAATGTGATTACGCGAATGGCGCCTGAAAAATGTCCGGTGACGCCACCGTTTGCAAAAGCGATCCTAAGGGAATGGGTGTTATCTCTGTCCTTGTTGATCAGCAGCAGGGCCCAGTTGCCATCCGGCCGCCGAACCGCATAGCTGGTGACGAGGTCGTTTCCGGCGGTGTCCTGAATTCCGACGTCGACGGTGTAGAGATGATGCATGCCGGTGCGATGAGTCACCCATTCTTCATTGATCATGCGCCCGGCGTGGTAAAACGCCATGTAGTTGATGATCTTTCCCGCGCGATCAGTCAGTATGTTCCCCCAGATTGCAAAGCCCTGGCAACCATGCTCGATGCTGCTGGGTTCAATCGGAGAGTGAATATACAGCGCGCCGCCCTCGGCGAAAAAGCTGCCGACATTGTCGGCGAGCCAAAGGGCCGAAAAAATATCGGACATATAGACGGAAAGGGACCCGGAAAGATTGCTTTCTGTGTTCATCAACGGAACTGAGGACGGGAGGCCATCGTCGCGGAAGGATTGAAGCGTCTTGCGTGTCAGCTCGCGGTTACGATACAGATCGTCCCACTTGGTGGCGCAGGCTTCAAAGGGATAAATCTCGAAGGAAGCGAACGTCAGATCGCCCTCGCGATTGCGCGCTTTCAGATAGTCGTAAAAGCGGCGGAACCAGGATTTGTCTCCGCGCGCATTGGGCCAGACGGAAACATCCTGGTTAATGCCCTGGTACACGGGGCCGCCCAGCTTAAGGGTGGGATCGACCTTGTGAATTGCGTCCGCAAACTGAATGTAGAGGGAGGCGTAGTCCTCCGGCATGTAGTATTGACCGTCGGCTTCCTCATCCATTTCAACCCAGCTGATGGGATAGCCGCGCTTTTTTAGATACGCAATCATGGCGGCGGCGTCTTCGGGAACGCTGTAGATCAGCGGAACGGTGATCAGGGCGGGCAAGCCGTTGGTGATGCCGCTGGTATAGAAAATGTCCCAACCGGTCTGGTCTCCGTGCGGATTCAGGTCCTGGACTGTGTGCCACGGATCTGTAGAAGAACAATAGGTAGCGGTTTGACGCCGACCGTCCGCTACGTGTGTCACTAAATCCGCGAACTTTCCATCGGCCTCCAATCTGCCCAGGTACACCTCGTAGATGGCGTATCCCACGCGGTGACGCAGGTCATCGGCCCCATGCGGTCCGGGATGATTGGACGACCGCGTCATTACGACGCGGACCCAGCGGGTGGTAACGAGATCGTTAGAAAGCTTTAGCGTGACGCTGCCGCCTTTGCCATCGCGAACGACGCCGTTGTGGAAGCGGACCCACTTGCCCATCGCCTGGTTGAAGACAGGGAGAAACTCTCCGCCCTGACCCGTGGCATCCATCGCCGGCTCTTCCCAGTTCATCGGATCGGCGCCGACCCAATATTCCACCTGGTAGTCGAGGGCGCATGGTTCGCACCAGTCGATGCGGATCGCATTCACGTCGTAGTATTCGCCGAGATCGACGATGATCCATTGCGGATGCAGCGCATCATCGTCGTGCGTAAAGGCTTGGGTGAGGTAAGGATTGCTCTTCCAGAAAGTGTTGGGATCGCCGTCAGTGAGGCGAGAATAGCCACCTTCGGTACCGCCATTGTGGGTGCAGCCGCGGTGGGGCAGGCTGTAGCCGAATGAATCGCGAATCGGGTTCCCTAACTCCGAACTGCCCACGAAGTATCCGCGCTGATTGGCTTCGTCCGTCCATTGGCCTTTAGGATTCCAGTGCCAGTAATCGATCGTCTCCGGAGTATGCAGGCGATAACTGATTGGTCCCCAGCCTGCGGATAGGCAGAGCTTCACGGTTTCGGGGGTATAGATGCTGTCGATTGCCTCGCGCGACTGAATGTCCATCGAGGTTGCAAGGGCTTTGTCGGGATCGAAGGAGTTGATGATTTGGTCGGGTGCGGCATGCACCCGGAGGAGCGCTGGAGCTGCTGAAGATGGAGTTGCAACTGGATCAGGCAGAATTGCTGCATCGGCAAGAGGTCGAACCATCGTCAGCGCGGCGGCGCTGATCGTCGCCCCCAGGAACTTACGTCGCGAAGTCGTCACTAAGTATCTCCAAGATATCGAGCGTGCGTACAGTTTGCAGGGCGGTTGGGTTATCTTCTCTTGATGCTGCCAAATGTACCATAGATGAGGGAATCACAACTCTTGGATCGCGGACCCTTCCTGTAACTCCAGCTGGATATCCTGTGCGGCTCTATCGACCGTAAACTAGGTTCCCAAGTGCGCCAGGAAGCTAGTGGGGGGCTTCCGTCCACACACTTAGGTCGCCGCGGCGACCAGCGAAGGATGGGGCACCTCATTTATGGTGGGGCAAGGGGTGGGCGATCCGCCACTCAAACCAACGGGTGGCTTGAATTGACAAGTCCATTTTCCAAACGGAACTCAGAAGGTGCTCCAGTCGGACCAACGGAAAATGTGTACGCGCTCGTTTGCATTGCATATTTCGATCAATTTCAGGTCGTTCATTTTACAAAGCTTGTTTATTGCTTCACGTCGTGGCCCGTTCCTGAGTTGAAGGACTCTCCCCAATCCTGCAAACAAGGCAACTACGCTGACTAAGCCTGCGCCCGGGTGTGCCGGGACCGTCTATAGAGTTCCGCTAGGTGTGGTGTATCAACAGGTTGTTCCGATTTAAGCCGGAACGGGTAATGGGTGGAGCAAGGCCCAGACTACTGTGCGGGCGATGCCAGTTGTATGCGTGCAACCAGGAGCGAAGCTCCTGGTT
>JBAVOQ010000182.1:0-1794 GCA_049692235.1 Acidobacteriaceae bacterium | reverse complement strand
GGCTTCCAGTTGGGATCGCCGGGGCAGGCAAACGCGCTTGCGTTGGTCCAGTCCAGCTTGCTCTTCGCGCCTGAAGTCATGCTCACGCCACTCACCCGGTCCGCGTGCTGGGCGCGGTGCCCGGTGTCGAAGCTGATTCCGCCCTCGCCCAGGGCGCCGTTCAGGCCCGATCCGGTACCGGAGGGATCGCCTTCGCCGCTGGGAAAGTAAGGCGTCTCGTACGGGCCGGTCTGCACGGTCAGGATCGAACTCAGGCGCCAGCCGCCCACCACCAGATCAGCCCAGCGGTTCATTGAGGAGCCGATCTGCTTGCCGCGTCCGACCGGCAGGTCGTAGAGCGCGGTGGTTTCCCAACGAAGGCGGCGTGTGCCGTACACGTTGCCGTAGTCGGCATGCCGGTCGAGGATCGACGTAGCGCGTGCGCCGCCGCCCTCACCGCCGAAGCCGGTTACACTGGGACCCTCGTTGTCCGCCAGGGCTTTGGCCCAGGTGAAAGCAGAGTTGAATTCAAGCCCACTATGCAGGTGATGTTCGGCTTCTAACTGGACCGATTGGTAGTTCTCGTTGGCGCCGGTGGCACGGGTGTTGATGCGCCCCCAGTTGGGGAACGTGCGCGAAGTGATGGGCGCGACGAACGCGGAGACGGTGGTGGAGTAAGGTAGTGTGTTTTCGTCCGGAGCCCACACCAGTTGGCGCGTCAGCGAGCCGATGTAGGACAAGCGCCCGGCGAAGCCCTGGCCGAAGTCGTGATCCGCGGTCAGCGCCCACTGCTCCGTGTAGGGGTCTTTCCAGTTGGCGCTGTTGGCGGTGCCGAAGTAGTCGGTGCCGTAGCAGTTGGTGCAACCGTTGCCGCCGGCGCCCTGGTCGATTTGCGGCCACTGATAGGCCGGCTTATGCGTGGCTGCGTTCAGAGCGTTCTGGAACTGCTGCGTGTACGCCTGGATGGTTCCGGTGAGCGAGTAGAAGCTGGAGCCGAGCATGTTGATGTTGTACATACCGAAGCCGGCGCGGATGGCCCACTTGTCATCGCCGAAGGGGCGATAGGCAAAGCCGAGTCGAGGCATGAAGCGCAGGTGCGGATAATTCTTCAACCCTTCCGGAAAGCCGGCCGTGGTGTTGCCGACCACCGGCATGCAGGGCGCGCCGTTTACGGTGGCGGTGTTGGAATTGGTCACGCCATCCGGGTCGCATGCATTGGCGCTGGCCAGGAAGCCCTGCGCCAGAAGAGACTGGTCGCCCTGGGGATAGATCACGCGTCCCGAGAGCGGCACTGAGGGATCGAAGTTGCCGATGTCGCCATAGCGGTCGTGATAGCCGGGATGCAATTCATAGCGAACGCCATAGGAAATAGTCATCCGCGAATTCATGTGCCACTCGTCCTGGCCGTAGAAGTTGTAGTGAATGGAAAGGCCGTCGTTGTCCTGCCGCACAACGTCGTAGAAGGTCTCGTTGGGCAGGCCCAGGAGAAAGTCCGCGAAATCCACGCCCGTGAACAGGCCTTTGCTGCCGCTGGTGTTGAAGGTGTACGTGCCGTAGTTATCCGAGCCGTTGAATCCCAGCGGTGTGACGGCTTCCAGCGTCTGGACATCGGTGCCGAACTTCAGCGTGTGGTTTCCCTTCACCCACATCAGCACGTCATCGTACTCGTAGGTGAACGACTTTGTCAGGCTGGTGAGCCGGTCCGCGTTCAGGCTCTGAATGTTGTTGAAGTCCATCTCTGGAATGCCGTCGTAAAACAGGTTCTGCAACCCCTGCCAGCCCTGCTGGTTGGTCCACGCAAGCCCGTCGTAGCTG
>JBAVOQ010000181.1:0-25100 GCA_049692235.1 Acidobacteriaceae bacterium | reverse complement strand
GCTCTGTCGTACTTAGCTTCTGCTTCAGTTGTTCGATGAATTCGCCGGGAAAAGAAGATGCAGGAGCGGAAGGAGGGAACTTCGTGAAAGGGTTGCCAGTCTCACTCACGATGTTTGAAGTATAACTAATAAGCGACTTACATGCAAGCGTTCTATGCAGTGTTTATAGGGTATTGCGTGTAGTTTCCTGCTCTTCTCAGCTTGTCCGCCTCGGCGGACGGTACCATCTCCGGCGCTTCGTTCGCTCCAGGTCGATGCCGCCCAAAAGCAGCGCCATCTCCTCATGACTCAACACGATCTTCGTCGCGGCACTGTCTGTATCCGGCCAGTGTACTCGCCCTTTCTCGATTCGCTTCGCACATACCCATAGCCCAGTTTCGTCCGCATACAAAATCTTCACCCGGTTCCGTTGCAAATTGGAAAATAAAAACATGTGGCCGCTCATCGGGTCGCACAACAATCGATCGCGCACCAGACCGTACAGACCGTCGAATCCCTTCCGCATGTCCGTTGCGCCTGTCGCCACGTAGATCCGTGTCGCCGCTCCCACTCCAAACACGGCTACACCCGCTCCAGCAGTTCGACCAACTGCTTTAGCACACTCGCATCGAACCCGCGTTGCACTTCGATCCGCCGTTGCCCGGACAAGCAAACCGTCAATCCACTCGGCCTTGCCATGGCTTCCGATAACTTCGTATCTACGTGCCGGACGGGAACTGGAACTGCGGGAACCGATGCAGCCCCGGCCAACTCGACGGCCACCAGTCGGCCTTCCGCTGCAACTTCTTTTCCCCCATGACTCCGTTGCCTGTGCCACTGCTGCAAGTACCGATCCAGTGTGCTCAACCCGATGCCGTGCAGGCGGCAATACTCTTTGCGCGGCACCTGGCTCGATCGATAGCCGATCACCAGTTGCTCCACTTCCTCACCACTGCGACGACGACGAACCGCTACTCCCGACTCTGTGTTCATATTCAGAGTCCATCACAGCCCAAACCCTTTTAACAGGTGGGGTTCCTCACACGCATACCAAGCTGGCGGGTTTACCTGGCGGCCGGGCAAACACACGCGCCATAGGCCTCGACGGTGGCATTGGCCAACGCGCAAACATACTGCGGCCAGAAGGGTTTGAGCTCGGCCGACCGATCACCGATGAAATAGTGGCGAATGTATTGCCGGCTGGGGGCAGAGTTGGCGTCAGGATCGGCGGCAAACTGCGCGACAAGACTTCGCACGGTTGACGGTGAAAATTGCTGCCGACGAAAAGTCTGGGCAAAGTCGTATTCCACCGACCACCTGGTCGCGATGCCCGTGTGGTTGGAAGCGGAGACGACCTCATAATCCTGCAGGATTGCGGAGGCAGGATTGATCCGCGCGATGGTAAAGGAAGGATCATTGCCATCCACGGGAGAGATGGACGGGACCATTTTGATAACGACGGCGGGTGAAGCGGAGTCCGGCTGGGGATGCTTCGGCTGCAACAGACGAATTTCATCCATGTGGGTGTGCGCGAAAATTCCCAGGCGGACGATATCTGCATACTCGATCAGCAGGTCGACCAGCTTTGTGGAGGAAAGAAACAGAACCGGATTCACGTGGCCACACATGGCCCCAAGTCTCCGTGCGGTAGCATACGGATCGATGCCCGTGGGAATGTGGCCCATGACCCAGACTCTTTGGCCGGCTTGTCGCGCCTGTGCAAGTTGGTTCTGTAACCAGGCGATTTCAGCATCTGCCGAAGCGGAGTCGGGCTGACCGGCGCAGGATTCATATTTCTTGGACAGAAACAGATCGTCGATGACGATGAGACGCGTGTGCTGCATTGGCGGCGCCATGGTGAGGCTGTAGCTGCCGGATTGGGCGAAGTCCTGGATCTCCGCAGCACGGTCGGATGCAGGCAATCCCGACGCCACGATGCGCGCGGTGTCGGCGAGAAAGTTGTTTCCGGCATCGAGGCGGTAATCGCCGCAGGCGCTGTCGTTATTGCCGAGAGCCACGTAGATGGGGATTCGAGGGAAGGACGCGCGAAGCTGGCTGACCACGTAGGTGATGGTTTTCTCGACAAAGTCTTGATACTCAGCCGGCGTGGCTTGAGGGAACAGCGTTGTGTAGCGGCAGGAGAAGGCGTGGGCGACCAAGTCCCCGCTGACCAACATAAATTTCGCATCGGGTTGCCGCGCACGCATGGCGTGCAGGCTGGAACGAAGCAAGGGGTCGGGCGTGTCCACTCCGCGGGCGTGGCAGGTTTGCTGCAGCGCGGTGAATGCCTGCTGCTGATTTGGTGACGGCGGATGCGACAGAATCGAACCCCATTGACTGACGGGAGCGTTCACGAGTTGCTGCACCCTGGCTGGGTCGTGAAGGGGATCGAAGTGGATATCGCTGATGAAGAGAGCCGGAATCGTCGCATCGACTCTGCTGGCGGTTTGCGCGGCGCGCGCGGTTTGTTGGCGCGGCGAAGACGTCATCTGCGCTACCGCAACGCTCGATAGAGAGACGAAGCCGAGCAGCAGCGAGCACAACCAGAAAGAGAAGTGCCGGGGCCAGCAACTGCGAAACAATCTCACGTGCACTCCTCCTGGGTTGGAGGCGCGGAATCCGCCATAGCGGCGTTCATGCGCAACATGTCGATGCACCTTCTGCTATCGAGCATAACTGAGGGAGGTGTCAACATCGGTACTATGGCAGCATTTGCAGAGGACTCCGTCGATGGAGATTTGCGACTCGGGCGTGTCGAATGAATCAGGAAACGTCGGCAGCCCAGCTGCCCAGCACCGGCCCGGCAACACCGCCAACCAGACCCACGGTGATGATGGCGCCAAACACAGTTCCGGTTTCGCGCGGGAAACGATCCCCTACCATTCTGAGGATGGCGGGGGATCGTCGAGGAGATCGGTACAAGATCGTGAACCGACTGACGCGCCACAACCGCGGGTGGCTTGGACTCCGACCGACTTCCCAATCTGAGTTGCCGTCAGGAACATAGCGGCGTGGGAAGGGCAGCCGCCAACGACAGCTTCATTCCAAAAGCCGGAGCGTACCGCGATGCATGCCTTCTTTCGCAGTGGAACGGATGGACGAAGGCGTCTGGTTCGACAACACCTAATTTGCTGTTGGAGAAGGCAGACTTGGCGACGGGTTCTCACGCAGGTCAGACAGCGGATCGACAAAATCGTAGCGTGTTCGGATCGCCCGAGAGATTTCCCGCGACGAGTCAGCGAACTTTTCGGTCCGGGATTCGTTTTCGATCTTCTCCACGGTTGCTGCGAGCGGATAGTCACCAAACACGTCTGCGATCCAGCGAGAGAAATCGTTCCTTTTCAGATGATCGCTGAAGGCAGAGACAGGCCATGACTCCAGCACCGAAATCAGTTCACGGAGGCTTCGCGCTCGCTTGCCGGAGATTGCCCCGTTCTTCCAAAAAACGAATTGACTCCCTTCGGAGACTGGAAGATCGATATATTTCGCGGCGTGACGAATATGGGGTGTCAGTCGGGGAGTCAGGCGTATGCGGGTGACCTCGCCGTTCGATTCCGTTGTTATCGGAAGTGCGGCGGCCTCGCCAATCGGCAGGTTGCCGAGCGACTGAATCCATTCGCTCTCACTCCTGCTGCCTGCACATGTTCCGCAGAGATGTCGCAGTATAGCGATCTCATTCGGATCGGACTCTCGCGTGACAAGAATCACTTTCAAACTCGCCAGGATATTTGGGTGGAGACTGGAAGCGCGATAGCTGACCAGAATGTAGGGAAGCACATCGAGATCCAGCATCTCCTTTGAAGTGTCATCATGCAGGAAATAGTGTGCCTCATCGACGACGAGGCGATGCGGCAGGCCGGTATAGTGGCGAAGCGTTGCGATGGACGGCAGAAGATTTTTCACATAGTCCAGTCGCACATCCTGTGGCGTGTGCGACAGGTCGATCACGACACTGACATCGCCATGGCGCAATGCGCGCAGCAGATCGCGAGGGCGCGGCAGCGGATCCTCGCCGCCAAACACCAGCACACCTGGAAGAGCTTCCAGCGACGTATAGTCGCCCTCTGGATCGACAATCAGCAGAGAATAGCCGAAGAGGATCAATTGTTCGCAAAGAAGGCCGACAGCCCAGGACTTCCCGGATTTTGTGTCGCCGGCAACCAATACGGTGCGGCCTCGAACCGCCAGAGAAAACGGATCTCCTGAGTCTGTGTATCCCAGCAGCACGCTGCGACGGCTCTTCGGCGAAGGTGGAATCCGGCGCTGATTGACCAGGGTGAGAAGATATTGGGCGACGGATTCAGGGCCATTTCCAGGCAGGACATAGTCGGCGGCTGCCATCAGGGTCGGGCTGCCCCAGCCGACCGCGATCCCGAACTCACAGGATCGCAGCAATTCGTGGTCGTTTTCCGCATCGCCAATGGCCACGACGTTGTGGGGCGACAAGCGGAGAATCTTGAGGATTTCTCGCAAACCAGTCGCCTTGCTGATGGCCTGGCCGAGAATCATGACTCGTCCTCTGTTGAAGATAAGAGCGTGCGGCAACTCGCGGGCCCGCAATATGTTCAGCAGTCGTGGAGCATCTTTTGCGTCTGCTTCCACAATCGATTGCCCCGCCTTGAAGTCGACTCCTTCAGCTAGAAGCGCTTCCAGAAGGGCGGCGGGAGGAGGCTCACCGAGAAGTTGCGTATATCGGCTGTCCGGGACGTAGATCACGGCGCCATTCTCGGCGACCACGGCATCCACAAAATGCAGGTTGCCTGCTACCCGTTCCAGTTCCGACAGTATTCGTCCAGTGACGATCAGTACGATGATGTTCCGGGCGCGAAGCGTGGCAATTGCCTGCCGCATCTCATCGCCAAGCACATCGTTCTGAGCGATCGTGCCGTCGTAGTCCAATGCTAGAGCCAGAAACCTCATCAGTATCCTCAATCCTCACTGATAAGCAAATCGAACAAGGTAATCCAACGGCTACCTGATCGGGGATTCCGTTGATTCATCGCCCACTCTTTTATCGTGCAGCGCATATTTACCGACTTTGTAACCCAGGTCGCTCCTCGACAAATTGAGCCGTCTTGCGGCCTCCGCCTGCACTCCATCGGTCGCTGTCAGAGCGCGCTCGATCAATGCCAATTCAATTCTCGCCAGGGTCTCCCGCAAATCCAGATGCTCGGGCAATCTGGCCGCCAATTGCACGGCGTTCAGTCTCGTCTCAGTTTTTGGGCCGTCTGCCGATGCGATATTCAAGGGAAAATCCTCGGGTTGCAACTGGGAGTGTTGGCTCAGGATATGAGCGCGTTCCAGGAGATTTCGCAGCTCTCTGATATTGCCTGGAAAGTGATACTGGGTAAGCTTGGCAAGAGCTGCTTCGCTCAATCGCCGGTGGGGTACCTTGGCCTCTCGTGCAATTCTTGCGGAGAGAATATCGCACAGGCCCGGGATGTCTTGGAGCCGATCGCGCAAAGGTGGCAAATGGATGGGTAACACGGCCAGACGATAGTACAAATCTTCGCGGAATGATCCAGTCTGCACACGGTCCATGAGATTACGATGTGTCGCGGCGACCACGCGTACGTCAACGTGACGGGTCTTGGTCGAACCCACGCGCTGAATCTCCCCATCTGCAAGCACCCTGAGCAATTTTGCCTGGGCTGCGGCGGACAGTTCTCCTGCCTCGTCCAAAAACAATGTCCCCCCATCGGCGGACTCGAACAGTCCGATCCTGGTCTTGTCCGCGCCCGTAAAGGCGCCGCGTTCATGCCCGAACAACTCACTCTCGATCAAAGTCTCCGATACCGAAGCGCAGTTGATGGCGATGAAGGCTCTCTGTGCCCTGCCGCTGTTTCGGTGAACTGCGCGTGCGACCAACTCTTTGCCGGTACCTGTTTCTCCTGTGATCAGGACCGTCGTGTCTTTGGGGGCTACCAGAGCAATCGTCTCGCGAACAGCCCGGATACCTTCACTCTCTCCAAAAATCTCGTCCGGACCTTCCATTTGGAGGACTGCCGTTCTAAGAACGGCGTTTTCTCGGAGCAGCGCGCTGTGTTCGCAGGCTCGTTTGACAGCAGCCCGCACCGCGTCCGGAACAAATGGTTTTGTAAGGAAGTCGAAGGCGCCCTCTTTCATACTTTCGACCGCGAGTTCCAGGGTACCGACCGCGGTCAGAAAGATGACCGAGGTTGCCGGGTCGCCCTGCTTTGCAGCCTGCAGCACGTCCAGGCCATTGCCGTCAGGCATTTTCTGGTCTGTAAGGACAACGTCAAAGTCTTCCCTGGCGAGAATGGCTGTCGCGTCTACAACCCCCGCTGCCTCGACGACGATATGGGAATCAAGGCGAAGATTCGCGGCAAGAATGCGTCGCATACTGGGCTCATCGTCGACAATGAGTACTTTTCCCATCTATAGCTCCTTGTGGGATATTTCGTTGCGATCTTCGGTGGAGACTGCTGAAAGCGTCATGGAGAAGGCAACACAGCCCCTTTGATTGCTGCTGACCCAGAGATCGCCTCCATGGACCTGAGCGACTCGGCGGGCGATCGCAAGCCCGAGGCCGGTACCGCCCGGTTTGGCGCTGTAAAACGGCTCGAAAATCCGCTGGAGATCCGCATCCGGAATGGGCTCGCCCGTATTCTGAACGTTGATCTGAACCAAAGTACCTTTCTGTGCCGCGTCCAGTGCGATTGCCCCGGGCGAATACGCGGCATCAATTCCATTCAGAACCAGATTCAACAATGCTCCTTGTACCTGGGCAGAATCGACTTTGATCGCTAGATCCTCTGAGCAAGAATAGCTTACCTGGATGGACCTGCTGGCGGCGTGGGCTTTCACCACATCTACGGTGTAGGAGAGCAGGTCGTTCACAAGAACGGACGAGAGCTGAGGAGCGAGCGGCCGGGCATAGTTCAAAAACTCCGTCGTCAAATGCTCTAACCGGCTCGCCTCTCTTGCCGCGATCTGAACCATTTCTTCGCGATCCGCTGTGCCAATATTGGAATTGGCCGCAGTTGCAAGGGAACTGGAAATCATGGCTACCGGGTTGCGGATCTCATGCGCGATGCCGCTGGCAAGCCGGCCTACTGCCGCCAACTTCTCTTCATCGGCCAGTTGTTCGCGCGTCGCATTCAGCGCAGCCAGGCTCTCGTAGAGTCTGGACTGCTGTTGTTTCAGCTGGTGGACGAGCAGCCATACCAAAATTCCGATGAGGGCATAGATGATGGAGATCATGCCGGTTTCCAGATATTCGGTCGACCGCGCGGGAGGATGCAGCGCGAAAAAATGCTGGGTCCACCAAAACATCATTGCGATCGACGAAACAATGGTAAAAACAGTGGTCGCCAGTCCAAATTGGTAAGCACACTCAAGAATAGGAATCGCGAGCAGGACGAAGTAGGGATTGTCATCGCGGTCAGTCAGGAAGGCGAGAAGACCGGCAAGGATGAAGATTCCGACAATCGAAAGAGCGGTCTCCCGCCGGGCGGTCTTTTCGGTGATTTCGTTCGCTCGTCCTTGCAGCCAGACGATTTCCAGAAATTTCAGCGAGAAGCCGATGCCAAGGACCAGGATGACAGGAGTGGTCGGCTCGCCCAGCCGGAAAGCGAATGCCGTGTGCAGCACAAGCAAAAGCCCAAGCACGAACAGTGTGAGGACACAGAAAGCGATCTGCTGCATTCTGAACGCATCCGCTTTAAACAATTCAAGCGACGGAATCTTGCGCATCATTTCCATTGTGAAAAGGACGTCATCCTGAGGGTACGCCTCAACGGCTCGGCTTTGCGAACGCACGAAGCACCTAATGTTTGTCATCGCTGGTTCGGTTGCTTGCTACCGCAGGCGAAGCAGCCGACTGGCCAGTTGTTACCGAAATCAAGGCATGCACGCCGAATTCATGCGCCAGCCGGCCACCTGTATGGGCTGTATTGACGAGGAATACGATTCCCCCTAAGTAGAAAGCCAGGAACGTTAGGGGCAGGACCGTCGAAAAAAGTCTGGTTTCCCGTCGTCGCAGTATACGTGGAAGAAGAAAAATTCCCAGCAGCATGAGCGACAGTTCCGAGAACACAATGATAGTTTCCGATGCGAAACTTTGGTGAGTTTCAAGAACGGCGTCCATTGCCCCTCCCCGTTCTACAAATTTCGTCGCTGCCTTTCCCGTGGACGTGGCAATGAACAAACTAGCGGTGCCCAGAAGCAGTAAAAGGATTGCAGTCATCATATAGGGCCGGCCTCTAGGCGGAGGCAACGTCGCGCTGATGACGATGAACAATGGGCACACAAGCAGAAGTACGATCGGGAAGTGAATGATGAGCGGATGCAATGCGCCCCAGGCCGGCATAGGCGGAAATTGCTGCATGATGCACCTCCTGGAATACGGGGCCAGTCCGCCTCCAATCATGGCTGGCGGACCGGATTGCCACTCAAGCCACTTTTTCGAAATCTTCCCGTGGGGTGAAACACGAAGGACAATTGGCAAAATCCAGCTCACTTACCGTGTAGCCGCATGTCGGACATACAAAAAAGATCGTGCTCTTGGAGCCTTTCAGTTTGTCCAGATTCTGCAACGATCGCGTGTAGAGTTTGGCGTGCTCCGCTTCGGCCGTTTTCGCCAACTGGAGGCTTCTCATCGCGGCCTGATTGCCGTCGAGTGTGGCCTGTTGGAGAAAAGTCGGATACATGATGTCGCGCTCGTAGGTCTCACCCTTGATCGCGGCCTCCAGATTCTCTCGCGTTGACTTCACTTCCGGCGATTCAAGCTTGGCTTGGGGAACAGCGCCCATGGCTTTGATGACCTCGGCATGATTCGAAGCGTGCACTCCTTCGGCTCGTGCCGCTGCACGGAACAAACTGGCGACCTCGCCATAATTCTCGCGATCCGCTTGCTCGGCAAAGGCAAGATAGCGCATATGCGCATTGCTTTCACCATTGAAAGCTGTCTGCATATTCTGCAGCGTTGTGCTTGCGGCCCCTGCGCCAGCACTTACCGCCAACAAGGAAACTGCTACCATATTCGCGAACATCCTTTGAATTCCACTCATTTCGGACTCCCCGATCTGCGCTGTGCGCGTCGTGTGAACTGCATCTATTCCAATGCATGTGATCGACCAACACGGCACCATCGACGAAGATGCTGCAACGGCAGGTGACGCGCCACTTACGGGCGCACAGAGCGCGTCGAAAGACAACGATTCGTCCGAAGTTTTGGACAGAGTCGTCAAAGAACTGCGACAAATGGCTGATTTTTGGGAACTGTTGCGCAACATTTAGATAGAAACCAGGCGAGTCCCATACGTAGCGAGACTGGTAGCCCAATTGCATTGGGTCAGGGTATCTGCCGGAGAACAATTCAGTCCAAAATGCCTTCGGCGTCAGGCAGGGGGTGAATCTTTGACCCAAACCTCCGCCATTAGGAGTGATCCATGCAGCGTTACCCCGGCGGAACACTCGCTAAGCAACAACCGACAAGCGGAACCATTCTCTATGTGACCGACCTGACGAGCGATTCGGATGAGACTCTGGCGTCTGCTTGCGAGATGGCGGATAGAAACCGTGCCGCGATCGAGCTGATCCATGTAGTAGATGTGGTGCAGGAGCGATCCAGCCCGGATGCACAAATGGGTATCTTGTACCGCCTGGAGACACTTGCCCGCAGGTTGAACAATCTGCGCCGGAATATTGTGCCCCTGCTCTTGTTTGGAAGTCTTGAAGATGCCATTGCAAAGAGAGCCTGCGATACCAACGCCAGGATGGTTGTGTTCGGGAACGACAGTTCTTCTCCCACGGTTCTGCAGGAGAGGCTGGTTCGAATTCGGCGAAGGGTTCCATGTCCAGTCATGATCATTTCCGCGCATATCGCGTAGGGATTGGATCCCATAAGACACGGGGCATCGGAAGTGATGAGGATCGAGGAGCACCAAATTACCGGTGGACAACAGCGTGGAGCAAATTTGCCCGGAGAGGAGACTCATGTTCAGAAAAATTCCTCTGAAGACCAATCCAAAACTGAGACTCCTGATCGTGGATGACGAGCCCTCCATTCGAACCTTGCTGGCACAAGCACTCACCCGGTCCGGGTATCGCGTGCAATCCTGCGCGGGCAGTTTGTCCGCGCTCTCCACGATCCGACAGGAAATCCCGGACATCCTGCTTTCCGACCTGAATATGCCGGGGATGTCAGGTTTTGAATTGCTCGCGGTTGTGCGCCAAAGGTTCCCGGGAATAAAAACCATCGCCATGAGCGGCGCATATTCCGGCAGCGACGTGCCGGCGGGCGTTGTCGCCGACGCGTTCTATGGCAAGGGAACCAATTTCCATGCATTGACCCAGATCCTGGATGCGATGGCGGTGTCGCGCACCCGGTGCTGACGCTCGGGACCGTTGTCATCCGGCAGCGGCATTTTTTTTGCGCGGACGTTCGGATGTGCTCAATTCGACGTCGAACTGGGCGCGACGGAAGGCGCCTCTACGTTCGCGGGTTGTGAGAGAAGCATCTCGATGGCTTCTGACCGCCCTGTGCCTGGATCGATCCGCGCATAGGCGGTGTTGCTTGTTTTGCGAATGTAATGAGACTGGGAAAACAAGAAGACTGTGTAGGTGAAGTCAAAATCCATCTCAGTAATTTCCCAAACGTTTGGAAGCACTTGACGTTGTTCAATGCGGAAATGTCCGCCCTTGTGGAGTCTTCCCAGGATTCCCCATCCAAAGGAAACGTTCCGGAATATCTCTCCGTCCACACGAAGAAGTTGATCGTGGCGCGGGTCAACTTGCATGACGCCGCGCATCCCTTTGTAGACTCGAGTTTCGCGATTCTCAGGATTGAAATGCTCCGCGGGGAAGAACTTGAATTCCTGGGCGCTGGATTCCTCCATGCCCGACCTTTGATACGAGAACGCCGCAGGTATCGCCGCCACCAGTTTCAGACGTCGCTGCGTCTCTCCATCCTGTGCCGGCGCAACGGCCTGCGATGCCGATCGTTGCAGAAGCGCCTTCAGTCTGCCGACTTCTTTTTTCTGTTGCGCTACAGTCAGCGGACTATCGCCAGCCGCAATGAGTCGGTCTACTCTGCCCTCTTTGGTGAAGATGACGTCCCGAACCTCCGATCCCCAGGGGGCTTCCGTTCTTTCCTGAAAGCGAATGGGCGTCGGGGAGCGGATCTGCCTCAGCATGTTTTGAGCACATCGACGAACGATGGCTCCAGGTTGGGAAGACGAGTTCTGCGCCTCGACCGCAGACATCTTGTTCCAGGAGACCAGGACAACCGCGAAAAGAACTAGACAAGCGACAGACTCCGTCCGAACCGGATTCCCCATGAACAACACCCTGCAATCGACAAGTTCCGTTCATCCATGGCACGTGATCCGTCCAAGCCAGGCTGCGGCTGGACAGGTGACAGGCGGCACTCACGGCAATGGAACGCTGATTCCATCCATCCGCAGTGACTTGAGGACTAAAAAACGCGTCAACGCGAAGGATGGGATAAGGATAGACCTTCCCTTGTCTCGCGTTTCCTGGAGGAAGTTGTGGTCGATTTCCTCAAGTAAATCGAGAATAGCGGGCAGGGCGATCGATGCATCAAACCCTGCACCCTGCCATGGAGACGCGTTCCATCCACCTGATCTCCTCCACGCACGCCCATGACGATGTAATCCGCCTTCCGCTCGCGGGCTAATTCGAGAATAATCTCGCTCGCATCGCCGGTCCGGATAATGGACTCGGCTTCCACATGGGCTGCACGAGCGGAATCCAGCAGCAAATGCATATCCTTTGTGCGCAGATCTTCAAGTTGGCCGGCAATCGGTTCGACCGCAAAATCGTATTCCACGGCATGCACCAGCAGCAGGGAGCCTCCGGTGGACTTGGCAAACGCCAACGCATACAGAAAAGCCGCGTGCGAAGCTGCGGAAAAATCAGTCGGGACAAGCAGCAGTCTGCGATGATCGTTCTCCAACTCCTGCCAGCGCGATTCCGGCACTACTGTTAATACGGGACACGGGGCGGCCCGGACCAATTGCTCGGCTACGGTGCCGAAGCGTGACCCTCCTGTAAGTGCCGTGCCCTTGCTTCCTAAGACCATAAGGTCGGCATGATTTTCTTGAACTGCATCCAGGATCATGTCCCGAACATTGCCATGCCGCACGATCCAGCTCCCTACAATGCCATTCTCCGCCAACTCCGTCCAGATCTTCTGCATATCAGTCTTGGCTGAATCGACGATGTCGTGCAGTGCCAGGTGAGCATCCATCTCCTCCGGAGAAACGCTTGCCGGATCCACAATATGCACCAGCAAAAGCTTGGCACCAGAGTGAACTGCAAAGCGCCTCGCATACAGCAGGGCCAGATTGGAGGCAGCCGTGAAATCTATACAAACAACGATCGTTTTAATCTTCAAGGTTTCATCCGACATGGGAATCCTCCAGCTCTGGTGAAAAGCGCGTGCGATCGTCCCTACGATCTTTTGCGCTTCCGCCACAAATATGAGCTGCGCCACCTTGTGTCGGCGGCGCAGCGACGAAGGCCATGACATACCAACCTTGTGCTATTTGCCCTCATTCTGCACGGGCATCTCCAGCTTTTGCTCGAGAGATTGGGACTGCGACTTCGCCTTGTCGTAATTGACATAGTCTTTGATAAGTTCGGAGGTTCGGCTCGCCAGTTCGTAATTGCCACGCGCATAGTCTTGATATGCGGGCATGTTAACTCGCTCCTGATTCTCGTTTAAGTGATTGATCGTCGCGGTAAGGTGGTTGGCCATGTCCTGCAACAGGGGATTGATCTGATCGATTGCCTGTTGCTGCCACGGAGAGCCTTCCGAACGCAGATCATTTAACTGCGCGGTTACTTTGCCAAGGTTGTTGACATGTGTCTTCATCGATTCAAGCTGCACTGCGTGGGACTTCCAATGGAGCTTCGAGCGAGTGTAGCTCTGCAGCTTTTCGGCATCATCGTCGAGGAGCACGGCATGATGTTGCGCCTCCGACAACAGGCTCGAAATTTGCGCAGAGTCCGTATTTTGCGCGACAGCAACCGGCCCCTTGATCACGAGAAATAGCGCGACAACAGCAAGGCCGAGCGAGATTCGAAGTATCGATCTAGTTTTCATAGAGTTCACCTTTGGAGCGCGCTTATCGCGCACTGATGCATTTCACAAGAGCACGCCGACCGCCATTCTGGATTGTTCTTTAAGGCGCTGGAATATCAACAGAGTCGTAGCCAGGTTCACAACACTGTCAAATAGTTTGGACGTTGTTGTAGCAATCCTTGGACTATTGATCGAACTGATCGGAACGCCCAGCTCAGCTTAACGGCCAAATTGCAGTAGACACGCAGCACAACTATGGCCATAGGCATGCACACGCTTTACGTTCAATGACTCTTTCGCCAATCGAACGGGAGCAACATATGCGATGCATCAACCCTGCCTGTGACAGGGAAACATCTTACCTGCGGGATGGATCGTTGTATCTTCTCGAATTGGAGACGTTGGCCGATTCGTTGTTCGAAAGTGAAAATAGCGGATTCCCCATGCGCTCATTGCCGCAGAAGTTCTTCTGGCTCTGCGCCGATTGCGCGGGGGTCTTCACGGCGACGCAGTGGACCCCAGCCGGCGTTCGTCTCCGCCTTCGCGCCAGCAGAACGGAGCGGAGCATGGACGGTGCGCAATTGCAGCAGGCGAAACTGGCCGCTCGTCGCGCTGCTCCAGCCGGTTTCCAATCAAACCAGGTGAAATCTGCATAGGTCGGAAGAACACTGTGTCGGGCGTCGATGCAGGAACGACCGCTGCTTGTGGCCGCTTCGCAGACCCGTCATCTAGGTAACGGTGTCAATGGCAACTACCGCCGGATGGTCGGATGACCGCAGCGCACAGTCCTTATTCATCGTCAGCAGGCAATCAGTCCGATCTTATTCGTGGCCATCGTTATATCGGGATACTCCAACTTTCTTCCGGAATCACACGCTTTGTAGCGACTCCTTCGAATCGGGACGTTTAGCCTGTACGGCGCAGGAGCGAGCCGTCGAATGCGACTTCGCGGATGTCCAAGACTTTGGACTGATTCATCCTAAATTTTGGACAAACCCTTGTACGGAAGGAATGGTTTTCTGTGTCAACAATACAGAAAACATTCACGCCCACTCTGGCTGCACAATTGCAACGATATCGATGTGATTTGAGCAGATGGTCGCGTGACGGTGTTGTCCTCGCGCTGCGAGACTTCCTGACAGTAAATCAACGATAGCTGCTGCAACTGCCATGCTGCTCTAAGAAAAGGACGAACCGAATGTCAAGCTCACCTTCCGTTATAAGAACGACGCCGGAAATATTCCCCATGATGCCCCGGTATAGTCCCATGGAAATCCGAAACACTTCCCATGGAACATCGTCTGTACGTAACTACCCCGTTGCATTTCCTGGCCATAGTGGTTGGTCGGCGCTCTCCCGCGGCACGCTCGAACACCTGGATCGGCTGAAGCACTTGCTGTCTTATCCGGCCGGGACAACCATCTTTGCGGAGGGCCAGACATGTCAGGGGATCTTCATCCTCTGGCAGGGCGAGGTAAAACTGGCGATGAGCAACGCAGAAGGTAGAACCCTGATTGTGGGTGTGTCGGGTCCAGGAGAACTTCTGGGCTTGCAAGAATGCCTGACTGGAGCGACTTATGGCGTGACGCTTGAAACTACGACACCGTCCGAGGTTGCCTTCGTTCTTCGTCAGGACTTTCTTAACTTTCTCAGCGAACATGGCGATGCCCGCCAACTAACCAACCAGCAACTCATCAGCGATTGCCGAGCGGCCCACGATCTTATCCGCACGATTGGACTGTCTCAGTCGATCCACGAAAGACTAGCGCGCGTCTTTTTGCAATGGGCGAAAGGGTCGAAGTTCATAGACGGCAGCTATCGCATCAACATCGGATTCACTCACGATGAGATCGGACAGTTGATTGGTGTGCGACGCGAGACAGTGAGCCGAACTCTGAGTCAATTCAAGAAACAAGGTATCGCCGAATTTTCAGGCGCAACTTTGGTGATTCATAACAAAGCGACGTTGGAGCGGCTAGCAGGTTGATGATCTCCAGCATACCCATGGGCAGTCGGTTTTTTCGAGTCCACGCAGTCGAGACGGACTTTGCAGCGATCCATCGAGAAACATGAAGGAGCACACTATGAAACACGCATTCTCATGCAGCCGTCCTTGGAATTGGCATCCATTGCAGACAATTGGAATCCTCCTTGTTAGCTCTCTATTTGTGGCTCTCACGGCCTGCGGCGGCGGCGGCAGCAGTACAACCCCGCCAACGCCAACTCCCAGCTCCACAACGGTTCAGGTGAATCTGGGGGACGGGCCGGCAGACTGGATGCTTGCCTTTTCCATGGATATCTCATCCTTGAACCTTATGACCAATAGCGGTTCCGTCCCTGTGATCAGCGCGTCTACGCGGGTGGAGATGATCCATCGATTGGGCACAATGGATCCGTTAGCGATGGTTGCCGTGCCACAAGGCAACTATACCGGCGCTACCATCACCATCGCATCCTGCAAAATCAGCTACCTTGACCCAACGACAAAAGCGTTTACGCAAAAGACGATTCAGGGACCCATCACCGCCGCCATTCCGTTCGCCTCGGCGGTAACCCTCGGAACAGCCCCGCTCGCCTTCAACTTCGATCTGGATCTTGAAAACTCCGTCACCATGGACAACACCGGTAAATTCCAACTGAGTCCACAATTCCATATCGCTGTGGGTGCCCAGGGTGCAGGAAACGGCAACGGCGCTCGCAATGGCGGGATGCAGCAGATGATGGGCGTTGTCAACAACGTCTCATCCAATTCATTCGCCATAACTCCTCTACAGGCGACCAATACTTTCACCTTCATGGTCAATGCGCAAACCCAGTTTCAGGGCAATGTTACAGCCATGAACATGGTCCAAACTGGAATGGGAGTCCTAGTCACCGCAGCCCTGCAGCCTGATGGGACATTGCTGGCCACACGGGTCAGATCCAAAATGAACGCAGGCGGCATCATGGGCGGCGGAATCATCACCAACGTAGTCGGACAACCCGCAACTCAATTGAGCATTGTGATGCAGAACGGAGCGGGCGCCAGCGTCATGACGTCCTATCTTTCGCAGATCCTGACCGTCAACCTGACGCCCGATACCGAGTATGAAATCGATAGCGACAGAGTTAACCTGACCGGTCTGCCGTTCACGCCGGCGTTCAACGCCAGCAATATTTACGCCGGCCAGAGTGTCCTTCCAACCAGTGAGAGCAGCGGCATCACGGTAAGTGGAGTGTCCGGAACTACTGCGGGCACGATTACTGCCTCGAACGTTCGCCTGCAGGAACAGGGCTTCCGTGGAACGACCGACAAGGCCATCACTCCGGCAAGCTCGGGAAGCTTTGTCCTTACCTTGCTGCCTGGGTGCGCCTTCACCACACTCACGGGAGCGAACACGATCCTGGTCTATCAGCAAACCTGGACAAACGCAGAAGACAGTACGGCTATCCCTGCGGGTGCAACTCTTAGGGTGCATGGACTGCTCTTCAATAATGGCGGTCAATGGACCCTGATCGCTTCCACAATCGCGGCAAGTTGACAATGCGGTTGTCGCGCTCCTATTGAAAAACAGCCATAGGAGCGCGGCAACGCAAGGACTTTGTGCTCAGAGTCACTCGAGCCTATACGTCAAATCACTGCGAAAGCATACCCATTGGATCTCTAATGATTCAAGGGTATCTCGGCCCAACTCTTCTGTTCGATGGAGTTGAGCCTTGACCCGAAGGAGGAAATTATGCGATGAATCCTTCTCATTGCCGCAATGCTTCTGCTTCCAAATGTAGTTGATTGCACAATATTCCGGTCACAGTACAAGCGGTCAACGACAACAGCAGGGACAAGCGCAGCCACGTCGAGCAACAACTGGGGAGTCAGTCCAGCCAAAGCACGATGGCCCAGGCAAGGCAGCAGCAGCGCAACCAGCTACGCTCTCAAGTAACCGATCGGCAGCGTGAGCAATATCGCACCGGGAATCAATTCATAGGACGGATACGCACCGCGGCACGAGGCATGGCACGGATGGCCAACGGAACAACGTTTAACGCCGATCAGGCGCGGCAGCAGCGTGACCAGATTCGCGACCAGGTTCGCACCATGGACCAACAAAATCAACGTCTCATGCAGGGTTTGGACACTCAGCAGCGGGCTGCCATCGAGCAACGCACGCGGAGCATGAATCAGCTTCAGGAACGCATCAACTCTCGCTTGCAGAACATGGACCAGGAATTGGCAAAAACTTCTCCCGATCGCAAGCGCATTGCCGAGGAAGCCCGAAACGTGGAACGAGAGATGCAGCAATACCGGCAACAATATCGCGATATGGGGGATGATTTGAGCCTTCGAAGTTCCCATAGCTAGAACGGAGAACCAGCATGAGAAAACAGACCTTCATCAACTATGTCTTGTTATCTTCAATAGCCCTTTTCTTCCTGATACAGGGGGTGCCGTTGCTACCGGCGCAATATGGGTCAAACAGCGGAAGCACTTCTCCCATGTATAATCCCACAACGGAAACCACGGTGTCGGGAGTTGTTGAAGAAGTGCAGGAGGTGTCCGGAACAAGAGGTTGGCACGGAATCCACCTACAGCTCAAAACTGCGGATGAAGTCCTAGATGTACATATTGGCCCATCCTGGTTTCTAGCGCAAAAGAAATTCGAAATCTCCAAAGGAGCTCAGGTTGAAGTCACCGGGTCCAAGCTTCGGCTGGACAACGTGGATACGCTGATTGCACGCATGATTAAGAAGGGCGACTCGGAACTCACGCTCAGGAACAGGCAAGGCATTCCAGCCTGGTCGCGCGGACAGCGACCTTAAGTTCTCGATCTTCTGCGTCGATCGTTCGGATGTGGTGGTGCCGTTTATAGCGACGAGCGGATGCGCCTCCCCCGCTAGCAGAGCGTATTCGGCTTGTTTGGCTCCGTATGCGGAACCATCTGTCTGCAAACCGCGACGACTACGAACCAATGAGTTTCTACGCCGAACGCCACGCTGATCGGAGGGTAGCACCATGGAACTGAGGAGTTCAGCCTACCGGGCCGGGAGTGCGATCCCGGTCCGGTATACGTGCGATGGCGATAACATTTCCCCAGCGATGGCCTGGAAAGGTGCGCCGGCGCGAACCAAGTCGTTTGCATTGATTCTTCACGATCCAGATGCGCCCAGCAGAGGCGGCTTCACGCATTGGGTGATCTATAACATGGATGCGAAATTGAACCAGCTGATGGAGAACATACCCCAGCAAGGAAATGTTGCCCGGGTGGGAATGCAAGGCAAAAACGACGCCGACCAAATTGGGTACATGGGCCCGTGCCCTCCGTCAGGGACTCACCGCTATGTTGCCAGGCTCTTCGCGCTGGATACAATGCTCCGTCTGAAGCCCGGCGCAACGCAGAAGGAATTGGAAGGCGCCATGCGCGGACATATCCTGGAAACAGCGACACTGATCGGGACCTATGCAAGGATCGCGGCAACGCGTCGTTGAATGATTCGTGCGCCACCAAGCTTGGCCTGTAGAATTCGAAGCAAACTCATCGACCGTCTGACGCAGCGTTTTGCCAAAGTACCGCGTCGCCAGCAATGTACAAGCGGGGATCCTTTCACGAACGCAGGGTCGTAGCGTGGCCGTTGAGTTAGGCCGGCTTCAATAATGGCGACTCTGTGCGCACGGTGAACCTTTTGTTCAACGCTTCGAGCTTCTCGGATATCCCCGTGTATTCCAGTTCGGACATCGGAAGCATCGCTGTGCCAATGAATCCCTGCCGGCGCATCTCCATGGCTTTTCTGGCCACGTCATCCCGCACCGTGTTCCAGAATGGTTGCACAAATGCATCCACCGGTTCCGTCAGCTTGCCGTTATGCACACAAAATCCGGCGCAGCTCACAATGGGAGGACCATCGAAGTAGCTGATTCCGGTATTGAGAGTCACAGGCATCAACGGCATCTGGTGCGATCCTCGCATACAGCCGCCCACGAAATGCCCGATCGCATAGGGTGCAAGGACTTCTCCCGTTGCCGGAAAGTTCATCTGTACCCGTGCCAGCATGACAGGGTCGTCCTTCCCTGTGTATTTTCCAGCAATATTGTGCAGGCGAGAGGTCGCCACTGCGACAGCTTGTTCACCGGTGGCGCGCGACCATACCGACTCAATCACGTAGCGTTCCGGATCTCGCAGAAGAGCTGCAATGTCGTACAGTTCATCGGGAGCATTCAACTCGATAATGCGATCGCCAGTGGTGTCGTTGACGTCCATAATGACGAAGCGAAAACCGCGCCCGATGTTAGGCGACAAGATTAGACCTGGTGTATTCATGACGTCTGCGAAGGCCAGGTACAGTGGCAGGTTGTACGCGCCCGGATCGGTCTTATCCGCCGCGAAGAAAAGGAAAGGCTCACTTGTCCGCTCGTCGATTTCCATCTCTGCGACGGCCGGCCCCATTCCCTTGACATTTCCTGAGAACGAGTCCTTCAGTAGATCCTGTCCAGCTCCGTACAATCCCTGCTTTCGTGCCGCGGCCGTACCTGCCAGAAACGCATCCCACGCAAGCTTGTGAATCTGTTCATCGCCTACCCCGCGCCTGTGGGTCATCAGGATGGCGATGTCGTCGCCCGTGTGACTGATGTAGTGGTCGAGAAGCAGCCCAGTCGCCCGATCTCCGACATACGCTCCTACCGTTTCCAGAAGCTCCCGCGAAGGAGCTACGTGCCCCCCGATGGACCCGATATCCGCCTTGATAATACTTAAGGTTAGTTTCATACGTCCCCCAAACTACAACTGCACATGCGACGTGATTGCTCAACTCCATTGGAGGCTTGCGGCAGTTATGGGTGCCTCGCGCCGGACAATCACGGACATACTTATCATCATTCGACGCTTACCATAGCAGAAATCGACGGTAGGCTCAGTGATCGAACTCACTCACGCATGTCACTTTTCCACACTTCTTCTGATGAGTCGACAAGTAGTATGCGCCGCCTTCGGATCCGATCATGGCCACCTGCGTTGTAACTCCCTCATCTTGTAAGTCGAATATTTATTTCTAGTTTTGTGATTCAAATCACGGAATTCCTCCTCGGTTGCGAACACACTACGGGTGTGCCTGCGAAAGCAGAGTGAGTGCTTGCCCGCGACTGTTGCGACCTGAGCACCACAGGAGGAAAGCAAGATGAAAACGAACCTGCAACTGCAAAGTGATGTATCCGATGAACTGCAATTTGAGCCAACTCTGGATCCGGCTGAAATAGGCGTAAGTGCGACCGATGGAATCGTCACGCTTTCTGGAAAAGCGAAGAGCTATGCAGAAAAATGGTCGGCGGTCCGTGCAGCGGAACGCGTCGGCGGCGTGAAAGCTGTTGTGGATGAAATCGAAGTCTTACTTCCCTACACCTACCACCGCACAGATGAAGACATCGCCCGCGCCGTCTTAAATGCTCTCCAATGGGACGTCGTTGTTCCAGAGGAGCGCATCAAGGTTCATGTGGAGAATGGATGGATCATTCTAAAAGGTACCGTCGACCACAAATTTCAGCAAACCTCCGCTGAGGATGCAATTCGCAATCTAGCCGGCGTCAGGGGTATCACAAACCACATAAAAATAGAGCCTGTTGTGGTCTCGTCTGAGGTAAAGACCACCATTGAAAACGCCATTCGCCGGGCCGCCGAATCGGATGCAAAACAGATCCAAGTCGATGTCCGCGGCTCCAAGGTGACCCTACGCGGCAAAGTTCATTCCTGGAAAGAGCGCAATGAGGCCACACGCGCAGCATGGTCAGCTCCAGGGGTGGCGGAAGTCCAGGACGAATTGTTGATTACCTAGAAGCTGCCTCATCTGCGGCGTCGCGACTTCGGCCAACGATGTGAGACCCGCTTGGATTGCGGGTCTCACACCACACGTATCGAGCGATTTCGATCTCATTAGACAGCTTCTAGACACAGTCCGAAGCGAGCCTATTTTGCTTCTAAACCGCCGCGACGATTGCGAAGAAGAGAGGACTGTATGGTCACAGCTCATCCAATATCGCCAGTGTCACAAGTGAAGATCGAAACCATAGCTGTGCTCACGGATTTTTCCAGCGGGGCCGAGATGGCCTTGCGATGCGCGGTTGAATTTGCGCGAGCGTTTCACGCAGGCCTGGTGTTAGCGCATGCCTATAATCCCATCTCCGCATTTGTTACTCCCGAAGCGGCGCTTGCATATCAGCCGCTGGACGACATGCGCCAAACCATGCAAGATCGCCTCCTGGGTCAGACGGAAGCCAGCTTCCTTCAGGGCCTAAATTGCACAACTCTGCTAAGCATGGGAGAAGCCTTGAACTTGCTGGAGGACTTGAAACATGTCGACCTGATCGTCGTGGGAACATCCGGTGAAGCAGGGTTTGTCAAAGCGGCGATCGGGTCAACAGCAGAAAGAATCTTTCGCTCCTCTACCATTCCGGTGCTTACGGTCGGGCCGCATTGCCGCTACACCGGTAAAGGTGCGGCTACGCTGAAGACCGTGCTTTATAGTACCGATTTCTCTCAACGCGCAGAAATCGCATTGCCGTATGCCGTGTCACTCGCTAAAAAGAACGAAGCCGAGCTGGTTCTTCTACACGTGAAAGACGATAAGGATGTTCCTTTCAGTTTTGACCGCGCGATGGCAAGCGAGGAACCGATGGAGCGGCTTCGTGGCCTTGTCCCTGAAGATGCTGACCTACACAAAAGTCCTGCATGTTTTGTGGGGTTTGGAGCGCCGGACGCCGTAATTCTCGACGAAGCAAATAGTCGCAATGCCGATCTCATCGTGATGGGCGCCCGAGGAACCGGTGCGCTGACCTCGATCGTCTCCCATTTCGGCGGGGGAACTGCTTATAAGGTCGCAGCCAGCGCGAAGTGTCCCGTCCTGACCATTCGTACATGATCAAGATCATGCGGAACGGATTGCCGCCAGCCATATCGCAATAATGTTAGATCTGGATCTAGATGCCTGTGGGGAAAGTCTCTGCGGGTTCTCCTGCTGCTTCTGCGCCGATGGCTTCCAAGGGTTCTACGGCGCGGGTTTGATCGAAGTGAAGGATGCCATCGAATTGCTCGGAGAGACTTGCCTGGAAATAGTGGCTGGCAAGTTCAGTGGCAGGGCGGTATACCACGCCGATGGCGCGTTCCAGCATGGGTTCGCGGAGTCCATTGGCCAGAGGAGAGCCCTTCTGCAAATTGAGTGAAAAGGCCGGAATCCCGACCTGATGAAATAGCCCCTCATAGCTGTCCAGCCTGGCAGGCACAACCCGTTCCCGTTCTGCTGGGTTGTCCCATGCCGACGCGGCAGTGACCGTCCCTGAGTAGGTTGTGAAACCGATGCTTCGACACTGAGCGCCATACTCCTCGCGGACCAGTTGTCCGATGTTCCATTCCCCCGAGCGGCCCATTTGAGTGGCGCGTGCATCGCCGACATGGGAATTATGCGCCCAAATGACAATCTTTGAAGGCGGGCGCCGAAGCTCGAGATAATCGTTCAGCGTGTTGAGCGTTTCCATCATGTGGCGATCGCGGAGATTCCAGGAAGAAACCGCTTCGTGGAACATCGCGCGGTAGTACTCCTCGGCGTCTTTGACGACGCGGGCGTTCTGTTCCGCGTCAAAGAATCGCTCCAGGGCAGGCAGCCCATCCAACCGGGCATAACGTAACGAACTCTGTTGCAGATCCATAAGCTGCGATACGGCCTCGGACTCACAGGAGGGACGCAGCTTGAGGCCAGCTACATATCCGTAGGTTTGGGGATTGTCTCCGAACTCCTCAAAGCAGGCATAGCGAAGACGAGCTCGGTGTGCGGCCTCGGCATCCACCCTGTCCAGATAATGAAGGACGCATTCTATCGAAGCATGCAGGCTATACAGATCGAGCCCGTAAAATCCAATGCGTTTGGGCTGCTCTAACGCATCGTTGAAGCTCCGCAACCAGCCGATGAAGTCGAGAACGTCGGCATTGCGCCACATCCACGCGGGAAACCGCTTGAACCCACTGAGGGCCTGAACTGCATCTGGATCCGTATCGTCTCCCTGAATGTAGCGGTTCACCCGATAGGCATCTGGCCAGTCGGCCTCTACCGCGATGGCATGGAAGCCTTTCTCGCGGATAAGACGCTGCGTAATTTTGGCGCGCTCCCGATAAAACTCATGCGTTCCGTGAGACGCTTCCCCCAGCAGGACGAAGCGAGCATCCCCAATCATCTCCAGCAAAGAATCGTAGTCGCCACCTGACCCTGTCAGCGGATGAGCAGCCTCACGGATGAGGTTCGTGACGATAGACAACGTCGCGTCCGTCATAAAATCCTCCAAGCATCTGTGCCTTGCCTGTGAATGCGTCTACAACCGCGATCACCGGACTTGGTGATCCTTAGCTAGCGCTGGGTTCCTTACCTGATTGACGGCCTACAAAGACCCGCGAAAACCAGTCCGCAGCAAGTTGAGCAACCTTCTCCAATGCGCCAGCTTCCTCAAAGAGATGCGTTGCTCCGGGGACAATAACGAGTTGCTTGTCCTGTCCGGTCAGCCTGTTGAATGCCTGTCGGTTTAAACCAATGACCATCTCATCATTCCCTCCCACGATCAGAAGCACAGGGGCACGAACGATGTTGAGGGCGCTGCCGGCAAGATCGGGCCTGCCTCCACGAGAGACGACAGCGGCGATCAGACTGGGGAGTCGCGCCGCGGCGGAGAGGGCGGCGGCGGCCCCGGTACTTGCGCCAAAATAGCCGATCGGTAGCCTTTGAGCGATTGGATGTCGCGTAATCCACTGTGTTACGCCGACCAATCGTTTCGTCAGCAGTTCGATATCGAAGCGGAACTCGGCGTTTGCCCGGTCATACAACTCCTCTTCGTTGGTCAAAAGGTCGAACAGCAGCGTCGCAATTCCATGCGCCTGCAGCGCTCGTGCCACGTAGAGATTGCGCGAGCTATGACGGCTACTGCCGCTGCCATGAACGAACAATACGATTCCCGCTGATTCATCAGGAATGCTCAAGATGCCCTCAAGCCGTACATCATCCACATCAATCGAGACTTCGTCCTTATTGCCGATCGAAACGGATTCAGCCGTCGAGCGCTTCGCCGCGGAGAATCTGCCGGCGCGCTCTAACAAATCCTGGACTTCCTCATCCTCAACCTGAGAAAACACCTCGTAGAATTGACCGACTGCGTAGAACCGTTCCGGCGCGTACACGCAAATCAAGTCATCCACCTCATGCTTGAGCCACGCGTAGGTTGCGGCAGGCGCCACGGGGACAGCCAGCACAAGACTGGCGGGCTTCATCTGGCGCAGCGCGTTAACGGCAGCGTATACACTCGCTCCTGTAGCGATGCCGTCATCCACCAGGATGACTGTCTGTCCCGTCACCTGGAGCGGAGGACGGCTGCCCCGATAAAGCAGCGCGCGCTGTTGTAGCGTCTTCGTTACCTCCTCAGTGACGCGCTCAATCTCTTGCTCAGAAATGCCCGTAGCCTGAATTACTCGCTGATCGAGATATCGTCCATCTCCGGCCGCAATCGCGCCAAATGCGAGTTCCTCTTGTCCCGGAACACCCAGCTTTCTGGAAAGAAGTACGTCCAATGGCGCATTCAGGGCCCGAGCTAATTCATAGGCGACCGTTACCCCGCCGCGAGGAATTCCCAATACGATTACATTGTCGCGGTTAGCATAACTGCTGAGTCGCTTCGCTAACTGGCGTCCCGCATCCACTCTATCCCTGAATATCATGGCATTCACTCCGCCCACATCATGCCTATCCTGGCACGAGCATGAGTTACACATAGTAATACAACTCCAACTCTCGCCGAGCAGTGATTCTACTCACTACGATGCAGTTAAACATCCGAAGGCAAACGAGAAGCTGTGAAACACATCGAAACACCCATTGCCTTTCAGGCTGTGCGCACAATCACTGCCGTATACCAGTCTCCGCTGTTAACGTGAAGGTCCGGAATGAACCTGCTGAACACCGGTCATCCGCCGAGAAGCGGTGGAATTGGAAGGAGAATTTATGAATGTTCGAGAAGTAATGACCAAGACGCCGATTTGCTGCATGTCCGTCGACT
>JBAVOQ010000180.1:0-1717 GCA_049692235.1 Acidobacteriaceae bacterium | reverse complement strand
GTTTTAAGGAGGATCGAGGCATGAAAAAAGAAATGGGACTATCAGGGATCAAGCGCGGATGGAACGCGGAAGCTGATCCATTTGAGACCTTCACTGACAGGTTTGAGATAGGTCGCCGTGAGTTCATGCGGTTGTCTGCTTTAGCAGTTGGCGGGATTTGGGTTGCATCGAATGACATGGCAGCGGGTGAAGCCGGCTTGCTAACGCGAGAGGCCACGCGGCACGCTTGTCCACGATCGCAAACGCCCGCCAGGAACATCGCCGCCGTGCGTTTGCAGGACCTATTTACATTCGGTTGGGACATGCGGCTGACTTTGACTTGCCTGCAAGGGATCGTGAACCGTCGCCGGCCTCAGCTCTATCTGATCCATGACCGCTACGATGAACTCTGGCTGGACTGGATGCGCAAGCGCGGCGACGTCGATACGGTTGAGTGGCTGAGCATCACCCAGGTGTTCAACTGTTTCCTCTCCCAGGTTTCATGCATGTTTGTGACCGATCCATCCATTCCAGCCACTATCAATGTCGCTACGATGCTGGCTGGTGTGTACGGCGGCCTGGTAGCGACGCCGAATACTTTCCAGCAATTCAACTTATCGTCTGGCTCGGGGACGGGTCCGCTCAAGAATGGCTTGGATCTACAGAAGATGCACTGGAAGAAAGATCTTGAAGCCTATCGGTGGGCCTTCCATACGCTCGACAGCCATCTGTCGCGCCAGGCCATCGCCATCCTCGATCCAACGGAGGTTGCCTTCCGCGACTACCTAGTTGAATTCAATCTTCCCACCTTCTGGATTTCAGGGACGCAAGACGTGGCGAAGAATCCTGCAGCCGCGCCCGAGGAAGAAAAGGATTTTGCCCGAGAGATTATGATGCAGTGGCCGCCGAATATACCTTGTCTGGGCTGGCCATCCGGCGGATACAAGGAAAGCGGGATTGGAGAAGACCCAGGGATTCGCCTGGCCAGCGAATGCGCAAAATTCGAAGTATGTACCGCCTTCGATGGGTACTCACCGACGGTTGGCAATCTCTCTGTGCATTCCGGAACAAGCGCAACTTTGTCCCAAGCAATTCCACCCGTCAAGCTGCAGCCAGACAAGGTGTACTGCGCGTTCATTCGATCGGATGGAGACGGGATGAATTTCGTCCGCCATTATTACCGCCAGCTCTTCGACGACCCCAGACATGGAGAAGTGCCCCTGGGCTGGCAGCTCGGCACAATGGTTTCCGACTTAATGCCTGATGTCGCGGACTACTACTACAAGCATGCCCGGCCTGGCGATTGCTTTGTGAATGCGCTTACCGGTGCCGGTTATATATGGGAAGAGTGGTATGCCAAAGGCTACCCGGCAGAACAAAGGCAAACAATCCTGCGGGACTATCAACAGATCTCGGCCCAGTACCGGCAACGGATTGACGCCAGCGTGATGAGTACGGGCAACGAGATGCCGCCAGACCTGTTAGAGCTGTTCGCCAGCGAAAAAGGAATTCGGGGTATCTTTGCCAATTATGTCAGGAGCCAGGAAACGACCCAGCATAATCTGGTGAGCGAAGTTGCGGGTGTTCCAGTCTTTCGCGATGCGATGGGCTTGGCCTCGTGGCTTTCCGGCGACATGGATTTCACGGCTTATTCCCAGCAGGAGACCGTGCGCCATGTGATCGCAGAAATAAAGCAATGGACGCCTGCCCGTAGGCCAGCCTTTCTTTTTGTCGGAGT
>JBAVOQ010000179.1:0-2823 GCA_049692235.1 Acidobacteriaceae bacterium | reverse complement strand
TGCTCAAGCTTCCGCCGTGTCTCTTCGTTCAAAACAATGGGCTGCGCAACACGCATATCGAGGTCCTCTCATCATAAGATGAACCTCAATATATAACTGATTCTAATAATGAGACACTACACTAGGTCTTCATAGTTCTTGCATTCCCAAAGCACTTGAGTTGCAGCGTATTTCTGTCGGATAATCTCCCAGAAACCCACGGTAGCGCGATTAGAAGCGATCCAATCGCGAATTGCCGTATTGTTACCGTTTCTGACCCTTGGCTCCACGTTCGATAGAGACCGGAAGAAGCAAAGCTTTATGACCTGGCCAATGAGATCTTCAAATTGCCTCGCCGATCCCGATCCGAGTGGAAGCGTCGCGAGCTCCTCCGTAAGCTCCTGTAGCTTTCCCCTGTAAGTCATCACAGAAAATGACTCCGGAACTTCACTGATGAGGCCCGAAGTGCGCAATGAGACAGAGTCACTCAGCGATGTGATGACTCTTGCCTGAAGTTGCAACCCCTCAATGTACGACGGATGAACAACAACAATGGATCCCTGATTCAACGAAAGGGTGCTGGGGTTCTCGGATTCAGAGGATTTGAACCTCACAGCTCCCTTTTCCTGCTTTATCCCGAAGAACCCAATGTTGTAGAGAAGCTGCACAAAGACGTCTGGCGCTGTGAAGCCATAAATCCAGCTCTTGCAGGCCTCTTGTACCTCACGATCAACCAACAATTTCTTTATGAAATCCTCGATGCTCCCAATCGTATACTCAGTCCCGAGGCTAAAAAATCGAGTGAGGATCACACTCAATTGAGGATAATTATCCGCGTATTCGTCGGCCAACTCCTTTAGCCGATTTTCGGAAAATGACCTCCTAGCGTCGACAAGATCACGTTGCTCAATTTGATTCTGCTGATGGGATTGAGCCAAGCTCAGCGCCGTCGAAGAATAGAGGAGAACATCGCGCGGACGGTATTGACAGTAACTGAAGACGAAATCCTGGCTGGCGACCGGGTCGCCGCCGAAGAACATCTTCCACGTCGAACCATCTAGGGAAAATTTGGAAATAAGACCCTCATTTAGGCGCCGCTCTATGAGTTCTCGGAGTAACTCCCTTGTCCAGTCCAAGGTGACAATGGAAGTTTCAAGACGAGAAAACTCGCTATCTAGCTGGCGAACGCGATCGAAGACATTTTCGCGCAGGAATACCATCGGTCGAATCGCCGTCGTCGCCGACCGTATCTCAACGCAGGCGTGCATAAGCGCCATTACCAGCACCACAGCCTTGTCTGAGTCATCCCATTCGTCGTCGAGGCGATCAATTAGGACGATCTGCTGCATCCGCGAATCGCTGGTAGACTCAGACGAGATTTCGACCGCAAGCTTCTCAGGTCTATTACGGAATTTGAGCCACTCCTTAGTATTGCTGTCCGAAAGATATCCGAATCCTTCCTCAATCAAGGTCAACAACCGAAGGTCAAACTCAAACTGCTCTATCAAGTTGCGTTCCCGAGTTAGCTCGCTGCCGTCAGAGCTGCGAAAAGAAAACAGCCCCTGTCGCTTCCAGGCAAGCACGGACTCATCAAGAATTGCGCGAACAAAGCTGGAGACAAGCGTGTTGAACGGCTTCTGACGTACCCGCTTGTCCCAGTCCGCCGAAACGAACGCATCTGCGGAGGACAACAGCTTTGGCACGAGGAGAAGTGTGTTTTTGGGAAATTTGTTGCTAAGGTAAAACGTGATGGCAGTCTTGCCTGTTCCCCGCCTTCCGACAAAGAAAGTCTTACCAGCCTCGGGGTCTTGGGCAGCGCGGATCGCAGGTGTCTCCACAAATAGCCTAGGATGGGCGCGGATCAGATCATGTTCCGCAAACGACTGGCCGAGCTTTGCTTTAGCGAAAGCCTGCCGAGGGAGCCGAACAGATTCGCTTCCCCCTTGTGATTTGCTCATATGGAAGATTGTCTCCGCCAACACCGATTCTGCCAACCATAAAATAGGCTGCCGCGGAGCCCGAGCCTCTAGCTGTGGTGTATCAACAGGTTGTTCCGATTTAAGCCGGAACGGGTAATGGGTGGAGCAAGGCCCAGACTACTGTGCGGGCGATGCCAGTTGTATGCGTGCAACCAGGAGCGAAGCTCCTGGTTGCGTTGGTTGGAGTTTTGATAGGTGCGGGCATAGGCCCATTCCCGGAGGGCGGTCTGGATGAAACGCTCAGCCTTGCCGTTGGTGCGCGGGGTGTAGGGCCGGGTGAAGCGATGCTTGAGTCCCAGTTCGCGGCACACTCGGGCGAACAGATACGAGCGATACGCCGGTCCGTTGTCCGTCAGGATGGCTTTGAAGCGGATGCCGAGCCGGGCGTAATAAGCCAGCGCAGCCTGTAGGAAGGCGATCGCCGATGGCCGCTTCTCATCCGGATAAATGGCGGAGAAGGCGATACGGGAGTGGTCGTCGATGGCGACATGCACGTACTCCCAGCCGATGCCGTCCACCGTGTCCCGGCGGTCCCCAGTGACGCGGTGCGAAGGCCGCGCAATCCGGGCCAGCCGCTTGATGTCCAAGTGGAGCAGATCGCCCGGAGCCGCATGTTCATAGCGGTGGACCACAGGCACGGGATCGAGCGCGCGCATTCGATTCAGCTTCAGCTTGCGCAGAATGCGGCTGACGGTGGCCCGGCTGAGGCCAGTTGCCTGGGCGATGCGATAGCCGGTCCAACGCTGGCGGCGCAGGTTTTCCACGCGCTGGATCATCGCAGCAACCGTAGGTCGATGCAGCCGATGAGGCCGGGAACTGCGATCTCCGAGCGCCTCCAATCCTCCCTCCCGATAGCGGCGGACCC
>JBAVOQ010000178.1:0-1911 GCA_049692235.1 Acidobacteriaceae bacterium | reverse complement strand
GCCGCGAAGGGCGTGCCCTTGCTCGAGCCGCGAAAGCCGAGCGAGCCCGAGCTCTACCAGCTCAAGGTGTTGCCCACCTGATCGGTGATGGTGACGATGGTGTTGTTGAACGAGGCCTGAATGTAGCAGATGCCGTAGGGCACAGTCTTGCGCTCGCGCTTTTTGAATTTCTTGTTCTTGGCCGCCTTGCCGGTTTTCGGTTTCTGTTCTGCCATTAGGTCTTCGCCGTCGCTTTCTTTTTGTTGGCCACCGGGCCCTTACGGGGTCCCTTGCGGGTGCGGGCGTTGGTATGGGTGCGCTGGCCGCGGACCGGCAGTGAACGGCGATGCCGGCTGCCACGATAGCTCTGGATGTCAATGAGGCGCTTGATGTGCATCTGGACGTCTTTGCGGAGATCGCCCTCGACCTCACCCTGATCCTCAATGACCTGGCGGATGCGGTTGACCTCTTCCTCGCCCAGGTCCTGGACTTTCTTGAGGCCGTCGACGTTGGCCTTTTCCAGGATGCTGAGCGCGCGGGGGTTGCCGATGCCGAAGATGTAAGTGAGCGCGATCCGAGCCTGCTTGTTGCGGGGCAGATCGACGCCAGCAATACGTGCCATGCGGATTCCTTTGCAGCTTCAGAGATCAGGGGTCAGAGATCAGAGATCAGTAGTTTGCCGAACCGGCCGTTTTGCTGATCTCTGCTCTCTGTTCTCTGTTCTCTGGCTCTGTTATGTGTCTCCGGCAAAGCGCCGGCTCGCACGGGTTAGTTCGGAAGACCTCGGGGTTCATCGCAAGCCTTGACTCCGGCTAACTAGCCCGATTTCAGCCTGTAGCTTGCAGCTTGTAGCTTGTAGCTTTTGATATCCAGCTACTGGCTACCGGCTCCGGGCTACCGGCTTGGTGGAGGGTTCCGATTCCTGCCAGGCTCGGGTTAGCCCTGGCGCTGCTTGTGCTTTGCGTTCTCGCAGATCACGCGAACCACCCCGCGGCGGTTGATGACCTTGCATTTCACGCAAATCTTTTTGACCGATGCACGGACCTTCATGACTCTGTTGCCCTTCTTTGCGCTCAAGGAAGCAGCGCGGAATCTTTTTGGGCCGGTAGCCAGTAGCTTGTAGCCCGTAGCAACCACTTCCCGCTACCGGCTACATGCTCCCGGCAGTTACTTGTAGCGATACACGATGCGTCCGCGATTGAGGTCGTAGGGGCTGAGCTCGACGGCCACGCGGTCGCCGGGGAGGATGCGGATGAAGTTCTTGCGCATCCGGCCGGAGACGTGAGTCAGGACCTCGTGATCGTTTTCGAGCTTGACTCTAAACATGGCGTTGGGCAGGGTCTCGATGACCGTTGCCATAACCTCAATCGCATCTTCCTTGGACAAATCGTATTCCGCTTCTGCCGGCCTAAAATCATCTCCGGCGGTTGATTCAACTTTCTTCTCCCGGGCTTAAGCCCCGGGGAATTCCAATTTTTCCCGGGGCGCGCGACCCACTGACGTGGGTTCCCCGGCCGTGCCCTTGTCACAAAAACGTCAGACCGGCAGCTTCGCCAAGACCAAACTACCCGGTCAGGATCATTGCCCCGGTTTCAGTAACCGCCACGGTGTGCTCAAAGTGAGCACTCATGCTTCCGTCGCCGGTGACCGCGGTCCATCCATCCTTGAGGACGCGGACGCCGGGGGCGCCGGCATTGACCATGGGTTCGATAGCGATGACCATACCGGGGCGCAGTTTCATGCCGTGGCCGGCCTCGCCAAAGTTGGGAACCTGCGGGTCCTCGTGCATGTTGGAACCGATGCCGTGCCCGACAAAATCGCGGACCACGGAAAATCCTTCCGATTCGACCACCGACTGCACCGCGGAACCGATGTCGCCAAGGGTGGCGCCGGGCTTGACCGCGGCGATGCCGGACTTGAGCGACTCCTCAG
>JBAVOQ010000177.1:0-30594 GCA_049692235.1 Acidobacteriaceae bacterium | reverse complement strand
TCATCTTGCGTGGTCAGCCAGGATGCAGGCACGCGTTTCAAATCGCGGCAAGCACAAAACGCCCATAACGTGCTTGTTTTATATGGGTTGCAAGATCAGAGCTCAGCTTTTACCGGACAGCCGTGATGCGCAATTTTGGCGAGCAGGCATATTTCATGAATTTCCCGTCGAAGTTCATCAGCAAAGATGGTCGAACTCTGTGGCTGTCGTACTCGGCAAACTTTATAAATGGATATTTGCACAATGGGATGAAGTCTGATCCTCCAGGAAGCGGCTATTGGTGGACCCTGCAAGAGGTGAAGCTATTAAGGGCGAGTGCAGAAAAGAGACCGTGACACTTGGATCGCGTAATGAGCGTGCGGAGATATCGTGCGATAACGGATGCGTAAACATCGACCGATAGGCCGGAAAAGTGCATCTAAAAGTGGAAGTGGTTACCACTACGAACCTACGGTTGCACAAAAAAAACCACAGAGCGAATTAAGACGGAAGAGCGCGGCCGATGTACTGTCGCTGAAACTCTTTCGCTTCAAAAGATAGATCATGGGGACCACGAGTCCAACAGCTCCACCACGTACTGCGTCGTCTGCCTATGCGACCCTGAAACGCATCGCCACGGTGTTCGTACTGATCGTGATGGTGATCGACATCATTTTAAGTGTGGTGTTTTATCGGCATCCCGTTTGGATGATCAACCAGGCCATGGATGCGCGCCTGCGCCTTGCGGGATTCAACAGCGAATATGTCCGTGTCGGTCCCTATCGCGTGCATTATTTTGTCGGCGGGAAGGGAACACCGCTGTTGCTGATTCACGGCCTGGGGGCTCGCAGTGAGGACTGGACGCCGGAGATGCCGGCGTATGCGAAGAATGGCTTTCGCGTTTATGCCATTGACCTGCTGGGATGTGGGCGGACGGACCGGCCCGATATTGCGTACACGATCGGACAACAGGTCGATCTGATCCAGGGATTTTTGAGCGCCGTGCATGTAGAGAAGGCCGACGTGATGGGCTGGTCGATGGGCGGATGGGTGGCGCTGGAGTTTTCGCTGCAGCATCCGCAGCGGGTGAATCGGCTGGTGGCGATGGACAGCGCCGGTCTGAAATTCGAAACCGACCTTACGCCGAATATTCTGGAACCGAACACTGTACCGCAGTTGGAGCGCCTGGAAATGGTGCTGATGGCGCACAAGTATTACATTCCAGAATTTGTGCAGCGGGATCTGCTGCGCACCATGGAACGCAATCGCACGGTGGTGCACCGAACGCTGGAATCGCTGTTGCGCGAAGAGGGCGATTTCGCGAGACGACTCGGCCAGCTGCAGATGCCGGTGCTGCTGGTGTGGGGGCAACAGGACAAGCTGATTCCCGCCAGCGTAGGGAAGCAAATGCACGATGCCATTCCGCAATCTGTGCTGGAGCTATATGCCGGGTGTGGGCATATGGGGCCGGCAACCTGCGCTGACCGCATGACGTCGCGCGTGATGGATTTTCTGCGGAGCCAGCCACCGATGCTACGCGCGGAATTTCACTACTGCCCGTCGCTACACGGCTATTTGGATTTGCCGGTCCATTGATAGGCGGAATCTTGGGGCAGGCCGATGTGCGCCAGCACGCGGCAAACAAATTGCCGGCCCATCTCCAACGTGTCGGCCGGATGGTTATAGAACACTGGAATGACGGGGAAGATGGTGGCGCCCGCATCCGCGGCCTGCTGCATATTGCGCAGATGAATTTTGTTGAACGGAGTTTCGCGGACGCAGAGGGTGAGAGGTCGGCGTTCTTTCAGGCAGACGTCCGCGGCACGCGCGATCAAATTATCGGCGAGCCCGTTGGCGATGGCTGCGAGCGTTCCCATGCTGCAGGGAAGAACGATCATCCCGTCGCAGGGATAGCTACCGCTGGCAATCGGTGCGCCAATGTCGCCAGGTGCATGCTGAACGATCTTCGCGCCAGGGTGCCCGATGAGTTTCGCGACCGTGTCGTTGCGGCCGCTGACTTCAAGTTCCTCCGACAGGACGCGAAGGGAGCTTGCTGACGCGATGAAATGAACGCGTTCGACACGCGAGTCTTTTTCCAGGAGCAGAAGTAGTTCGCGAGCCAACATGGCGCCACTGGCGCCGGTCATCGCGACAGTCAGGATTTTTCCGGACGACATCGAACGGCCTGCTCTCTTAAGCTTCCTGATTCAAGACGCGATCAAAAATAGTATCCACGTTGGTTAGCTGGCGATTCAGGTCAAAAGCGTGCGCCAGCTTTTCCGGAGATAGCAATTTCGCAATCGCGGGGTCGTTGCCGACTTCCTCGCGAAAATTCAAATCCTGCTGCCAGGCACGCATGGCGTGGGACTGAACCACCTTGTAGGCATCCTCGCGCGACATACCAGCTTCGGCGAGTTCAAGCAGCAGCTGGCCAGAAAAAATGAGGCCGCCGGTCAGCTCTAAATTGTGCAGCATGCGGTGCGGATGGACGACCAGCTTGTCGATCAGGTTGGTTGTCTTCTCCAGCAAATAATCGGTCAGGATGGTGGAGTCGGGGAGGATGACGCGCTCGACGGACGAGTGAGAAATATCGCGCTCATGCCACAGAGCGACATTTTCCAGTGCTGCCTGCTGGTTGGCACGCACAACACGGGCGAGGCCGCTGATCTGCTCGCTGGAAATGGGGTTGCGCTTGTGTGGCATCGCGGACGAGCCCTTTTGCTTCTCGGAAAAATATTCTTCCGCCTCGCGAACTTCGGTGCGCTGCAGATGGCGAATTTCGACGGCGATCTTGTCCAGCGTGGCGGTGATCAACGCCAGCGCGCCGATATAGAACGCGTGACGATCACGCTGCAACACCTGGGTGGCGACCGGGGCAGGTGTAAGGCCGAGTCGCTCGCAAATGCGGGCCTCATGTTCCGGCTTCAGATGGCCGAAGGTGCCGACGGCGCCGGAAAGTTTGCCCACCCGCATGTCTTCCGCAGCCATGTCGAAGCGGCGAAGATTCCGCTGCATCTCCGCGTACCAGTTCAGAAGCTTCAATCCGAACGTCGTGGGCTCGGCATGGACGCCGTGGGTGCGGCCTACAGTTGGCGTGTGCTGAAATTCGATGGCACGACGCTTCATCACATCGAGAAAGCGCAGAATGTCGGCGCGCAAGATGGCGGACGCGGCTTTTACCTGCAGGGCCTGGGCGGTGTCGACGACGTCGTTCGAAGTGAGGCCGTAATGCAACCAGCGCGCCTCGGGGCCAATTTTTTCTGCGACCGCGGTGGTGAAGGCGATCACGTCGTGGCGAACTTCGGCCTCAATCTGCTGAATGCGGGCGACGTCAATGCTGCCGCGCTCACGAATCGCGCGCGCCGCCTCGGCGGGGACGATGCCGAACTCGGCCAGGGTCTCGGAGGCAGCGGCCTCGACCTGCAGCCACATGCGGTACTTGTTTTCTTCCGTCCAGATGGCGCCCATGGCGGGCCGCGTATAGCGTTCGATCACGAGAGTGATCCTTGGCGCGCGACAACCGGGGTTGCCGGAGCGCTGCTGTCCGGTTGCGCGACTCCGAGCAGCACCGACATTTCCTCGTAGAGGAATCCGTAGCCGGGTTGATACGGCTGCACCCATTTGCCGTCGATGACGAACTGCGGGATGGCGCGCTTGCCGGTACGCACGATGACTTCCTGCGCCGCGCCGGGCGTGGTTTCGATGTCGATTTCGGTATGGGGAATGTTGTAGCGCTGGAGAAAGCGTTTGGCCTCGCGGCAGTCCGCGCACCAGGACGCCGAATACACGATCACGGTCATACTTCCATGATAAATGGGAGGGGAGAAATTAGGGGCGACGGGTATTTTTCGATTGGGTTCAGGCTGTTTGTGCAGAGATTTTCGGTCTACGGATGGGAGGTTGTGGGGCCACGGGATGGCTGGGATAGGAATGCGACGTCAGCCGGAAGATGACAGACTCGGACGGCGGAGTTTTGATACGGACAGGCAAATTGTGTTGGCGCGCTGGCGGGCAACACAATCCAGTCGACGCCGTAGGGCGCCAGGGTCTGGATACGCTGCTGATCGTTCCAGCGTGAAAAATCCTTGGTCTGGGTCACTTGATTCCACCATTGCTGGGCAAGGGCAGGGTCGATCGCCGCGACGCCGCCGTCCTTACTCCAATCGGGCAGAACGCTTCGCTCGGTCATGGCGCGGAATCCCAGAGTATCTTCCTGCGGCTGTTGCTGGTAATACGGATCGAGCGCAAAGTAGGCGTCTTGAGGCGTGTTGTGGCGAATCCACAGGAACGCCTGTGCCCAGGGATTCTGACTGCGGACCCACGGCCACTCCACATGTTTCAGGGCAGGGTAAATCGAGAGTTGGACGGTGAACATGATGGCGGCAACGCCTGTGAAGCCCGCGGTCCACGCCCACCAGCGACGACCAAGAACAAACTGGCCGAGCAGGCTGCCCAGCAGCAGAAAAAACAAAATATAGATAATTTGAAAACTGCGCAGCACCTGCAGACGCGCCAGCAGGAAGGAGTTATCAGTGCGCGTATAGCAGACCGCAAATAGAATGGCCAATGCGCCGACATACAGCGAGACAGCGGCAATCAGGCCGTAGTTGGAGCGGACGCGGAAGTGGCTGCGGGAAAGATAGACGAAGGCGGCCACCAGCGGAGGGAAGAGACCAAATACTTCAAACCATTCCCACTTGTTGAGGAAAAAATAATCTCGGCTGACAGTGGCAACGCGGTAGGCCGGCGAGGCGCCGAGTAGCGTTCCAGCATGCGAAGCGACTAGCCCAATGAGCATCACTCCAATGGTGGCCGCGGCGAGCGTTCCCCAGCGTCGGGCGCGCACGATCGCCAGCGCGATGACATAGCCGACCGCATAGGCGGCCATCAGCGGATGAAGGATAAAAGCGCCGAGGAGGCAAACCACGGCGGCCAGCATGCGCCGCTCCACGGCATATGCGATAGCGAACAGCGTCAGCGGCGTGGAAAACGAACGGGCAGTCAGGTATGGATCGAGGATGAAAATCGCCGTGCCCGCTACGGGCAGGGTCAGGGTAGCGGTGATCAGCAACATGGCTCCTGCACGACCGCGAGGCGAAGAAAACAGCAGACGGCTCAGGCGCCAGCATGCAAAGATCATCATCCAGAGCGACGCCACGTAGCTAAAAAACAGCGCATAACTAAGCGGGATGTGAAGTTCGCGAACCAGCCAACCGAGAGCGAGCGAAAACAGCGAGTGTTTCAGGTGGGGCAAAACGTATTCCGCATGCACAGGGAACAGCGAGGGATGAATCACCTTTTCAATTCCGGCGACGTAGATGGCTGCATCGTCGACAAAGGGATGGTAGCCATGGACGAGGAGAGCCAAGAGTGTAAGACCAGAAATAAAGACGGCGGGGCGCTCGAGAAAACTCCACGGGCTAGGCTGCGAAGCCGAATCTGGATGCGAGTGGGAGGCAAGCGACGAAGCGGGCGTCTCGGCCTCGACGACTAAGAGTGGCAACGATGCCTCCTCAAGAAATTACTGGATAGACGGCACATGGACCGATTGGGTAGCGGTAGGCGCGCCCGTGGGTTGGGACGCAATGTGTTTACGCTTCGCTCTCCAACGTTCCGGGTGAATCGGCAATTTGTTTGCAAGATTATCGGAAACTGCCAACGGGTGTCCATTCGCACGTAAAAAACATACTTTCCTAGTTGGATGCGTGTCAGCGGACAACCTGCATGAATTGCATGTGTGTCCTGAAACTCGACACAAACCGGATGGAGCCGGGGAACCAAATCAGCCTCGGGTCGCGAATCCAGGCCTAGTGGACCGCATTGGAGGCGGTGCTGGCCCGCATCGCGATGGTCTTCTGCGCCGTAGTCTTAAGGGTTTCAGCCTGTGGAATCAATGTGATCGCCTTATTGATCATCGGGTCCCAGGCAGCGCGAACTTTCAGGCCTTCCTGTTGGCCAAAGATCGAGGTGAAGAGTTCGCTCTTGATGCTCATGTTGATCCAGTCGCGGACACCGCTGATGTCCTGGGCCGTCCACGGGATATGTTTGCTGGTTAGATACGTCTCAAAATCGTGGATCACATTGTCATCCACCGTGAAGTCCTTGCCGACGGTGTGGTTGACCAGGTAGTGATTTGCGAAGTCAAAAAATACGAACTGCTCCATCAAAACATCCTGAAAATTGTTGGATTTCGGAGTGTCGATTTTTACGTCGGGGGTGATGCCGCCGCCACCGTACACGGCGCGGCCCGAGTCGGTCAGCTTGACCTCGCGATTGGCGTCGCTCTGCGGCCGATCGGCGGGATTGTAGAAGTAGTCGTACATGGAGACGCCGGTATAGTTGCGCTGGATGAGGCGACCGCTGGGCGTGTAATAGTGATAGGTGGTGAGCGCCAGGGCGGTGTTGTCCGACAACGGATAGACGGTTTGCACCAGACCTTTGCCGAACGTGGTTTCACCGGCAATCAGGGCCCGGTCATGATCCTGCAACGCACCGCTGACAATTTCTGCAGCGGAGGCGGTGCCGCGATTTACCAGGACTACGATTGGATAATTTCTGTTTTGCTCGCCGCGGGTGGCGCGATAGGTGATGGGCGGGAAGGCACGACCGCGTTGCGAGACGATGACCTGTCCCTTTTCAAGAAAATCTCCTGAAACTGAAACGGCTTCGCTGAGCAGGCCACCGGGATTGCCGCGCAGGTCAATGACCAGCCCATGAATGGGACCCATCTTTTGCAGGGAGTTCACCACTTCCTGGCCGGTTTCTTCTTCGGCGAAATCTTTGATATGCATGTAACCGACGCCCGGCTGAATGTCGTAGGCCAAGTCAACGCTGGCGCGGGGAATTTCCGCCCGAACCAGATGAAAGACGATGGGTTCCGGCTTGCCTTCACGCGCAATGGTGACGTCGACAGGAGTGCCTTTTGGACCTTTCAGCATGTTGGCGACATCCAGCGTGGTCGCTTTTTTGACCGCTTTGCCGTCCGGCCCAATACCGTTGATCGGTTTGCCATTGACGGCCAGGATCACATCGCCGGGACGAATTCCAGCCTTGTACGACGGAGTGCCTTCAAAGGGGTTGACGACGACAATCTTGTCGTTTTGCTGCATGATTTCCATGCCGATGCCGTAATACTTTCCGCTTTCTTCTTCGCGCATTTGGGCAAAGGCTTTGGGATCGTAAAAGTTGGAGTGGGGATCGAGGACGTGCAACATGTCGGGAATCGCGCCGTCGTAGATCGCGGTGTTGACTCGGTCCTTCGTCATTGGCTCTGCATAGTTCTGCTCGATGACGCTATAGACGTTGGTGAATTGCTTCAGACTGTCCCGCAGGGTGGATTGGTCGCTCGACGTCTGGGCTCCAACATTTCGATCAAGAAAAGCGCCTGCAACTCCGCAGGCGACCAGAAACACAACGACGAACAATAGCGAACGGCGAGTACGGGAGGTCATGTACCGTGGATTCCTTTTGCACCGTGGATGGAAATCACGACGCGGTTGGGTAGCAAGGAAAACTGCATAAACTACTGCTCAGTGTAACATTCCAGCCCCTACTGATCGATGGTGCGAGGTATAGCAGGGATCAGTTGAAAACAGAGAAATTGGATCGGTTGGGAAAGCGGCCCCGGATGCGGTTAGAATGAAAGCAACGGAATCGACCTGCATCGAGTTGCTGTATCCGCACCGGCATCGATTTTCAATGGGAAGCCATCGGATTCAAAGATCGTCATGGCGACCGGCAGGCATGGATGGTACCAACCAACAAATGATGTTACGAGCAGTTGTGCGCGTTGTTCTTCCTGTGGCCGTTGCCACCAGTCTGTGTTTCCACGGCATGGCACAAACAGCCCCGGATGCCCCCGTCCCTGTGCAGGGTGCATCGACAATCGGCGCCAGCACCAATCTCAATGCAGATTCCAATACCCTGGCGAGCCTGTACGGCACGCCGGTAGAGCAGATTATTGCGCGCGTGAATGACCAGGTGATCACCAATTCCGACGTCGCCCGGGCGCAAACGCAGCTGGACCAGGAAGCGCGCCAGAATAACTGGACGCTGGAGCAAGTGAAGCAGGGACAGGCGACCCTGCTGCGAGACCTGATCGATCAGCAACTTTTGATTTCAAAGGGCAAGCAGCTTGGCATTACCGGCGACACAGAGCTGATCAAGCGGCTGGACGAGATTCGCAAAGAAAACCATCTTGATTCTCTTGACGACCTGCAGAAGGCGGTCGAACAGCAGGGCATTTCCTACGAGGATTTCAAGGCCAACATCCGCAACAGCATCATCACGCAGCAGGTTGTGCGCGATGAGGTGGGCAGCAAGATGCAGATGTCCGAGGCCGAAATGCGGGCCTACTACAACGATCACAAGGCCGATTTCACGCATGAGGAATCCGTACACCTGAACGAGATTTTGATTCCGACCAGCGAGAACCCCACCAGCGAGCAGCTGGCGGAAGCGGATGCGCAAGCCAAGGACCTGGAAGGCAAGCTGAAGGCGGGCGCAAGCTTCACGGAGTTGGCCAAGAAATATTCCAAGGGACCGACAGCAGCGCAAGGTGGAGACCTGGGCGATTTTCGTCGAGGCGCGCTTGCCAAGGTGCTGGAAGACCAGACATTCGACCTGCCGGTCGGCGGCCACACAGCGCCGATTCGCACCCGCCAGGGCTACATTATTTTGCAGGTTACGGAGCATATTCCTGGCGGAACGCAGCCAATGCAAAAGGTCGAACCGCAAGTTGAGCAGGCGATTTACATGCAAAAGATTGGTCCTGCGGTGCGGGCCTATCTGACACGCCTGCGCGATGAGGCGTATATCGACATTCGGCCGGGATATACCGATTCCGGCGCGAGCCCGAACGAGACCAAGCCGACATTTGCGGCCTACGCTCCGCCACAACCCAAGAAGAAGAAAAAGCAGAAGGCCCGCTATGACAGCCAGACGGGCCGGTATAGCCGCGGGACCACGACGGCGCCGGTTCAGGTGGCCTCCGCGACAGCACCGGAAAGCTCTTCGGCTGTCGCGGCCAGTTCGTCTTCAGCAACGAAGAAGAGCCACTCCGAAAAAACGCATGAGGCCAAGCGCGAGAAATTCCGTTTTGGCCACGCACCTGCGGCTCCTGTGTCTTCGTTGCAGGTAGCGACGTCTGCGAACGCGCCGCCGCCGCCGTCGCCGGAAACCACGACGAGCACGGCCGATGCCGCGCCACCCACCGATGTTCAGCCGCTGGGCCCGGATCTTGAGCATGCTCCGCTGATTACGCAGCCGAAGGTAGGCAAGACGCGGTTCAGCGATGAAGCTCGCACCAAGTCCGAGAAGCACCACAAGAGCGCTGCAAAGAAGGCCAAAAAGGTCAAGCATGACAATGCCAAGCCGGCACCGTTGACAACGACAGAAACGGCGACCCGCCAAGTGGAGTCCGCTCCGCTGGGCTTGAACGGCGCGACGGCGGTCAAGCAGAAAAAGAAGAAGCCGGCACCCGTCAACCCAGGACAGAAAACGCGGCTAAGCGACGAGAAAAAGACCGAGCCCAAGAACAAGAAGAAGACCAACGACCAGGCAACGCCCGCATCGTCTGATACCAGCGGCACTGGCGGAAGCACCGCTCCTTCCACACCGCCGGCTGCTTCTTCCTCTACCGATCAGCCGTAGAGTGGGTGGCAGAAATTACGCGAGGCTCCTAGGGTGTTTCGAATGGGTCACCCGAAATAAGTGAGCGGAGGATTGATGGCGTCCATCCGGAAGTTAGGCTGGACGTTTCCTCAAAGCGAACAGCGGCCCGAAGTTGGTTCGCTTCAGGAGTAGCTGAATAGGAAATCCGCTCGCGCCGGATTCCGGAAGAGGAGAGCATGAAAGATTTCTTCCTAGCCGACGCCGCCAAGCATCGCGGTCGCAATGTTCGCTCTCACTTCTTAGTGGCGCAGAAACAGCTACGCGACCGAAACGATGGCAACGCGAAATATCTTTCGCTGACGTTGTGCGACCGCACTGGTCGCATCGACGGCCGCTTGTGGGACAACGCAGAAACCTGGGCCGCCAAGTTCGAGCAGAACGACTTTGTCGAAGTGCGCGCCTGCGTGGATGAGTTCAACGGGAAACTACAGCTGAAGGTGTTGGAGATCATACGGGTCGAGCCGACGAAAATCGATCTAGGCGATTTTCAACGCAGCACCACTCGGGATATTGAAGCGCTGTGGACGGAGTTGCGCGACACGGTCGGCAGCTTTATGGATCCGGATTTGAAGCGACTGGTCTTCGCATTTTTGGATGATCCGGAAATTGCGCGGCGATATAAGCAGGCGCCTGCAGCTAAATTTATGCATCACGCCTGGATTGGCGGACTGCTGGAACATGTCGTCGATCTGATCCGCTTCTGTGAGCTCGCAGGGACCCATTTTCCGCTGATCCATCGCGACCTGTTGCTGACCGGAGCGGTGCTGCATGACATTGGAAAAATTTATGAACTGAGCTGGGAACGGGGTTTCGAGTACACGCTGGAGGGTCAGCTGATCGGACACATCTCGATTGCGACTCGGCTGCTGGATGAAAAAGTGAAGAGCCTCCCGGGATTTCCAAAGCAGGTACACACCCTGGTCGAACATCTCATCCTGAGCCACCATGGATCTTTGGAATTTGGTTCACCGAAGCTGCCCATGATTCCGGAAGCAGTCCTGCTGCATTATCTGGATGATGCCGAGGCCAAGATGCTGGCGATCCAGGAGGCTTGCCAGCCGCCGCTGGAAGGCGCTGCCGCACCGGTGTATATCGATCGGGTGCGCGCGCTCGATCGGCCGCTGGTGAACACGCGCGCATTTCTGGCGCAGGCTGAGACCAAGGATTTGCCGCGATGAACTATCTGTTGAAGACGGAGCCGGGGGTTTACTCGATCAGCGACTTGAAGCGAGATGGCGAGACGGTGTGGGATGGAGTGACGAATCCGGCGGCGGTAAAAAATCTGCGAGAGATGCATCCCAAAGATCGGCTGGTGCTCTATCACACCGGCGACGAACGTGCGGCGGTTGGTACGGCAACGGTCGTCAGCATCGACGCCAAGGATCCCAAGGTGCCGCTGGTCCGGATTCGGTTCGGCAAAACAGTTTCGCCGAAGACACTGAGTGCGGTGAAAGCGGAGCCGCTGTTTCGCGATTCGCCTTTGGTGAGGCAGGGACGATTGTCGGTGGTTCCGTTGACCGATGAGCAATACCAATGGATGACAAAGGCGTAGTTTGTTGAGACTTAAATATCTTTCACTTGCAACTAAATAAAGCGCAAAGTTAAAGGGTTACTGCATGTTCCGTTTTGCCACCTCAGGAGAATCTCACGGGGAGTGTTTAATTGCCATGGTCTCCGGTATGCCCGCCGGTGTGCCCATCGATGAAGCCAAAATGAATCACGAATTGTGGCGGCGGCAGCAAGGGTATGGCCGCGGCGGCCGTATGAAGATTGAGCGGGACAAGGGGCAGATTCTTTCCGGTGTACGTCATGCGAAGACGATTGGTTCGCCAATTTCAATCCGAATTGAGAACAGCGACTGGAAAAACTGGACCGAGATTCTGCCGGTGACCGTGGGGGATCCTGCGAAGCATAAGGCCGTTGCTTCTCCACGGCCGGGCCACGCCGACCTTGCGGGCGCACTGAAATATGATTTTCCCGATGCGCGGTATGTGCTGGAACGGGCGTCGGCGCGCGAATCCACGGCGCGTGTCGCGGCTGGAGCCATCGCCAAGCAATTGCTGGAAGCCTTGGGAATCGCCATCGCGAGTCATGTGATTCGAGTGGGTGAAGCGGAACTGGATCGGGACGCGAGCTGGCCGGAGATTGTGGCATTGCAGTCGCGCGAGGAAGTCTTGCTTGGCTGCGTGGACGAAGCTTCCGAGCAGCGCATGAAGGCTGTCGTCGATAAAGCGCTGCGTACGGGCGACTCGGTGGGCGGCGTGTTTGAAGTGGTGGCCCATGGTGTTCCTCCGGGCCTGGGAACTTACGCCAACTGGGATGAGCGGCTGGATGGAATGCTGGCGGCGGCAGTGATGTCGCTGCAGGCGGTGAAGGCGGTGGAGATAGGGCGTGGGGTGACCGCGGCGGCGGCGTTTGGTTCCGCGGTGCATGATGCGATTCATTACGCGTCCGAGAAAGAGACGGACAGGCACACGCGATTCATGCGCGACCAGAACAATGCAGGGGGCATCGAAGGCGGCATCTCGAACGGCGAGGATGTGATCGTCCGCGGATATTTGAAACCCATCTCAACGCTGCGGCGGCCGTTGGGCTCTGTGAGTTTTGAGACGAGGGAAGAAACTAAGGCGGCCTACGAGCGGTCGGATGTCTGCGTAGTTCCGGCAGCCGGGGTTGCGGCAGAGGCGATGGTGGCGCTGACTCTGGCGAAATTGGCCATGGAGAAGTTCGGCGGCGACTCGCTGCGCGAAATGGTGAGAAACTATCAAGGGTACTGCGATCAGATCCGCAAATTTTGATCTGCCAGAAATTAGAAAGACAAGACTCTCTCGATGATTTATCCGATTGTGAAATTTCCCGACCCAATCCTGCAGCAGCCTGCGGAGCCGGTCACTGTGTTCGACGCAGAACTGCGCAAGCTGGTCGACGACATGTTTACATCGATGTACGACGCGCAGGGAATTGGCCTGGCCGCGCCGCAGATTGGGATTTCGAAACGCTTGACCGTGATTGATCTGAGTTTTCAGAAAAAGCCGGAAGACAAGATCGTCCTGATCAATCCTGAAGTGATCGAGATCAAAGGCAAGCAGGTAGAAGAAGAAGGCTGCCTGAGTTTGCCCGAGATTCGCGATCGCGTGGTGCGAGCCGCAGAAGTGAAAGTACGTGCCCAGGATGCGGAAGGCAAGCCGATTGAAGTGGAAGGCAGCGAACTGCTGGCGCGCGCCATCCAACACGAGATTGACCATCTGGATGGAATCCTTTTCATCTTTCGCCTGAGCCGGTTGAAGCGCGATCTGCAGCTGCGAAAAATTCGCAAGCTACAGCGGACAGGCGAGTGGTAGAGCCGAGCTGTCCACCGGCATCACGTTCCCAACGTTCGTAGGAGCCGTGCCCAAACCCATGCGCCTTGTCTTTTGTGGGACTCCGCAATTCGCTGTTCCTACCCTGAATGCTCTGTTGCAGGCAGGCCATCGCGTGGACTTGGTGCTGTCGCAGCCGGATCGCGCCAGCGGTCGCGGCATGGAAGTCCAAATCTCCCCGGTGAAGCGATATGCGGAGCAGCACGGTCTGGCGCTCGCACAACCGGAAAAAATCCGTAACAATCCTGAACTGCAGGAGAGGCTGCGGGCATTGTCTCCGGACGCGATCGTCATCGTGGCGTATGGACGCCTGATTCCACCCTGGATGTTGAGCCTGCCGAAGCTCGGCAATTTGAATGTCCATGCGTCGCTGCTGCCAAAGTATCGCGGAGCCGCACCCATCCAATGGGCAGTTGCGAATGGAGAAACTGAAACTGGTATCACCACAATGCGCATCGACGAAGGACTCGATACGGGGGATATTCTGCTGCAGCAGCGGGTGGCAATTTTGCCGCAGCAAACTGCGGTGGAATTGTCTCCAGTACTCGCGGAGGTGGGCGCGGACCTGATGGTGCGCACGCTGGCTGGGCTGGAACAGGGGACACTCGAGGCGACGCAACAGGATTCTACCCTAGCGACGCTGGCGCCGATTCTACAGCGGGAAGATGGCCGCATCGACTGGAGCCGGACAGCGCAACAGATCTTCGATCGCTGGCGAGGGTTTCAACCCTGGCCGGGAGCGTTCACCAGCTTTCGCGGCAAAAAATGGATTCTTCATACGATGCAGGTGGTCGCGGATCCAGCGGGGTTATCTGCCGCTCCTGGAACGCTGGCGCGGAAGGCGAATCGATTGCTGGTCGCGTGCGGTGAAAGCAGCTGGCTCGACATGCTGGAATTGCAGATGGAAGGGAAACGCCGCATGCCGGTCGAGGCGTTTCTGAACGGTTTTTCGTTCGCCGACGGCGAGCAACTGGATTCCCGATGACGGCGGCTTCGATCGCTCCAGCGCGACGCGCAGCCTTCGACATTCTCAGAAAAGTGGGCCGCGGGCGCGGTAACAGCGATACGCTGCTGCACTCGATTCAGGTGAACCTGCTGTCGCAGCAGGATCGCAATCTTTGCACGACGCTGGTGCTGGGAACATTGCGCTGGCAGCTTGTTCTTGACGCCGAGTGCCGGCGATTTCTGGCACGGCCGGATCTAACCCTGCCGGAGGATGCGCTGCTGGCGCTTCGCGTGGGCGCGTTTCAACTGCTGTTTCTCGATCGCATTCCCACTCATGCCGCCCTCTTCGAGTCGGTGGAGTGGTGCAAGCATTCGGAGGGTGCTCGGCAAGCTGGCCTGGTGAATGCTGTGTTGCGTAAAGTGGCCGCGTTGCCCAAGACGCGTGCTTTCGATGCAGAGCAGGCGTACCCGCAATGGATGGTCACGCGCTGGAAGAAGTTCTATGGTGCAGAGGCCTGTCGGCGCATCTGCGAACAGGGTCAGAGTGAAGCGGAGACCGCAGTGCGGCTGCTGAATGGCGACGCCGATGAGGCGCTGCGTTCGCAAGGAATGATTCTCCAGCCAGGCGCTTTTTTAGCCAAGGCGCGAAGGATCGTGGATGGGGAAGGTAAGGCGATCAAGGTCTCGCTGGAAGCGACAGCGCATGCGCAACTGCAGGATGAGGGCTCGCAGCTGGTGGCGGAATTATTGGGCCAGGGAGCACGAATCCTCGATGCGTGCGCGGCGCCGGGAGGCAAGACAGCGGTTCTTCTGCAGAACAATCCGGATGCGGAATTGCTGGCGTGCGATCTTCATCCCACGCGACTGGAAACGATGCGACGGCGCCTCAGCACCACGATGAATCTGGACCACGTGGAACTGCGGGTAGCGGATGCCGCGAAGCTTACGGGGTTGGGTCCATTCGACAGAATTTTGTGTGACGTTCCATGTACGGGAACAGGCACGCTGGCGCGAAACCCGGAGATTCGTCATCGTCTGCAAGCGGAGGAGTTGGAACGGCAGGCGGAGCGACAGCGAGAGGTTTTGTCGGCGGGTTTGCGCTTGCTGGCTCCGGGTGGAAGGCTCCTCTACTCCACTTGCTCGCTGGAGCCGGAGGAAAATGCCGCGGTCGTGGATGCGTGCTTAACGTCGACAACCAGCGGTTCCTGGCACCAGCTTGATCTGCGGCAGGAATTCGATCGGCTGGAACGAGAGGGAATCGTCCGGGGCGAGGCAGTCGAAGAGTTGCGGGCCACTGGATTTCGCGATGGATATCTGCGGACGCTTCCCGGACTGCATCCTTGCGACGGATTTTTTGCGGCGCTGATTGAGCGTCAGTAGAAGATCTCTTCTACATTTTCGTTTCATGGCTGGACTGTGAGCTGAATGCTCGAGCCTGCCGGAATGCGTGTTCCCGCTGCGGGAACCTGCGCAATGACCGCTCCGGGAGGAGCCGTGGCTGCCGGGATCGCGGGTGGATATGTGCTTGCAGTAGAGGCTGCGGGCTGGCCTGTCGGCGTTGAAGCAGAAGGTGCGGCCGGTGCGCTCTGCAAGGGCGCAAGCTTGAGGCCGGCATGGATGACCGCCAGCGCCGCCTGAGTGAAGTTTTCTCCGATCAAGTCCGGCATGACGCTGGCATTCTCTATTGGGGGAGCAGTCTGCGCCGTGAGAATACTGACGCGCGGGCCTTCGACATCGTTTGCGCGACCTGTGGGTGTCTGCGCGATGACGGTATTTTCTGGCGCGTAGGCATACGGCAATCCAACCACTGCGCCGACCTGCAGTCCTGTGCGGCGAATGGTGATGGTGGCCATGTTTTCATTCATTCCGTCGACGGAAGGGATGGCAACCTTTTGCGGGCCCAGGCTCACTGTGACTCGCACCCGCCATGATTTGCGCACCAGTGTTCCTGGCGATGGACTCTGTGTCAGGACGACTCCGACAGGTTGCGTGGCACTGTAGTAGTGGCCGTCGATGCCGGCCTGCAGGCCTTTCGCGCGGAGCTCACCGACAGCTTGCGGCAAGGTGCGGCCTTGCACCGTTGGAACTTGAACTTCAGCCCCGTGAATCGCTAATCGCATCGTGATCAAAGCAGACACAAGGGCGATGGTGACCAGCAAAAGGACAGCCGATAATGCGCGAAACATTTGCAACATGAAGGGTCGCCTGGTGTTTCTTCAGTCTGCGTATTCAATCAAAAATTCTATCTTGGCGGTCTTCGATATCATCCCCGCCACAGAACAATATTTTGTTTCTGACAGGTGCACGGCATCTTCCATGGCTTTGCGGGAGACAGTGCCGCTGACTCGATAGGTCAATTTGACATGGGTAAAAACCTTCGGTGGGTCAGGTGCCTGGTCGGCGACTGCGGAAACCGTGAGTCCAGTGAAGGGTTCCCGCTTCTTCTTCAAAATTGAAATGACATCGATCGCTGTGCAGCCGCAGAGGCCCATCAGCACGGTTTCCATGGGGCTGGGTCCCTGGGTGTGGGCTGCATCGCCGTCGAACACAACGGTGTGACCGCTGTGCGAGAGCGAATCGAAAATCATTTCTTTTTTCCATGTTGCAGTGGCTTGCACGTTGGCAACTCCTTTGCGTGTGGAGATCTTCAGCGTTGGTTGTCGGTGGCTGGCTCGGGATGAATAAAAACGCGCGCAATCTGCGGCATCTCCGACTTGACTCGATCTTCCAGGGCAGTAATCAGGGAGTGAACATCGGCCATGCTTCGGTCGTCGGGCAAAGTGCAATGACAGGAAATCTGCATGCGGTCGCCAGCCTTCGATACCACGACCGCGTGTACATCCAGAATATCCGGAAACTCACTGGCCAGGCGACGCAGTTCATCTTCCAGGGCGGCGTCTTCGCTGCGGCGTGCTTCCGTCTCAATGGTGCCGCGTTCGCTTTCTATATGGGTCAGGATGGAATCGATCTCTGGAACGTCGGTGCGAGTTTCGCCTTCGATGCGGGTGACCAGAGTGTGGGCGTCGCGCAGGCTCAGAGACTCAGGGACTTCCAGGTGCTGTTCCAGGTGAAGCTTTCCGTCGTAGTGCTGCACGCTGAGATCGTGCACCGAAAGATTGTGGCGAGCCACGACCGCGCGCACCCGGTCAAAGATGCTTTCCGAGCGACCGATGCGTGGAACCACGTTCACGACGACATCGGCTTCTGGAAGAATGAGGTGCACCGCATCGGCGACCTGCTCCTTCAGTTGTTCGGTTCGCTGAAAGCTCAGGTTGCGCGGCATGCCGACGGTCAGGTCGGCGAAGTAATGATTTCCGGCGAGTCGCAGACGCAGGCGCTCCACTCCGATGCTGTCGGGTAGCTGTCGCAAAGACTCGGACACACGACGGCGGGTCGCAAGAGGAGCAGCGTCGGTCAGAATATCGACGGTCTGGCGGGCCAGTCGCCAGCAAACTTTAAGAATAATAATCGATACCACCACCGCAGCCATTGGGTCGCCAAAGCGCAGCCAGTGGAGATGCCAGTGTTGCGACGCGGCGCCGGCAAGCAATCCGCCGATGACGGCGAGGCTTGACCATATATCCATGCTGAAGTGGAGCGCGTCGGCCTCGAGGGCTTGACTTTTTGTTTGCCGGGCGACGCGGCCAAGAGCCCGTGAACGAACGAAGTCGACGGCCATCGACAGCAGCAACACCGCGAATGGCCAGATGGAGAGATTCAGCGGCGGCGCGGGACCCAGGATCCGTTCCAGAGCCTCGGCAAGAATCCAAATCACGGAGGCGACCATGAATAGTGTTTCCGTGAACGCAGCTAGATTTTCCATCTTGCCGTGGCCATAGGCATGGTCTTCATCCGCGGGCCGGTCGGAGATGGTGATGGACGCCAGGATGATAAGAGAGGCAACCAGGTCGAGTCCGGAATGTGCGGCCTCGGACAACATGCCGATGCTGCCGCTTTGCACGCCCGTCCATAACTTGAGGAAGGTCATGACGGCGGCGGCCGCGACAGAGACAGTGGCGGTGCGCAGTTTGATTGAAGCGTCAAACGTCCTGCGGCTTGAGATGGAAACGGGACGCGCCATATTGACCTGTCATTCTCCACGGCCGCGAAAAGAAGCGGCATTGGCGTGGGGAAAGTTCATGCTTTCACAGCGCGGTACAGGCCCGCAATGCCAAACGTGTACGGTACCCATGTTGCTTGTACAAACCCACACGCCCGCATCATGGCGAGCATCTCTTCCGGCTTGGGAAACCGATGGACGGAATGCGGAAGATACTCATACGGTGTGGACGCGCCAGAAAGAGTTTTTCCGATGCGGGGAAGAACGTGTCGGAAGTAAAGATTGTAGATTTTGCCGAAGAGTCCGCCGGGCTCGTTGAAATCCAGGATGCCGACTTGCGCGCCGGGGCGCAGCACGCGAGCCATCTCGCGAAGGCCGGCTTCGTAGTTGGCCAGATTGCGAAATCCAAATGCGGTGGTGATCAGGTCGATGGAATTGTCCGGGAGAGGCACGTGAAGCGCATCGGCTTCCATGGGGATCACGCCGAAGGCGGAGAACTCCGGCGAGCCGAACTTTTCTTTGGCGCGCTCCAGCATGGCGTGGGAAAAGTCGAGCGCGACGACTGGCGTGCCCTTGGCTGGCCGCAGCCGCAGCAGCGCCAGGGTCATGTCTCCGGTGCCGCAGCATAGATCCAGGACGGCGGAATCCGGATTCCGCAAGATTGGTGCGAAGGTATGAGCCGTGCGACGCCACCAAATGCGATCCACATTGGCGGACAAGACGTGATTCAGCAGATCATAGCGCGGGGCAATGCCGTTGAACATGGATTGCACCGCGTGGCTGACGCTTTGCTCATCGCGAGTGGATCCCGGCTCGGCGATAGGTCCGGTTGGTTCTGCGCCGCTTGCGAAACCGGTCATACGCCGCGTTCCTTCATGGTCCGCAACATGGATTGGATGGCGGCCAGCAATTCCTGCTGCGTGACGTCTTCCACCACCACGGCCTTGCCGATCGCCATCGGGAGAACAAAACGCTGCGTCGACTGCAGGTGTTTTTTGTCGCCTGCGGTGCGATCGAGCAGAACCTTCGCGGTGGCGCGAAAGCGCGGAAACGGACCCAGGCGAAACGTCAGATCTTCGATGCGTTTGGCTTCAGCGGGCGTTAAGGCCGAGCGCGCGATGGAAAGATGCAGCGCTGCGATCATTCCCCACGCAATCGCTTCACCATGTAGCAAGGTACGGTAGCGAGTGGCGGCCTCAATGGCGTGGCCAACGGTGTGGCCAAGATTCAGCAGCATCCGCTCCCGGGATTCGCGTTCGTCGGCGCTGACAATCTCCGCCTTGATGCGCACAGAGGTTTCAATAGCGCGAGTGATCACTTCCGGATCGCCGGCTAGCAGGCTGGTCATATTGTGCTCCAGCCACGCCAAGAAGCGGGCATCGCCGAGGACCGCGGCCTTGACGCTTTCCACCGCGCCGGAACGCAGTTCCTTGGGTGGAAGTGTTGTCAGTACGACCGGGTCGGTGAAGACGCCAACGGGGGGATGAAAACTTCCGACAAGATTTTTGCCGACACGAAGGTTGACTCCAGTTTTGCCGCCGATGGAGGAGTCGATCTGTGAAAGATACGTGGTGGGCACCTGCGCATACCGAATACCGCGCATGTATATGGCGGCGAGAAAACCTGTCATGTCGCCGATGACGCCACCGCCGAACGCGACCAGCAATGCATCCCGCTTGGCCCCGGCCACCACCATTTTCTCGGCCAGGTGTTCGACGGTTTTTAGTTGCTTGAATCGTTCTCCAGCGGGCACAAACAGAGGCACGATTGCAATTTTTCGCGCGGCGAATGACCCTAGGAACATCTGTCCCCAGCGCGACCATATCTCGGGAGAAGTGACAACGAAAATAGAGCGATGCTCTCCGGCCACCTGGCGCAGGTGAGACGCAAGCGTTTCCAGCAGCCGAGGCTGCACTTGTACGGGATAGTTCGCCGTCGCGGTTTTGACCAGAATTGTCGACACGCTGATTTTCTAATCGTATCGCATGCGGCGCGGCGGTTCGAATCGCGCAGTCGGCGACGAGAACACGCGGTTCGCTGCATGCTATCCTCACAATCGTGGAGACGCATAATTTGCGCGGTTGGACGGTCGTTGGCGGAGGAATCACAGGGCTGCGCGCGGCGCTGACGCTGGCGAAAGCGGCTGATGTCACGTTGATCACCAAAGAAGGTGCGTCGGAATCCAATACGCACTACGCGCAAGGCGGAATCGCAGTCGCCATGGGCGGCCCTGAAGATGTGGAACTGCACGGTCAGGACACCATCCAGGCGGGGGATGGCCTGGTATTTGAAAAAGCGGCGCGCCTGCTGGTGGAAGAAGGCCCCGCTCGCATTGAAGAATTGCTGGCCTGGGGCACCCACTTCGATCGCGAAAAAAATGGACAAGGAGAGCTGATGCGAACCCGCGAAGGGGCGCACAGTCTGCCGCGAATTCTACATGCCAACGGCGACGCCACCGGAAGAGAAATCGGCCGCGCTCTGCTGGAGAGGGTTGCCCAGGAGCCGCGTGTTCATCTGCATGAGCGTGTCACAATGCGCGACCTGGTGGTTCTCGATGGCAGAGTGATCGGGGTTGAGGCGTTGGATGAGCATAACCAACCGCTGACGTTTCTGGGCAGCGGAGTGTTGCTGGCGAGCGGCGGAGCCGGCCAGGTGTATAGCGACACCACCAATCCCGGCGTGGCCACTGGCGATGGAATTGCCGTGGCTTATCGGGTGGGCGCGGAAGTCTCTGACATGGAGTTCTATCAATTCCATCCAACTGCGCTGAGCGTTCCGGGTGCGCCCCGGTTTCTGCTCTCTGAAGCGCTGCGAGGCGAAGGCGCACTGCTGCGCAATCATCGGGGCGAGCGGTTTATGGATCGCTACCATCCTTTGGCGGAGCTTGCGCCGCGGGATATCGTGGCTCGCGCCATCATGCGCGAAGGCATCGATGAGCGCTCTGGAGAAACCATGCCAGTTTATCTGGACATGCGCCACGTGACTGGCAAAGATCTGCGCGCCCGGTTTCCTGGCATCTCAGCGCGATTAGCTGAGTATGGTTTCGACCTGTCGAAGGATCTGATTCCGATTCGTCCGGCGGCGCACTACCTGATGGGTGGCGTGCGCACCGATCTGCATGGGCGGACCACCGTTCCCGGATTGTTCGCTGCCGGCGAAGTTGCGTGTACCGGCGTCCACGGCGCAAATCGACTGGCCAGCAATTCTTTGCTTGAGGGGCTGGTGTTTGGGCAGCGGGCAGCGGAGGCGATGCTGCAGGAAGGCCTGCGCGCCGAGCCAGCGACAGCGACGGAACAAACGCCGTCGCATGCTCCGGAGATTTCTGCTACGGAATCAGAGGTGGCCCGAGTTGCAGAGCTGCGGGAAAGATTGCGCAACCTGATGTGGCGACACGCAGGGCTGCTGCGCGATCAAGCCGGACTCTCCACAATCCAGGCGGAACTACAGGCTATGCAGCGTGAACTTCCGCCTGCCACAACCCGCGAAAATGCCGAGTTGCGCAACCTGCATACTGTGGCGGAACTGATTGTGGCATCCGCGCTGGCGCGTAAAGAATCTCGCGGCGCGCATGCGCGCACGGATTTTCCGCAGCATGATGCGGGGCCGGCAAAGCATTCGCGCATGGTGCACGGCCACGTCGACTTTGTTTCGTTTGACTAGAAGCTGTCGCATACACTCGAAATCGCTCGATAGCTCTGGTGGGAGACCGCAATCAAAGCGGGTCTCAGGCCGTTCGCCGACGTCGTGCCGCCATAAAATAGGAGACAGCTTCTAGGCTGGCTTCGCGGGGCGCGAGTTTTCTTTCGTCGGCGCTTCTGACAAAAGCGACCACAGCGCCGTGATGGTCACCGCCGAAGCCAGCACGGTGAGCGAAACCCAAATCGGCACAGTAACGAAGTTGCTCAGCATCATTTTGCCGCCGACAAAGATCAAAATCGCCACCAGTCCATAGCGCAGCTTGTGCAGGCGCTGCAGCACGGAGGCCAGCGCGAAATAGAGCGAACGCAGTCCCAGCACCGCGAAAATGTTGGACGAGTAGACGATGAATGGATGATGCGACATCGCCAGCACCGCGGGAATCGAGTCCGTGGCAAACACCAGGTCCGTGGTTTCAATGGCCAACAGTGCGATGAACAGCGGGGTATAGCGCAGATGGCCTTCTTCCCAAACGAAGAATCGATACGGATGCTTTTCCCGGGCCATGGGCGGATGCCGGTTGAGCCAATCCATCCAAAACAGCGGACGTTCCGGAAGGGACTGAAGTGATTTTCGCAGCAGATGAAACGCGGTGTAGAGCAGGATCGCGCCAAAGATGTAATTCATCCAGGAGAAAGTGTTCAGCAGTTGAATGCCGGCCAGGATCATGGCGGCACGCATGAGAATCGCGCCCAGCACTCCGAAGAAGAGTACCCTGCGCTGCTGCGTCAGCTTCAGGCCGAAGGCTTGAAACAGGACAAGAAAAACGAACAGATTGTCGATGCTCAGGGATTCTTCGATGCCATATCCTGCCAGATATTCCAGCGCGTATTGCTGCGACAGGGCACGGTAGACGACGAGCGCAAATAACAACGCCGCCGTGATCCAAGCCGCCGTCAGCCAATTCGAACGTCGAACCAGCACGTGCTCTTCGCGCGCCTTCCTGGTGAAAGCCCAGTCGACAGTAAGCAGGCCGAACACCAGCGCGTGGAAGAGTACCCACAACCACAGCGGCGCGCCGCCGAACAAATGATCGACCATAAAATTGCTGCCAGGGGCCATGAAGGAATCTATTTCTGATTCAGCAAATGGATGGTTTCAAGAACCGTCTGTCCCACCACGGTCAAACTATGGGCGCTGATTTTGTCCATGGTGTCCTGGGCAGTGTGATGGTAGCCGTCCGGAAGCATAAAACTGTGCGGGCCGTAGTCGTAGTCAATCAGGTCGGCACAGGGAACACCACGCTCGACGAAGGGTAGATGGTCGTCTTCAATCGCGTTTGTGGCGGCGAAAAAATAAGACTGATCGCCTTCCTGCTTCGCGGCCTGATCCACCAAATCCAGCAGCCCGGGAGTGGAATTTTGATCGTGGGCAATGTCGAGATCCTTGTCGCCGATCATATCGACCAGCAGAAATGCCTGGATGCGCTTCAGCGTGCCATCGCGGTCCCACTTGGCTGCCAGGTGACGGCTGCCGTACAGAGAGTCAGTGGCGGACCATTGTTGAATCGCCTCTTCGCCATCGAAAAACACAAGCCAAATGCTATTTCCATCCAGCATGTGTCCACGCAGGATGTTTGCCATTTCGACGAGCAGACCGCTGGTGGAAGCACCGTCGTTGGCGCCGACGTAGTGAATGTCGCGTAGCGGATAGTTGGTTTCATAATGCGAAGCAAGGACGATAATGCCGGGCTTTTTCCCGGGAAATTTCACGATGAAGTTATGCATCGACATCATGCCAGCGGGGGTATTGGCGGCGAATGTGTCCTCTTCAAGATTGTCTTTGGCAAATTGCTTCTTGAGGAAATTCTCAGCGCATTCATGACCCGGACTGCCAATCCATCGCGGGCCGCAGTTTACAATGTCCTGGGCATATTGGTAGGCGCGACCTCCGTTGAACGCGATGCGTGCCGCGCCGTGGGTATGGGTACGCCCGTGAGCCTGCGCTGAAGCGAGCGAAGAGATTGCGAGGCTGAATGCAGCGATCAGAAGCGTCAGACTTCTCGAATTCTTCCGACGCCTCATCAAGCCTCCAGGTTCGCTTTCTTTCGCCGGTTACGGGCGTCCGGATGCACCATGTGGGCCACTCCAATGCTGATCAAATACAGCAGCAACATCGGCGTCGCAAACAGGCACATGCTGAGCGGATCGGGTGTGGGGGTAATAATGCCGGCGATGATAAAGATGATCAAAATGGCGTAGCGGATGTTCTTCCACAACCAGCGGGAATTCACAATCCCGAACAATGCCAGAAAGAAGACAAGAATCGGCAGCTCAAACACAATGCCCAGGCCAAGGATCACGGTCAGGAATAGCTCTGTATATTCGCCGATGGTGACCATTGGTTTGAATTGCGACCCGTAGCCGATGAGAAACTCGAGCGCACCAGGATAGACGAATCGGTATCCGAAAAACGCACCCAGCAAAAACAGGCCGACTGTCGCGGACATGAAAGGGATCAGGTAGCGTTTCTCGTTTTGATACAGGCCGGGAGCGATGAACAGCCACACCTGGTACAGAATGAATGGCGAGGCGACAATGATGCCGCCGAACAATCCAATCTTCAGAAAGAAATTGAAAGGATCCATCGGATTGAGATAGACCAGTTGCGTGTTCAGGTGATGCGCACTCAGGGCCTTAGTGATGGGCGCAATCATGAACGCGGCGATGCGTTGGTGAAAGCCGTAGGCAACGAAGAAGCCGACGCCAATAGAGAGCAGAGAATACACCAGGCGTTTGCGCAGCTCCTGCAGATGCTCCAGCAGGCTCATGCCGGGCAATTCGGCTCGATCGCCCACAGCGGTGCGGGCGCGGTCCAGCAGGTCAACCATGAGTGACGTCCGCTACCGCGGGTGCAGCATAGGGATCGGCGGGCCCGTGATTGGGTTGGATATTTTCACTTGACGGCGATGAAATATGGTTCGCCGACGGATGGGGCTCTTGCGTCGACGCCGCCTCACTGGAAATTGCCGTCGCATCGGCTTCGACTGTGGCCGCACCATAGGGAGGCGCTGTGCGGGGCTCAGCGCCGGCTGCCGGATTGATTACGGGGAGTTCTAAAGTGTTCTCGGCAACAGCCTGCTCGTGGGCCGAAACCGGCGCAGCATCCGCTTCGGTCGATTCTGCTGGGGCCAAATCCTGTGGGTTGACGGTATCAATGTTCGGATATTGACCGACAGGCAATGTTTCCCCGGGATAGGGCAGATCCGGTGCGGGAGAATCCGGGGTCTCGGTGGAGGCTTCCTCGGAAGCCGAGGTTTCCAGTTCTTTCTTTGCAGGAGCGATCGTATTGCGGTCCGCCAAGTCTGCCTGCCGCAGTTCTTCTTCAATCTGGAACTTGAATTCGTTACTGGCACGTCGGAATTCGCCGACCAATTTCCCCAGTTGCCGCCCAATCTCAGGCAGTTTTTTGGGCCCGAAAATGATCAAGGCTAACACGAAAATAAAGACTGTATCGGGCAGACTCATCGAGTTCCATCATACTGAAGTGGCGCGCGGCGGAACAATCCTACGCAAGAGGAACGCGTAGCGGCTGCGTTTGGCTGTTGGTGGCCTTAAATTGCTGGCTCGCGAAGCTAGCCGGGGTAAGCGCCAGTGATGTAGCCCTCTAGCTGTTCGATGGCATGGGCCTGGCCGGAAATCACCCACTTGACCAGGTCGCCGATCGAGATCACTCCAAGCACGCGCTCATCCTGACAGACGGGCAAGTGGCGGAAATGGTGCTGCGTCATCAGCGCCATGCATTCATCCACCGTGTGTTGCGGAGTGACGAAGAATACCGGGCTGGTCATGATTTCGTGGACTTGAGTTTCCTTCGACGAGTGACCCATCAGCGCGACTTTGCGCGCATAATCGCGTTCGGAGAGCATGCCGACGAGTTTGTTGTCGGACAGGACCAGCAACGCGCCGATGTCGTTCTCGGCCATCTTTTCGACAGCTTCGTAGACCGACTGGTCCGGCGCAATCGAAAGAACGTCTCTTTGACTCTTGTTGCGCAGCACCAATCCAACCGTGTCAGAAATTTTCATCGAACCCCTCCTGAAACATGGCGGCCTATTCCGGGTGTGTCGATTCCGTGCCGGATGATTGGATGCCGCTCGGTACAGAATCGCGTTCGTAGCCACTATATGCCATAAAGATTGCGGTGGAAATGGGGCCTGTGTTACACGGGACTTTTCAGGGGATGGAAATTGGCCGATACCGGCATACACGGAAAACATGTTTCGGACGATCTGGAAACCCGTTCGACAACCGGGCCGGGAGGAGAATTGTAGGGCCGGGCGTATTACAATCGGATTACAGGAATTTTCAATTGAGTTGAATCGGACGCTCATTTGAAACGTCCAATAAGTGTTGCAACAACCCCGTGGATTGGGTGGCGAGGCCCGAAGAAGGGCCAGAAACCACAGTGAACCCACTGCAACAGCGCACAGAAATGCTTTCAACATCCCCGTTCCATTGCGAACAAGGCAAGGAACTGAAGGCGGAATAAAGTGGCTACACTTGTCGAACCCGTTGTATCGATGCCAGCCGAAACTGCGCCTGAGGCGTGTTCGCTGGACAACTATCTTGCGATGCCAGACCACACAATGGACGGTCGCATCGCCGCTGCCCGGGCTCGCCTGGGCAAAGAGGCGCTCATCCTTGGGCACCATTACCAGCGGGACGAGGTGATTCGCTTCGCCGACTACACCGGCGACTCTTACAAATTGTCGAAGATTGCCTCGCAATCCGACGGCCGCTACATCCTTTTCTGCGGCGTGCATTTCATGGCTGAAAGCGCCGATATTCTGGCGCAGCCGTGGCAGCAAGTCATCCTGCCGGACTTGAACGCAGGTTGTTCGATGGCCGATATGGCGGACATTTCCCAGGTAGAAGAATGCTGGGACAAACTGCATGCTGCCGGACTCGATTCGCCGGCTGCGGGTGGTCTGGTACCGCTGACCTACATGAACTCCACCGCAGCGATCAAGGCGTTTTGCGGGGAGCGCGGCGGCCTGGTCTGCACCTCCTCCAACGCCAAAGCGGCATTCAACTGGGCTTTTGCGCGCGGCAGCAGAATTCTTTTCCTGCCTGACCAGCACCTGGGCCGCAACACCGCTTACGCGATGGGAATTCCGCTGTCAGAAACCGTCGTGTGGGATCCATACCAGATCAACGGCGGCGTCACACCAGATCGCTTGCGCGCAGCGAAAGTGATTTTGTGGAAAGGGCATTGCTCCGTCCACCAACGGTTTTTGCCGGAACATGCCGACAGGGTGCGCGCCGCGTATCCGGGGATTCAGGTGATCGTTCATCCGGAATGCCGATTGGAGGTTTGCCAGAAGGCGGATGCGATCGGATCGACCGAGGGGCTGATTAAAATTATTGAAGAAGCGCCGGAAGGATCCATGTTTGCCGTTGGGACCGAGATTCACCTGGTCAACCGGCTGGGCAAGCGATTTGCGCCACTTGGAAAAAAAGTAATCACGCTCGACGAGTCGGGGTGCCTATGCACCACCATGTTCCGGATATCGCCGCAACATCTGGCCTGGGCACTGGAAAATCTGGTGGAGGGTCGGGTGGTGAATCGCATCCGAGTCAGTGACGACGTCAAGCAATGGGCAGCCGTGGCGCTTGGCCGTATGCTGGAGATACGGGGGTAGCGGATGAAGACTTTTTCTCTGGAAGAAGCGCAGACGCTGGTTCCGGTTTTGGAATCGCTGATGAAGAATGCGATGGAAGCCAAACAGACGGCCGAAGCCATCGCCCAGGAACTGCAGCAACTGTCGCAACGTATCTTTCTGAATGGCGGAACGCTGGTCCACATTGCCGCTGTGGCGCAACGGCGCGCCCTGCAGGATAAGTCGGTGCAGCAGGTGAAAGACACGCTGGCGGAAATCGACTCCATTGGCGTCCAGGTGAAGGATCTGGACTCCGGGCTGCTGGATTTCCCCTGCCGCCTGGGGGAAGAGATAGTGCTGCTGTGCTGGAAGATGGGCGAAACTGAAATTCGCCATTGGCACACCCTGGAAGGCGGATTTGCCGGTCGCCAGGCGGTGGATGAACGTTTTCGCCGTCCGCAAAAGCAGAAGCCCAACTGATCCGCGCTGGAAATCCAAAGAATCAATCGAATTCGCAGACATCAGCAGCCGTCGGCCGCGACATCCACGAGATCGGGAAGGCGCCGCAGTTGTTGCGGCGAAATGTCTGAAAGCATCCTTTTAGCCGCATGAAAAGAGGCGACCGATCCTTGTCGCCTCTTCGTTTTTGCGGCTCTCGATTTGATATTCTGAGATTGATACCTGATTTTCGTTTTTGGCGCGACATGAACGCCAAACAGACTTCCATCGAATACCAACTGAAAGAGGCGACAAACATGCTGCAAATTGGCGAGAAATTCCCCGACTTTTCTTTAACCGCCACCATTTCTACCGACAAGGATGAGGCAAAAGCATTCACGACAGTCACTCAGGATTCCTACGCGGGCAAGTGGAAGCTCTACTTCTTCTGGCCCAAGGATTTTACCTTCGTCTGCCCGACGGAGATTGCAGCTTTTGGAAAGCTGAATCGCGAGTTCCTGGACCGTGACTGCCAGATTCTTGGTGCCAGCACGGACAACGAATACGTCCATGCCGCGTGGCGTACGCACCATGCCGACCTGAAGGATTTGCCGTTTCCCATGCTTTCCGATATCAAGCGCGATCTTTCCGGCGAGCTTGGCATTCTGGATGAGAAGGCGGGCGTTGCCCAGCGGGCCACGTTCCTGGTCGATCTGGATAACATCATCCGGTTTATCTACGTAACAGACCTTTCGGTCGGACGCAACCCGCAGGAAGTGCTGCGCGTTCTGGATGCATTACAGACCGATGAACTGTGCCCGTGCAACTGGCAAAAAGGCGAGGCCACGCTGCAGGTCTGAAGGCCGAACGGAAAGGACGATGCATGTCTCTCGATGAATTGATCGACGGTCTTCCGGAATATGCGAAGGACCTGAAACTAAATTACTCTTCCCTGGTTCGCCAGAACACGGAGCTCACGAAGACGCAGGCGTGGGGATCGATACTGGTAAGCGCCATCGCCACCCGGCAGCCAGCCTTGACAGGGGCCGCGCTGCAGGCTGCGGCGGAGCATCTGACGGCAGAGCAGGTGGATGCCGTGAAGACGGCAGGAGCGCTGATGGGAATGAACAACATTTTCTATCGTTTTCACCATCTAACACAAAATGAAAAGTACGCCACGATGCCTGCACGGCTGCGGATGAATGGAATTCGCACCCACAAGGCGGACCCCGTGGATTTTGAATTGTGGTGTCTGGCCGCTTCCGCGGTAAACGGTTGCGGCAAGTGTATTGACGCGCATGAGAACGTGCTGCGGCAAAAGGGAATCACGGAAGAAACCATGATTGCCTCAGTCCGCATCGCTTCTATCGTTCATGCCATCGGCACTGTGCTGGATGTGGAGCACAGCTCGATGGAGGAGCCGGTCTTGCAGGCATAACGCATCGGGGCGGCGTCCACGGCAGGCACAAGGAGAGTTGAGGACCTTACCCCAATGCACTTTCAGCCGTTGCTCCGTGTGGCGCGTCGCAGAATCGTTTCCATTTGTGTTGTCGCAGTTTTCCTTGACATCGCCGGATGCCGGGGATTTTTTTGTGCCCTTGTGTCAGGAATATAACGACTGCACTAGCACCACGACGACGGGAACAACCGGCACCACAAGCACGACTGCCACCACGGGCACGACCAGCACTACGAGTACAACTTCGACCACCGGTATGACCGGAACCACGGGCACGACCAGCACAACGGGGAGCCCGATCACTCCCAGTGCCTCCAACTCCTCGTTTGTCTACGTATCGAACGCCAACAATGGCACCATCGGTACCTTTGCGGTTGCTTCCGGCCAAGTCAGAAGCGTCGCACAATCCACCGTCAACGCGCCCGCATCGCCAACCGCGATCGCAGCTACACCGAGCGGAAAGTTTCTGTATCTCGCCACCAACGATGGCGCGGTGTACCTGAATACGATTGCGAGCAATGGGAACCTGCAGGCAGGAAATAATGGAAACCCAGTGGCAAGCGCGACTCAACCCACGTGGATGTCGATGGACCGCACAGGGAAGTGGCTGTTCGTTGCATCCTCCGCGGCAGGGGGTGTGCAGGAATTTCAGATCGACGCCGCAACGGGCGCGCTCCATTCTGGCTCGCAATTACCTGCGCTCGATCCTGGAAAGCCAACCGAAGTCTACTTGACGCCTGATAATCAGGAACTTTTTGTCGCGCTTGGCAAAGGCGGTGTAGATGGGTTTCCGTTCGACCCGGCAACCGGCGCGGTTGGAACACGCCAGCACCTTGCGCCGCTGCATGGCACTTCGGCGAACAATGTCCTGACATCTGACATCGCTTCGAGACATTTGTACGTCGGTGAAGCGAACACGGGAATCCGCGCGTTCTCAATTGGCAATGGCGCGACCCTGCAGGAAATTTCCGGCTCTCCCTTTGGTTCGCCCTAAAGCGTACCGACCTCGATGGTAATGGAGGCCTCAAGCGGCGACCTGGTGGTCGTCAACTCCGCGGCGAGCGCCATCACTCAATACGCGATTGCCGCTGACGGAGCGCTGACGGCGGTGGTTTCCCGGTCTGCTTCTTCAGCCGACAGTTCGCCCGCCGCGCTGATTGTTGATAAGAATGGAAGAAGTGTCCTGTCGATTTCCAAGGATGCGGTGCCGAATCTGGCGCATCTTGCGGCGCAATAGGACCCGTCTGCCGCAACGATCTAGTGTAGTGTCTCATTATTAGAATCAGTTATATATTGAGGTTCATCTTATGATGAGAGGACCTCGATATGCGTGTTGCGCAGCCCATTGTTTTGAACGAAGAGACACGGCGGAAGCTTGAGCAGC
>JBAVOQ010000176.1:0-11440 GCA_049692235.1 Acidobacteriaceae bacterium | reverse complement strand
ATCCCCACGACTATGCGCCTCCAGCAGCTTCCGCCGCAGATCGTCCGAATATGCTCTCCCCATCCTCGTTGTTATGTCGCGGGAACTTCGCCTGAATCAATATACACCCAACAGTGAAATTCTCTAGAACCGCCATTGATCTAGGACTAACGCTGGCAGCGTTCAGCGTCACTTCACCGCATACGATTCATCCTGAAGTGACTTTGGAAAGCCTGTTGTCTTTCGCCGAAGCCAAAGGATTTGTGCTCTGTCAAAGCTTGACCCATATCGTCACCATAGATAGCGCGCAGGTCGGAGCACGGTGATGGGTCGCGCTGTAATGGCGATGTCGCTACTTCGAATCCAATTAATCGTCGACAGTTTCGAACTTATTTCTATAACTCACGATTCACTCCCTGGCTATGGAGTGTCTTGCTATCCTGCCAATCAAAATGAACAATGCGAACCGGTAACTTGTGAGCTACCGCATAGCGATTCCGTATTTCTTGCAGCTGGCTTACCCATTCCCCGAACGGCAGCAGGAATTCTCGATCGATGAGGTAGTTTAATCCTACTTGCTTTCTGCGAGCATCTGCACTTGTCCCGGTATCTACGAACCGCTGCGGATCGCGAGCGACATGCCGTCCGTTCCCCTCCTTCTCCCTGGGGAACCAAGTCTTATACCAGGTTGTTGTGGTCGCCTGAAGGGTCTGGTTTCTCTCGTCTCGAACGCGTATGGCAGTATCGATCGAAGCGTCAAGCGCTGCGACGGCGGCGGCGTAGTGCAGCTTCGAAGCTTCTTCTTCAGCGGTTGAAAGCTGATGGTTGATCTCTCCCAGATTCGTTATCATCAGCAGATTCTGCCGGCATAACTGAGCAATGGAAAGATAGACTTCAAGGTTATAGGGATTGAACTGGACCGCCGGAATATTCGCATAGAGCAGATCCAACAGCTCGTCGTTCTCCCCTAGGGATTTCTCCGCCAATTCCACCCTGCGAGAATTCTCCGCGGCCCAATTACCGGATAGCTGAAGATATCCGCCTGTTGGCAAAGGCGGTAGCGGAAGTGTATCGACGTGCGGAACGAACGGGCCAGTTCCATAGGAATAGCCGAATATGAGAGGCAGGTCCGTGGATGGCCGGCTATCCCAGCTGGTGGCAAAAAACTGCGCCTGTGTACTCATCCATCGATAGAGCTGCCCGATCTGCGTTGCGCCCTGGCCATAAAAGAGCCGGTAGAAACTCTCAGTCAACTCACGCGGACTGCCTGCTCCAGGGTGCCACGCTGCCGCCGCCCCAACCGCGTATCCCAACCAGAACGTCTCCGGATGCGGTCCAACATCTCCCCATGCATACACACCCGCCCCAATGATGTCGGCTTCTTGGCGAGCTGAAGTAAATGAAATTTCGTTGAAGACTTGCGCCGTTCTATCTTGTACCGCTTGGGGGTGGACTTCGTCCTGCGGGGAAAGAATTGCGGTGGCAGGAAACAGAGGATCGTCGGGCTGCGAGTTGGTATAGATCATCTGTGGAATTCCACGAGCCTTGAACGCTCTGTTATAGCTTGGGCTATAAACTTCTCCATTAATTAGCTCCTGCGGCAAAAGCGGTATGTCTTCAGGTTGTAATGGATCTTCGCCCCAAAAAATAACTTTGCGATTGCGGCTCACCAAATAGGCCGACGTCTTCTTTGTGTAATCCACCCAGACCTTACTGGTGCTTCCCGCTTCTTTCGCCGCGTCAGCCTCGTGGCATTGTTTGTTGTCCGCCTTCCCAACAAACCACGCTTCATCTGTCGAAAGATGGAAATATTCCACACCTTGATTGGCGTTTATCAGGTCCTGATACATGCCTTCGAGCAATTTGTAGGTCTCAGGATTGGTAGAGCACATCTCAAAGGCAAGATCTGGAAACTCCCGCAAATTCTTATAGACCTGGCGTTCCAGAATAAAGGCCACGTGAGCTGGCCCATCCAGATAGGGAATGATCTGAACGTGATATCTCAGTCCATAGTTGGTAAGCGTCTGAAGCTGGGCTGGCGAAAGAGCATTCGGATCGACTAATCCTGGAGCGCTTGCGTATTGAAAATGTTCATTCAGCCGCAGAGCAATTGCGTTCACCTTGAAGAATGCCGCGCGTCGAACAGCCTGCTCCAAAACGTCAAAATGATCCAGATGCCTAAGCTCGTCCCAAAAGATCTCGCGAAGCCTCACGTCCGGCCAATCCACAATTTCGCCTTGCGGAAACAACAGATCGCCTCGTGCCGGCTTCGCAAGCTGAATCAGCGTCTCCACCCCGTAGAAGAGTCCTATCGGTGCGTTCGCCGTAATCGCAATCGATCCGGGGCGAAGCGTTAGCCGATACGCCTGCTCTTCCAACGCAGCTTTGTCTCTGTCCTGAGCATCCCCGACCGTGACATTTCCAGGCGAGATCGAGAGGGTCACAACATTGCCTGCCCGGCTGGATGTCGCAAGGGTCACATGGAATCTTGAAGCCAGGTCGTCGCGCAACAACTCGACGGCGATATCCTTCGAGGACACGCTCTTGTCTAAACGGAGTTGCCAATTGTGACCGAAAGCAAAATCTTGCTGGGTTAAAACAACCTTCTGCGGTGCTGGAACTAGGGTGTACCCACGAGCAAAGAGTGCAGAGACTGCCTGGGCATTTCCCGTGGAGCACAGACAAACGAAAATCGTTCCAACAACAAGAACTTTCATCCGATCGCTAGCCCGTGCAGACGTGCGTTCTCGTCGTAGATCCGATCCGGCGAGCCTTTCCACGACACCGTTGGATCGATGAATCACTTCTATGTCCTCCTATTCGCCCATACCGCAGGTGGCCGCCTGATCGACGTCTGCCGGTCGCAATTGCGGGTTGGCCATCAGGTCGGACGCTGATGAACACACGGCGGGCACAGCACTGAAATCGTCCCATGCCAGCCGATAGTTTCTGGTCGGTAAATTATGGGCCGCAGCGAACCGGTTGCGCGCTGCAGCGATGGCGTTCACCCACTCCCCAAATGGGAGAAGTTTTTCGCGATAGACAAGGTAGGACATATCCGTTGTTCGATCAGGAAGATGATCCTTCACATCATCCAGTTCATGCAGGAACCGGCGACCATTCGCTTCTTCCGCCCGCGGGTACCATCTCTCGTTCCAGGTTGCAACGGAATTCTTCAGAACCTGGTTACGCTGCTGCCAGATTGATGTTGCAGTGTCCAGCGCACTATCGACTTCGCTGATCGCCTCTTTTGGATCTTTCTCTTTCGCTTGAGAAGCGGCAGCGAGATCGACATCCATTCGATGGATGCTGACAATCATTGCCAGATTTTGCTGACATAGGTCCGCAATCGTGAGATAGACCTGGAGGTTATATCGATTGAACTGTGCGCGCTGAAGATTTTCGTGTAGCAACCCAAGTAACACTTGGTTCTGCTGCTCAGCTTGCAAGGCTAGAGCAATTCGTCGGGAATTTTCCTTGGACCAGGTCGATGAATAATCCAGGGCGTTATCGGGAACAGGTGGCAGCGGCAATGTCTGATCATGAGCTGGATGCGGCGGATTAAAGATGGCATACGACGATCCCCATATCGGCTTTCGCGCTTTCGATTCCATCGGGTCCCAGCTGTCATTCCATGATTGCGCCTGTTCGCTCATCAACTGATACACGCGATCCATGCTAACGACTTTCACCCCATAGAACAGCGAGTAGAACGCACTCGACAGTTCCGGAGCGCTCGGCATGCCCGGATGCCACCCCGCAGCCACGCCAGCAACATACCCCAACCAGAAGGTCTCCGGATTCACGCCCTCATCCGCCCATCCCGCGTCCACCTCACCGATCACGCTCGTATTCACGCGGGACGAATCGAAAGAAATCTTCTTCATGATGTCGTCTACCCGGGGCAGACCTGGACTGTCCTCGAACTCATCGTTCGATGCGCCGTGCAGGCGATCGCTCTGAGGAAGGATGAAATAGTCAGGAAACAGCTTTTCTTCGCCTTCTGTCGATGTGAAAATCATTTGGCGAATGCCGCGTTGATGGAATGCTTTGTCGTACGTTGGACCGTAGACTTCGCCATTGATGACATAGGGTGGCAAGGATGAGAGGTCGCTGGGTTTCATCGGATACTCGCCCCAGAAAATCACACTTCTCCCCTGGTCGTGCAGGTAGCCGCCAGCCTTGTCGACAAAGTGCGCGAACACCTTCCCAACGGAGCCTAACTGCTTTGCCAAATCCGCTTCATTGCACTGCGAGTTATGCGCGAGGCCCAAATAATAGGGTTCGTCCGTCGATAGATAGAAATACTTCACCCCCTTATTGGCGTCGAGTAAGTCTTGATACATGCCTTCCAGCAGCTTGTAAGAAGCTGGGTTGGTTGAGCAAATTTCATAGTTGCTTTCAGGATATTCCCGCAGATTCGCATATTCCGGATGTTTCAGAATGAATGAGATGTGCGCGGGCCCATCCAGATAGGGGATCAGTTGAACGTGATACCGCAGCCCGTAATTGGTCAATTCCTGCAGTTCTGCCGGAGTCAGAGCATAGGGCTCTACAACCGCTGGAGCGCTCTTATATTGGAAATGCCCATCGAGTTTGATCACAAAGCCATTGATTTTATAAAACGCGGCTTGTCTCAGATCACGCTTCAACTCATCCACATGTTCAAGATGATGGTTGTCATCCCAATAGATGTGGCGAAGTTCCATATCCGGCCAATCGACGATGCTCCCTTGCGGAAGCCAAAGTGTTCCCATGTCTCGCCGCAGCAACTGGAGCAGAGTCTCAACTCCATAGAAAAGTCCGGTGGAAGCGTTCGCGGTAATCGTGATAGCTTCTCTATGCAAATCGATGCGATACGCCTGCTGCTCCAAAGACCCTTTGCTGGAATCCAAGGCTGTTCCAATGGGCACACTTCCTGGCTGGATGCGTAGGGTAAGTGTGCCGCCCTTACCACCAGCGGCGCCCATCCGCACATTGAATCTGCTGGCGAGACCCTCGCGCAACGCATCGACCGCAACATCATCTTTGGCAACGCCGTTGTCGATCTTCAACTGCCAAGCCTGGTTGAAGGTAAAGTCCGAACCATCCAGGGAAACCTTTTGCGGCTCCGGAACGACTGTGTAGCCCCGAGCAAACAACGGCGATACAGTCTGCGCATGCGCTATACAACAAAATACGCTGGCAACTGCCGCGATAACCAAAGCCCTCATTTGTATCTCCTCAAGCAGCATTGTTAAGCATGCGCCATGGCAACGTCACAATGGCTTTTCTATTGCGATTTCGATTCCTATGCGCGCACATTTTAGACTAAAGATTAAAGTGGAGAGAGCGACCTACCTCTCCACTGTATAGCCCATTTACCAAAGAAGCTTTAACGCAAGTTGGAGTTGTCGACCCGTCTGCGCTACGGTCGATTGGATCTGACCAAACGCTGACCCAGCGTTTGCGTATGTATTTGGGTTTGCGAAGTTCACTTGATTGAAAGTGTTGAAGCTCTCCGCCCTAAACTGCAGTCGAAATGTCTCCGGCAATGTAAAGTCTTTCAGAATGGATGCGTCCGTGTTGGCGTACGCAGGCCCGCTAATCATACCTTTACTGGAGTTGCCGTAGGTTCCGAGCGGCTCATTGCTGGGGTTGACGAATGCGGCTGTGTTAAAGAATTCGTTGACCATTGCGGCTCGACTAGGATGGCTGATCTTGATGGTGCTGGCGCTCGCACCAGGCTGCAACTCAGCGTACTGTCCTGGATACGGGAAAGTTCCATCCACCGCGACATCTTCGCCTGCGTAGAACGTAAGTGGAAGACCGCTTTCTACGGTCTGGATGGCCGTCACAGTCCAACCGCCTAAGAGGCTCTCCTCGACTGGGTTATGGAAATGGAACGGAAGCGTATACAGCCACGAAATCACGAACGAATCGCGTCGATCGAAGTCGGACGGCCCGTACGCCCTGGGTAAGTTAAACGGGTCTGGAACGTTGCCGCTCGAGTTATTGTTTGAAATGTAGTCGAGCGATCTTGCCCTGGTGTAGTTAGCCAGGATGGTTGCGCCATTCCCAAAACGTTTTGTCCCTTGAATCTGCAGGGAGTTGTAGTTGCTATGGGCATAGTTGGTGTAGATATACCCAGAGGAAGACAATATCCCCGGCTCATACAAAACACGGTCATTCACGTTACCTTCGGAGGGCGGATCGCCAGTAATTGGGTCAGTAATAAACCTGGCTGGATTATTAGGAATATAGCCAGGAATACGGCTCCCGGTATTACCCACATACGATATCTCGATCATGGTGCTCGAGGTGATTTGTCGCTGCACTGATAAATCATACTGCTGATATCTAGGCAATTTAAGCTTCGTGCTGATGTAGAGGCCGCTTAAAGGCAAAGGGAAAAGTGAGCAACTGTAGTACGGGTATGTTGGAACTGGCACGCAGCCGAATTGACCCGTGAGCGTAGTTGGCGGATTTGTCTCCCCGACCGAAGTAAACGGATTCGCGATGTCTCCGTTCGAGGGGTTGGCTGACCCCGCATACGGCGCGTTGATTTGCGCTAATGAGTCCGCGTTGATCGCGTTGTAGAAAACTCCGTAGCCCCCGCGAACGCTCGTCTTGCCGTCGCCGAAAACATCCCATGCAAAGCCCACGCGTGGGGCAAAGTTGCTTAGGTTTGCCGGTGCGATGCCGTCTGTAATTCCAGGGTCGCCCGGAAACACAATTCCCGGAGGCGCGGTCGGGTCGACCTTCGATTGAACTCCTGGTTCGACGGTTGTGAGCTTATTACCAGCAGCTTTCCATGGCAGGAAAGGTTCGTAGCGCAATCCATAATTCAGAGTAAAGCGTGGGTTCACACGCCAGGAGTCTTCCCCATAGAAGGAGTTATATGCTGTCCGGTTATCATTGACCGCGAGTCCGAAGGCAACCGTAGTCGTGTTGTAGGCTCCCAGTAGAAAATCCGCCACGGGATCGCCACTTGGCGGACTGTTCGGTCCGGGATTTGGATTTTGTGTCCGAGCGCCGGTAAAGGAAAAGCTCGGCGGATAGATATAGGCCTGGTAAAAGTGAAGCTTGAGGACCTCAAAGCCGAACTTCATGCTATGCCGACCTTTGTTCCAGGAAAGATTGTCGGCAAATTGGTAATTCCGTCCGGAGAATATTGCGATCGCGCCTCCACCCATGGTGAAATCATTTCCCACGTTCACATTGACGGCGCCCGACGGATTGTACGCTTCGAGGTAATTCGGAAGATTGATCCCCAGGCTCGCGTTTGAAATCGTGGCGCTCTCCAACTGGCTTGACGTCGAATTCAACACTGAAAATATCGCTTGATTGATGACGCTGGGACTAAAGGTGTAGATGTCGTTGATGACGGCGTCCTGTTGCTTGATATCATAAGTCTGGCCCATGTACCCGACAATGTTGCCTCCCGCGAAGGGCGAGGAGTAACTCGTATTGTCTTGGTAGTAGTGGCCGTAAATCAAATCTTTCGAGCTCTGGTTCCAATCCACGCGAATGTTTCCATTGTTGTCGAGGATTGGGCTTGCCGCCAGTGCAGTGACTGTGCCTGTTGCCGATGTGGGAACATACTTCAGAAGATTGGTCGCAACCGGGCTGATGCAGTTGGGATTGATAATGTTCGCCGCTACGCAGGGATTTCCATTGGGATCGGTCAGAGGAAGTCCTGTCAAAGGATCTGTAGGATCGAAGAGCTGATTGGCTCCAGTGAAGTCGCCGCCTCGTTCCGCCGCACTAGGAACTACTGCTTGAACGCTTTCCGCTTGTTGATGATTTGTAAGTCCCTGATAGGAAGCGAAGAAAAACAACTTATCCTTCAGGATCGGGCCACCGAGCGCCGCACCAAACTGGTTCTGAACTTCGGCGGGGACATTGGGAGCAAAGTAATCTTTCGCATTGAAGGCTGCGTTTCGCAGAAACTCCCACGCGGCCCCGTGGAACTTGTTGGTTCCCGCTCTGGAGACCACTTCAATCTGCGCGCCGGCGTTATGCCCGTATTCGGCTGAGAAATTACTGGTCAGCATACGGAACTGAGCGATTGCGTCGGGCGGCGGAAAGTTGATGCCGGTATTGCGAGATGGATTGTTGAAAAATGCTCCGTCGAACGTGTACACCGTCGCGTTGGGCAAGCTGCCGTTGACGTCCATCTGCGGGCCGCCACGAGCGTCGCTCTGCGTTTGCGGGGCGCTCACGTTTGTAACACCGGGAAGAATGCCCGCCAGCGACATGACATTCCGTCCATTCAGCGGCAGGTCCACTACGCGTCGATCGTCCACCAGCCCCGATAATGTGTTCGACGTTGTATCCACCAACGCGACCGTACTGGAGACCTTCACCTCAGTTTGTACGGCGCCGACGGTCAGCTGCGCATCGGCTCGAGCGTTCTGCGACACCGTCAACTCAACGCCGGACCGTATTTCTTTTTTAAACCCACTCGCAGAAAAAGTGATCGTGTAATGGCCGGAAGGCAACGCAATAAAGTTATAGAAGCCCTGCGCGTCTGTCTGCTGTGTGCGAGTGGTTTGCTGTTCGTTCATCACGGCAGTTACAGTTGCGCCTGGCACGGCCGCTCCAGAGGCGTCACGAACATATCCCGAGATGTTTCCGGTCCCTTGCGCCGTCGCCATCGGCACCATCGAAAGCAGCAGAAGAACGAACCATCCAACCCTGAGGAAACGCTGCGGGATGGATGTTATTGCCGGAACAAGCTTATGGCCGATATGCCAGACGTGGAATCTGCTGCGAATCATGGCGTTCCCCCAGGTTAAGTTTTCTTACAGTTCCCCCAAAGACATCCGCGCTGCCTTGAATTTCAAGCCATGAAGTTTCAGACCGACCAGTCCGCGCAGAGAGAACGATCGAATTCGCGGCCTAGCAGCGGCGTTTTGAATAGGTTAAGTGTTTAACTAGGAGCGCTCGATTGTCAAGAAAAACTGGACATCGCAGACGTTCGTCTTGGATGAGTATTGGAGAGTGCGTGCGAGGGTATGCATGCTGATTGACTGAAGCGCGCGCACATGGGACAAAATGATTACATTGATCAGTCGAGAAACGTTCTCAAGCGCCGACTACGCCTCTACGGCCGCATAGCGGCTTGACTTCCCGGTTGCCTGGCCGACATGTATTTGTCAAACCACCGGATGGCTCTCTCCAACACGTCACGTTCATCGTTTGGATTCGAGAATCCGTGGCCCTCATCGGGATATACGACGAGTTTCACGGGGACGTGCATGGTGTTCAGAGCGTGCCACATTTCGAAGGACTGGGGCGCAGGACATTCTCCATCCCGGTCGCCCACGACGATCAGCATCGGAGTGGTTGCATTCTTGATGAAATTGATCGCGGAACTCTTTGCATAAACCGCGGGATCGTCGTACACGCTTGCGCCGAAGAACGGAATCATCCATTGGTCGATGGAATTCTCCCCGTAATAGCTTTTCCAGTCGGAAATGCCTGCGCCGGCAACCGCCGCGCGGAAGCGATGCGTCTGGGTAACAGCGAACATCGTCATAAATCCGCCATAGCTCCAACCGGTGATGCCAACACGATCGGGGTCAATGGGGAATTTCTTCGTCACAACATCGACTCCGGCCAGCAGGTCGCGCAGATCTCCATAACCAAAGTCCTTGCGGTTGGCCGCCGTAAAGGCTTCTCCCTCGCCATAGCTGCCCCGCGGGTTTGGCATCAACATGAAATAGTTCAGCGTTGAAAACGCAATCGGCGGATTGTAGGTGGAGATCGGCCAGTGAGACAACATCTGGTTCGCCGGTCCTCCGTGAACCCAGAGAATGAGCGGATATTTTTTCTGCGGATCGTAATTCTTCGGATAGATGAGCCAACCCTGGACGCGAAATCTTTCGTTGTTCCAGGTCACGCTTTCGCTCTGACCCCAGTCACGATGCAAGCCGTCATTCAGGTGCGTAATCTGGGAAAGTTTATTCAGCGGCCCGGCCCATACTTCGGGCGGCTCGTTGAAACTGGACTTGATGAGCGCCGCCACTGGTGTTGCGCCTTTGGCGCTGGAAAAAGACAAGCTTAGGCGCTGAACCCCAGCACCGATGGTAGCGGGAAAGGTCACTTGGTCGGATACGTCCTCGAATCCGGTCGCCGGATCAATCACGCTGAATCGAGACTCCCCATCGACAACTTCAGTAAATCCGAGTTTGCAGTTATCGATCCAGTGGGGCCACGCCGGACTCGCCTTGCGCCCTGGTGTTAGATCCCGAACATCTCCGCCCGCAGAAGAAACGATATAGATGTCGCCGCCGGTTTCTCCGTAATCGCTCATCAGACCCCCGATGAACACAATGTTTTTACCGTCCGGAGACCATTGCGGCTCGGCAATCTGCATGTTTGGGTTTAGGATGGACCGCGGCGTGCCATTCGCAATCGGCTCAACGTATAGTTGCGCAACCCACCAATTATCTTCGCCCGGGGGCGGCGCGGCGATGTACGCCAAATCCTTTGAGTTTGGCGACCAGTCATAGTCGTAAATGTGCAAACTTGACGGCGTCACCTGCATGACCTGTGGCATTCCTTCAGCCGTTGCAGAAACAGCAATGACCGCGACTCGCTGAATCTCCGCCAATGTTTGAGCACTGATCACACCCACGGCCGGCTTCATCGCGGCCAATGCACCGGGCGGCCGAGTTGCGTTCTCAACAAATAGAAAACCAATCCGCGTGCCGTCGGGCGACCAGGTCACGTCATGGATAAAGCCCTTTAGCGAAGTCAACTGCCGTGAAGCCGCAAGCTTGTTCGAACTCTGAGTCGAGTTTGAATTCAAGTGGACAACAAAAACCTGCGATTGCCCCGGCGTAGCGCAGTCAGACGTAAACGCGATCTTTTTGCTGTCCGGCGACCATGCAATGTTGTCCTCATTGCACGAGTGTTCAACTTGCGGATTTGAATTGGGCACTGAAATCACTTGCGTCGACGCATCGTTGCCATTCAGTGATCGAAGAGTGATGCGTTCGCCCGTGGTCGCCGCTGGCGCCACCCAGGCAACAATCTGACCATCCGGGGATATCGCAGCCTGGCGCGGTGCGCGCGTATGACTGAGATCCTGCAGCAGATTGGTGATGACCTTGTGTTGCGCGGGCTCGGCATCGTTGGAAACTGCCTGCGCCGCAACCGATGGAGGGAAGGCGAACACACACAGCGCGTAGGTTGTCGCTGCAATGGCAATGGGTCGAAAGAGAAAAAATCGCGAAGTATTCCTCATCGAGCGATATGCTATCACCTCGGCGCGGGCGAGATCCGACCAGCGAGTGAGCGTCCCTCCACCTGAAGGGCCCGCTCAGCACGATATCTGCCGACGACTTGCCGATCATCACGTCGAAGGTGCCCGGCACTACCTTCCAATGCATATCTTCATCCAACAGCATCAGGTCGTCTGGCGTAAGCTTCATTGTCACGGTTTTAGTCTCACCGGGATTGAGCGCCACGC
>JBAVOQ010000175.1:0-87918 GCA_049692235.1 Acidobacteriaceae bacterium | reverse complement strand
CAACCAGCGCTCGATCTGCTCCTGCTGACCTTTTGAAACGGCAAGCGACTGGGTAGAGCGGGGCATGACTCAGTATGCAGTTGTCCTCGTTTATATGTCCAGCTATTTGTTGGACACTACACTAGCCGTAGGGTTCCATCGACAAAATCTCGGCTTGCATCCTACGGTGGCTCGCACCCTCTGGTACCGCAGTCTTTGATCCTCTCAAAGATCGCCACCGTACCGTAAAATAACATCGCTGGAATGGAGCCATCTGTACCATTTTGCTCACTTTTTTGAAGAATAAGGACCTCCTCGGCATTGGCGCGGCCATGCCAAAAAGCAGAGTTCATAGGGCTCCGCCTCTGCCCAGACGCTGAGAGACCCCCCTCCTCGCCGCAAAGCCGGTGGTTGCCGCAAGCGGCACGCTATGATGGACCGGAGGGGAAAACATGGATACTCGATCTTTAATTGCAGCCATTGACGCAGAAATATCTCGGCTGCAGCAAGTCAAATCGTTGTTGTCTGGCACCGCTCGCACGCCAAATACCAAGCCGCACCTGGCCGCGTCCGCATCCAAACCCACAAAACGGCGTAAGATGAGCGCCGCGGCTCGCGCCAAGATTGCTGCCGCTCAGCGCGCGCGTTGGGCCAAGTTCCGGAAGTCCGCGAAGTAACGACTCAGCACCGCGATCCTATCTTCATCGAGTACGTCAGGAGAACTATGAGCAGATTGCCTCGCACGCCACTCTACTCTCTCGTGTTGTTCTGCGCCGTCAGCACCGTGTTCAGCCTGGGGCAGACGAAAAAGACGGTCAACACCGCCGCCGATCTGCCTCGCTTCAGCTATCCGCTCACCCAGCCTGCCAGCTCCTTGCTCAATGCCGACGATGCAACGTTCAACGCGTTTGCCAAGAAGGTCGAGACCGATGTGAATTCTGTTTTGGCGGACTACAACATCTCCGACAAAGAAACTTTGCGGGAACTGCTGGGCGCCAGGCTGAGCGCGCAAATGCTGCAAGGCGATATGAAGGGCGCGCTTGCAACTTCTGCGCAAATTCGTGACCTGCAGGACAAGCCTGCAGCGAAACTCACCTCTGGCCTGATGACAAATGCCTTCGTGAAAGCGAATCAAGACAGCGGCGCCACTTCCGGCCCAGCCTTCGAAGAGGCATTTCAAAAGCAATTTGCGGCGGAGATCGATGCATTGCCATGGAGCCCAACCCAGGAAACCGTAAAGGGGATGAGGACGGGCTTCGAACTGCTTTCGCCCGACCTGCTGGAGAGCAGCGCGAAATCCGACCTGGATCCGCAGGTGGCGAAGACAGGCGCCCTCGACCTTCCCGGTGCGGAAACTCTGCTGGGCATGCGTGTCGAGGAAAAGTTCTACCTGCCGCTGGCGAAGCCTGCGCTGGCTGTACTCTCTCCCTACATCGCCGCGCACGACGTCAAGAAGCCGGACATCTGGGCGGCGCGCGACGTGACCCTGACCTCGGACGACAAGTTGACCCCGGTTCGCATCGCCATCTTCGACTCCGGCGTGGACACCTCGTTGTATCCTGGCCGCCTTTTCGTCGATCCGCATCCGGATGGGCACAGCGCGCATGGACTCGCGTTCGATTTGCAGGGGAAGATGTACAACGGCGATCTGCAGCCGATGACTGCCGAGCAGAAGGCCGCATATCCCAAGGTGCTCACCGTCTTCCAGGGGCTGGACGATTTGCAGAATGGCATCGATTCGCCCGCCGCCGCCGAAGCTCGCAAAACTCTATCCCGCATGCCGTCCGATCAGCTGGCGCAATTTCTCAAACAGGTCCGCTTCATCGGTCAGTACATGCATGGCACCCACGTGGCCGGCATCGCGGTTCGCGGCAATCCAGCGGCGCGGCTGGTTGTCATCCAGTTCAACGACTCGCTGCCGGACATGCCATTTGCGCCGACCGTCGCGTGGGCAGAAAAATTCAAAGCGGATTTCCATCAGGTCGGCGAATATCTTCGCAAGAACAATGTTCGCGTCGTGAATATGAGCTGGGGCGACAGCCAGGGCGAGATCGAGCAGTGGCTCGACAAGACCAGCGCGGAGAAAGATCCCGACAAGCGCAAGCAACTTGCCGCACAGATTTACGCGGTATGGCGGGATGCCGTCGCAGGCGCGATCCAGGCGGCTCCCAACACGCTGTGGGTCTGCGCTGCGGGCAACTCCGACAGCAATGCCAGCTTCCTGGGAGATGTACCCGCGTCGCTGCAGTTGCGGAACTTAGTCACCGTCGGCGCTGTCGATCAGGCCGGAGACGAAACCTCCTTCACCAGCTACGGCAAGACCGTGATCCTCGATGCGGATGGCTATCGCGTCGAGAGCTACGTGCCCGGCGGAACAAAGCTGAAGGAGTCCGGCACTTCCATGGCATCTCCGAACGTCGTCAATCTGGCGGCGAAAATGATCGCGCTCAATCCGAAGTTGACCCCGGAACAGACCATTGCGCTGATGAAACAGGGCGCCACGCCGAGTGCGGATGGCCGCATGCACCTCATCGATCCGAAAGCGACAGTCGCCTTACTGAAGCAACAGCAGAAGGCACGGTAGCGCCTGAAGTTCGCGAGCATCAACGAACTGACCAGGATCAGGTATGCTTCTCGTGGACTGTTCCGGCAACCCACCGGACGCTTGTGCCCTCAGAATTGAGTGATGCACACATCAGCGCGGAGGCAAACACTTGTCATCTCCACAACACAGCCACACCAAACCGGCAACCAGCCGCTTTGTCACCATGGTTTCAGGCATCTCAGCGCTGGCTGGTTTGCTGTTCGGCTACGACACCGGAGTCATCTCGGGAGCGATCCTTTTTGTTCGAAAAGACTTCTTGCTTTCGACATTCCAGGAAGAAGTGGTTGTTGCAGCCGTGTTGTTGGGTGCTGTGGCCGGGGCCGCATTTGGCGGCAAGTTAGCGGATGCTCTGGGACGCCGCAAATTGCTCATCCATGTGGCGATTTTGTTCATCATCGGCGCCATCGGTACGGCACTCGCACCCACGCCAACGCTGCTGGCCATCGGCCGTGTGGTGGTTGGTGTTGCTATTGGGATCGCATCATTTACAGCCCCGCTCTATATCTCTGAAGTTTCTCCACCGGCCATTCGAGGTAAATTAGTTTCGCTGAACCAGCTGATGATCACCCTCGGCATCGTGGTTTCTTACCTGGCAGACTATGCCTTGGCGAACAAGGAGGCCTGGCGCTGGATGTTTGGCCTGGCCGCGATTCCCGCGTTGATCCTGCTTATCGGCCTGTTCTTTGTTCCGGAGAGTCCGCGTTGGCTCATGAGCCGATCGCAGGACGATCAGGCCCGCGCTGTACTGCAAAGAATCCGAGAGTCCGGTGATGTGAGCGCCGAGCTGGCCGAGATCAAAGCCGACCTGAGTTTGCAGGAAGGCGGCTGGCGCGAGTTACTGAACGCTTCTTTGCGGCGTCCGCTGATCATTGGTATCGGGCTGGCAGCTTTCCAGCAGTTCACCGGAATCAATACCGTCATTTATTACGCGCCGACAATTTTTCAACTGGCTGGACTTCACTCCGCTTCGGCAGCGATTTTAGCGACCGTCGGCGTCGGAGTCGTCAACGTACTGCTGACGATCGTTGCCCTGCGCATGCTCGATCGCGCGGGACGACGTCCATTGCTTCTCTATGGGCTGGTGGGGATGGTGATCAGCCTTGGAGTCCTGGGGGCTGCATTTCTCTTCGCCAGCTCGTCGAGCATCGTTGCATGGCTTGCCGTGGTCAGCCTGGCAGTGTACGTGGCCTGTTTTGCCATTGGGCTGGGACCGGTCTTCTGGCTGCTGATCTCGGAAATCTATCCTCTCAAAATTCGCGGCCGTGCAATGGGCGTCGCCACCATGATGAACTGGGGCTCCAACCTGATTGTCGCGCTCACGTTTCTCAGCCTGCTGCATTCTCTGGGTCGAAGCGCCACTTTCTGGCTCTACGCAGTCATCGGCATCCTCGCGTGGTTCTTTGTCTATCGCCTGGTGCCGGAGACGAAAGGCCGCACCCTGGAACAGATCGACGCATCATGGCACCAGGTCGGTAAGACCCACAAATAGCTACTGTTTTTTTGCCTCAATTGCGTCCAGCTTGTCGGTGGCTGCATCGATGGCGCGGCTCCAGTCCACCAGAACATTTCCCACCACAGGGGATTGCTGGTCGGCGAGCTGCCATGTATGTTGGTCCATCGCCTCCCGTACCGCAGCCAGAGTTTTCACGCCGTACCCGGTGTAGGCACCGGGAGCATAGATCTGGTTCTTATACCAACTTCGTCCCGGCAGTCCAGCCTGCAGCAGTGTCGCGCGCTCCGTCAGCATTAACAGATGATTCACGCTGGCTACCTGCGTTCCGTCCAGCAGCGCATCGTCCTTTCCCAGTTGATCGAACGCCGTCTGATATTTCTGCGCGCTGATGGTCAAATCGGCCGCTCCATTTTCAAGCGGCGCAAAATTTATATACGGTGGCACCGGCTCTTCCTTGGGCGGATAGGAAGGTGTCTGCGGATCGGACATTGCCGTGAAAACTCCCTCCTGAATCTGTCGATTGCTCTCCGTAATGTCTTGCCGCGTATCCGTCATCTGCTTTTTCAATTGGTTCACATACTGGTGCATGGTATCCGCCACGTCTGTGAACTCATACGGCAGAACTTCTGCATCTGCCATGCGCATGACAGCGGTTCCAGCCACCTGCGCCAACGCGCGACCGTACACAAATTTTGTGTCGGAGAAATGCGTGTACCAATAAAAGTCGTCATATTCGGAGTGATACACGCCCCCTTTCGTTTCACCGTCGAAACTCAGATCAACGGATGGAATTCCAAGATAGTCCAGAAATGGCGAGTAGTCGGAACCGTCACCCAAGGCCCCGATGCGCAGATCGCGTCGGTCGCGCAGCTCCGTTCGCTCCGCTTCCGTCTTCGCCTCTCCAATCTGCTGCAGCCGCGCCCGTTCCAGCACGGAATATTTTGTTTCAGGATCCGGCACCTCCGCAGCCACCGTGTTTAGAAAGTGTTCGACAGAGTGCGAACCTTCCATCTGCAGAAAACCTCGGTCGGTGTTGTCGGAGTTGACATAGAACACCGCATGATCGTTCAGTTCCTTCGCGTGCGTCTCCACCCACTCGGTCGAACCCAGCAAGCCGGGCTCTTCGCCGTCCCACGCGCAATAAATAATGGTGCGCCGCGGCTTCCATCCTAGCTTCGCCAATTCACCCAGCGCGCGCGCTTCTTCCATTTCCGCCACCAGACCGGAGATTGGATCTTCCGCCCCGTTCACCCACGCATCCTGGTGGTTGCCGCGGATCACCCACTGGTCCGGCTCCGTCGCGCCCGTCATCCGCGCGATCACGTCATAGATCGGCTTCGTGTCCCAGTTGGAAACCACTCGCAAATGAACCTTCGTCGCGCCTGGACCGACGTGATATGCAATCGGCAATCCTCCGCGCCACGGACGGGGAACCATCTGTCCACCCAGCGCCTCCAGCAGCGGCTGCGCGTCCCCGTAAGAAATGGGCAACGTGGGTATCTTTGTAATTTCCGGATTGTCTTTCAATGGAACGCGCTTCGCGTCTTTCGTCGCGCCAACACCAGGAGTCAGCGGGTCGCCCGGATAATATGTGTCCGTAACCGAACCGCGCTGTACGCCCTCCGTCGGCCGCGCCGGGCCCGCGGGGAAGGTCGTATCTTCGCCGTACCCATCCTGCTGCGGATCGGAGTAGATGATGCAGCCCACAGCTCCATGTTCGGCCGCTACCTTCGGTTTGATGCCGCGCCAGGCGTGTCCATAGCGCGCGATCACAATGGCGCCCTTCACGGAAACGCCCATCTTTGCCAGTGTTTCGTAATCTTCGCGGGTGCCGTAATTCACGTACACCAGCGGCGCAGTCACATCGCCGTCCGCGGAGTACGCATTGTAGGGTGGCAGCGCCTCGGATTGTTGGTTCGATGTGGGATCCACCGCGACCGTCGGTTCTGCCAGCTTCGCCGTAAACTTCGTCGGCTCGACTAACTCCAGCGCGCGTTCTTTCGGGGTGGGAAACAATACATAAAATGTCTCGATCGAAGTATCGAAGCCCCACGAACGAAATTTGTCCGCAATCCATTCCGCATTGTCTTTATCGTAGGGAGACCCCACGTTGTGCGGATGCGCCGACAGCCGCTGCATGTAGCTGCGCAAATTGTCCGGCGACGGAACTGCGCGGAATTTCTGCTCCCACTGCACTTCTTTCGCCGACGCATCGTGCGAATAGCCCTGCAGCAACTCCGGTATCGACGGTTGTTGTGCGTGCATCACCACGGCGGACAAAACCACGGGGAACAGCCAGCGCGACGAAATCATTTTTGGTCTCCACAGGTCATAATTTATTTGGACGAAACTGGTTTCTTCATAAGCATGCTGCAACAAGCGACACCGCAACCCATATGCACGAGCACGAATCTCCGTGGAGTTTCGTGGTCTCCCGACCTCGTATCCTTAAATGGTTCTCGTACATTAATCTATCCTCGCAAACGGAATTTGACGAGGATAACTGCGCAAGCGCAGTTCGCGGGCAGGGGGCGGCCGCACATCCGCGCGACACTTCGCTCCTGTTGCGTTACGATCACCCGGAGGATTCATTCGATCGACGAACGGCCTGGAAATGAAGGGACTGCAAAACATGACACCAAAAATCTGGATGGCCTGCCTTGTATTAACAACTGCAACCGCAATCGCGCAAACAAAAAGTTCTCCCGACGGCGTCGTCCGCGTCGACATCACTCCCAGTCACAGCATCAATTCCTTCAATCCGGATCAGGCCCTCGGCAGCTCCATCGATGTGCTCTCGCGTTCTGGAATCGATCACGTCTACTCGCCGCACATTCTCCAGGAGTCGCTTTCCGCAGGTTGGGGGCCCATTTCCTACCGGAATAATTCTGAGCTGCGCAAGGCTGTCTGGCATTGGACCGAGAACGGAACCTGGAGCGATCCGGCCAATAAAGACGGGTACTTCACCGGCAGCAGCGATCTGAAAGAGCCGATCGAATACATCCTCTCCTATTCGTTGCCGCATCGCGGCTTTTCAACCGGCGGCGATCGTCCCATGTCGGATGCCGGCCTCACCTATTGGAAAAGCAATCCATATCTCACCAGCAAATTTACCGGCGAAAGCGACGCGAAGCATCCCCAGTGGGTGGTTGTCGATCTCAAAGCCGGCAAGCAGGTAAACGCAGTTCAGATTCAATGGGAGAATCCTTACGCCGTCTTGTACCAGGTGCAGTATTGGATCGGCACCGGCGCGATGGACTTTGATGCGGGCCCGAAAGGGGAGTGGAAGACATTTCCGGCCGGCGCATTCACCGCTGCGAAAGGTGGCGCGGTCACTCTCAAGCTGGCCGACGTCCCGGTCTCCACTCGTTACCTGCGAGTCCTGATGACGCAGTCTTCCAACACCTGCGACGAACATGGCAGCCAGGACATTCGTAACTGTGTGGGCTACGCCATCCAGCAAATTCAGGTCGGCGCCATCGGGCAAAACGCAAATGGCCAGCCCGGTGATTTTGTTCCCGCTCCCAAGAATCCGGAAACCTCCACCAATCCCAGACACGCGCACAATCATCAGACGTCGTACATCGCTTCCTCCATCGACCCTTGGCATGCGGCCACGGACGTCATCGATGGAGACGGAAAATATGAGCACAGCGGCTTCGATATTTTCTTCACCAGCGGAATCACGAACAATCTGCCCGCCATGATTCCGGTCACGCTGCTGTACGGCACACCGGAAGACTCCGCCGCCGAGATTGCCTACATTGAAAAGCGCGGCTATCCCGTTCGCTACGTGGAAATGGGAGAAGAACCCGATGGACAGCACATGCTGCCGGAGGATTACGCCACCCTCTACCTGCAATGGGCGACGGCGATTCACAAGGTCGATCCCAAAGTAAAGCTGGGTGGACCTATTTTCGAAGGCGTCACTGAAGATATTCGCGTCTGGCCGGATGCGCAGGGTCGCACCTCCTGGATGGGCCGCTTCATCGATTACCTGAAAGCGCACGGCCGCTTGTCCGATCTCGCCTTTGTCGCATTCGAGCACTATCCATACGAAGCCTGCGATATCACATGGAAAAACCTCTATTCCGAGCCGCAATTGATGAGCCACATTCTGCAAGTATGGCGCGATGACGGCGTTCCGAAAAATGTGCCGCTCATCGTCGACGAAAGTAGTCTCGCGGCGGGATTGACCGGTCCCATGAGCACCATCTTCGGCGGCTTGTGGCTCAGCGACAGCGTCGGTTCGTTTCTTGCCGCAGGCGGCGCGTTGTATACGCATTCGCCGATCCAGCCACAGCGCGTGCAGAATACCTGTCTCGGCTGGGCGTCCTGGTCGAACTTCGTCTCGGATGAAGAAAACTACCATATCCACGGCTACACCGCGTACTACTTTGCGGCCCAGATGATCAATCGGGAGTGGGTGCAGCACCGCTCCGGCGTCGACCGGATGTTTCCTTCTTCCGCCGACATCAAAGATAGCGACGGCAACCTGCTCGTCACCTCCTATGCGGTGCATCGTCCCGATGGCAATTGGTCCCTGATGCTGGTGAATCGCGACGAGACGCATCCTCACACGGTGCGCGTGGTGTTCAACGCCGCCGGCAAGAAAACTTCCTTCAACGGTCCCGTCCGGGATGTCACCTTCGGCAGCGAGCAGTATGTCTGGATCAACGACGGTCCCAACAGCCATGCCGATCCCGATCATGCCCCCGTCGGCACCACCATTTCGAGTAGTCCGCAGACCGTGTTTGTTTTGCCGAAAGCCTCAATCACTGTCTTGCGCGGAAAGGTCACCGGCTCCGGAAAATAAATTTCTCGAGAAATAGGTCGCCTCAATCGGTTGGTTTTCAGGTGTCCAAAAACGAACACCGATTTGCAATACTGGACAGTAGTCGCTCGGCTCACATTTCAAGAAGGCCATAAATCGTTGAAAATAGGTATGTTCCACGTGCGTCGCTTTGGCGACCGACGTGCATCGACTGCCTGTAATGGATATCGCACGGCCCGATCTGAAAAAGCAAAAAATTCGCCGCCAAATTCTCTGGGCTGCGGTTGCAGTGGTTCTGCTGGCCGGAATCACCGTGTTCGTCATGCGGCTGAAACCGGCGGCTCCCACCGTCGACCGCTCCACTGTCTGGACGGACACAGTCAAACGCGGCAACATGATCCGCCAGGTCCGCGGCCTGGGAACGCTGGTCCCGCGCGAAGACCGCATTCGCTCCATTCCCGCGGAAACCGACGGCACCGTGGTCAGTATTTTCAAGCTGCCCGGCGCGTTGGTCCATCCGGACACAGTGATTCTGCAGCTCACCAACCCGCAGTTGATGCAGGAGGCGCAGGATGCTGCCCTGCAATTGAACGCAGCGCAGGCGGAGTATCACAACACCCAGGTCAGTATTGAGAGCGCCCTGATGGACCGGCGTTCCACCGCCGCCGACATCAACGCGCAATATCAGCAGGCCCAGCTGCAGGCGCGAACCGACAAAGCTCTCTACAAACTCGGCGTCATCAGCGGCCTCACCTATAGCGATTCGCAAGGCAAGGCGGACGCATTAACCACCCGCCAGAAGCTGCAGGAGGAAGAAGTTTCCATCAATCAAAAGGCGCTTGAAACGCAACTGGCCGTGCAGCAGGCAAAGGTGGAACAAGCCCGGGCGCTGGCCGCGTTAAAACAGCGCGAGGTCGATGCTCTTACCGTCCGCGCCGGCATTGAGGGCCAACTGATTCAGATGCCATTGCAGATGGGGCAACACGTTCTTGTCGGCGCGGAACTGGCCCAGATCATTCAGCCCGATCAGCTCAAAGCGCAGTTGCAGATTCCAGAAACCCAGGCCCACGATGTGCTGAACGGACAACCTGCCGAAATCGATACGCATAATGGCGTCGTTGCAGGCGCCGTCACGCGAATTAATCCGGCCGTCGTGAACGGAACCGTGACCGTCGACGTACAGCTAGATGGAACACTGCCACAGGGAGCGCGACCCGACCTGAGCGTGGATGGAACCATCGACTTGCAACGGCTGCATGACGTGCTCCACGTGGGCCGGCCGGCGTTTGGAAATGAAAACTCCACCATCAGCCTGTTCAAGCTGGACCCCAGCGGCAATTACGCCACGCGCGTCGCGGTCAAGGTGGGTCGTGCGTCTGTGAATGAAATTCAAATCCTGGGCGGCTTGAAAGAAGGAGACACCGTCATTCTTTCCGACATGTCGCGCTGGGACAATGTGGACCGCATCCGCCTCGACTGAGCTGTGAATTTTCGATACAGAACAAAGGCTTTTGATCCAAACCGTTTTCATTGACAAAAGAGAGGACCAAAACACAATGGCCATTGCAGAGCAATCGCTGATCCACATTGAAGCTCTCACAAAAGTTTTCTATACCGATGAGATTGAAACCCACGCGCTGTCGGGCATTCATCTCAACATCGACCGCGGAGAATATGTCGCCATCTCCGGTCCTTCCGGCTGCGGCAAGTCGACCCTGCTCTCCATCCTTGGCCTGTTGGATACGCCCAGCGGCGGCAGCTATTTGCTGAACACACGCCCGGTAGAAAACCTTAGCTTTGCCGAGCGCTCGCGCATTCGCAATCAGGAGATTGGTTTCATCTTTCAGAGTTTCAATCTGATCGGCGACCTGACCGTGTATGAAAATGTCGAGCTGCCGCTCACCTATCGCTCCGGCATGCCGGCCGCCGAGCGCAAACGCCGCGTCGACGAGTCGCTCGGTCGCGTCGGCATGGCGCATCGGCTTCGCCACTATCCCTCGCAGCTTTCTGGAGGTCAGCAGCAGCGTGTCGCCGTGGCGCGCGCGCTGGCTGGTTCTCCCTCGATTCTTCTGGCCGACGAGCCCACCGGAAACCTCGACTCCCGCAATGGCGAAGCCGTCATGGAGTTGCTGAAGGAACTGCATAAAGACGGCGCCACCATCTGCATGGTCACGCACGATCCGCGCTTCGCCAAGCTCGCCGATCGCGAAGTGCATCTGTTCGACGGCCAGGTCGTCTCCGAAGAAGACCTGCGCCGCAAGCTGGCAGCCGAAAGGGAATTGCTGCAATGACAGCCTTGGAGGCATTTTCACAGTTGCTATAGCGGATGTCGTCATTCTGAGGTCGCCGCGGCGGCCGAAGAATCTGTGCATTGGCTCTTTTCGCTGAAATCCAGGGGTCCTTCGCGGAGTTTACCCTCGAGCGAAGCGAAGGGCGCAGGATGACGATTTCCAATAAGGGTAGTTTTCGGGAGATGCTGAAATGACCAACCTGCTCAACGATCTTCGCTACGCGCTGCGGCAGTTGCGCAAGGCTCCTGGCTTTGCTCTCATCGCGGTCCTTACCCTCGCGCTCGGCATTGGCGCGAACACCGCAATTTTCAGCGTCGTCAATGGATTACTGTTCAGTTCCTTGCATGTGCGGAACGAAAGCCGACTCGTGATCCTCGGGTTTCAGCAGAAGGGCACGCCCTGGCAACAAGCCTTCTCCGTTCCCGAATATCACGATCTGCGCGACCAGACGAAAAATGCTTTTTCCGCCGTCCTCACCGATCAGTACGGGATCGACGGCCTCAGCATGAAGGGCAGCAAAGCCGACCGTATATTCACCGATTATGTCAGCGGAAACTTCTTTTCCGTCCTTGGAGTGCAACCGCTTCTCGGCCGCTACTTCCGGCCTTCGGAAGGCGAAACCCCGGGTGCAGACCCGGTCATGGTCCTCAGCTACGCCTACTGGAAGCAGCATTTCGCGGGCGATCCAAAGATCATCGGACGCCAGGTCTCCCTCAACGGCCATCCCATCACCATCGTCGGTGTCACCTCAAAGGACTTTCACGGTCTCCAAACCGTAGTCGGCGTTGCGGGTTATCTTCCTCTGGAGATGATCGTGCCCATTGAAAACGTCCCCCTGAATCTGCACAACAAGCGCAGCAACCGTGCCTGGCGCGTCTATGCTCGCCTGCAACCCGGAACTACACGCGAACAGGCGAACGCCACGTTGGCCGTCGTGGCCCACCGTTTCGCGTCGGAACATCCGCGCACGGAAAAAGACGCCGCTCTGCGAAGCTTTCCCTTGTACATCGTCAGAACTGGATTCGACCCGCAGAACATCATGGGTGTGATCTCCACACTGTTTCTTGGCCTGGCCGGACTGGTCTTGCTGCTGGCGTGCGTCAACGTCGCGAATCTTCTCCTCGTTCGAGCCAGCGTGCGGGAACGCGAGATGGTCATTCGCTCGGCGCTTGGTGCGCAACGCTCGCGCCTCATCCGCCAGATGCTGACAGAAAGTATTCTGCTGGCGTTCTTCGGCGGCGCAGCGGGTGTGGCTCTGGGTCTCGGGGGCAGCTCTTCGCTCAGCTCCGTCAACCTTCACACCGACGTACCCCTCTACTTCAATTTTGGTTTCGACTGGCACGTCTTCGTCTTCTCCGCAGCCGTCGCGTTGCTGGCGGGGGCGATTGTCGGCATCATCCCGGCTCTGCGCCTCTCGCGAGCCAACCTCAACCTGCTTCTCCACGAAGGCGGGCGTGGCGTCACCGGCGGCGGTAGCAAATTTCGCGATGCGCTGGTCATGCTCCAGGTCGGCAGCGCTCTGATGCTGCTGATCGTCGCGGGCCTTTTCACCCGCAGCCTCACCCAGGCCGAACACATCAACCTCGGTTTCAATCCATCGCATGTTCTTACGCTCACCATGGACCCCAGCGAAATCGGCTATAACGATGCGCAAAGCCGCGATTTTTACAAAGCGCTTCTTGAACAAACCCGCGCGCTTCCCGGCGTCGTTTCCGCCACTGTCACCGCAGATGTTCCCATGAGCATCATCAACAGCAGCGGCTTCGATTCTCTCACTATCCACGACTACCAACAGCCTCCGGGACAGCCCGCACCGAACGCCGGATACAACCTCATCACGACAGACTATTTCCGTACCCTGCGGATTCCGCTGCTCCAGGGGCGCGGCTTCGCGGAATCCGACGGTGAGAAGGACCTGCACGTCGCCATCGTCAGCAAGGCGATGGCGAAGAAGTTCTGGCCGAATCAGGACCCCATCGGCAAGCAGTTCACCATGGGCACCGATCCAACGCACACGATGCAAGTGGTCGGCGTGGCCGAGGACGCGCGGTATCAAGGCGTCACTGGGGCTTTCACCCCATTCTTCTATGTGCCCTATCTCCAGCACTACAAGCAGAACACTTTAGAGTCCCTCGAACTGCGCACCGCAGGCGATCCCGCCGCGATGATCCCCGAGGTGGAGGGTGTAATCCGCAACATGTCACCCATGCTGCCGGTATTTTCGGTACAAACCCTTCGGCAGGGACTGTATACCACGAACGGCCTGTTCTTCTTTGAGGCTGGCGCTGCACTGGCCGCTGTGCTTGGCATGTTGGGACTCATCCTCGCCATTGTCGGTGTCTATGGCGTGCTGTCGTATGTGGTCAGCCAGAAGACGAATGAGATTGGGATACGCATCGCGCTGGGCGCGCAACGCGCAGACATCTTACGGATGGTCTACCGGCAAGGATTACGGATCGTCGGCATCGGCCTCGCAGTCGGGCTGGCCGCCTCCTTCGCCGCAGCGCATCTGATGCGAAGTTTTATCGTGGTGAGTGCGACCGACCCGGCGACGTATCTCGGCGTGTCGGCAATCCTGGTGACGATTGCGCTGCTGGCCTGCTACATCCCGGCGCGCCGCGCCATGGGTGTCGATCCCATGCAGGCATTGCGTTCCGAATAGGAGACCTAAGAATGAACACGCTGCTCAACGATGTTCGCTTCGCACTCCGCCAGTTGCGCAAGTCACCTGGCTTTATGTTGACTGCGGTGCTGACCCTTGCGCTCGGCATCGGCGCGACCACGGCCATCTTCACGCTGGTCTATGACGTGCTGCTCAAACCGTTGCCGTATCCACATCCGGGGCAGTTGGTGGTGATGCAGGAGCAGGTGGCGGAATTCAAAGACCTGTATCCCACGGTGCCGATGAACGCCAACCATTTTGAAAATTGGCAGCAGCACAGCCGCAGTTTTCAGTCCATGGCCACAGTGGAGCAGGATAACGTTCCACTGGGTGCAGGCGGCCATCCGCTCCAGGTGGGCGTACTGCGAGCAACGTCGGGCATTTTCCCGGTATTGGCGGCGAAACCGCAATTAGGGCGGGGGTTCACCGTTCAGGAAGATCATCCGGGTCACGAACATGTCGTCGTACTGATGCACGACTTGTGGAAACAGCAATTCCATAGTGATCCCCACATCCTGGGAAAAACAATCACCCTGGACGGTAACGTATTTACCGTGATCGGGGTCATGCCATCTTCGTTTTACCTGCCAAGCGGCCAGACGTTTGAGTACGGCGGTATGTCGGATGCAGGAAACTCAAGTCCGGCCGAAGCGATTGTTCCTTTGGCGTTCTCCAAAGACCAATTACAGCAGGATATGGGAGACTTCGATTATTTTGGCTTGGCGCGCCTGAAGCCTGGTGTTTCCCCGGCACAAGCGAACGCTGAGATCAATGCGCTGCAGCACGGTATCACGGCCCAGCTGCCCGCGAATGAAAAGGCCACTCTTTCCGCGGTGCTCATTCCATTACAACAATTTCTTATCGGCAATAATAGCAAGCCGCTTGGAATTCTATTGCTGGCGGTTGCAGGCTTGCTGCTGGTCGGATGTATCAACATTGCAAATCTTTTGCTGGCCCGCGCTGTTGGACGCCGGCAGGAGATGGCGGTGGCGTCCGCGTTGGGAGCTAGCCGAACCGACCTGCTGCGGGCCTCGATGCGAGAGGCGGCCGTGTTGTCTGCGATCGGCGGTGCACTGGGAATTCTTCTCGCTGTGATATTGGTGCCCGTGCTGCAGCAATTTCTGCCCGCGGATTTGAACTTCCGTGGCAACCTCCACGTGGACTGGACCGGGGCGGCCTTCGCGGTGTTGCTGGCGGTGATTGCGACGCTGCTTGCCGGTGCCGCGCCTGCCTGGATGAGCTGGCGGACCCAGCCCCAAGAGGCATTGCGCGGCGACTCACGCTCGGCCAGCGAGTCTCGTAGCGGAAAAAAATTACGCAAAACATTGGTCGCGACAGAAGTCGCCGTCAGCGTGATCCTGGTCCTGATGACAGGATTGTTGACCGCGAGCCTTTACCGCCTGATGCATGTCGACCGCGGCTTTGAAACCGCAAGGGTCATGACAGCGAAGGTCGAGTTGCCGAACCATTCCTATGACAAGCAGACTGACCGCGATACTTTCTACAAGAATATTCTTGAGAGGCTGAATCGGCTGCCCGGTGTAGACGGGGCTGCCGTTGTAAGCGTGGTCCCGCTCGACGGCGATTTCTGGACAGATCTGGCTCAACTTCCCGGGGATGCTAGGCCCCTGATGCAGATGCCGCTGGAGCACTTTCGTTGGATCAGTCCCGGATTTTTTCAGACAATCCGTCTACCCCTGGTCGCCGGTCGCTTTCTCAGTCCGGATGATGAAGGCAAGAATGTTGCTGTGATCTCCGAATTGACAGCCAGGACGCTCTGGCCCGGAAAGCACCCGATCGGGCAGCAGTTCACCCGCGGCGATCCCAAAAGTACGCAATCCAAGCCGTTCACTGTGATCGGCGTGGTACAGAATGCCCGCATGATTTCGCTGGCGAAGGCAGATCCAATGATGGTCTATGTGCCCTATTGGTATCGCAATGACTCGACTGCGGGGCTAGTCGTTCGCACAAAACAAAACCCTGCAGCCATGGCGAACATCATCCGCGATACCATCTGGAGCGTCGATCCCGCAGTTGCCGTCCCCACCGTGCGCGCCCTCGGAGGGGTGGTCGCCGACTCGGTTGCCACGCGACGTTTTGAGATGGACCTGCTCCTGCTGTTTGCCGTCAGCGCATGGCTGCTGGCTGGCCTCGGCGTGTATGGCGTAGTCACATATTCCGTTGTGCAGCGGCGGCAGGAGATCGGCTTGCGCATGGCGCTCGGCGCGCAACGCGGAAATATTTATGCGCAGGTGCTGCGCGAGGGTCTGACACCTGTTCTTACCGGGGCGGTCGTAGGAATTCTGGTTGCCTTTGCGTTTGCGCGGCTGATTGGCAGCCTGCTGTTTCAGGTGGATGCATTCAACCCGTGGATCGCAGCCGCTGCAGCCGCGTCGCTTCTGCTGGCCGGCGCTTCCGCTTGTCTGTTGCCCGCTCGCCGCGCGGCTTCGGTGGATCCCATGCAGGCCCTGCGTTCCGAATAAGGAGAGGTATGACAACTTTGCTCAACGATCTTCGCTACGCCTGGCGCCAGTTGCGCAAGTCACCCGGATTTACTGTAACCGCGGTGGTTACATTGGCTCTCGGCATCGGCATCAGCGCCGCCATGTTTACCGTGGTCGACGGCGTCCTGTTGCGGCCCTTCCCGGTGCCGCATTCCTCCCAGGTTGTCGTATTGGGCGAAACCAACAACGCCGGCAACATCAGCTCCAGTTCGCTTCCGAATCTGCGCGATTGGCGCGACCACGCGCAATCGTTTCAGGACATCGCCTGGTACACGCAAAAGTTTTTCGATCTAAAGAAAGCAGACGGCACCGCGGAGTTTTCCGTCAACATTCAAGTCAGTCCGAACTTCTTCTCCATGCTGCAGGCCCAGCCCATGATGGGTAGGACCTTCCTTCCGCCAGCCGGTACCGCGGGTAATCAGGGAACAGTCGTCCTCAGCTATTTGGCGTGGAAGAGCTATTTTCATGCGGACAAAAACATTATCGGCAAACAGATTCAACTCGGCGCGGACACCTACACTGTCATCGGCGTCATGCCCCAGCAGTTCTACATTCCCAACAACAACGCCGGACCGACGGTATGGACCGTCCTGCCGCATACGGCGGACATGGAGCAACGCGACAACGGATTCTTGAGCGGAATCGGACGCCTTCGTCCCGCTGTGTCCGTCGCTTCCGCCAGGACTGAACTGAGCGGCATTCAGGGAAACATCTCCCGGCAGTTTCCCGATCAACACCTGACAAAAACTGTTGCGGTGATGAATTACCTCGATTCGCTGGTGGGTTCGGTACGCCCCGCTCTGCTGGCTTTACAGGGCGCGGTGCTGCTGGTGTGGTTGATCGCCTGCGCCAATATCGCCGGATTGATGCTGACCCGCATGGCGGCTCGCCGTCGAGAGATTGCCGTGCGCGCCGCCTTGGGCGCCGCGCGCGGACGCATCGTGCGCCAGTTTCTGACGGAGAGCCTGCTGCTCGGCATCGCTGGAGGCGCATGTGGCTTAGGCATTGCCTCCACCTGCCTCGCGATCCTTCGCCATTCCGTCCAGGCCAATTTGAGTCGCTCCGCAGACATCGCATTGAACTGGCATGTCATCCTGTTGCTGATCGTGCTTTCCATTCTTTCGGCCGTGATCTTTGGAACCATCCCGGCGTTTCAAGCGGCATCTGCAGACCCACAGGAAGCGTTGCAGGAGAGCTCCCGCGGTGCCGGCGCCGGCATCAAGCAACTGCGCCTGCGCAACGCTTTAATTGTCGGCGAACTTGCCTTGTCCCTTGTTCTGCTGGTCTCCGCGGGATTATTGCTGCGTACTCTCTACGCGCTGCGCCACGCTCCTGTCGGCTTCAACCCGCACCATCTGGTGGTCGCGCAGTTCTTCTCCCGGGGAGGATTTACACCCACCGCGGCGGACGCGACGGCCACCGACCTCCGCACCGTGTTTTACAACCCACTGCTGGCGCGCGTGCGCCAGATTCCCGGTGTCGAGTCCGCCGCCTTGGTGACCACCGCACCGCTGACCAACAACGTATACATGGCGACCAGCTTTAGCGTCATCGGTGATCCCGCGGCCAATGCGGCCGATCGTTCGGTCGAACTGCACGCGGTCACTCCCGGCGCCTATCGCACCCTGCAAATCCGTCTCCTCCATGGTCGCGCCTTCGATGACGGAGACCGCATCGGGACTGCCCCCGTCGTCGTTGTCAATCAGGCGTTCGCCCGTCAATATCTGGGAACGAACCCGCTGCGGAAGCGGCTCAACCTGGATACCGACCCAACGGCAAAGAGCATTCTTCAAAATGTCAGTGTGGTTGGCATTGTCGAAGACACGCCCAGCGTACTCGGGCAGCCCGCGGTTCCTCAAGTCGATATCGACCTGAATCAACTTCCGCTCAAAGACGATTTCTACCCCATCGTCTCCATGGCGATGGAACTGGTCGTGCGTACCGGGCAGCCGCCTCAAGGGATTGTTCCCACCATCAGTCGGATTTTTTCCGAGAGAGACGCGACATTCATCGTGAACAGCGTGCAAACCATGCCGCAGCACATGGATGATCTGCTCGGCAGCCAGACACTCGCCGCACGGTTGTTGTGGATCTTCGCCATCGCCGCGGTCCTGATTGCTGCCGCCGGCCTGTACGGATTGCTCAGCTATAGCGTCGGCCAGCGTACGCGCGAAATTGGAGTGCGGCTCGCCCTGGGCGCGCAGCGCGAGGATGTTCTTCGCATGATTCTGCGCCAGGCCAGTCGACTTCTGATTGCCGGATTGCTACTGGGAATTCTCGCAGCGTACTTCACAACAAAATTGGTGCGCAGTTTTCTCTACGGGGTCGCCCAGCATGACACGCTGACCATCGCTGCCGTCTCCATTCTGCTGCTCGCCGTAGGAATGGTTGCCAGCTATCTACCGGCACGACGAGCGGCAAAGATTGAGCCCGTTGAAGCTTTGCGGTCCGAGTAGCACAAGGTTCGCCTTGGCGGACGGAAGCACCAGGGCGAAACAAGTTTGGCGTCACACACCGATTTCGAAGAAGTGAGACAAAAATGATTCAACTGAAAAATATCGACCGCAGTTACAAATTAGGGGCAGGGCAGTTGTGGGTGCTGCGCCGTATCCAAATGGACATTCAACCGGGTGAGTTCATCACTATTATGGGGCCCTCGGGTTCGGGCAAATCCTCCCTGCTGAATATTCTTGGTCTGCTCGACGACGACTGGCATGGTGAGTATTGGTTCGGCGAGCAGCCCGTTCATAAACTCAACCGAAAACAGCGGGCCGACCTGTCCCGCCGCAGCATCGGCATGGTGTTTCAGAGCTATCACCTGCTCGACGATCTGACCGTTGCGGAAAACATCGACCTTCCTTTGTCGTATAAAAACATCCCCACGCCTGAGCGGCAGGGGATGGTGGCCGACGTTCTCGACCGCTTCCGCATGGTGGCGAAAAAGGACCTGTTCCCCTCCCAGCTCTCTGGAGGACAGCAGCAACTGGTGGGCATCGCGCGCGCTGTCATCCACAAGCCCGCGCTGCTGCTGGCGGACGAGCCCACCGGCAATCTCCACTCCGTTCAAGCCAAAGAAATCATGGAGCTCTTTCGTGAGCTTAACCGTGAAGGCACAACCATCGTTCAGGTCACGCATTCGGACGTGAACGCGACCTTTGGAACACGCACCGTCCAGCTGAGCGACGGCTGGATGCTTTCTGACTCCGCACATCCCGAGTTACAGCAGACAGGAGACGGAAAAGCTTGATGAATTTTATGACATCTCGTACGCGGGCTTTGTTGACTGCCTGCGCAATCAGCGGCCTATTTGTAACTGCAGCAGTTGCATTTGCGCAACAAACACCACAAGCCGAGCCGTTGCGTCTGGATATTCCGCACTCCGACTCCCTCTGGGGGCCTTATGTCCCATTTCGTGTTCCGACTCCTGACCTGGGAAACTCTGCCGACATCAATTCGCTGATCCGCGACGGCAAGCTGTATCTATCGCTGCAGGACGCGATCGCCCTGGGCCTGGAAAATAATCTGGATATCGCCATCGCGCGCTATAACCTGCCGATTGCCGCGACCGATTTGCAGCGCGCGGATGCCGGCGGCTCCATTCGCGGCGTCAACACCGGCGTCATACAAAACACGCCGGGAGCTGGAGTCGGCGGCATTGGGTCCGCAGCCGGAGCCGGAGCCGGAGGTACGTCTGGCGGAACAGGCGGTGCGGGTGCCGGTGCTGCTGGGCTGGTACAGAACACTCTCGGAACGGGAACGCAGATTTCGTCGTACGATCCGCTCATCGTCGGTTCGGGCGGAGTCGATGCTCAGACCCTTCCAGTCGTGAATCAGCAAGTGTACGGCGTGCCGTCCTTGCAGACGCATACGACGACGGGCGACTTCACGTACACCCAGGCCTTTTCGCCGGGCACTCGCTTGGAGTTTGATTTCTACAATCAGCGGCAGTCCGTCAATAGTCCGTTTTTTAATCTCTCACCCTCGCTTTCCTCCAACTATCGGTTTGAATTGACCCAGCCATTGTTGGCAGGGTTTGGCTTTCTTCCGAATAAGCGATTTATGTACATTGCCAAAAACAATGAGAAGATCTCGGACCTTGCTTTCAAGGCGCAGTTAATTGCAACCGTCACCCAAATTGAAAACATCTATTGGGATTTGTTCAACGCCTATCAGGAGGAACAGGTCCAGGAGCGTTCCCTTCAGTTCGCCCAGCAAACCTACGACAATGGCAAGAAACAACTGGATCTCCAGGCCATTCCGGAGATGGAAGTGTTGCGGGATGAGGCGGAAGTCGCCAAGCGCGATCAGGATGTGACGGTCGCAAAAACCAATTTGCAACTGCAAGAGTTACTAATGAAAAATGCGATCACCAAGAACCTGAACGACAGCGTTCTGGTGGCGATGCCCGTCGTTCCCACGGCTGAAATGCACATGGACAACGACCTGACACATGCCAACATGAATGATCTGGTGACCGGGGCTTTGCAAAACCGCCCCGACCTGGCGGAGTCGCAAGTCGATCTCAGGAACCGAGAGATCACCCGAAAAACCGCGCGCAATGCGCTTCTGCCGACCGTGAACCTGGTAGGCTACATCGCCGGCAGCGGTCTGGGCGGCCCGCTGAATCCCAACTACGGGGTGGGCTATTCCACCGGATCGCTGCCTCCAAACACCACCAACCTGCCCCCCAATTTCGGTGGGGCGCTGCAAGACACGTTCAACAATAGCTCTCCGGAATACTACGTCGGCGGTCAAATTGCGATTCCCATTCGGAACCGCGTGGCGAAGGCGGATCAGTACCGCGCCGAGCTGGAATATCGCCAGGCGCAGATTCTGCAACAGGAACAGCGGAAACAAATCCTGATTGAAGTGGAGAACGCTCAGTACGCCTTTGAGCAGAGCCGGGCTCGTGTCGACTCCGCGCGAAAGGCGCGCGACCTGGCCCAGAAAACTTTTGGCATTATGCAACAGGAACAAAAACTAGGCGCGGGATCGTCCTATCAGACGCTTTCCGCACAACACGATCTCGCCCTGGCGGAGTCGGATCTCGTAGCGGCCATGACCGCCTACGAAAAAGCGCGCGTGGAGCTGGACCGCGCCGTCGGCGCCACTCTGGAGCGGAGCCACATCTCCGTGGCCGATGCCAAAACCGGTCAGGTTCGCCAACCTTGAAGAAGTGACACGCAATCGCGGTACTCTAGTCGAGGAGCTGCTATGGCGGACCAACCCGTGCTTCTTGATCGGAAACAAGCGCAAACCGGAGCCCTTCCCAGGGTGCTGGCGGCCGATGACCAGCCCCAGATTCTTGAGGCGCTGACGCTCTTACTGCAGCCTGCTGGTTTCCACGTTGACGTTGTCGGCTCACCACCTGCCGCGCTGCAGGCGTTGCGCAACCAATCCTACGACGCTCTGTTGATGGATTTGAACTACACCCGCGACACCACCTCTGGCCATGAAGGGCTGGAGCTGTTGCGGCAGGTTTTGGATATCGAGCCTCAGCTTCCCGTCATCGTGATGACAGCCTGGGCCAGTGTGGAATTGGCGGTGGAAGCAATGCGACGCGGCGCCCGCGACTTTATCGCAAAGCCATGGGAAAATACGCGCCTGCTCACCGTGGTGCAAAATCAGGTCACGCTCTATCGAGCCTTGCGCCGCGCCCAACTGCTGGAGGCGGAAAATCAGCTGCTGCGAGCCACTGGCAGGCCGGAAATGATTGCAGGGTCGGCCGCCATGCAGCCGGTTCTGGACGCGATGGCGCGAGTCGGCCCTTCCGACGCGAATGTTTTAATTACAGGCGAGCACGGCACCGGAAAAGAGATTGTCGCCCACACCCTGCACGCACTTTCAGCCCGCGCCGACCAGCCATGGATTGCCGTCAATACCGGCGCGCTTTCCGAAGGCGTATTCGAAAGCGAACTCTTCGGCCACGTCAAGGGCGCGTTTACCGATGCGCGCGCGGATCGCATTGGCCGCTTTGAACTCGCCGACAAGGGCACCTTGTTTCTGGATGAAATCGCCAACGTCCCCATTCGTCAGCAGGCTAAACTTCTGCGCGTGCTGGAGGCGGGGGAGTTGGAACGTGTCGGCTCTTCGCGAACGCGAAAAGTCGATGTCCGTGTTCTTTCGGCAACCAATACAGACCTCACGCAGGAATCGGAAGAAGGGCGCTTCCGCCCGGATCTTCTGTTCCGGCTGAATACGGTCGAAATTCACCTGCCTCCGCTCCGCGAGCGCACCGAGGACATTCCAGTATTGGCGGCGCATTTTCTCGCGCGATATGCCGCGCGCTATCGTAAATCCATCGAAGGTTTCGACCCCTCCGCGCTGCAGTTGCTGCTGGATCATTCGTGGCCGGGCAATGTGCGCGAACTGGAACACACCATGGAACGCGCCGTCCTCATGAGTCGCGGCAGCCGTATTCTGGCGACGGATCTGAATCTTCAGTCCGCTCGCGTTTCCAACTCGATCGACGAAATGAGCCTGGAAGCGGTGGAGAACATTTTGATCCGCAAAGCCCTGGCGCGGCACTCTCGCAATGTCAGCCAGGCTGCCGAGGCCCTTGGGTTGAGCCGCGGTGCACTGTATCGGCGAATGGAAAAGTATGGCATTTAGCGCGATTCGCCGCGGCGAACGGGCACGGCCATCTGCTTCTGCACAACCTCGTCCCACGATCGGATTCAGAATTCCGCGTCTTCGCTTTGAAGTGCGTCTGGCTGCGTTGCTTGTGGCGCTCGCCGTCCCGACCCTCGTCCTGGCTTCGATCGCATTGTATTTGTGGCACGCGTCGATCCTGGTCTGGGTATGCGTCCTTGTGGTTCTTATTCTTGCGTTGGCATGGCTGGGTTCGGCAACCTTCCAGCACATCGTTCGACCCTTGCAGACTCTTTCCAATGTCGTCGCCGCATTGCGCGAAAATGAATACTCCTTTCGCGCTCGCGAAATTGGTCAAGGCGATGCTCTCGGTGACCTGGCGGCGCAGATCAACGAGCTTGCCGGCGATCTGCGCGTGCGCCGTCATCGCGAATCGGAGACGTTCGCTCTTCTGGAGCGCGTCGTTGAAAGCATGGAACTGCCCGTCTTCGCATTTAACGCGGCCGCGGAATTGCAATTGACCAATCCCGCCGCCCGCAAAATGCTGCAGCTCTCCGCCAACTCCATGCTGCATCGCAGTGCAGGTTCATTGGGCCTGACGCAACTCCTCGACTGCGCGGACAACAGCGTCGTCACATTGACCATGCACGGTCGCGAAGGCCGATGGATGGTGCGTCGCAGCAAGTTCTATCAAGAGGGAATGCCGCATACGCTATTGCTGCTGTCCGATGTTAGCGGTGTGCTGCGCGAACAGGAACGTCAGGCGTGGCAGCGGCTCATCCGGGTTCTGGCGCATGAAGTGAATAACTCCCTGACACCCATCAAGTCGATCGCCGGCAGTCTTCGCTCGCGCATGATGCGCAACTACGCGGCGCCGCCGACAGACATGATGAGCAAGGTTGAAGCCCCCAGGCAGGAAGTGAATCCGGTTGACCTGGAGCATGGGCTCGCCATCATTGAGGAGCGTGCCGAGTCGTTGAACCGTTTTCTGCAGGCTTATAGCCAGCTCGCCAAGCTGCCGCCTCCAGTCAAATCTTTATCTGCCGCCGCCCCTTTGCTGGAACGCATCTGTCACCTGGAAACGCGGGCGCAAGTCGCTCTCGAAGTCGCGGAGCATGTCGACATCTACGTCGATGCAGCCCAGCTCGAACAGGCCCTCATCAACCTGGTTCGCAACGCCGTGGATGCAGCGATGCAAGCGCATGAGGATAAATCTGCGGTGCGAGTCGCCGTGATTTGCCGTCCGCAGTCCGACAGCATCGTCATTCTTGTGGACGACAACGGTACCGGCCTGGCCAATCCCGCGAATCTTTTTGTTCCGCTCTACACCACCAAGCCCGGCGGCATGGGCGTCGGCCTCATCCTGGCGCTGCAGATTATTGAAGCCCACGGTGGCACGCTCACCGTAGCAAATCGTAATGACGGACCCGGCTGTCGTGCAGAAATTCACTTGCCGGTTCTATCCGACGACACAATCCTCGCCGATCCTTCCAGCTAGCTCCCTTTCCCCGATCGCGTAGTGTCAAGGGTGCCCCATCCTAGCGAAGCTAGGGTGGGATAGAACCAAGCCCGCGTTACAGTAATCACCAAAATGCTTGAGCCGAATTCATCCACGTTTCGCTATTCCGCCCGCAGCGCTCGTGCGGGATCTACAGTGACCGCCCGGCGCACCGGAAAATACGCGGCCACAGCAATTGCCAGAAACGTGACCAGCCCCGCAACCGCAAAACTCCACGGATCGGGATAGGTCACATGAAACAATTCATCGCGCAGATAGCGCGTCAGCAACAGGCTGATCGGCACTCCGCACACTGCAGCAATCACGCCGCTGGTCGCCACCTGTTGCACCACCAGTTTCGTCACGTTCAACCGGCTTGCCCCCAGGGCAATGCGAATCCCAATCTCTCGCGTCCGCTGTGTCATGGAGTAGGCCAGCACGCCGTACATTCCAATGCCGGCCAGCAAAATCGCCAGAGCACCGAAGCTGATCGACAGCATAGCCAGCAAATGCGGCGTCGCAGTGTCCCCATTTACCAGATCGGCGAAGGTTCCCAGATCATGGATCGGCAGTCCCGGATTGGCTCTACGCACCGCGTGCCGCACTTCCTCAAATACCTGCTTCGGCGGCAGCGCTGTCCGAATATAAAAGTTGGCGGATAAGATGTTTTGCCCGAGCTCAAAGTTTTTCTGGCAGGGACGTAGCGGACGCGCCAACGCTCTTCATGCGGACATGCGGAACGGCCGCATCGATGCCGACTTACGCCGGCGTCCAGTTGCGGTGCTCCACAATTGTCTTCGGCTCGTATGTCTTGCCTTCAGCCAACTGCCGCTCTTCGCGACGGCTGGTCCATAAAGCCACGGGGCCCAGCACCCAACTAATCGTGCGCGTTACCATGCCGAATTCAGAACCGATGTCCAGCCGCAACGCTCGAATCTGGTCGCTGACCGCCCGGTTGCTGCGGTGCAGTTGTTTTTCCATCGCCCACAACAGGCCGCTGTACGCGGTTCGGATGGAGCGAACTTCCCACTGGAAGCGTTTGCGAATCCGCGGATCGGCATCGTTTTTGTACCGCTTCCAGCCATCCAGTGTCGTCCGGCAAATTCGGAACAGGCTTGGCCCATTGCGCTGAAAGTCGCGCAGAAACGCCAGATTCAGGAAACGGTTAGAGTCGTCGCGCGATATGGCGGCGTGCTCAAAGTTGAATTTGTCCTGCCCATGAATATCGGCAAGGTTCACGTCCAGCATGCGGTTCTTTTCGGTCATCTCTTTGTATAGCGGAGTGCCCGGCACCGGGGTATACAGCATGAACTGGTGGAAATCTGTTTCATGCGCAACGGCATGCTCAATCTCTTCCGCAATGTTGGCCGGGGTATGGTGTTCCAGTCCAATAATGCTCGAACCGAGCAGCTTGATGCCGTGCTGGCGCAGCTCACGGGTCAGGGAACGCGTGTCTTGCCCTTGAAGTTTGGCGTAGCCGGCGCGTGGCGATTCCAGCCCCATCCAGATCCACGAAACTCCCAGCTCCACCAGTTCCTTCATGCTGTACTTGCGGATGGCATTCGCCGACGAAAACACATACATCGCCCAGGCCTTGCCTTCAGCCTTCATCAGTTCCAGCAATTCCATGGCACGCTGGCGATGGAGCAGAAAATTCTCATCCATCATAAAGAAGGAGCGAACCTTCATCGTCCGCTCCATCTCGCACATCACGTCGAACAGTTCTTTGCCGGTGTTGTAGAAATTCAGAAACTTGCCCTTGCCGCCGAAGAAGGCTGACGTCGTACAGAAGTTGCAGCCCAGCGGACAACCGACCGACGGAATAATGGTGGCCGCGGTATCGCTTGCGGATTCCGACGCTTTCAGGCCCATGGCGCGCACGTCAAAACCGGAGACGATGTGCGGGTGGCGAATGGGCGCGCCGGTATCTTCGCCCAGGTAGGCGCGCATCCAGGCGATGCCGTCGCCGCGTACGATGTGGTCGGCGTTGACTCTTTCCGCAATGTCCGGCAGCGCGGCCACGTGCCCTCCCACCACAATCACGGACTCTGGAGAGAGGGCGCGCACCATGCGGCACATCTCCGCAACTTTGCCGACGTTCACAATGATCGACGAAATTCCGACGACGTCATAGTGATTGGCCTTCAACTCCTCAGCAAACTTTTCGCGGGTAGGAAAATCGAGAACCGTCGATGGTGCGGAAATATTTTGCTGGATCATCATGATGCCCCAGGAGCGGTGGAACATCCGCAGCGAAAACGACCCCTGCATCCGCGTCACCTGGTTGTGATACAGCTCCATGGGATTGATGCTGCGACTGCCGAATTCATCGTCCTGCGCGTAGGGGCCGAAAACCGAGGAGAGCAGAACACGCGCCTGCGTGCCTTTGGGATGTGTGGCTTGGGCCTGTACTTTTATAAGTTCCATATTCATGCTTCACCTTCGGGGTGCAGGTGGTATCAGCGGTCATTCGCGATGGACCGAGGAGGCCGTCGTGGGAAATGGATGCGGCGGGCACAGTGAATCGTGGAAGAGGGCTGTGCCTTTATTGTCCTGCTCGCAGACCCGCCGCACAATGCGATGACAAAAAGATTACAAAGCAACCGGCCGCAGCCTTGGCGCGTGGACAGCGTTTCCGACCGTAGGTGCGACACGAGCGGCAAGCGCGACTTACACTTGTCTCGGTATGCGACTCTTCGTTGGGATTCCACTGGCCGCTTCGGTAATCGAGCAACTCGAGAAGATTTCCATGCGGCATCGAGTGGAGGGGGATGGACTGCGTTGGTCGACGCCCGAGTCGTGGCACATCACATTGCAGTTTCTTGGCAACACCAGCGAAACGCAGTACACGTGCGTCGTCGCTCGACTGCGCGAACTGCATGCCGCGCCGGTTCCAATTGAGTTGGACGAGTTGGGATACTTCGACCGCGCCGGAATTTTCTTCGCCGGCGTCGCTCGCACGCCAGAATTGTTGACGCTCCAGCAACGAGTGACGAAAACCACCATCCCGTGCGGCTTCACTCCAGAGGATCGCCCGTACCGTCCCCACATTACGCTGGCGCGCAGCAAGGGCAGACGAAATGCTGTGGGGCTGGAAGCACTGAAGACCAAAATTCGTCATCCGCCAAAATTCAGCCGATTTGTGGCGGAGGAATTTCTGCTGTACGAAAGCTTCACTCGACCGACCGGTTCCCAGTACGAAATCCGCGAACGGTTTCGATTCGGTTTTTGAGCCAAAAAGTGCACCAAAACCGCAGCAAAATGGATAGTTGCCTTAGCAACTAAAACGTCCAAAAACGCGCTTTTTGGTTGCTAAGGCAACGATCGGTATTGGGGACCTTTTCGGAGGGATTTCACCTCACACTCCGACCATTTCTCCGGCCTCGTTCACATCAATTTCCACGGCTCGTGGAACCTTCGGCAGCCCCGGCATTAGCATCATATTGCCGGCAATCATCACCACAAATCCTGCGCCCGCAGAGAGCGAAACGTCCGTAATCCGCAGCTTCCAGCCCCTCGGCGCTCCGAGCAATTTGGGGTCGTCCGATAGGGAATACTGCGTTTTTGCGATGCAGATCGGTAATCCATCAAAGCCCCAGTCCGCCAATAGCCGCAATTTTTCCGTGGCAACTTCGCTCATTTCCACGCCGTCGGCGCCGTACACTTGCGTCGCAACCTTGTTGGCTTTTTGTTCATAGGAATCGCTCAGCACATACGCTGGAGTGATTTTTGGATCGCCATTTTCGTCAATGGTTTCAATAACTTGGCGGGCAAGATCGATCGAGCCCTCGCCGCCACGGGTGAACGGTTCGGTGATTGCGCATGCGATGCCTTGCTGGGCGCAATAGGCGAGCAGTTGCTCCAGGTCGGCGTCGCTGTCGTGGGGAAATCGATTCACCGCGATCACCAGCGGCACACCAAAGTAGCGCAGACTACGAATGTGCTGCGACAGGTTCGCAAAGCCCTTTTCCAAATTGCCTTCACCCTGGTTGCGCATGCTTTGTACGGTGGTCACAAGCACAGCGACCGATGGACTTACGCCTAACACGCGCGTCACAATGTCCATATATTTTTCCGCGCCCAGGTCAGCCGCAAAGCCGGCTTCATTGATGACGTAGTCCGCCAGCCGAAGCCCCATATCCTGCGAAATGACGCTGCTGGTACCGTGCGCAATATTGCCGAATGGTCCAGTGTGTACTAATGCGGGAGTGCCCTCTGTGGTCTGTACCAGATTTGGCAGAAGCGCTTCGTCCAGAAGCGCCATCATCGCGCCGGTGGCATGCAGATCCGCAGCTCGCACCGGCTTTCCAGAGCGCGAAGCTCCGATCATGATCGATGCCAGGCGGCGGCGCAGGTCGCTTCGGTCTTTGGCGAGCGCCATAATGGCCATGATCTCCGACGCGGCGGTGATGACAAAACCGGTGTGGCGATTGGCGCCATCTCTTTTTCCATTGACGTCAATCGCGATGCGTCGCAGGGCGCGATCGTTCATATCCATGGTGCGCGGCCAGGTAATTCGGTCAGGATCAAGGTCAAGTTCGTTTCCATGGAACAAGTGGGCATCGATCAACGCGGCAAGCAGATTGTGGGCGGAGGTCATGGCATGAATGTCGCCGTGAAAATGGAGATTGATCTTCTGGCTCGGTTCCACCTGCGACAGGCCACCCCCAGCCGCGCCGCCCTTCATGCCGAAAACAGGGCCCAGAGACGGTTCGCGAGAAGTGATAATCGCCTTCTTGCCGATCCGCTCGAGCCCTTGAACCAAGCCAATCGCAGTGACCGTTTTACCCTCGCCAGAAACTGTAGGAGTGGTGGCGGTCACTAGAATCAGCTTGCCGCGACGCGGAAATGCCGGGTCGGTCAACAGATCCAACTTCAGTTTTGCGCCGTAAGTCCCCAGCGTTTCATACAGGTTTTCCGGCAGATTCAGCTTTTGTGCAATCGTGCGTATCGGCAATAACGCTTGCGTCATTCGCGGCTTTCCATTCTAGTTGGCTGAAGGTGTGATGTTGGTGACCGGCAAATCCCAATGCGCCAGCAGAATTTCAAATCGCCGCTGCTCTTCGCGCTTATAGGTCTCCTGGTCTGGGTAGAGTTGGCGAATGAATCCTTCTTCTTCCGGATCTGCCGTGGTGGCAACCGTGGAATTCTTATAGGTAATCGTCACGCGGTAGTCCCAGCGCGCGTCTTCCGTCATGTGGTTTGCGGGCGTCTCAACCTTCAGGGCCACGATGCGGCCGGTCTGTTGAATCCTTCGCAGCAGAGGGAAGTGATTCTTCAAAAAGAGATCCAGAAATTCCTGTTGGTGGCCCCATTGCGTTTTGTAGTAATACTCCACGGTGTACGGCGCATTCGCCGCTCCCTGCGGCGGCGCTCCCTGTGCCATCATTGGAATCGCGAATGCAGTCAGCAGCAAAACAAGCAGAAGCTTTTTCATCGCACCCCCCTCAAGAATCAAGTCAGACCCATTGTAGCGGTGGGAGGTGCAGCGATCTGTGACGGCCGCCACGGCGATGATGTTCCGTGGTTGTTACTGCGCGGGTGCGACCGGCGAGTTCAGTTCCGCGGTATCGAGCGCGAGACGCAGGGCCCCCATCAGTTGTGCGTCCGGTCCAAGCTCGCTGGGGATCAGTTCGGGTCGGCCGCGGACGGCCCATTGTTGCAGCATGCCGCGCGTGGCGGCGCAAAGCGCGGGATGCAAGCCTACGCCACCGCCCAGGACAAACAGCGGACAGTTCAGCACCAGTGACATGTTATAGATGGCGTGGGATAACATGCGCGCGGACTGCTGCAGAATGGTCTGCGCTAGCGGATCGCCAGCCAGCGCAGCGTCAAATATCTCGGACGCGCCGTCCTAAAAATAATGAGAGTCCGCAAACAGTTGGGATCTCGTGCTGCAGGGGTACGGCATGCAATCGTGATTTCTGTCGCGAAATGCCGCTTGGCATAGTATGACAAAAGCGAAGCAAACCATCTTTAAAAACAAAAACAAAAACAAAGAAGCACGTCGCCGGTTGCAGCGGTCAAAGTCTTTCCTGGTTAGACTTCTTAATGTTTATTTAGTATCTCCCGGAAGAGGCCCTAAAAGCAAGAAATTCTTTTTTCTAAGGAAGGTTTGCAAAGTTGGCATCGAAGTGGCTTTGGTGGATGACGAACGCGCTATCGATGGCATATAGTAGCCGTCAGATTCCTATCTTTTCCGGAACGAAATGAAGAGAAAAAGTATCCCATTGGGCAGGCCCTCAGTTCTGCGGCATACGAATGCCCACAGCATTTTGAAGCTGTTGCGCGACTTTGGCTCGTGTTCTCGAGCGGACTTGGTTCGTGCTTCCGGACTGAGTGCTCCCACGGTGACGAACGTCGTGAAAGACCTGTTACAGAAAGGTCTGGTCGAACCGCTGGGCGAGGGTGAGTCGAGCGGAGGACGTCCGCCGGACTTGATCCGCTTTCATGCGGAGCGAGGCTGTTTGCTCGCCGTGCAGCTTTCCTCGGGAAGCCTCTCATTTCTGCTGACCGATTTGAACGGAATTGAGCTGGAAACGCGTAAACTCCCGTTAACAGATTGCAGCACAACGCCGGCGGCTGTCTGCGGATACATCGAGAAAGAATTGAAGTTGCTGCTGCGAAAACAGAAGAAGACACGGGATCAACTGTTAGCCGTCGTTGTCGGCGTGCCGGCGATTACAAATGTCGGCGAGGGCACTGTGTTGGCCATCAGCACGCTGGAAGGATGGCGATCCGTGCCCCTTCGTGCCATGCTGAGCAAAGCGATCCACTGTGCCGTGATGCTGGAAAACGATGTGAACCTGGCCGCACAGGGAGAGCAGTTCTGCGGCGCGGCGCAATCCGAGAAGGATTTCGTGTTGATCGACATTGGGGAAAATGTCGGCGCCGGTATCTTTCTGGACGGCAGAATCCATCATGGATCGCAGTGGTCGGCGGGAGAAATCGGATATCTTCGCTTGCCGGGTACTTCGCGCAGACAGCCCACCATTCACGAATTTGGCGAGTTGGAAATGGTGTTGACGAGCGGAGGAATATTGAAGAGTTGGCACGAAACCGCCGATAAGCACGCGAAGGGCACAAAGCAGGGTCAGCCTGGGATCGATGCCATTGCGATATTGGATATGGCGCACGCTGGCGACGGCCGCGCGAAAAAAATCGTTCGTAAACGAGCTGAAATTGTCGCGGACATCATCGTCGATTTGTCCTTAATTCTGAACCCGAACCTGATCCTGCTGGGCGGAGAAGTCGGAGGACACCCAGCGTTGATTGAATTTGTGCGGCAACAGTTGCAGGGAAGTGAATTCGCGGTGCCGAGAATCAGCACCGGTACCCCGGGCAACCGGGCTGTGCTCTGGGGTGCGATCGCAGTTGCTCTGGACGCCATTCCTTCCGTCCTGCTGCCAGAACCGCCCATGTAGTTTCGGTACCGTGCGGCGGAAGAGTGTCGCGAATCAGGACGGCAATTCCAAGGGCGCGACTTGCCGTGCCGCCCTTGGCACTCCAATTTGCAATGTGCTCCACTTGCAGCCGCGCGGACTTTATTTTAGAAGATTAGAAACAGATCATCGTCGCAGGGATTGGGCCCTTTAGTTTGTCTAGTTTGGAACGCCGAACGAAAACGTTCCAAAGAAGTGAAAAGCCCGCGGAGAGTGATTGGACGCATGACGACGCGACGGGATTTTGTGAAGCTGGCCGCCGCGACGGGGCTGATCGGCGTTGCGTCTCCGCTGCGCTCGCTCGCTCGGCTGAACATCGGGGTCGGCACCTTCAGCTATCACAATCTTTCGATCGACGACATGATCAGCCAGTTGAATAAGCTGCGTATTCGGGAAATTGAAATGTCGCGCGGCGAGTTTATGCTGCTGAGCCATCCGCGCCCGGAGCTATTTCGCAGCACTCGAGTGAAACTGGACCGAGCCGGCATTCGGTGTGTCTCGTATTACGCGGCGACGATCAAGGATGCCGGTGATATCGAGGACGCGGTGCGCTTCGCGAAACTGCTTGGGTGCACCAATATCACTGGGGATGGAATGGAAACTGTTCTGAAGCAGATCGACCAGCGATTGAGCCAGGAAGGCTTGACCTTCGGGCTGCATAATCATTTCTTTCCGAACATCACTTTCGCATACCAGAGCCCGGAAGAAGTTCTACGGGCGATCTCCGGCCTTTCGAAGACGATGGGAGCGACCGCGGACACTGGGCAATTCGCCTCCTGCGGCTACGACCCGACGGATGCGATTCGCAACCTGGCGCCCCGCCTGCGCGTGGTACACCTGAAAGATGTCAAGGCCAAGGGAAGCGACGTCAACACGCTGTTGGGTGAGGGGATCGCAAGAATTCCCGCAGTGATGCAGGAACTGCACCGCCAGAACTTTGCGGGTCTGGTCGCCGTGGAATATGAGAAAGAAGACGATGTGGACCATGACATGGCGAAGGAAATTGCGTATGCGAGAAAGCTCGCGTAACCGCGGCGCGAACTGGGCCGTCTATAGGAGACCAATAATGCGAAGCCGCCAACGGGAACGTCTTGCCGATAGCCGCCGTCAATATCGCCAGCAACGCGGGTGACTCCGGGATTCGCCAGGGGAGGCCGAGCGGACGCTTCCATGCTGCCTTTGGGATTGCGTCGCCAGCCCACGCCGTCGATGCCGAGGAAAGACAAAGTACCCACGCCAGCGTGCGGATCGATGGTCGTCTCAAAATGTCTCCTTGATGCGGATGAGAAGTGGGCGCTAGGGGAGCATCGTAGCCGCCGAAAACTCGCAGTTAGCCGCTCTCGAAGGAGTATATACTAACGAAACATTACGAAGTCGTGAAATTCAATCCAGTCGGAACTAAGGGAGATCGCGCCATGTCGATGGATCGTTATGCACCTGGGCAACAGGGGTATTGCAGATGGAGTTCGCTCGCAATCGTCGCGGTGACTACATTTGCGGTGGGCATGGGCGGATGCGGAGGATCGAAAAAGGCGGCTACCGTGGTGCCTCCTCCAGCTGCGATTGCGCCGACCTTGGCAGCGCCCTCAAATCCGGTGTGTCCGCCGCCAGTCACACAAGTATTTCCGCCGAACCCGACGCCCCGGCTTGTCGAGTACTTCTTTCTGGATAAGGGCAAGCATTATGCGGACTACGCGAAGCAGGTCAACTTCACCAAGATGACGCACCTGAATCTCGCATTCGGGGTTCCACCGAAGTGCGATGGCGTCTGTACAGCCAGCAGCGACATGGAGTTTTCCATTCAGGGTCAAAGTGATGCCGACATCGCAGCGATTGTGGCGGCCGCACACGCTGCGGGGGTGAAGGTCATTCTGTCGGTGGGGGGTGGAGGCGGCGATCAGCGAATTATTCAGTTTTACAATGAGGGACTATCGGATGAGCTCGTGGCCTCGCTGGACAAATTTGTCGCCGCCCACGGAATCGATGGCATCGATCTCGATATTGAAGACCCGAGCAACATGGGCGCGCCGTTTGGCGCATTTGTGAAGGCGTTAATGGCGAAGTTTCATCCGGAGGGGAAGATTGTCACTGCCGCAGTCGCGAAATATCTGCAGAGTTCCATGCCCGATGCGTCGCTACATCAGTTCGACTTTATCAACGTGATGACGTATTCGTCCTATGACGAGGCGCTGAGTTCGCTGCAGTACTATTCCGTAGATGAAAAGATTGCGCGGGACAAGATTGTTCTTGGCGTACCTTTTTTTGGCGCGACGGCAGATGACTCGAAGGAAGAGAGCTACGAAGCAATTATGGCTGCCTATCCGAATGCCTGGAAGGTCAATTTGGCAGGAGGCGGATCGCTGGATGACGGACAAGCGTTTCGCTATGTGGGTGAAGCTACGATGGCGCGTGAAACGCGGCTGGGAGAGCAATACGGCGGCGTCATGACCTGGTCGATTCTGGGAGATGCCGCAGCGCCGCACTCGCTACTGACGGTGATTCAGAACAACCTGAACACGAGCCATGCAGCGCAGGCAGCGGGCAATCCATAGTCGAAGTTTCGGGTGTCGCTGCAGAGGGTTGTTATTCCTTGCGGCCGCCGAGCCACAACAAGGCGTTTTCAAAAAAGCGATTCTGCACGGGGCTGGTGAGAATTTTGTTGCCGTGGCCCATGTTGGTGTAGATCATTTTGTACTTTGTATTCGTCCACGTGACCGGTATGTCGCCGCCGATAAGCGTGTCTTTGAAACCGATGGGATAGTTCGACGGAGCCAGAGTCATGAGCACTTTGATGTCAGCACTGCAGCGTGGGTCGGGCTTCCAGCTATACCACTCGTTTGAGGGAGAAAGATAGCTATGCGGCAGGCCTTTCACAATGGGGCTCGTCGGATCGTCGATCGTGAGAGTGGCAAGCAGCGGCGGCCAACTGTTGCCGGAAAAAACGGTTCCGAGAAAGTCAGCGAACCAGGGCCAGACGACTCGATTATCCATCCATCCGGCGATGTGAAAGCCCAGCCACGCACCTCCATGTTCCATGTAATTTTGGAATGCAATGCGCTGCGCGGGAGTTGAGGGCGCGTCATCCAGCCATAGGACAACTTGATAGTGCTTCAGGGTATCCGGATTCATGTCGTTCCAGTTCGAAGTCGCCTTGAAGTCGAAGCGATCGCGCTTCGCCATCGCCTGAAAAAACGGGATTGTCTGCATGGCGAAGTCCACGTGATCCTGTTCGACGTTGGTGGAGTAGAAGGCCAGCACGTGGAAGGGCCGACTCTGGGTGACGGCAGCCGTTCCTGCGCAGCCCAGAATCGCGAGAAGGCAGAGGGTTAAGGGACGCCGAACCATGGAGGGGCCTTTCTTCTTGTGTCGAATACAGGTGGGTAAAGATGCGCGCAGCAGGCTTTCTAATGATTGATAATCTAGTCCACAACGAGGTTTTATCACAACATGAGTTGTTTCACGCGATGGTGTTCTTGGTTAGGTGGCAAGGTTCGGTCTCGACGTACGATGCAGATTGGCCTTGTGCTGGCCACGGTGACGTTGACGGTGATGAATCCCAGGACTCATGCCGAGAGCGATGCGGTGCAAGGCAGAATGATTACGCATCGGGCTGTCGTGGTGAATCCGGCGACCCATAAGGTGTATGCGGTGGATGAGGGTGCGGGCACCGTCTCCGTGATCGATGAACAGACCGGTTCCATCCGCACGGTACAGGTGGGGCAGAAGCCCATCGCCATCGCCATTAACCGGAAGACAAACCGGATTTATGTCGCGAATACGGGCAGCGGATCGATCAGCGTGATCGACGGTGGCCGAGACGCAGTGATTGCAACGGTGAAGGGCGAGGCGCAACCCTATGTGTTGGCGGTCAACGATGTAACGAACAAAGTATATGTGACGAATACCTACAGTGACATGGTGACGGTCATCGATGGCGCGACAAATACAACCCACGCGCTGAAGGCTGGTAGCGCGGATGGAATCGCGGTCGATGTTCGCAACAACACGATATTTTTGATGGCCTATGAGGACCCTAACGTTCGGATTCTTGATGGCGCGACGGAAACAATCCACAAGGTTGCCGTGGGAACGCATCTGTGGGGAATGATCCTCGATCGCTCAACCAATACTCTGTACATTGGGCATACGGGAACGGCCGATCTAGTCGCGATGAATGAGAAGACCCACGCCGTGCATACCATTCCTGTGGGAGCGATCCCTTGCGCCGTTGTGGTCGATCCGGTCGCCCAAAGAATTTACGTTGTGAACTACGGAGATCAAACTGTGAGCGTGATCGATGCCGCAATAGGGAAGGTGATTGCGACGCTTCCGGTGGGGAAACACCCGCAGGCGGTTGCCGTCGACTCCGCGCATCATCGCATCTATGTCGCGAATGTGCATAGCGACAGTGTGACCGTGATCGACGGTGCGACGAACACGGTAATGGGCACGTTGCCCGCGGGGAGGAACCCGTACGCGCTCGCGGTCGATCCGACGGCGAGCCATATCTATGCGGCGAACTATGGCGAGCCGTCCGTTACGGCGATCGACATCGCGCACGCATCGGCTACGAAATAGTCAGCGGCGTCCGCTCGGATCTATTTGTTGGCCGCGATCCCTGTCAGTTCCTGATGCTGATTGAGTTGGCCGTCGGGCAACACAACCGCAACCCATGGCGAGGTTGGATCGATCACTCGCGCATGCCAGGTGATCTCGCTCTTGTGGTGTTCACCCAAGTCGACTGGCTTCGTATCCGGTCCTATCAAATCCAAATTATTGACACGTGCGGTGAAGGTGTGGGTTCCCATGCCTTCTGCGGCGACTTGCAATAGAACCTTGTTCGAGGTGAGGCCCTTGGAGCTGACGGAGAAGTCGATTGCTTTTTCCCGGCTAAGATCCAACTGATACGATCCGGCGGAGAGAGCTGTGAGGGAAGTACGAACGGCGCCCGATTCGACGGTATATTGCCCTTGAGGAACGACGGCGCGAAAGGTTCCGTTGACTGGGTTGATCGTCGCGTCGGTGACCTTGCCGGTCTCGCGATTCACAAATCGCACAGGCATGCTTGAGTTGTTGTCGACCACACCGCGCACGACCGCGGGGCCGCTCAGATCCCCCATCAGCCAGATCCATTCGCCGACGGGCTGTGTCCAAACTTCCTTGGAAGTCCAGCAGATCTGGTTTGGCCAGTAGGGGGCGTCGGCCGTCCCTTTCGTCTCGATGCCAACGGGAATTGCGCCGACCATCTGACCAGAGCGAACACTGTAGAGCGGAGTCCAGTCAAATCCCTCGCCATACATGATGCTGGCGGAGAAGGGATTTCGCCCGACGATCCACTGCGCCTGCTGTTGCGCTAAATTTTCAGCGTCGATGTTGCCACGCACCTGGGCTGCGGTGGAGAGTGCTTTGGCCTCGGAAAGCAGAACACTGGAGTTGCCGCGGAAATCAAACCAGACGGGAAAGCGGCGAAGATAATACTCTCCACCCAAAGGCACGCCGCGACGAACTTCATCCAGATACGTGGTTCGATCGGCGGTGCGGAGGGGAGTCCACGTTTTGGAATGAGGCAACAGGTCTGCTCCGCTTTCGCGATACACGGCGGCGGGCAACATGTTGTAGGGAGCGTCGACGACGGCGACCGCTTGCTGATAGTACTTCGAGTGCAGCACGATGGCGGAGTACCACTGCATCCAGTTTGGATTCTGCGGAAGCGCTTCGCAGAGATGGGCGAGCGCGACGATTGGCTGCTCTTCCTCCCCCATGTGGAAGCGATGAAAGAGAGCTTTGCGATCCGGACCGGTGTAGAAGAAGCCCGTCATCGGAATGCTCCACGGCTGCAATTTTCTTTCCTGCGATGCCAGGATTTGATTGCCGAGGGTCACGGCTTCATCAGCGTACTTCTGGTCGCCGGTCGCTCGGAACAAATCGATCGATGCGATGGCGCCAAAGGAAACTCTCTCCAGGTCATCTTTCTGTCCGTAGATTTGCGGCAGTGGGGGTGCAGTTTTGAGGCCGGTGACGGCGAACTGCCAGTCCTCTTTCGCTGTTGCGAGACTGCGATTGGCGAGTGCCGGATCGCTGTCTTTCAACACGCGTGCGGCCAGCGCTTCGACGGCGGCTACTCTGAAATTCCATTCAGGATCATTCACCGCCGGACCGAATCGGTCATCGGCGTCGCCCATAATTCCGTCGGTCCAATAACTGATCAACTGGCCCGTGGTGCGGTAGCCGTCGCCAAAGCGCGTTTTCAGCACCCAGTTCAGGCCCCACTCCGCTTCGAGGATCAGCCGGTTATAAAGGACGGGGTCTTCGCCTTGCTGTTTGAGACGTTCAGCGAGTTCAAATAATCCGTAGGCCATGGCAGGCGTATTGCCGGTCGCGGTTAGATCGCCGGCATCGTGATATCCGCCGTTAACGAGAATGCGCTTATCGCCGTGAAAGCCGTAATCATCCTGGTGGCAGATGCCGTGAATGCCGGGAATGACGGTGCCGCAGCGCTCGCTGTACATGAAGTTGACGGCTTTCACGATGCTGTCGCGCCAGGCATCCTCGCCAATCCGAAACGTGCGAGTGGTGGTGTCACCCGCGCGAAGGAAATAATTGCCGGGCTGCTGGACCTGCGAGAAATCGAGAACCTGATACTTGCCCAGGTCAGTCTTTTTCTGTTCGATGGGTTTGGTCAGTACAATCTTGCCGGTGGCGGCGTCGACGAGAGAGAAGTCGTGGCTCTCCAGGTTGCTTGCGATGGCTGTCTTGGAGGCGCCGGACTCATAGCCGGCGTGACTGAATGCAATTTTTCCGGCTGCGACATCCCAACCTTCAACGTGATCCGGTACAACGGTCTGCAACTCCAGTTGATCGATGTAGAGAACGGTTTTATCGCCGGGATCGGGGAACATTTGCGGCAGGCTGTACGCGAAGTCGAGGCCGGTGACCCGATCGCGAGACAGTGGCGTGATCTCCCAGACCACGTGGTTCCACTGACGATTCTTGAGCGGGATGGATTCATCGCGCCCTTCATTGGTATTGTCTGGCAGGATGTGAGCGCCCTCATTGTGCAGCACCAGGGAGGCGGAAATCGCCGGAGCTCCATCAATGTCGGGATAGACCCAAACAGAAATTCGGTTGTAGTGGCTCCAATCTTCAGAAGGGATGGTACGGGTGGCGACCAGGTCCTCCCAATCGCCGCTGCCGTCGACCCGAGCAATATTGTAGGTGGAGTCGATGCGGATTGAATGCTGCCCGTCTTTGACTTCTGCGGCGGAGAGGGTCATCGAGCCGTCTCCCTTGAATTTCCAATTGGACAGGTCTTCCATCCCGTCCAGCAGACGCGAATCCAGAACTTTCTTCTGCAGCCAGCGATATTCCGCGCCATTCTCGACGACGGGCTGCATCGGTTTCTCTGGAGCACCGAGCTGCGCCTGGGCGTAAGGAATGGCGGAGAGGGCAGCGGCGGCGATCCACAGCAAAATACGGGTGATGCGGCGAAACAAAGAAGGCAGTTGCGGCGATTCAATTGCGGTCATACGGCGATCGCTCCTTCAGAAAATACCGGTGGTGATTGTGGGCTGGCCAGGTGGATCATCCGCCAAAAGTGACGCGCGAAAAAAACGCTGCAGACCAGAGTTCGGCTGCAGCGTGGGGTAGAGCCAAGTTTTCACAAGCAGCGATGAAGCAAATTCAATTTGGACTACACTAAACCGCGGTGAGGCTCGATTCTCGGAGGGACTGGCAGTTGGGCCAATCCCTCCGACGAACAGTCGCATTGATGGAACGGAACCAAAGTATCAAGCGCAGAAGGCAAATGGCAAGAACATTCTTTATGAACATTAGCAACTATGGGAAAGCAGTCCCAAACGAAATAAAGAAAATACATTCGATAGTGAAGCCAACGAAGCAGGAGAACTGGTTAGACCGCGGCCATCCAGGGCAACGACACGTCTAAATTTTCGATGACGGAGCGGTTCCCGAAATGTCTGAACGGGAACGTTGCGGACGGCGGCCGCTAGCGTTTGATGAGGACAGATAGACACGATTGACCGCGCCAGACTTGCCACGCGCCAATGCGTCAATGGTGTAAAAAAAACGTTTCGACTTCTGCAAGTCTAGTGCTTCTTATTGAGGAAGCCGCCCAGTCCCTTGCTGAGCTGTTGCGCGGTCGCTCCTGTGTTTCCGACGTTTCCCTTGGTCACGCCCCCGAGCGACCCGGCCAGGCCGGAGACAGCGCCACCCACGATGCCGCCGACATCCGGAATAATTTTCGGCTGGCTGGCCGTTCCCTGCACGGCGAACGGGAGCTTCGCCATGGAGACGCTTTTGCCCAGTGAATTTCCAAGGATGCCGCCACCGGAACTGAGTTGGGCCACCAAGTGGAAGTTAAGCGCATTACTCGCGCTCATCGTGCCGCTGCCGGTGACCTGGCCAATTCCAGTCACGACGAGATCAATGTTCGAAGCCTGGATGCCTGCCGGACTGTAGCTGACATTGCTGGTCAAGTGCTGAATCTGGGTGGCACCACTGGGGACGTGGCCGCCTGTGAATTTGGAGACGGCGGAAAGTTTGGAGCCTAAATCAAATCCAGCCAGTCGAGTGTTGAAGGCGCCCACGTTACCGGTCGCCGTCAATGCCGAGGTAGGGCCTTGCCCGTGAACATTCATGTTCAAGGTTCCGCCGCGGAGTGTAGATCCCGACGGCAAGATGACGCCGAAGGCGGGGAGAGCGGCGACGATGTCGTCAATCGGCATGCCCTGACCCGCAGCATTCATGTCGATGGAGGTCACGGCCGCTTTGCTGGCGAAGGTGCCTTTGACGTGGGCCTGGGCGTGACCTACATGCAGCAGTCCGCTATTCAACGTGCCGGAACTTTCCGGCATGTTGTAGTCCAAGTCGAAGTCCATCGCCATCGGCACACCGGAAGGCGCGCCATTCGCGGCTAATTTAAGTCTGCGCAGGGTGGCCACACCTTTCAGATGGGCCTTGGCGTTGGCGGCGCTCAGGTGAGTCGTTACATCGACAATGCCGCTGATTCCGCTGGAGGGTTCCACGAACCCGCTTTTCGCGATGTCGAATGAGTCGACTGTGACATCGGCTTCCACAGGTGTGAACGTGGCGTTTGTGGAGTTGATCGGACCCACAGTGCCGTTGAACTTCATTGTGCCGCCGCCTGGCATATCCGTCGAAAGCGTGACTGGGAATGCCGAGGTGAGGGAAAAATTCTTCGCCCCCGTTTGGACATTACTGTAGACGCTGGGAGATTTGGCCACAGCGGGCATCATCGTGACCTCGCCGTGGTTAACATCGAGGCTGCCCACAGTGAGATTTGTGGTCCCCTGCGATGCCGGCTGGCTGGTGGTCGGTCGCCGCGGCGACCCAGTGGTAGCCAACGTGGAATAGTTCCACTGATTCGACGCGTTCGAGATCAAGTGAACCACCGGTTTGTCGATGGTGATGCTAGTGACCTCAAGCTGCTTGGAAGTGATGAGTGGCCAAACTTTGACACCGATTTTGAGCGATGAAGCCGTTAAGAAAGGCGACTGGCTAAAGTTTGGGTCGTCGGCAATGGAGAGATTGTCGGCGGTCAGCGAGCCGGAAAACAATGAGAAGCCAAGATTGCCGATCTGGACCTTGCGTCCCAGCGCCTGCGAAGCCATGGATTCAAGTTTGGGCCGGAATGTGTTGGCACTGACGAACAGAGGAATGAGGATCAGGATGAGGATGAGCACGCCTAGCGCTGCGCCGGCGATGGTGAAGATGCGCTTCATGGCAAAACCTCCGAACATGCTCCTGAGATGCAATAGGAAGCCTTGAAGTGGGATCGGTGGAAACTTCATCGCTCTCAGAAGAGTCACTGATCCTGTGGAGGCAGTTTACTCCTTCAACTGGCCAGCAGCGTGAATCAAGAGGCGATACACTCCAGAAGGATCGAGCAGCGAGCAGCGTAAAGCGTCAAGTTAGGGAAGGTCATCGATGGCAACATATAACGCTCGACCTCGCAACGGTCAGCGTGCGCAAAAAGCCTGGGACGTACTGGCGGCGCGTTATGCTGCCATGCAACCCACCATGCTTGTTAGCCAACTGAAGGATACTCTGGGTTGGCAATGGTCGATGCAGTTCAAGTCTCTGGATGGCGAAGTTATCTTCTGGGATAGCGTTCCTGTGGCCGAGATCCGGAAACTTGTCGCGCTGAAGAACAAGCCGAAGCGAACATCGGCATCGAGTGGCTTGCGAGTCGTGAGAAAAAATCCTAAATCAAAAAAATGAACGGTCTGAACGATGGCCCGCGTCCGACCTTCGGGTTGTCCAACAGCATATTGAGCACGGAATTGCGCTAGCGGCAAAGCCATCCGCCGTCAACGACAAGAATATGTCCGTGGACGTAATTGCTGGCCGCCGAAGCCAAAAAGACGGCTGCGCCAGCCAGGTCGGACGGCAGGCCCCATCGTCCCGCGGGAATTCGGCCCAGGATCGCCTTCGACCGTTCTTCGTCGGCTCGCAGCGAAGCCGTGTTGGCTGTCTCCATGTAACCGGGCGCGATGGCATTCACGTTCACTCCTTTGGATGCCCACTCATTGGCGAGCGCCTTGGTGAGTTGGCCGACCGCCCCCTTGGCGGCGGCGTAGCTGGGAACGAGAATGCCGCCTTGAAACGTCAGCATGGAAGCGATGTTGATGATCTTGCCGGATCCCTGCGCCAGCATCTTTGTGCCGGCATATTGGCTCAGGTAAAAGACGCTGTTGAGATTGGTGTCGATGACGGTCGCCCAGAATTCATGGGAATGTTCGGCGGCGGCCGCGCGGCGAATGGTGCCCGCATTGTTCACCAGAATATCGATGGAACCGAAGGCCTTCACCGTCTCGTCGACAATGCGTGTGCAGACTGCGGGGTTGCGTACGTCGCCGGTGACAGAGATGGATCGAACGCCCGTCTTTGCGATTTCTTCGACCGTCGATTTCGATACATCCTTATGACCGTGCAATGTGACATTGGCGCCAGCCTGTGCAAAGGCAATGGCCATGCCCGCTCCAAGACCCTGGGACGAACCCGTGACCAATGCGTTTTTGCCTTTCAGGCTGAATAGATCGAGGACTGCCATCGACAAGCTCCTTGGGTTCTGAAGAAAGGTTTTCAAGCAATAACTGCGCGTGTGTCAGGAATTGTTTCCCGGCGGGAAGCCTAATGTCCACGTAACACCCGAGGGCATCCAGTTGCGGCGAACCGCGGGGGAATCGTTCAACGTCAGCGCTTATGTTGCCGCGGACGGACGGCTATTGGCCGGCGATCTGCGGAGTTGCCGTCGACTTGGGGATGCCATGTTGGTGGCAATCGGTGCATTTCACCCAATGAATATTGTGCGCACTCTTCGGATTGAAGTACGTGGTATCCATTTTCTCCACGTCGAGTTTGCATTCACCTTTCGAAGCGTGGCAGGTGGCGCAGGAGGCTCGAGTATTTTCGTTGTGCCCGTTGTGGCATGCCACGCAACTGAGACCCTCATGCACGCCGGTCGGGGTGCGATCGTCGCCTGTTCCCACTTGCGGACCCCAGTGGTTCGTCGCCGCAACCGTACCGGTTTCAGAGATGCGTGGGCCGTGGCACTGGTAACACATGGCCTGGCGGGGATCTGCGCTCATCTTCACCAGGCGAGCGCCATCCTGCAATTGCGGGATGCGAAGCGATGTCGCGGTAAAGTGCATGCGCTCACGCCGGTCGAAGAATGCCAACGTGCCATCGACCGCGCTGCCCGCTACGGAAATGCGATCCGACGGCTTCTCCTGAACTGCGCCGGGACGATGCACCCAGTGGCAGCTCTGGCAGGGAATGGCGGGCTGATCGCCGAAATCTTTGCGAACTAAATGCCAGGGGCCTTTCGTATTCACAGGCTGAACCAGGTCGCGAACGGAGCCGTCGAAGTGCATGCCATGACAGCGGAAACAATCCTCCATCAAATGCTGTTTGGAATTTTGCGCGTAGTTCATGAAAATCTGGCTGTAGGTGGCGCTGTGAGGTCCCGCATGCCAGGTTGCGTATTCCTGCTGGTGGCATTGCCGGCAGTTTTTCGTCATTCGAACAACGTCGACATCGCGCAGACGAATCTCTTCTGGCCAACTGTGGGTGAGGTGTACCCGAATATGGCGCAGCTTGGTCGACAACGTGGCGGAGTGGCATTCCTGACAGCCGAGGTTGCGGTGATTCGACCCATGAACAGCGCCTACATAGTCTGCCATTTCATGACAGTTGGCGCACCCGGATCCGAGTTGCGACGTGTAGTACTCCGATGCGCCGAAGGTGCCGAGGATTGCTAGGATGGCGATCGATGCGGCGGCGATCGCCAGGTACCTGATGAATCGCATCATGAGCGGAATCCCGTGCCCTTCCAGTTGCGGACAAGAGACTGCGAGGCAAAGAAGGCGACGGCCATGATGGTTAGAGCCGGATTGAATCCTCCATTCGTTACGTTCACGCTGGAGTCGATGACGAACACATTATCGACATCGTGAATTTGGCAGTCGCGGTTCACGACGGAGGAGCGGGGATCGTTGCCCGTGCGACAGGTGCCTGCCTGGTGCTGGCCGGCTTCAATCACTTCGGGTCGCACTTCCGGGCGGGATGTCATCAATGACGTGTCGACGGCGCCAGCTTCCTTGAGCCATGCGTCGGCACGCCTGGCTTGAACATCTCCAATTTCAAAGGTGTGGGGATGACAATTTCCCTGAAGGCGAGCGACCGGCAGACCCCACTTATCTTTCACCGAAGGATCGACGGTGACGCGCGCGTGCTCCGTGGGGATTTGCTGTGTGGGGCCAATCACAACGATAGTGCGCTTGTGGTAATTGCGCATGGCATGTTTATGTTCGAGTCCGTAGCGCGGCGTATTCGTTGGCAGCCGATCAAGGGAGTGTATGGGCAGGCGAATGAATTCGTTCGCCAGCATTCCGCCGCCGCAAAGGCCGGGCGTGCCGTGGTTGTAATCGGTGATGGCGATGCTGGCGCCGGGTCCTATGTCGTCGTAGGTCTCGAAATCGAAATAACCGACCGCTCCGGTGTAGTGGTGGCCCTGTAGATTTCGCCCCACCTGGTCGTAGCGATTTCCGATGCCGACGGGGAAGAGGCGGCTCTTCGAATTCAGTAATAGGCGAGCGGATTCAATCGCGCAGGCAGAGACGACGACGATATCGGAAAGCTGTTCCTGCAGGTGTCCATCGGCGTCGAAGTAGGATATGCCGCGTGCGCGTCCACGATCATCCATTAAGATTTCTTTCACCATGCACTCGGTGCGCATCTCACAATTTCCGCTGGCCAGCGCGATGGGGATGACGGTGTTTTGCGAGCCGTTTTTTGCGTCGACTTCGCAGGCAAATCCGCAGCACCATCGACAGCGCATGCAGGGGCCGCGCCCGTTGTAGGGAATGCTGTTGCGGGCCATGGGAATGTTGATGGGGTGCAGGCCGAGACGCTTGGCCGCAGGCTCCAGAATTTCGAACTCACGAGTCGCGGGCAATGGAGGCATGGGCAGATCACGATTGCGCGGGCCGCGAAAGGGCGTACCAGAATCATCGCCGGAGACGCCAATTTCGTACTCGGCTTTGGCGTAGAACGGCTCCAGGTCGTCGTAGGAGATGGGCCAGTCTTCCAGCGAACTTCCGGCGGGAACACCATACGTAGAACGCATGCGGAAATCCTGCGGCAAATATCGCCACGCCTGGGCCCCGTAGCTGAGGGTTCCTCCACCCACGCAAGCGGCGTTGTTTTGATAATCGCCTTCGCTGGGAAGCGCGATGTGCGAGACACCTTTGCCATCGATCCAAACGCGAGGATTGCCTTCGTCGGGGGGCCCGAATGCGTTTCCTAATAATGTGGTGCGTTGATTGCGGAGGTCATCCTTGCGGCAATCGTTCGAGGTGTACCACTTGCCCCGTTCCAGCAGTACGACGGTCAGGCCGGCAGTCGATAGTTCCTTGGCGACAATGCCGCCTGCGGCGCCTGCTCCGATGACGACAGCATTGACGCGTTTCATGAGGGCGTGCCCTTCTTGAGGTCATAACGCGAGCGGCCGCGAATTGGAGGCTCATCGAGGCCGAGCATGTGCCAGCTGACGGCGTTTCGATTGCCGCCGTGTCGCGGCGAACCGTAATAGCCCTCGACGGTATGGCTGCGAACCAGTTCAAAAAACGGCTTGTCCGATTGCTCGAGAGAGGTGACGACCTGCAACTGTTCGGCCGGAGTCGCAGCGGCAAGTATTTTGCCGAAATGCTGCCGGCTGATTTGATCGGCACGCTCGATGCCTTGCCGGTACGCGCGCTGATGGCGTCGATAGTGGCGTGTAATTTGTTTGTCGATGTAATTCAGGACGCCGGCCTGGGACGCACTGGGAAAATCGTCGGCGGGAATCATCTGATCGCAGATGGCAGTCAGGGTTGCCGCTTCATCTTCGGTAAAGAATTCCCAATTGCCGCGTTTGCGTGAGGCACAACCTGTCGCCAGCGCTGCACTGGCAATCGCACTCATCTCGAGGAATGTTCGCCGCGAAAATGCGGTGTTTTTTTGCTTCGTCCCCATTGGCAAACCTCACGCTGGAATTCTGCAAATTGGCCGTCAACCGAGAAGACTTTTCGTTGGACTGGATGATTGGCCTTTGCGAACAAAGCTTAGACTTCGTAACCGTGCGTGTCCGTGATACGAATCACCGAAGGACGCGGCTGTCCCGAAGGGGCACTTTACAGCAAGGGGGGGCAACACTTGAACAGCGCGTTCCATGCACACGTGCGAGGACAGTTTGTGGCAGCGACAAAGGCGGTGATAGTGAGCACATTCACGCGTTTTGCAAGGGTGGCAGGCAACAGAAAGCACGAAATGGACATCGGCGAACAATCGAAGCAACCCACAGCCAGGAACAACCGTAAACAACATGAAACAAAACACTCCTTAGTATTCCCGGTTTTGCCGTAAAATAGCCAGTTCGCCATACGAATTCCGAAGGTACGGCGATCGCCGACGCAATCCGCTCTGAAAAGGATCCATAATGGCAGCAACTCGCACCGTCACCGCGACCAAAACTCCGGTTGAGACCCATGGACTTTCGCACGAGCAAATGGTTCAGATGTACCGGCTGATGTACCAGTCCCGCCGCATCGACGATCGCGAAATCATGCTGAAGCGTCAACAGAAGATCTTCTTTCAGATCTCCGGCGCGGGGCATGAGGCCCTGTCTGTGACCGCTGGAATGGCGCTGCGATCCGGCTATGACTGGTTCTATCCCTATTATCGCGACCGTGCGTTGTGCCTGACCCTGGGAATGACAGCGGAAGAGATGTTGCTGGCTGCGGTCGGTGCCGAGGCTGACCCGGGAAGCGGGGGTCGGCAGATGCCTTCCCACTGGGCGAGCCAGCGTTTGAACCTGGTGACCCAGTCCTCTCCGACGGGATCGCAATGTCTGCAAGCCGTCGGCTGCGCCGAGGCTGGACGCTATTTCAGCCGTCATCCGGAAGCCGCCAAAAAGCCGGAGTTCGCGGAGAGCGACAGGGATTATCGCGCCTATAAAAATGTCGTGTATCACGCCGACGAGGTGGTGTATTGCTCGCTGGGCGATGGCACTACCAGTGAGGGCGAATTCTGGGAGGCAATGAATTCCGCTGCCAACCTGAAACTGCCGGTGCTGTTTGTGGTGCAGGACAATGGGTACGCGATTTCGGTTCCGGTTGAAGTGAACACGGCAGGCGGCAACATTTCAAAGCTGGTGGCGAACTTCCCTAACTTTTTCTTTGCAGAGATTGACGGCACCGACGCCATTGAATGCCACAAGACGATGCAGGAGGCGGTTGCCTATTGCCGCGCGGGACATGGGCCGGCGTTTGTGCATGGCCATGTGATCCGGCCGTATTCGCACTCACTGTCCGACGACGAACGTTTCTATCGATCAGAAGCCGAGCGTGAAGCCGATGCCATGCGCGATCCGCTGCCGAAAATGCAAATGCGGCTGCTGCGTGAGGGAATTCTGGATGAGGCCGGAATCACGCGGCTGGAGCAGGCGGTGGATGAAGAGATTCGCGTGGCCACCGAAGTTGCCCTGCGATCTCCATTTCCGGCGACCGACAGCATTTATAAGCACGTGTACTCCGAGGATCTCGATCCAACGGCAGACTCATTCCTGAAGAAACCGAGCCCCCGCGTGGAAGATCCGTCGCGTCCAGTTGCGGAGCGCACCATGGCCGACCTGATTAACGCGTGCCTGCACGACGAAATGAAGCGCGACGAACGTATCGTGGTTTTTGGTGAAGACGTGGCGGATTGCAGTCGCGAAGGTTCCCTGTACGAGGCCGGAATCAAGGGCAAGGGCGGAGTATTCAAGCTGACAAGCGGACTGCAGCGCCAATTTGGTTCCGATCGCGTCTTCAATTCTCCGCTGGCGGAGGCCAATATTGTTGGGCGAGCCGTTGGGATGGCCACTCGGGGAATGAAGCCTGTTGCGGAGATTCAGTTTTTCGACTACATCTGGCCCGCCATGCATCAACTGCGCAATGAGCTTCCTCTGATTCGCTGGCGCAGCAATGGAACCTTCTCCAGTCCGGCCGTGATCCGCGTGGCCACCGGGGGATATTTGACCGGCGGCGCGATCTATCATTCGCAATCGGGTGAGAGCATTTTTACGCACACGCCCGGCATTCGCGTTGTGTACCCATCGAATGCACTGGACGCGAATGGCCTGCTGCGGACCGCCATTCGTTGCGATGACCCAGTGTTATTTCTGGAACATAAGAGACTCTATCGCGAGACCTATGGCCGCGCTGTGTACCCGGGGCCGGACTTCACGATCCCATTCGGCAAAGCAAAGATTGTTCGAGCGGGCAAGCAGCTGACGGTGATCACATTCGGTGCGGTGGTTCCTCGAGCGTTGCAGGCGGCGCAGCGTGCCGAGCGAGAAAATGGTCTGGACGTGGAATTGATCGACTTGCGTTCGTTGAGTCCATACGATTGGGACGCCATTGCAACATCCGTCCGCAAGACCAGCCGCGCGCTGGTCGCGTATGAGGACATGCGCAGCTGGGGGTACGGAGCGGAAATTGCGGCGCGAATTGCCGATGAGCTGTTTGACGATCTGGATGCGCCGGTACGCCGCATCGCCTCCAAGGACGTGTTCGTTGCGTATCAGCCAACGCTGGAAGACGCAATTCTGCCGCAGCCGGAAGATATCCGCAAAGCGATGGTCGAATTGGCCGGGTATTAGAGCGCTGCGTCGCGCGAGCGCAGTGGCTGGGGCATGTCGTCAGTCTCCTGGACGATGGTTCCTTGATGGTAGACAATCTTCCAGCCTTCGGTGGTTTGCTGCCATATCGTCGATCGGCGCGTTTTGCGAACACCGAATTGCAGCAGCGTATACGTCAGCAAATAGACATCGGCGCCCAATCGTTTGCAATAGAAGTCGCTCGTCTCCCAGAAGTCGCCGCTTTGATCTTGTTGGAAGCGTTTCTCCAGCATGTCCAGGACATAGTTCCTGCTGTAGCGGCGGCCCGATGCTCCTACTTCCCAATAATCATTTGTTGTCATGTTTTCGAAGTCGGCTCGTGTTGTGCCGAACTCCGGACGGTGAAAGATCGGCTCGCGGCGGATCAGCTGCACAAGGATCTCGGCAAGCGCAGCGTCGGTGACCAGGTGTGGCTCACTGGAGAAATTCATTTGAGACTCCTGAGCTAGAAGTGTACGAGATTCTCGTCACACGAAAAGAACGATGCCGTGCATCCAAACCTTACAGGATGGGTGAGACTGCCACACGATATTCTGAGAGGTAGCGGGGATACAAACTGTGGCGAAATCGAGAGCAGCCACTCCAGCACGGAGCAAGAAAAAGTCCGGCCCCGGCAAATCTGCGGCTGAGGAATCGAAGCTGGCGAGCGCATCCGCCGAGGATTCCTTCGATCCGCTGTCGTTGTTTCATCCTGTGACCGCAGCCTGGTTGCGAGCGGTTTTTGAGCGTCCAACGACGCCGCAGCGTTTGGGATGGCCGGCGATTGCGAAAGGCGATTCGACGCTGATCCTGGCGCCGACCGGAACAGGCAAAACGCTGACCGCGTTCTTGTGGTGCATCGACAAACTGATGCTGCAACCCGCGCCCGCGGACACTCACGGATGCCGCGTGATCTATATCAGTCCGCTAAAGGCGCTGGCAGTGGATGTGGAGCGCAACCTGCGTTCGCCGCTGGCGGGAATCAAGCAGATGGCGGAGCGAGCCGGCGTGCCGGTCCGTGAACCGCGGATCAGTGTGCGCACGGGAGATACTCCGCAGAGAGAACGCGCACGGTTTCGCCGCGACCCTGCGGAAATTTTAATCACCACGCCAGAGTCGCTGTATCTATTGTTGACGAGCGATGCGGCGGCATCGCTGCGGTCAGTCGAGACCGTGATTGTCGATGAAATTCACGCTCTGGTGTTAACCAAGCGAGGGGCGCACCTTGCCGTATCGCTGGAACGTTTGCAGGCGTTGGTGGGTCGTCCAATTCAGCGGATCGGATTGTCGGCAACCCAGCGACCGCTGGAGGAGGTGGCGCAATTTCTCGGCGGCGTGGAGGTTTCGACGGAGGCCTCGGGTCGGGTCGCTATGCCGGAACCGAAGCTGGATTTGGCGAGCGAAAATGTGGAAGCGCTGGACGCGCTTGAGCCGGAGTGGTTGGCGAATTCTCCTGATATTTCAAAGCCGGGCGCGCCGCAGTTTCGACCGGTGACCATCATCAACGCGAGCGAACCGAAGCGGCTGGATCTCCGCATTGAAGTTCCAGTGGAGGATATGGCGCGCCTGGGCCAGCCGGAAGAATTGCCCAGCGGGCCCGCATCGCAAGGGCCGAAGCGAACTTCCATTTGGACTGCGATTCATCCGCGATTGCTGGAGCTGATTCGGGAAAAACAATCCACATTGATCTTTGTAAACAGCCGCCGGGTGGCGGAGCGGTTGGCGGGTGCGCTAAATGATTTAGCGCAGGAATCGATTGCACGAGCCCACCATGGTTCGCTGGCGGCGGCGCAGCGATCTGAGATTGAAGAATTACTGAAAGTGGGACGCATTCGCGCGCTGGTTGCGACTTCCTCCTTGGAACTGGGCATCGATATGGGAGCGGTCGATTTGGTGATCCAGATTGAAGCGCCGCCTTCGATCGCAAGCGGAATGCAGCGCATCGGTCGCGCGGGTCATCATGTGGGAGCCGTGAGCGACGGAATCATCTTTCCAAAATTTCGCGCGGATCTGATCGCATGCGCGGCGGCAACGAAGGCCATGCATGAGGGCCTGGTCGAGTCGACGCGGTATCTGCGCAATCCTCTGGATGTGCTGGCGCAACAGATCGTTGCGATTGTGGCGGAGCCGCCAGATAAGCCGCGCGCCACCAAACCAGGAGGAAGAAAAACAAGTTCACGTGTCGCGACCGCGGCGGATCGGCTGGATGACGATCAAGAAAGCATGCCGGTTGACTACGACGCATTGCATCGATTGATTGCAAGCTCCGCACCGTTTGCCACGCTGAGTCGAGCCGCGTTCGACGGCGTGCTCGATATGCTTTCCGGGCGATATCCCTCCGATGAGTTTGCAGAGTTGCGTCCTCGCATTACATGGGATCGCGTGCGGAATACATTGACGCCCCGCCAGGGCGCCAAGAGCCTCGCGATTTTGAATGGCGGGACGATTCCGGATCGCGGTTTGTATGGCGTTTTTCTTTCCAGTTCAAAGGACAAGCCGGTGCGCGTGGGAGAGCTGGATGAAGAAATGGTGTTTGAAAGCCACGGAGGCGACACCTTTGTTCTTGGCGCAACCACGTGGCGGATCGATGAGATCACGCATGACCGCGTGCTGGTTTCTCCTGCGCCGGGCGAACCGGGGAAAATGCCGTTCTGGCATGGGGAGGGCCCGGGGAGGCCGTTGGAATTCGGGCGGCGTATCGGAGCCATGGTGCGCGAGTTGCGTGGCATGGAGAGAAACGCTGCCGTCAGTCGCCTGACTCGGGAGCACGACCTGGATCCGCAGGCAGCGGACAATCTGATGCGATTCCTGGTCGATCAGGAGATTGCGACCACCGAGGTTCCCGACGATCGCACCATTGTGATCGAACGATGTCGCGATGAACTGGGGGATTGGCGTGTGTGCGTGCTGACACCATTTGGGAGTCGCATCCATGCACCGTGGGCGATGGCGGTGAGCGGGCGATTGCGCGCGGCGGGACATGTCGACATTGAGACGCTGTGGACCGATGACGGATTCGTACTGCGTTTCCCGGAGACCGCCGAGCCTCCGGAGATTGACGTGCTGATGCTCGATCCAGTGGAAGCCACCGACCTGGTGTTGCGCCAGCTGGGATCGACAGCACTGTTTGCGGCGAAATTTCGCGAGAGTGCGGCTCGGGCGCTGCTGTTGCCGCGTCGTCGCGCGCAGGGGCGTGCTCCGCTATGGCAGCAGCGTAAGCGCGCCTACGATTTGCTCGCGGTGGCATCGCGATATGCGTCGTTTCCCATGCTGCTGGAGGCATATCGAGAGACGTTGCGTGATGTGTTTGACATGCCGGCCTTTCTTGAAGTGCTGCGCGGTATCGCGAACCGCGGCATTCGGGTTCACGTTGCGGATACACGCACTCCATCGCCGTTTGCGGCGTCGCTTTTGTTCGGGTATGCGGCCAACTTTATTTATGACGGCGATGCGCCGTTGGCAGAGCGACGCGCCCAGGCGCTGACGATCGATCAGGATCAATTGCGCGATTTGATGGGCGACGCCGATTTGCGAGAGTTACTGGATGCTGCGGCCATCGAAGAGGTTGAGGAGCAACTGCAGGCGCTCGCCGAAAATTACCGTGCCAAGAGTGCGGATGGCGTACATGATCTGCTGCTGCGGCTGGGGGATCTCAGTCGCGCTGAACTTGCGCGCCGCACTGTTGGGGTGGATGTGGATACGGTGGCGGCGAAGCTGATTCGGGCGCGGCGTGCGTTGGAAATTCAACTGCTCGGTGAGAAGCGGCTGATTGCCATTGAGGATGCCGCCAAGTTTCGCGATGCGCTCGGAATCCCATTGCCGCCGGGAGTTCCGAAAGCATTTCTTGAACCTGTAGTCGAGCCGCAGTTGGAGATACTGAAGCGCTATGCGCGCACCCACGGACCGTTCACTGTCGACGAGGCCGCGACGCGCTTTGGATGGAATTCACAAACGGTGCAAAGCTGGCTGCGTGCTTTGGTTCATGCAGGCCGCCTGGTCGAAGGCAATTTCCTGCCGAGCGGAATCCATCGTGAATGGTGCGATGCCGAAGTGTTGCGGACGATACGGCGCAAGTCTCTTGCGCGACTGCGCAAGCAAGTGGAACCTGTCGAACAGCAAACGCTGGCGCGCATGGCGACACATTGGCATGGATGTCTCCATCGGCGACGCGGGTTGGACGCGGTGCTGGATGCCGTGGATCAATTGCAAGGCGCTCCTTTGCCGGCTTCCGTGATTGAACGCGAAATATTGCCGGCTCGTATTGCGGGATATCAAGCGAGCGATCTGGATACTTTGATCGGAGCGGGCGAAGTGGTTTGGTGCGGTGTGGAGCCGATTGGCGAGACCGACGGGCGTATCGCGCTTTACTTGGCGGATAAAATCGCGGAGCTACACACGCCGGCAGTCGCGAAGCTGCAGGCAGATCCCTTGGAGAATCCGCTGGGCGAAAAGCAACAGCAAATTCTTGATCTGTTAGCTACGCGCGGAGCCATGTTTTTTAGTGCGTTGCATGAAGCTGTGGGCGGAGGATTTCCAGGCGAGACCATCGATGCGCTGTGGGGACTAGTGTGGGCTGGACGGGTTACGAATGACACGTTTCACGCGATGCGCGCCTACATGGCACGGCGGGCGAGTACGCGGACTTCCTCGCGGCAGCATGTGCAGTCCAATTTTCGCTCGCGTCGTACCTTGGCGCCGAGTGCACAAGGTCGATGGACTCTGGTGGATTCCGCCGACTCAACTCAAATATCGCCGACAATTCGGAGCCACGCGGTTGCGTTGCAGCTGCTGAAGCGGCATGGAGTCGTGAGCCGAGAGACGATGGGTTTGGAGAATATTGCGGGTGGTTTTAGCGCGGTGTATGACGTGTTGAAGGCACTCGAGGAGTCTGGTCGCGTGCGGCGCGGATATTTTGTGGCTGGGTTAGGCGGAGCGCAATTTGCGCTGCCTTCCGCCATAGACCTGCTGCGGTCGTTGCGGAATGATCGCACGCCAGAAAAACCCGAGATGCTTTGCCTGGCCGCGACGGATCCGGCAAATCTTTATGGTTCCGTCTTGCGCTGGCCTTCGACTTCAACAGTTGGGGAGGTCGCCGCCTCAAGCCAGGAGACGGCGGAGGTCGAGCCTGCAAGAGAAGCGAATACTCGAATGTTGGCGCGAGCTGTGGGCGCCCGCATCCTTCTGCGAAACGGCGAGCTTGTCGCCTACATGCGACGGAATAATCCGAATCTAATTGTCTTCCTGGCTGACGACGAACCCGATCGAAGCCACATGGCTCGCGATCTGTCGAACTTTCTGGCCGAGCTGGGACAGCAGGATTTGCAGGCGCAAGGTTCCGTCCGCCCCGCAGGGATACTGCTAGCGACAGTGAATGATGTTCCGATCGCGGACCATTTTCTGGCCCGTTTTCTGCTGGATGCAGGCTTTCACTCGTCGCCGATGGGGTTCCATCTGCGCCGCTCGCTGCTGGCTCCGATCGCTCATGCTCCTGCGGAATCTGCGGCGTCGCGCGAGGTGCAATAGGAGTGCCGGAAGGTGACACCATATATCGCTCGGCGCGTGCATTGAATCGTGCGCTGGCGGGAAAAATTGTGACGCGATTTGAGACTGCCTATGCTCATCTGGCGAGCGTCGACGATGACAAGAAGCTTGTGGGGCGTACCGTCGAGCAGGTCGAAGCGCGAGGAAAATGGTTATTGATGTATTTCTCCGGCGATTTGATCCTGGTGACGCATATGCGGATGAATGGATCGTGGCACCTCTATCGAAGGGGGGAGCGATGGCGGCGTCCGCGGCGGGATATGCGCATCGTGATCGAGACCGCAGATTGGAGCGCGGTGGGATTTGCCGTTCCCGTCGCCGAGTTTCATTCTGCGGCGTCGCTGCCGCGAAAGGCAATGATTCCTGCGTTAGGGGCAGACTTATTAAAGCAAGACTTTGACTTTGCCGGAGCCATCGCGGCGATGCAGAAGCATGCCGATGAGCAGATTGCCGACGTTTTACTGAACCAGCGGGTGATGGCTGGAATTGGCAACGTCTATAAGTCTGAAACGTGTTTCATCTGTGGAGTGAACCCATTCCGCCAGGTTGGGACGCTCGATCCCAGCCAACTGGAACAGTTGGTTTTTACGGCGAGGAAATTCCTGGCGCTGAACGTTGCTGAAGACGCGGACGGCGAAATTTCAACCTACGCGGGTCTGCGCCGCACAACCCGGACTTCCGATCAGTCTGCGCGTTTGTGGGTCTATGGGCGTCGCGGGGAACCCTGTCGGCGCTGCGGCACTCCGATCGAAATGCGCAAGCAAGGCGCGGGCGCGCGAACCACCTTCTGGTGCCCAGTCTGCCAGCCGATCCAGTGAACAATCGCACCCGCCGAAGCCAGCCAGGGCGTCTCGCGCGGTTGTGACGTGGAGCACGCGAGATAGTGCGTCTGCGATCTATAATCCGGTGCTGATAGTGGTAGAAGAGGGGCCACAATGAAGACTGTAGCGGAGATTGCAGCAAGCCGGGAACGCCTCATAACGGCGTTGAATCACAAGCAGCCCGATCACATTCCCATCGACTTTGGCGGGACCGCCGTGACCGGAATGCATGTCAGTTGCGTTGCGGGGCTGCGAGAGCACTACGGCCTCGAGAAACATCCTGTCCGTGTGCATGAGCCATTTCAAATGCTGGGACTGATCGAGGACGATCTCGCCGATGCCATGGGACTCGATGTGGTGGGCGTGTTCCCGCGGAGCACCATGTTCGGATTTCCCGCCGACAACTGGAAAGGCTGGCGGCTGAACGGACTGGAAATCGAAGTGCCGGGTAACTTCAATACCACCGTCGATGCCAAGGGCGACACGCTCATCTATCCCGAAGGCGATACCTCTGTTCCGCCGAGCGGACGCATGCCGCAGGGCGGATATTTCTTCGACGCAATTGTGCGTCAGGAGCCTTTTCAGGAAGAGACGCTGAATGCGGAAGACAACATGGAAGAGTTCAGCGCCATCACCCAGGAGGAGCTCGATCATTTGGTGCGATCGGTGCAAGCGGCGGCGGCCACGGGGCGAGGCGTCATTGGTACCTTTGGTGGAACCGCTTTCGGGGACATTGCGTTAGTTCCGGCGCCATCGTTGAAGCATCCCAAGGGGATTCGAGATATTACCGAGTGGTACGTGTCGACCAGCAGCCGTCAGGATTATGTGCACAAGATTTTCGAACGGGAGTGCGAGATTGGAATTCAGAACCTGGAGCGCGTCCATGCCGCGCTGGGTGATACGGTGCAGGCCATGTTTGTCTGCGGTACGGATTTCGGCACGCAGACGTCGGCCTTCTGTTCGGTGAAGACGTTTCGCAATCTGTATTTCCCTTACTACAAGAGGGTGAATGATTGGGTCCACGCGCACACGACTTGGAAGACCTTCAAGCATTCCTGCGGTTCGGTGGTGAAATTTCTTCCCTCATTTATTGAAGCCGGATTCGACATCTTGAATCCCGTGCAGTGTTCAGCTACCGGAATGGAGCCGGAAGGGTTGAAAGTGAACTTTGGCGACAGCCTCGTCTTCTGGGGCGGAGGGGTCGATACGCAGAAAGTGATGCCGTTCGGGACTCCTGCGGAAGTCCGCGAACAGGTTTTACGGCGATGCGAGATTTTCTCTCCGGGCGGCGGATTCGTGTTCAACGGGACGCACAATATCCAGGCGGCCACGCCGATCGAAAACATTGTCGCGATGCTGGATGCGGTGCATGAATTCAACGGGAGATATTGAGACGACGGAGCCGCGGTTGCGGCATCACACGGGCTGCTGGACTTGAGGAAAGTTCATACAGCTCACAAACTCGTCCTGAAAATCAGCGTCGGCGGCCAGAGCCACATGTTCCATCGCGGGCAATGCAGGCTGGTTCGCGGAAAGCAGCAACATTTTCGCTCCACGCAGGGCTGTGTTACCGGAGGGTGCGATGCGCTGAGGAGAAAATTCGAGCAGGCCAATGCAAACTGCGCTCGCAGCTTGTACGTAGTTGCCGAATGCTCCGGCGAGATGAATACGTTTGAGATCCTCCGCCTGCGCGCCCAGGGACCGCAACAGCAATCTGAATCCTGCCGCGATGGCAGCTTTGGCGAGTTGCAACTCACGAATATCCGCTTGATACAAAACGACCGGCCCTGCAACAGGGAAGCGTTTCGTTCCATCTGCGATGCGCCCGGAAGGCAGGATGGCACCTATTTCCAACCCCACCGCAACGGCGTCGACCAGACCGCTGCCGCAGATGCCGCGCGGCTCCTGGTCGCTGATCACAGTGGCGTGAATTTCTCCACTGGAATTCGACACGCGCGAGATTGCGCCGGAAGAGGCCCGCATGCCCATGCGGATGGAAGCCGCTTCAAAGGCGGGTCCGGCAGCGGTCGAGGCATACAGAATTCGCTCCCGATTGCCGATGGCGATTTCGCCATTCGTGCCCAAATCAACCAAGGCAATCATTTCCTTCGAGGTCGGCATGCCGACGGCGATGATTCCAGCCAGAATGTCGGAGCCCACAAATCCGCCAAGACAGCGCGCAAAGCGAATGCGGCAGGAGGCAGGCAAAGGCCAGCCGAGTTCTTCGCTGGAGAAGTACTGCTCGCCCAGATTTCTGGAATGGAAGGGTGCGGAAGACAGCGGTTGCACGTCGAGATGCGAAAACAAATGATGCATGACAGAATTGCCGACCAGCACGACCTCCGCAATTTCCTGGTCTCGACGCCGAGCGAGCCTCGTGATCATCGAGCCGATCGAGGCCCGCACGATCATGGTGAGATCAGCGCCGGATAGCGCCGCTCGAATTCTGCTCATCACGTCCGAGCCGAATGGGGCTTGAGGATTCAATTCTGTTTCCACGCCAAGAACGTTGCCCGTTGCGAGATCGATCAACTGCGCGGCAATGGTGGTTGTGCCCAGATCGACGGCGATACCGAGTCCCTGTTTTCCTCTGCCAGACAAAGCTGAATTGTCGCTCAGGATTTCCATATGCCATTGCTCGCACTCCAGAACCAGAGGCGCGTCTGCAATGGCCTGGCAGGCAAGTCGCCAACCGCTTGCCAAGCCTTCGGCAGAGAAGAACAAACTGTCCTGCTGGGTGATCGGGAGCGATCCGTGGAGCACGCGAATGCGACATCCGCCGCAAAGGCCGGTGCCTCCGCAGGGAAATTCGATGCCATGCAGCGACAGCGGGGAACTAATTGACGCGCCACGCGGCACCTCGACAACGGTCCCGGAAGGCTCCAGTTGGACCCGCACAATCTTTCCACTCATGAGATGCCCACAATGGCATCGCCTAAGGTTGCGCGAATGGTAGAGCCTGGAGGGATGATGAGAAAATCGTCGACATCCCATTCTCCGTTGACCAGGCGCTGAAGCAGCGAGAGCGATCCTTGAACCTCGTCGAATCTCCACCCTTCTTTCTTCGCTTCGGCGCGAGCCTGGTCACGGAAAACATTCTCTCCTTCGACGCCAGGGGAGATGTAGGTGAGTTGAGAGTAGTGGCTGCGAAAGGCATTGAACTGTTCGAAAAGATAGATGCCGTTCTCTTCGCCGTATTGCGCGATGAATTCTTCACGGCTACGGCGCTCGCCCAGGATGCGTCCTGCGGAAGCACCTGCTTGCTCGAGAATCTGTCCTGGGGTTTGAAATTCCAGCCAGCCGGGAGAGCGGTAATAGACGCCGGAGTGGCTGTCGAAATATGCCTGATAGCGATGTCGATCACCCATCAGCAAGCCAATACAGTCGTGTGCGCGTGGCAGTACCAGACGAGTTTTTCCGGCATGCAAGCCTTCCGTACCTCGGCCGCAAAGTGCATATCCCAGAGCGATGGCGTCATAGCCCTCCGGGTCGGCTGCATCGATGCGTTCCTGCAGTCGCGGGCGCATGGCCGCACCCAGGTCATGCAGTCCCATGGTGAGGAATTCGACGTCAATCGCATGCGGTGACGCGGCGATGACTTGCTTCATCTCGCGTGTGAGGACCTGACAGCTGATTACTTTCAAGCGCATGGTGTATCCCAGAGGCAAGACTGCGGACGAGGCTCAGGCCACAACAGCCACCGGTCTTAATCCGTAGCTGGATTTATCGTAGAAACTTCCGTACTGCGCATCCATCGCGTCAATCAACGATTCTTCATCGGCCGGAAAATCGTTGAGTGCTTCGTCGATGCGCGTCAGCCATTGCTGTTCTTTTCGAGACAGGCGCAGTTTGCCCGCATGGATGCCATCGTTGAGCACTTCGACCGCAGCTTGGCCGGCAGCGACGGTCCGATGATAGGGAGTGTCGGCGTTCACGATGGCTGTGGCAATCTTCATCGTCGCGTCAGGCGACAAAACGGCAGCCTGGGGACTGAGCCATTCATCGGAAGCCGTCATCCAGTTGCGCATCTGCAAAGCGCCACCGCTGGTGGCTGCGGCTGCGTTCATCAACCTGCAGTCATACGTCAGCAATTCTGTGAAAACTTCGGGAGCGTTGCCAGAAAGCAAGCGAACATTCTGCACCGACTCGTTGCTCCATAGATCGCACATACTGGCGGCAATGTTTCCCAATGGACTGAAGTGCGCGCAGCTGGCAGATTTGCCTTCCATCGAAATAGGGAAGCCGGTGATGGCTTTCAACACCGGTCCTTCGTAGGCACAATCCTTCGATGGGCCGACCGCGCCTTGCTCAAAAGCGGTCAGGCTGCGTACCGCGCTCATGGCGCGCACGATAGCGGCCAGTACTTCCGGCAGCATCTTCTGATGCGCCAGCTGCATGGCGGTGTTGGCGAATCCGCAGGCCGAGTCGCCGCCGGGAACCACCCCCGGGTGCTGGTCGCACACGTCGGCAATCTGATTCCACAACCACGCCATGTCTCGCGGAGCCAGCACGCCCAGTGCAAACACGATGCCTTGAAAATCACCGTACATCAGCGCCTGGTCATGAACTTCCTTGCCTCCGACGGATTCGATCGACAGGATGTCAGCCCCCGCTTCCGCACATAGGTTCAGCGAGTGCCGAAGCTGCTCCCACGCATGGCCAGATCGCAATTGCGGAGGCCTCAACTGATCGCGCATATCGGTGGGCGTCACGCGGAGAGCGCACGGCAAACGATATTTCTCGTGGTAGGCACGCATCTGCCGTTTCAACAATGCGGTGATTTCCGCGCCCCACTCGGGGTGCTCCGTCATTGCAGGGAGCAGTTCGAATTCCAGCACGATTCCCGGAGCCGCCAGCGACGCCGCTCGACGCAGAATCTCACTCGCCATCTGTTCGTAATGGATGACCACGTCCGCCCAGGTTTGTGGATTGATGTCGATGGCCGGCAGCGTAAAGTTGACCTCGGGATACACCAGGCCGGCGCCGATCGTCAGTCCCAGCCCACAGTTCAGAGGATGAGGGCTCACTCCATACAGCAGCGGTTCCGCGGCGGAATATGCCAGCGAGGAGAAATGTCGAATCTCGTGCACGGTCTTCATGTCAGGCTTCCGCAACAATCTGTCGCACCAGGGAGACGGCCCCGCTGGCGCTATCACTGTATCCGTCCGCTCCGATTTCTTTGGCATACTGCCCGGTGACAGGCGCGCCGCCAATCAACACTTTGATGCGGTTCCGCAAGCCCGCAGCTTCCAATACGTCGATCGTCGTCTTCATGGCCGGCATGGTGACCGTAAGTAAGGCCGAAAGACAGACAACCTGCGGCTTATGCTCCTCGACAGCAGCGACAAATTTATCCGGTGCCACGTCAGCGCCGAGGTCGAAGACTTCAAATCCGCTGCCTTCCAGCATCGACGCGACGAGGTTCTTTCCAATGTCGTGCATGTCGCCCTTCACCGTGCCGATGACGACGCGGGTAGCCAGCTTCTCGCCGGATGTCGCCATCAACGGACGCAGCAGTTCCATCGCGCTCTTCATGGCGCGCCCCGCCAGCAGCAGCTCAGGAACGAAATATTCCTCTGTCTCGAACAGGCGTCCCACTTCGTCCATCGCAGGCACCATGCTGCCGGTGATCAGATCCATGGGCGCGGCGCCAGCTGCCAAGGCGTCTTCTGTCACGATGTGGGCTTTTTTTGCATCGCCGTTCAGGATTGCATCGTACAGTTCTTCGGATCGGATCATTGTCTTCTCCTTAAAAAAAATTGTTGTCGCCACGAGCTAAGTAGAGGCGCCAGCCAACAGTGGACTGCATCCTGCATGGCGCATTTCGCGAGCATGGAACATCTTCATGTGGCCACTGCTTCCGCTGTGTGCGATTCAGCAAACATCCTCATGGCGTGTAAGTTTGCATGCGGCGTATCGCGAACAATTTCGCAGCCTGCTGCAACAATCCATTGCTCACCTGCTTTTTGTTGCAGTGCTTCCAGGGATTTCTGGATGGATTCCGGCGAGCCGTTGCGAACGTCTCGTACCGGATCGAGATTTCCGATGAGCGCCTGCGCGGGGCCGACTAGTGCGCGTGCTTGTTCCATTGGCACGGGAGAGTCAATGTCCACAAGATCGCATCCCAGGCGGCGGATGTCGGCCAGAATTCTGCGAGTATTGCCGCATACATGTAGACGGACCTTCGCGCCATTGGCGTGGATCGCGTCCACCAGCTTCTTGTGAAACGGCCAAATCTGTTCCTGGTACATGCGCGGGCCAACCAAGGAGGAGGGCGGGTCGCCGATCCCGATAATGTCGGCTCCGGCTGCAATTTGTGCGGCGGCGAAGCCAGTTGCCAATTCCACCGAATATTCGAAGAGGTGCGCAACAAATTCCGGATCGTCGGAGAAGTCCACCATCAGGCGATTCATGCCACGAAAGTCGGCGGCGTCTGAGCAGAGACCCTCCACCCAGCCCTCCACGATCAGATCCTTTCCAACCCGCTGGCGTAACAACTCCACACCGCGAACCCTGGCTTCCATGCTGGCGCCGAAAACGGAGTCGGGCGAAGGCAGTCGAGTCAGAGTAGACTTGTCGGCGAGTAAAGCTTCCTGCTCAATGATTCCTGGTGGCTGATCGTCGAACCACTGAAATCTGGCGCCCAGGTCTACGGCCTCGGAAGTAGGAGCGATGGTGGAGACGTGATCGAAGCCGAACATCTCCGCGGTCTTGATCTGCGCGTCCGCCATCGTTTTGTAATCGCGCAGGCATTGCAGGTATTTCACACCAAGAATGTCGGCGGCAAACATCATCGTGATCGGCATGTATGGACGGTGGTCCGGCTGCTGTCCGCTGAGGACCGCGAAGACTCGTTCACGACTCGTCATACGATGCACGCTCGTTCCTTTTACGCTGCTGGTCGATGCCTCACGAGTGCGATCACCGCAACGCTGCGGAACCGCAATTCGCTCATGGTGAACGAAAGGTTTCGAAAGCCCGATTCAGCTGCCAAGGTATCATTCAGCGGCGCTGGAACATGTGATCTGTATCACAGAAAGAGGCAGTTTCGCCGCGAGGAACATTCGGTTTACGCGACGGCATTTGCCGGGGCGTGGGTTTGCGCGTATTGTGCAAGGGCGTGAACATTCCGGTGCGGCGTATCGCGCACAATCTCGCAGCCCGCTGCCACGATCCAACTCTCGCCAGCTTGTTGCTGCAGCGTCTCCAGTGAATCAGCGATCGATTCGGGAGAACCGTTGCGGACCTCTCGCACCGGGTCGAGATTTCCGGCCAGAGTTTGGTGAGGCCCCATCTCCACGCGCGCCTGCCGCAGGGGTACAGGAAAATCAAGGTCGACGATGTCGGCTTCCAGTTCACCCATGCCGATAAGAATCCGACGCGTGTTTCCGCAGATATGCAGACGGACTTTTCCACCGAGCGCATGGATCGCGTCGACCAACTTTTTCTCGGCACGCCACACAAATCCCTTGTAGACACGCGGGCCCACCAGGGAGGCGGCTGCGTCGCCGATCCCGATGATGTCCGCGCCAGCTTGAATCTGTGCTGCAGCAAAGCGGACCGCGCCGTCAACAACCAGATCGAACAGGTCGCGGACAAAGGCAGGATCGCCCGAAAAATCCAACATCAGACGGTTGATCCCGCGCAGGTCGGAGGCTTCCGCGCAAGGGCCTTCGACCCAACCCTCAATGAATAAATCGTTGCCGACGCGCTGACGAAGAAGTTCGACGCCACGAATACGATCGTAGCGGCGGCCTCCCGATTGCAGATCAGGAATTTTGAATCCCGAGAGCGATTGCTTGTTCTGGAACAAGGCATCGTCCTCAAGGATCGCGGGCGGCTGGTCGTCATACCACTGGATGCTGGCGCCATAATCGGCAGCCTCGCGGGCCGGATCGGAGATGGTGGAAACATAGTCGAGGCCGAACATTTCCGCAGTCTTGATCTGCGCGGCCGCCAGGAGATTGTGATCGCGAACATAGGCACCGTAGCGAACGCCTAGAATTTCCGCGGCAAACATCATCGTGATCGGCATGCAGGGAAGGTGATCGACCTTCTGCCCGTGAAGAAGCGCGAGGACTCTTTCTCGACCCGTCATAAATTAGACTCGTTTCGTTGATCGCAGTATAGGTCTTTGCGAGCGACTGTAGCGAAATTGAGAGGCGCAGGTTGCATCCGACAGCTTTGGCGCAAAAAATATTTTGCTCAAAGCGCATGAAGATTTGGTACCGGTTTTCCTCGGAAATTTATCAAATCTTCTTGCGATCGCCGCCAAAACACTGCATAATCGTGACGAGAGACGGTACCTGCGAGCACTTATCTGTGACCCGATATAACCGTCAAGATGTATTGCGAATCCTGCAAGTGTCCGCGCGCCAGCTGCAAGGTTGGGAGCGGGCTGGGCTAGTCGACTCTCTCGAGACCTACACTTTTCAGCAACTTTCCCAGCTTAGGAAACTCCGCCTTCTATCGCTACAGCGGATTAAGAGTTCGCGCATTTCTGCGTCTGTGGCCGCCATGCAGCGCGTTTCCGGAATGAGCAATCCGCTGCTGGAAGCCGGTATGGTGTACGGGGGCAGCCGCGTTGTCTTTCGTCATGAGGGTGCGATTGTCGATCCGCTGTCGAGGCAGTTGGTCTTTGACTTCGACGGACGGAGTCCCGAGCGTGTTTGTACCGTAGTGGGGCAAGTCGCGCACCAGCGGTTCCGCGAATCGCAAGCCGCGGAGCTTTTTTATGAAGCGGTGCGAATGGAAGATGAGCAGGGCCTGCTGGGGCGGGTGATTGAGTTGTACCGGCGCGCAGTGGAACTGCATCCCGGGCACGCGGCTGCCCTGATTAATCTCGGAACAATTTATTACAACCAGAGGCAATATCTGCAGGCGGAACAGGTCTATCGTCGAGCCACCGAGGCCGATCCGAACTATGCGCTGGCGTTTTTCGACCTGGGCAATGCACTGGACGAGCTGCAACGCCTGACCGAAGCGATTGATGCCTATAAAGCCGCCATCCGAATTATTCCGAAATACGCGGATGCCCATTACAACCTGGCGCTGGCGTATGAGCGCATCGGCGAGCATCGCCGCGCGTTGCCTCACTGGATGACCTATAGCAAGCTGGATCCGACCGGACCGTGGTCAAACCATGCGCGCGGACAGGCGCGACGGCTCATTGAGGCCGACCATCTGTTTATCGTGTCGCGCCGCTAGGCGCCCGTTACGCAGATCGCGTGAGAGCCTGCTGCAATCGCCAAATCAAATATGGCACGGCAGTCATCGATAGAAGAATCAGACTATGCAGCAGGCCATAAGGAATGCCCTGGACAATGGGATCGAGGGTAAAGCCCATGCTGACATGGGCGAGTTCTCCAGGCGCGACTGGCGGATGGGTGTGAACTTGGCCTGTACCGCCCAGTAAAGCGATGAGCACTAAACCGACCACCGGCCAGATCGCTTTCAATCGCTGGCGAATGGCAACCAGCCCAATCCCCCAACCCACGAGAATTGGCGCACCCAGATAGATCGCCTTGCCGAATTGAAAATAGATATTCGCGAGATCGAAGAGTCGGAAGTGTCCTTTACCAAAAGGCGTCACAGCTCCGGGAAGAAAAATGTTCCAGCCGGACCACAGAATGAACAGGGCAACGGCCCAGGCTGCTGCCAGAAGCAATGCGGGTGCAAGGCCGAACATCGCCCACGGAGCGCGGACGCACCAGGATTGGAACTGGCGTTGCTCGATCATCGCTTGAGCCAGAACATCCATGCTTCCGAGCCGAGCGAGTGCTGCCGATTCTGCGTCTGCAGTGCTGCATCCCGCATGCACCTCTTCCGCCCGCAGGTCGGCTAAATGATCTCCCAACTCGGCCAGATAACGCCGCACATGTCGTGGTGCAACGCCAGCGCGCAGCAAATGTTCGCGCAGATCATGAAACTGCTTGGGCATGGCGCTCTCCCGTTAGCATGGTTTGAATCGCTCTTGCCAGGTTGTTCCAGGTCAGTGAAAGATCGGCAAGCCGGCGCGAACCCGCGGCTGTAACTGAATAATAGATTCGACTTCGACCATTGACCGTTTTGCGCCGCGATCGCAGCGCTCCGTCCTGCTCCAGACCGTGCAGCACCGGATAGACCACGCCTTCGCCGACTGCGATCACAGCGTCTGTGCGTTCGCGGATGGCTTGCACGATCTCATAGCCGTACATTTCCTCCTGCTGCAGGAGTCGGAGGATCAGAAGTTCCGGAACGCCGTTCATAAAGTTCGGATTGGTGTCTCGGGCTTTCATTGAGGATCATCATACCTCGCGGTTCAATGTATTGCAATCCCAATCTTGCTGGTGTCGGAAAATTTCGAATCATCCCCGTCCAACCAACTCCGTTGAGTCGAACGCGACTTTCGCGGCGGACCTGGAGTCTAGACCCTGTTGGTGCCCTTGCTAAAATTGAAGCTGTCATGCCAGCTACCTCGACTCTTTCTCCTGAAGTTCTTGCGAAGTATGAGCCGGTCATCGGCCTGGAAGTTCACGTCCAATTGCTGACGGAGACGAAAGCTTTTTGCGGCTGTTCAAGCCGCTTTGGCTCCGCGCCCAACACGCAGGTATGCCCGGTATGCCTGGGATTGCCTGGAGCGCTGCCGGTTTTAAATCGGCGCGCGGTCGAGTTTGCGACGCTGGCTGCCATGGCACTGCATTGCCAGATCAACGAGACTTCAATTTTTGCGCGCAAAAATTATTTCTACCCCGACCTGCCCAAGGGCTATCAGATTTCTCAGTTTGACAAGCCGCTGGGCGAACACGGATGGATCGATGTGCCCGCGTCCGGGGGAACAAAACGTATCGGCATCACGCGGCTGCACATGGAAGAGGACGCCGGCAAAAGCATGCACGATGGGTTCCACGATTCGCGCGACCGCACGTATATCGATCTGAACCGCTGCGGCACGCCGCTGGTGGAAATTGTGAGTGAGCCGGACATTCGCTCCGCAGAGGAAGCCTACGAATATCTGACGCGCATTAAGGAAATCCTTCTATATACCGCTGTGAGCGATTGCAATATGGAGGAGGGCTCGCTGCGCTGTGATGCCAATGTCAGCGTGCGGCTGAAGGGTGAGGAGAAGTTCGGCACCAAGGCGGAAGTGAAAAATGTAAACAGTTTTCGCTTCGTTCGCGCGGCGCTGGAATATGAAATCGAGCGGCAGATCGAAGTGATCGAGGGAGGCGGGCGCGTGGTGCAGGAGTCGCGGCTTTATAACTCCGCCGAAGGCCGCACGTACTCCATGCGTTCCAAGGAGCAGGCGCACGATTACCGCTATTTTCCTGATCCCGACCTGCCGCCGCTTGTCGTGAGTCGGGCCTGGCAGGAGGAGATTCGCGCGACTATGCCCGAACTCCCTGAAGCGCGTCGCGAGCGCATGATTGCCGAGTACGAGATTACCGCGCAAGATGCGCAGGTGTTAACCAGTAGCCGCGCCTTCGCCGACCAGTTTGAGCAAGCCGCCAAGGCTGCCAAAAGTCCGAAGCGAGTGGCCAACCTGGTGCAGGGGGAACTGCTAGGGCGGCTGAAAGCGGGGAGCTTGGAGTTGGCGCAATCGCCCATTTCCATGCAGGGGATTGCGCAGGCCGCGGATCTGGCCGAGAGCGGTGAACTTTCCAGCAAGATGCTGAAGCAGCTATTCGACCGCTGCTTCGAGACGGGAGAGGACTTTGGTGTCGTCTACGAGCGCGAAAAGCCGCAGCAGATCAGCGATTCCGGCGCGCTGGAAAAGATGATTGACGAAGTGATCGCCGCCAATCCAAAGCAGGTGGAACAATACCGCGGCGGCAAAAAGACGGTGTCCGCATTCTTTGTCGGTCAGGTGATGAAGCTGTCCAAAGGGCAGGCCAATCCCGCGCTGCTAAATGAACTGGTCAAGAGGAAACTGGATGGCTGAGAGTTCGCAAAAAGCGGAAGTAAGGGAAGTGGCGGCGGCAGATACGGCGCGAACTTATGCTGCGTTTTGCGTGCTGCGTGAAGGGCGACCGGTGATGACAAGCGGCCACAGTTTCACGGATTGGGTGAACCATCGCCAGCGTCCGGAGGGCTATCGCGTGGTTGGCGCGTTTCTGCCGGGAGAGGCAGATGCTGTGGCGGCTGCCGGCTTTCGGGTGCAGCATCAGCTTTCGAAAGCGCGTTTTCTGTACGTGGACGACCTGGTGACGGTGCCTTCCCATCGTTCGAGCGGATTCGCGGGAATGATCTTCGATTGGTGGGTCGAGGAGGCTCGCCGCCAGGGCTGCGAGCAATTGCACCTAGACTCAGGACACCAGCGATTTGATGCGCACCGGTTCTACTTGAAGCGCGGCATGATGATGAACGCCCATCACTTCAGCATGAATGTGTGATCGGGCGCGGCAAAGTTCCTACTCCATCGCCTCGGAAAATAGAAAATCCTTCGCCCATTCAGTTTTGTATTCGGAATCGGTCGACATGCTGCCGAGGGTGCGATTGCGGGAAACGCTGGAATGTTTCCAGACCGCCCTACGCGGCCTCATCCACATCGCATTTTCCGATCACGTCCATCGCAAGCGGAATGGTCGTGATGGCCCCCACGAACACCAAGGCCCACCCGGCGGCCTTCCGCTGATCGTCGTCGAGTCTGGTAGAAAGCAGAAGTCCGAGTCCCACACCCAACGCGACGCGCGTTCCAGCGAGCAGCATGATTTCAGCAAGTGTGAACTTACGTTCGATCATGCCTTCAATCTACTCGCTTTCCCTCAACGACGTTGCACACGTTGAAAACTCCAGGAAACGCCTGCCCCAGAGGTTTCGTTGTGCCGGATTCACGGCGATCTTCGACTACTTGATTGCCTCGGAAAATAAAAAATCCTTTGGCCAGTCGGTTTTGTAGCCGGCCTCGCGCAGCAGGCTGCTGAGTTGCGCCCAATGACGCATGGAATGCAGCAAAATGTGGGTGAATAGCTTGCGCCGCGAGGCATGCAGGGTTCCTGCGGAAACGGTCTGCAGCGGGATCACTTCGAGCAACGCAGCATCATCTGTGGTTGAAAGAAATTTGCGAAGATTCTGGATCGCCTGCTCATGGACGGCCATTAACTCATCCAGCGAGCCTACCGGAATTGAGTCGTAGGAGGTCACTTCTTCGCCGAGGAGCCGCTGTGAATGACGCAGCTCCACGGCAAAGATGTGTTTCAGTAATCCGCGAACCGTGCTGCTGTTGTAAATCGAGCAGGGAACCTCGAGTGCGGCGGGATGGGCTGCGAACCATGCTTGCCATTTGCGCGTGCCGGCTTCATTATCGGCCAGCAATTCTTCCAACGTGATCGCAGCAGTCGTCATGCCATCTCCTTGCTTTTCTTCAGGGCCCGATGAGCAATGTCCCGACGAAAATATATCCCATCAAAGTGAATCTTATCCAAAGCCTCGTAGGCCCGATCGCAGGCAGATTGCAACGTATCCGCGACCGCGGTCACAGCCAGAACGCGACCTCCCGCCGTGACAAGATTGCCATCGCGCAACGCCGTGCCGGCATGGAACAAGGTGACTCCTTCGGTCGTCGCTGCCTCATCCAGCCCGGTGATCGCGTGTCCTGTCTGCACGGTTCCTGGATAACCCTGGGAAGCGGCAATAATTGTGACGGCGGGCTTGCTGCGCCACTGCAACTCAACCTGATCCAGGGTTCCGTCGACCGCTGCCTCCATTGCCTTCAGCAATTCACCGTCGAGCAGGCGGGGAAGAATCGCTTCGGTCTCCGGATCTCCGAAGCGCGTGTTGAATTCCAGCAGCATGGGGCCGCGAGCCGTCATCATCAGTCCACAATAGAGAACGCCACGAAAAGGTGCACCTTCCGCGGCCATCCCATCGATGACTGGCTGGGCAATGTGGTGTACGAGCCAGTCGCGCATCTCCGGCGCCAGCAGCGTGTCGGTCGAATAGGCGCCCATGCCGCCGGTGTTCAGGCCAGTATCTCCTTCGCCAATTCGCTTGTGATCCTGAGCCGCGACCAAGGGAAGCACGTGTGTTCCATCGGCGAAGACAAGCCAGGATATTTCATCACCTGTAAGAAATTCCTCAAGTACAACTTGATGTTGAGCGTCGCCTAACAACTGCCCGCTCAACATCTGTTTCGCAACAACTTCCGCTTCCTGTTTGGACTCGCAGATGACGACGCCTTTGCCCGCCGCCAGGCCGTCGGCTTTCACAACAATCGGAGCGTGGAAGTGCGCCAATGCGTCCGGAATCTCTTCGGCAGAACTGCAGACAGCGTAGTGGGCAGTGGGCAGGTGATGGCGCTGCATAAATTCCTTGGCGAACACCTTGCTGGTTTCCAGCATTGCCGCGCGCCGTGTGGGGCCAAAGATCCGCATGCCCCGGCGAGAAAGTTCATCCACCAGGCCCAGGCTCAATGGGACTTCCGGGCCAACGACGGTAAGGTCGGGTTGTTCGGCGACAACAACGCGAACCAGATCGTCAAGGTCTTTCTGATTCACAGGAACACAGCGGGCAAGTGCGGCGATACCGCCGTTGCCAGGCGCGCAGACGACTTCCTCCACACGAGGCGATCGAGCGATGGCCCAGACCAGCGCGTGTTCACGGCCGCCGCCGCCGATAACAAGAACCTTCATGCGTCCATTCTCTCCTTGGTATAAAACAGGGTATCAGTCCGGCGCGCAGTCTGCGGCCTCGACACCTGCGACGTAAGATTGTGAGCAGCATGACGATGGATGATCCCTACAATTTGCAGCGATTCATTGAGGCGCAAGAGCCCGTATATGCGCAGGCCTGTGCGGAGTTGCGACAGGGGAGAAAAACAGGTCACTGGATGTGGTTCATCTTTCCGCAGATTCGTGGCCTGGGCTCAAGTGAAACCGCGCAATCTTTTGCGATTGCGTCACTCGATGAAGCGAAGGATTATCTGGCGCATCCGGTCTTGGGATCGAGGCTGCGAGAGTGCGCGGCACTTGTGCTGCAGGTCGACAACAAATCAGTGGAGCAGATCTTTGGCTATCCGGACAATCTAAAGTTTCATTCCTCGATGACGCTGTTTGCGCAGGCCTCGGAAGATAACCAAGTGTTCATGGACGCTTTGAAGAAGTATTTTTCTGGCGCGCTCGATCCACAAACATTGGCGCGGCTGTAATATTTTTATCGCCCATCAACGCATCTTCCAGGAGTGACGAGATGAAACCTGTCCGTATCGCAATGTTGGGCTCAGGGTTTGTGGCTGATTTTTATATGCAGGGTCTGGCGGACGTACCGCATCAGGAAGTCGTCGTGAATTATTCCCGCAGCGGGGCCCGCGCCGAGGCCTTCGCGCGCAAGTGGACCCTACCAGAATTCAGCACGGAGATGGACGCGCTGATTGCGCGCGACGATTTGGATCTCTACATCATTGCGCTCCCGAATGAGGAGCATCTGCAAACCGAGTCCACGTAGAAAATCTGTAAGCGGATAACAGTTGCGCTAATTGGCCCACATATTCGCTTCGTCGATGTATTCGGTCAATGTCGCTGTGCCGCCGCTCACAGGCGTCGCATCCAGCTGGAACTGAAAACCGCTGACGGAATGCCAACCGGGATGGATCGGTCCCGCGGCCTGAGACAAATTCAGGTCGTAGGTGGTTCCGTTCAGCGTCATCGAGTCGTAGTAGAGGCACTCTGTCCCGCCGCAGGCGGTGTCGCCAATCACGCGGTGGTCCGCAAACTGCAGATGATTCCAGGCGCCGAACGTGGGCCCGGTCGTCACGTTGGTATCGATCCAGCGACCCGTCGCCTCATTCCATATCTGCCACCGTCCTGCGCGCTGGTTCCACTGCACTCCCCACATGATGTTCAGCTGGTGTGTGGCATCGAACAGGAACGCGTCGTACTCCAGCGCGGCGACATGGGAGGATCTGACCGGATACGCCCAGAAGTCGGTGTGCATTTGCGTGCAGGTATCGCAGCCCCGCGTCTTATACGGCCACAGAATATCAGTGAAGAACTTTGGCGAATCCACCGTTTCGGTCAGAAGCATCGAGGCTCCATCGACGGACGGAGTTGCGTTGTTGATGGTCTGGTTCGCCGACACTGGGATGCCTTTACCGCCCGGATGACAACTCGGCGGCGCGCATGTGCTCCAGTGGCTCATGGTGTCGTCCGCATTATTCACTACGATTTCGCTTCCGCGCCCGAACGAGTTCGTTCCATCCTGCTGAACGGGAGTGTTGGAGGCTGCTTCGCTGTCGAGGGCGCCGGCACGCGGCCCAAATAAGACGACGGCGACGACGGCGAGCACAATAAGAGAAATACGCATAGATATGAGAGTACAGTCGGTTTGGATGTTGCCGCTGCCGCCTCGGATGTACCGCACCGGGCCATTTGTCCCGCGCAGCTTCTTTCAGATCGCAGCAGTAGAGTGGGGGTCAGGCCAGATCGTCCGGTCCCACAGAAGGCTCGGCGCATCCACCTCCGCCAGCAGCGCATGCAAATCAAGGGGACGCGTCACCATCGCCAACTCCCCGTTTGCAGTCCGCGGCCATTGTTCCGCGGGCAGGTCCCAATACAGCTCGACGCCATTGTCGTCCGGGTCGCGAAGATAGAGCGCGTGGCTTACGCCGTGATCGGCTGCGCCCTCCAAGGAGATGCCGGCACTCAACACGCGCTGCAGAGCGTCCGCAAGCTCCGCCCGCGTGGGATAGAGAATCGCCAGGTGATATAAGCCGGTTGTACCCGGCGCAGGAGTTTCGCCGCGAAGGCTTTCCCAGGTGTTCAAGCCGATGTGGTGGTGATATCCGCCCGCCGCCAGAAAAGCCGCAGAGTTGCCCATGCGCTGCGTGACCGTAAATCCCAGCACGTCGTGATAAAAGGCGAGCGCACGATCGAGATCAGCCACCTTCAGGTGGACATGACCGATGCGCGTTTGCGGATGAATTGGCGGCATGATCGTCAGATGATATGGAAGCAAAAAAGGTGCGAAGATTCAGCCTTGCCGGCCGTCAGCAGCGTGATTTGGATGCACCGCGTCATTTACAGGTCATTATGGGAATAAAGAGGGTTGGGGCTACTTGCCGATTTCCTTCAACATCTTTTCCCGTAGAAAGATGTTCACTTTCGTCTGATAGCCGCTGCCCTGCGACTTCAGCCATGCCAGCACGTCCGCATCCAGGCGGATGGATACGGGTCGTTTTACGGGTCGATACCATTTGCCACGTACCGCGGTCTTCCATGCTCCGGGTGGAAGCTCTGGAATGTCCGACGTGTCGATTTTATCTTCAGGCATGGCAGCCAGCGCCTTCATCTCGCGCTTCTGGCGGGCGGTCAGCCGCTGGTCAGTCTTCAGCTCGTGGATGACGGTTTTAGACTTTGTTCGCTTCTTCATATTCGATTCGCTCCTGCCGAGTGACCTTGCGTGCTGAAATGATGCGGATCGCTTCTTCTTCCTCATCCACCACGGAGTAGGCGACCAGAACTAGCAGTACGCCGTCGACCATCCCGATGGTTTGCCAGCGCGCTTCGTCTTCAACGACGCGGTCGTGCCGGGAAAGGTGGAAGGGATCGAGAAACACGCGCGCCGCGATATCGAAGCTGATGCCGTGCTTCCGCCGATTGCCGCGATCCTTCTCCGCATCCCAGGTAAATCGCACCTTGTATATACAGTACTGCATATACAAACTAAAATCAATCAATGGTGAGATGTCCCCGATGCGCTTTGCGGAAGCGTTCCGTAGGTCCAAATAGGAGTCATTCTGAGGAGGTCGTTGCAGCGATCGACGAAGAATCCAGAAGCTGCGAGCCTTGTATACCCACCTGGGATTCTCTGGATTCTTCACTGCGGCCGCTCGCTGTCGCGAACGGCCTGCGTTCAGAATGACTCTTAGCTCGGTGTCCCAGATGCAGTGAGTTCTTTGCGGCTTCTTCGGGAAAAGGACGTATGCTGTAGCGGCAGAAAGAGATCGGTCCCCATCTCCCCGCACCAAACGCGGGTAGATATGGGGCACCCCGGCATTGGCTAGTGATTAGAAAAAATGCCTTCGGAAACTCGAATTGCGCGTTTGCAGATCGGGCATACACGATATACTCCGAATCGATTGATCATTCTGGCGTTTCTGGCGCGTTTGCAACTACCCTTGCATGTCGTTTTCTTCATGATGTTCTCCGGAAATCCTGCCTAGAGTTAAGCAGACGCTCGAAGCAATTGCACGCACTTACCCGAGAAACTTTTTCATCGGAAAAAGTGAGCGCAGAGCTCCCCGGCGTTACCATAGAGGCAGACGGCTACAGGCTGCCGAACGCTATGCTCTTAACGCCCAAAGTCCTGTTCCTGAAACGTTGGCACCGCGGTAAGCCGGACCGCGGGTAAGGGCCGTCCCATTCCTCATTCGCTATGACACGGTCGTAGAATCAGTACGACACATTCCTGACCCGTCGGGCACGGCTCTGTGTCTGCCCGCCACGCCTTTTGAGGAGCCTCATCATGAATAGTTTTCAGAGTCGGTCCGAATTGAAATCCGGTGGCCATACGTATGAAATTTTCAGACTGAGCGCGCTCGCGAAGCACGGCGTGTCGCTCGAAAGCCTGCCCTACTCTCTGCGAATACTGCTTGAAAATCTGCTGCGCCATGAGGACGGAAAAAGTGTCACCGCCGAGGACATTGAGTTCCTCGCGAGGTGGGACGCGAAGGCCGAGCCCTCGCGAGAAATTGCCTACATGCCGGCGCGTGTTCTGATGCAGGACTTCACCGGTGTTCCCGCAGTGGTCGATCTGGCGGCGATGCGCGATGCCATGCGCTCGCTGGGTGGCGATCCGGAAAAGATCAACCCGCTGCAGCCGGCGGAGTTGGTGATTGACCACTCCGTTCAGGTGGACCAGTATGGCACCAGCGATTCGTACCAGATCAATTCGCTGCTGGAATATCAGCGTAACGTGGAACGATACGCGTTTCTGAAGTGGGGACAGACGGCGTTTCATAATTTTTCCGCGGTGCCGCCGGGTATGGGCATCTGTCACCAGGTGAACCTGGAATATTTGGCGCGCGTTGTTTTTACAACGCAGCCGAATGCGAAAGGCATGGTGCAGGCCTACCCGGATACGCTGGTAGGTACGGATTCCCACACGACAATGATCAACGGACTCGGCGTGCTGGGCTGGGGCGTAGGCGGGATCGAAGCCGAAGCCGCCATGCTGGGCCAGCCCGTGTCCATGCTGGTGCCGCAGGTGGTGGGTTTCAAATTGTCGGGCAAACTGCGCGAGGGCACCACGGCCACGGACCTGGTGTTGACTGTGACCGAGATGCTGCGCAAGCACGGCGTGGTCGGCAAGTTTGTAGAGTTTTACGGTGCCGGGATCAGCGAGCTTTCGTTGGCGGATCGCGCCACCATCGGCAACATGGCGCCGGAATATGGCGCGACTTGCGGCATATTTCCCGTGGATGCGGAAACCCTGCGTTACCTGAAGTTGACGGGCCGCAGCGAGCAACATATCGCGCTGGTCGAGGCGTATTACAAGGAACAGGGCCTGTTCCACACGCCGGACGCGCCGGAGGCAAAGTATTCCGCGACGCTGTCGCTCGATCTCGCCACGGTCGAGCCGAGCGTTGCCGGCCCGAAGCGTCCGCAGGATCGAGTGAAGTTGAGCGATGCCGCAGGCAGCTTCAAGAAGCAATTGCCTGCATTGCAGGGCCCCCGCGTCAGCGCGAATGCCGAGCGGCAGGTGCAGCGCTGGGATGGGGAAGGCGGTCATCCGTCGGCCAATGGAACGTCGAATGCCAAGGGCGCTCCAGAGCCCGGGCACGCGGAATCGATCCACGATCGCTTTGGGGTAGATGTAAACAAGTATCTCGATCATGGCTCCATCGTGATTGCGGCGATCACCAGCTGCACGAATACATCGAATCCTTCGGTGATGCTGGCAGCGGGATTGCTGGCGAAGAAAGCCGTTGAAAAGGGATTGAAAGTTCCGCCGTGGGTGAAGAGTTCTCTCGCGCCCGGATCGCGCGTCGTCGCGGATTACTACGACAAGGCCGGCCTGACGCAGTATCTGGATCAACTGCGGTTCAACATCGTTGGCTACGGTTGCACGACGTGCATCGGTAACTCCGGCCCGCTTCCGTCCGATGTCGCCAAAGCGATTGAGGATCATGGTTTGGTGGCCGTCTCCGTGTTGAGCGGCAATCGAAATTTTGAAGGCCGCATCAATTCCGATGTGCGCGCGAACTACCTGATGTCGCCGCCGCTGGTGGTTGCCTATGCGCTGGCTGGTCGAATCGATCACGACTTCGAGCATGATGCGCTGGGAAAAGACGAACAGGGCCATCCCGTGTATCTGCGCGACATCTGGCCGTCGCAGCAGGAAGTTCAGGACACGCTTGCCACCTCCATTGATTCGACCATGTTTCGTAAACAGTATTCAACCGTCAGCGAGGGTGACAGCAACTGGCAGAAGCTGAATTTTCCCACTGGAAAAACCTATGGATGGGAAGCTGACTCGACTTACATTCGCAAGGCGCCCTACTTCGATGGGATGCCGTCTACGCCGACGACCGTGGAGGACATCCATGGTGCGCGCGTGTTGGCGGTGCTGGGCGATAGCGTGACGACCGACCATATTTCCCCCGCAGGCTCCATCAAACTGAACGGTCCCGCAGGCAAGTATCTGGTCGAGCATGGAGTGAAGCCGGCCGACTTTAACAGCTACGGGTCGCGGCGAGGGAACCACGAGGTGATGGTGCGGGGAACATTTGCCAACGTGCGGCTGCGCAACAAGCTGGCGCCAGGAACGGAGGGCGGTGTGACGCGCTTGCTGCCGGAAGGTGAACAGATGAGCATCTTCGACGCCTCCGTGCGGTATGCGGAGCGGAAGACGCCGCTGATCATTCTTGCCGGCAAGGAGTACGGGTCCGGTTCGTCGCGCGATTGGGCGGCGAAGGGACCGAAGCTGCTGGGTGTGCGTGCAGTGATTGCGGAATCCTTTGAGCGCATCCACAGATCCAACCTGGTTGGGATGGGAATTCTGCCGCTGCAATTTGAGGCGGGTCAGAATGCCGAATCGCTGGGCCTGACTGGCGAAGAGGTCTACGACATTCCAGGCTTGCGCGCGATGCTGGAGTCGAAGTTCGCCAACGGCCGCAAGCTGACGGTGAAGGCGAAAACGACAGACGGTAAGGGAAAAGAATTTTCTGCGACGGTGCGAATCGATACTCCCCAGGAAATTCTGTACTATCAGCACGGCGGCATTTTGCTGTATGTACTGCGGCAACTGGCAGGCAAGGCGTAGATGTTTTCCGACAGCCGACTCAAAAGAGCCCGGAGCGATCCGGGCTCTTTTTGCGCTTACGGTGGTGACTGTGCCGTTGTATCGTAAGGGAATCTGCTTCTACTTTCCGGATGCCACCCCAGCCAACATCGCGCGTCGATCCGCAGCACTCCCCAACAGAATCCCAGGGACATCGATGGCATTTGCGGCGGATCACGTCGGGAGGCTCCTGGATCCCGGAAATCGATGGACTGCGCTTCGTCGCAATTAGCTCTGTTGTTCTCTACCACATCTTTGCCCAGATGCTGGTGAAGACCGGCCATCCGGTGGCAGTGCAAGCCCGATATGCATGGCTCGGCACCGCGGTTGGGAATGGCGACCGGGGAGTTCGGCTGTTCTTCGTCATCAGCGGATTCATTCTCGGCATGGGATTCGCGCGGCAACATTTGCACCTGGGCAAGCCGGTCAGCCTGAAGAAATATTTTCTGCGGCGTGTTACCCGGCTGGAGCCGCCCTATATCCTGAATCTCGTTTTCTGCGCACTCATGGCCTTCTTCTATTACCACCAGTCGGTGGGCTACATGGTTCCTCATTTGCTTGCCAGCATCCTGTATCAGCACAACCTTGCCTATCGGATCCCCAGCGTCATCAACGGCGTGACATGGAGCCTGGAAGTTGAAATCCAGTTCTATATCCTGGCGCCGTTGATCGCTCTGTTATTTCGAATCTCGAACGCAACGGCGCGGCGTTCGATCTTCCTCGGCCTGATTGCAATCCTTGGTATCGTGCAAATACTGCTGCACGTCAATGCCACGGTGGCCGATCTGACCATCGCTTTTTACATGCAATATTTTCTCGCGGGGATGCTGCTGACAGACCTGTACCTGACAGTTCGTCCGCATGTTGGAACTCACTGGGCATGGGACATTCTTAGCCTTTGCGGTTGGCCGGTCGTATTCCTGGTATCGCGGGATTTTCTGTGGTTTCACGCGATCTTGCCCTTCCTGATCATGCCTCTCTACATCGCTGCATTCCAGGGGGTGATCTTTCGCAAGTTCTTCAGCAATTTTTGGATCGCTATCATCGGGGGCATGTGCTATTCGATCTACCTGTGGCATTTCTTCATGATCGGAGTGTTTTTCAAGCTGACGCGGCACCTGATCGTGTTTCACGATTTTCTGCTGAATTTCAGTGTGCAGGTGGTTGCATTGGCAATCCCCATTGCTGCAGTCAGCCTGCTGGCCTATGTGATGGTTGAGAGGCCGTGCATGGATCCCGCGTGGCCGCGGAAACTTTGGCAACTGCTGACGGGCAGAGGAGTTACACAGACGTGACACAATGAAAAAGGGCTCGGAGGAATCCAAGCCCTGTTTCGAAACTTTGTCTGGGGTCTAGATGCCGACGCCGTATTCCACATGATTGCTGCCGTTGTCGCCGGCGTGGGAATAGAAATCGTATGGGGTGCGATGATTCAGCAGGTAGCGGGCACGAAGGTTGCGTCCAACGTAGATGCCAACGGCGACGGCACCAGTCGCCACTGAAGCCCAGCCGATGATGCGAACCCAAGGTTTTTTCGTCATGCAAGCACTCATTTTCATCATCTTTTTCGGCCCAACCTTCCTTTGAGGCTGCTCCTGCCTGATCAGTCGTAAGCTGAGACGCCGCATGCCAAAATCTTATCGCAAAACCGTTCGAATAGTGTGTTCATCGGTTAAGAATCGAAAAAAACGTACTTACTTTGGTACATGTCGGCAGGAATGCGTAACTTAGGCAAATAGTTGGATGGCCGACACTTCTATTTTTCTTCCGGCGCAGGATATTGCTCGACTCGTTGCAGTAGCTCCAGCTTTTTTCGGGGCGGCAGAAAACTAGCTTCAATAGAATTTCCCGCCAATTCGCGAAGATGCTCCAGAGTCAGGTGAAACTTGGTGTGCGCCAGGCAATATTCTGCACAAAGGTCGCTGCCAAATAACGCCGGATCGTCCGAATTGAGCGTCACCATCAAGCCATTCTCAAAATATTCGCGCACCGGGTGATCCTCGAGACGCGGACAACAGCCCGTGCGCAGATTGCTGGTGATACAAATCTCGACCGGCACCTGCTTGGTGGCCAGGACTTCAATCAGTTCGTGATCCTGACTGGCCGAAAGCGCATGACCAATCCGTTCTGTGCCGATATTGAGAGCCGACCAGATGCCCTGCGGTCCCACTGTTTCTCCCGCGTGCGTGGTGAGATGCAGACCGTTTTTTTTGGCTTCTGCGTAGAGTTCTCGAAAGGGCTCGGTCCCGGTGCGACGTTCATCCCCGCCAATGCCAATGCCGATGACAGAAGGGAACAGCGGTTTCAATTCCGCAGCTTTGCGGAAGACCCGCGCAGCTTCTTCGGGGCCGAAGTGGCGCACGGCGTCGAAGATCCAGTACACCGATACACCGAATTCCTTTTCACCGCGAATTCGACCACGCTCCATGCCTTCAAAGAGCGGTTCAAATTCGATTCGCCGCCAGTAGTAGACGACGCCGACCGAGACATACACTTCGGCGTGTACTACACCCTGTGCGGCCAGGGCTTCTATCATCCGATACGTGATCAGCTCGTAGTCGTCCGGAGTGCGCAGCCGCTCTGTAATCGCTTTGAAGGCCAGCATGAAGGCGGTGAAATCTTTGTACTGATAGAGGGCCCGAGCAGCGTCCAGAGTCAGCGGCTCCGCATCATTATGCTGGCTTAGTTCCACCAGGGTCTCGGGCGCGATGGTGCCTTCCAGATGCAGATGCAGCTCTGCTTTAGGCAGATGGCGAATCCAGGACTGCGTGTCGAATGCCGGGAGGGATTTGGCTTTCGACGGCATCAGGAGTTGAGCCGCTTGGTCGAAGAAAACTCGCTGCGATGACGGCTGTAGAAGAAATAGATCAACAGCCCGATCGCCAGCCAGATAAAGAAACTCGCCCAGGTAAGCATGGGGAGGCCCAGCATAAGGAGCAGACAAAAGAATACGCTCAGTAGCGGGATGACGGAGCCGCCGGGGCAACGAAAGGCGCGGTGACGGTCCGGGTCCTTGTAGCGCAGAATGATGACCCCCGCAGAGACCAGTACAAACGCAAACAATGTTCCGATGTTGGACAGGTCCGCGAAGGTGCCGATATCCAGCAACCCGGCGGGCAGGCCGACAAACAAGCCGGCTATCCAGGTGGCGGCCGAGGGAGTGCGAAATCGCGGATGCACGCGACTGAACAGGGAAGGCAGAAGGCCGTCCCGTGACATGGCGAACCATACCCGCGCCTGGCCGATCTGGAAGACCAGGATGGAAGAGATCATCCCCAGGAGTGCGCCAAACAAGACCACCAACTGCACCCAATGCAATGTCGAGTTGTGGTTCTGAAGATAGAGCCGGCGAAGCGTGTTCACCACGGGCGCCGCATCCTCCATCAGCAGTTGCCATCGTACCAGCCCTGTCAGCACCAGAGCTACGCCGACATAGAGAATGGTGGCGACCACAAGCGTGGCGATGATGCCGATGGGAACATCGCGCTGCGGATTCTTACATTCCTCGGCCGCAGTCGAAATGGAATCGAAACCGATATAGGTAAAGAAGATGATGGAGCCGCCGGTCAACACTCCCGACCAGCCGTTGGGATAAAACGGATGCCAGTTGGAGGTGTGGATGAACTGAGCGCCAAAAATGACGAACAAGAGCACGGCGCCGATTTTCAGCAGCACCATGATATTGTTGGTCTCCGCGGACTCGCGGATACCGCGGACAAGAACCATCGTCAACAACATGACGATAAGGAACGCAGGCACGTTGAAGCCGAAGTGCCAGCCGGGGGCGTAGAGTGCGTGGCCGCTAAGGTCCTGCAGGCCGCTGGGAAGATAGGCCGGAGAGATCCAGCGCAGGGCGGGATGGATACCGAACCAATCCATCAAGGCGACAACGTGAGCGGCGAACCCCACACTGACGGCCATGTTGGAGAAGGCATATTCCAGGATCAGGTCCCAGCCGATAATCCACGCTACCAGTTCTCCCATGGTGACGTAGGTGTAGGTGTAGGCGCTGCCGGCGATCGGGATCATGGAGGCCAGTTCGGCATAGCAAAGGCCCGTAAATCCGCAGACGATGGCCACCAGCACCAGCGATACCGCCAGCGCCGGACCGGCACCAGGACGGCCCAGTGACGCCGTGTGATGGATAAGGAAGTCCAGCACGGGCGAGTTGAGGATCGAGGAGGTATCGAAGCGTTGTCCGGCAATGGCCGTGCCGATGACCGTAAAGATGCCGGAACCGATGACCGCGCCAATGCCCAGCGCCGTCAGCGACAAGGGACCCAGCGTCTTCTTCAGACTATGGGCCGGATCCTCCGATTCGCGGATCAGCTTGTCGATGGATTTCGTGGCGAAGATCTGTTTTGACAGGGCTTGGCTCCTGAAATTGCAATTCGCTCAATCCATCAGGGAGTCGCCAGGGCCGTAACGTGGATGGCCCCGGAGAAGAATGACAAGTCTATCGCTGCTGCTAGCGCTTGGCGGCTCCACGGGCAAGCTTCTTCAGCTTTTGCTTGTTGGAGCCGCGTGGAACTGTGCGCTTCGGTTTGGGAGCTGCCTTTTTCCTGGCTGCGCGCTTCACTTTTTTCCGCTCTGCTGTATCGGTGATTGCCTTCGTATTTGCCATTGGGTAAGAAATTCTCTCTCTTGAAAGCTAATTGTTGGTACGGGGTGAAAATGGAGTCGGGAGACGCTTTAGACTCGCTCCAGCTGGGCGAACTTCTCCACAAGCTTTTTTATGCCGAACCGAGGAAATTGTACCGTAATCTTGGCATTTTCCCCTTCCCCTTCGCGTTTGAAAACGACTCCCTCTCCATATTTCGGATGCCGAACGCGTTGGCCGCTGCGAAAACCGGTTTTGCCCGAAGGCTCGGCAACGGGGATTTGCGGACGTGGAAACTTCTGACCGCGCGATGCAAAAAATTGCGCGATGTTGTCGATGGAGCCGCCCGCAGGGCTGCCAGGCGTTTTGGGTCGTGCGCCCGATTTGTCGGAAGCGACAATTTGGGGACGCTGATCTTCGTCTTCATAGCTCCAATGCTGATCGCCGTCACTATCTCGTGCGGTTCGATGGGTGTTGGGGCGGGTAGATTGCGCCGCATATCCTCCCCAGGAATTTGCCGGCACGGGCGCACTTAAATCCTCAATTAAGTGGCCGGGAATTTCGCCGAGAAAGCGCGAGGGCGTGGAATACTCCGGCGAATCGTTGCCATAGCGGCGCCGAAAGCGTGCGCGGGTGACCAGCAGAGCATCCATGGCGCGCGTCATGCCGACGTAGCAAAGACGGCGCTCTTCTTCGAGGCCCTCGCCGTCGTTGATAGTGCGCGAGTGCGGAAACAGGCCCTCTTCCATGCCCGCCAGAAAGACCAGCGGAAACTCGAGGCCCTTGGCTGCGTGGAGCGTCATCAGCGTGACGCGCGACTCCGGATCGTATTTGTCTGTGTCGCTGACCAGGGCAGCGTGGTCGAGGAACTCCGTCAGCGTCTCGCCGCGCTCGTGAGCATCCTGGGCGGCGTTCACAAGCTCGCGTAAGTTTTCAATCCGCGATTGCGACTCCGGCGTGGCTTCTTCTTCCAGAACCTTGATATAGCCGCTGCGGTCGATCAGGAACTTGATAAGCTCCGGCAACGTGGCTGCATCTCCCGGCTTGTGAAATGAATTTTCTTCCGACGGGGGAGTGGCGGCCAGCATGGATTTGCGCTCATGAGGTGAGAGCTTCTTCGCCTCCGGATTGGCTCGCGTGCTGGCGAACGGAGAGTCGCCGCGGCGACCCGCCGGATCGAAGGCCTCGGCCAGCCCATCGTCGCGAGTGGTCTCCGCTTCCGCCATTTCGGCGTCCGTCATGCCAAAGTCAAAACTGACGGCATCGTCGCCAGAGGCGGCAGCAGCTTCATCCATGACGTCTGAATCGTCGACAGAGGCTGCAATATCCAGGCTCAACTTGTCTGCAAAATTTGGAGCCAGCATGGCACGCGCATCTTCGATGATTCCGCGGAAATTCTCGAGCGCTGAAATGGCTCGCGCGGAAACCAGACGCTGCACGATGGTTTCCCGGATTGCATCCCAGGTGCTGATGCCGGTTTCCAGTGCCAGGCGCTCGATGGTATCGAGCGTCGTCTTGCCAATGCCTCGAGGAGGTGTATTGATGGATCGCTGCAGTGCAATCGAGTCGCTGGGATTCAGCACCAGCTTCAGATAGCTGAGCATGTCCTTGATTTCTGCGCGATCGTAGAAGGAGAACCCACCCACCATGGTGTACTGGATGCCGTATCGGCGCAGCGCTTCTTCCACCAGCCGCGATTGCGAGTTGGTGCGATAAAGCACGGCGATTCGGGGCGGCTCGGCCTGATTGCCGGTTTGGCGAATATATTTCTGGATGTGATCGGCAATGAAGAGCGCTTCGCCTTCGCCGTCCAGCGCCTCGTAGTAGCCCACCTGCGAACCGCCGTCGCGAGAGGTCCACAGGGTTTTCCCTTTGCGCTGCAGGTTGTTCGAAACGACCGCGCCCGCCGCCTCAAGAATCACCTGCGTGGAACGATAGTTCTGTTCCAGGCGAATAATTTTGGCGCGGGGGAAATCTTTTTCAAAATCCAGAATGTTGCGAATATCGGCACCGCGCCAGGAATAGATACTCTGATCTTCATCGCCGACGACGCAGATATTCTGCTCGTCGCCGGCAAGCATCTTCATCAGTTCGTATTGCGGCCGGTTCGTGTCCTGATATTCATCGATCAGGATGTAGAGGAATCGGTGATTGTAGTAATTGCGAACCGCGGGCACGGCGCGCAGCAGGCGAACCGCTTCCAGCAACAAATCGTCGAAGTCGAGGGCGTTGGCCCGCTCCAGCTCCTTGTTGTAGAGGTCGTAGAGATGGGCAATCCGTTCCGATTTCGGGTCGGACGATTGCAGGTACATATCCTGCGGAGCCAGCATGTGATTCTTCGCCCAGGAGATGCGCGAGAGCACGATGCGCGGAGTGAACTGCTTATCCTCGACGCCGAGTCGCCGCATCAGTTGCTTGATCAGGCTTTGCTGCTCGGTTTCGTCGTAAATCACAAAATCTTTGGTTCGACCCTTGTCGCCAATACGCAGGGCTTCAATATCGCGACGCAGAACTCGCACGCAAAAGGAGTGAAACGTCGCCAGAAGCGGCCGCGCCAGGCTGCGATGGTCCATCAGGCGCTCGACGCGCTCTGACATTTCCTTGGCTGCCTTATTGGTGAAGGTGACCGCCAGGATGGAGTCCGCTGGCACACCGCGTTCTTCAATCAGGTAAGCGATCCGATGCGTGATCACGCGGGTTTTTCCGGACCCAGCCCCGGCGAGGATCAACAGTGGGCCATCCACATTCTCAATGGCCGCACGCTGCTGCGGGTTCATATTTTCAAGCAATCGGGACACGAAAGGGAAGACTCCTGCGGGTTGAGCGCGCGACTTGCATTCGCTCGCTGCGCCTTCTTCAGTGTATCGCGTGGTGTGGGCGATAGGTGTCGCGATATGCTGTTTCTAGAATGTCGAAATCAAAAGCCATTTGCGTCTATTGCGGGTCCGCCGTCGGCGTGCGCACTGAGTATCGAAGCATTGCGACGGAATTGGGCACTGCGATGGCCGAGGCTGACTTCCGACTTGTCTACGGCGGGGCGCATGTAGGCCTGATGGGTGTGATCGCCGATGCAGTGCTCGCCGCAGGCGGGGAAGTGATCGGAGTCATTCCGCAGCAACTTGCCGATCGTGAGGTGGCGCATCGCGGCTTGACAGAGTTGCATGTTGTCCGCAGCATGCATGAACGCAAGCACATGATGGCGGAATTGGCGGATGCCTTTGTCGCGATGCCCGGGGGCTATGGCACGCTGGATGAGCTGTGCGAGGTTCTTGGCTGGGCGCAGCTGGCAATTCACGAGAAACCCATCATCCTGCTGGACGCGGCGGAGTATTGGCAGCCATTATTTGCCATGCTGGATCGAGCGGTGGAGGAAGGGTTTCTTCAGCCGCAACATCGCCGGCATGCGATGCGTGCTGCGGGTGTGGCGGACGTCTTCAGGCTGTTGCAGGTGGAGCTCCCGCTTCGTCGGTAACGCTGGCGCGGCAGGAATCGCAATTGCAGACCGACCGCAGATAATGCCAGGAATAAATGCCGCTGGTATGGCCATCGTTCCAGTCGAAGCTAATGGCATATCGTCCGACGGCGTTCACTTGGTTGGGTCGCACAGCGGGCTTGAAAATCGGCAATGGTGTTTTCGGTTCGGGCTTTTGTTCGCCCGGTGCTCGTCCCTCGGCTTCGCGTTCCTCCACGCAGGTTGCGCATGGGCACGCTGCACGCAACCAGGGAAAGGTCCAGTGGCTGGCGTGGCCATCCTTCCAAAGAATTTCGACCCCCGTGCCTTCCGTCTGGTTGACGCGGACATGCTGGGGATCGATAGCTTCGCGTGAAAATTCATTTTCTGGCCCGGATGCTTTGCGCCCGACACCTTCCGGAACAATGCGGATGCCTTCGTGGCTCATACTCTTTTTCTACACCTGAACGCAACGCGCCGTCTGTGCACGCCGCCTTTGAAAGCCAAGCGCCTGCAATAACACCGTAATCGCGCCGAACGTCGCGACGGTTGCGACAAACGGGACATGCTGCTTTTCCATGGTCTGGTAGGCAATCGTATGCAAAAACGCAAACAGGAACAGAACGTAGTTCCAACGCTGCAACTGTTTCCATTTGGGCGTGCTCAGGCGGCGAAGCGCGTAATCGTTGGATGTGACGAAGAGAAGAAGCAGGATGATCGTCGCAATCAAGCCGGTTTCATTGGCGAAGCCGAAAATATCGTGCCGTATCGGAAAGGTGTGTCCCTCGCTTCGCTGATACACAAAATACAGCCAGGGCCGGCCACGCAAGTGCACGCAGAGCCCGATGGCGGTGTGAAGAATGCCGAGAATCCCTGCCCAGATCCCTACGTCGCGCCGAAGGTCGCTCGATACGGGAGTGCGTTGCCCCCGTAACAGATTCCACGGTCCAATCCAAAGCGTGATGACGAGCAAGACCAGCGCTGGATAGGCCGTGGAAAAGCTCAACCTGGTGATGACGTCACGATATGGGCGCGTGATGTAAAGGGCAAACACGGCAAAGACTGTCGCGAGTAGCAGAAACAGATGATGCGTCCATACGCGGCGCACCAGACGTCTCGCTTGCGATCGTGCGGTTCGAGTTGCGGCAACTTCGGTTGTCGATCGACTCATTAGTAAAGTTTCCAGAAGAAATAAATTGTCACGATACAGCCCATGGTGACGACCACCGCGCGGATGCCGCGTGGCTTGTGCTTGCGTGCGGCGCGCGCGCTCAGATACCCGCCGACACTGCCTGCGATCATCATCGCAGCGCCATAGCGCCACAGAACCGCGCCGTAGAAGATGAAAGTGGCGGCCGCAATGGTGTTGGAAGTGCTGGTGATCACGGTTTTCAAGGCATTGATTTCGTGAACACTGTCGATGCCGGCAAAACTGAGGGTGGCCATAATCAACAGGCCGGCACCGGCACCAAAGAAACCGACGTAGAGCGAGATGGCAAAAATCCCGATGGGCAGCAGAATGCGCGCCAAAGGTCGCAACCCGCTTGCGTGGGAATCATGCTTCCCTTGAAACACGCGCTGTTGCAGCGTAGGCCCCACCGCAAAGAGCAAAGTTGCCGTGAGCAGCAGCCAGGGCACCATGCGGAGAAAAGTTTGCTGGCGCGTTGCCAGCAAGAGCCGCGCTCCCAGCAGGCCTCCTACAAATGCCGCCGTCAGTAGGGTTGGCAGCATGGTGTGGTACCGCCGCAACTCACGTCGATAGGCCGCGGCCGAGGTGATTTGTCCGGGCAGCAAGGCCACTGTGTTGGTTGCGTTGGCATGTACCGGAAGAACGCCGACTTGCAGCAGGGCCGGGAATGACAGCAACGACCCGCCGCCGGCAATCGCGTTGATGCCCCCTGCAACGAAAGCAGCGAAACAGAGCCATGCGAGATGGAGCAGGGAAAAAGACAGCATTGACTGAGATTGTAGCGTGCGGCGATTTGTCGAGGCGCTGCGGCGAAGCGTGCATCAGCCCGCAGAACGTTTAGCTGACAGCAGCGTTGCGCGCCAGGCCGACACTGCTATGCATAATCTCAATGAAAGCCTGGGCGGCGCGGCTGAGCGATTTGTCTTTGCGATAGATCAGCACCAGGTCGCGCGCAATGCGAACATCTTCCAGTTCGACGACGCCAAGCAGCCCCGCGGCAAACTCTGTCACCGTGTTGGAGCGAGCCTGGAAGCCAACGCCGACGCCGGCAGCAGCGAACCGTTTGATCAGCTCATTCGATTCCAGTTCCATGGAAATTTCCGGTTTCAGTTGCCCATTGGCAAACATCTGATCAATGGCATCGCGAGTGCGACCTTGCTTGGGAAGGATAAGAGGATAGGCGCCTACGGCCGCCAGCTTGGTGGTGGACTTGCTCGCCAGTGGATGACCCACCGCCGTGATCACGACCATCTCATCCTTGTGAACCGGCACGATAGTCAGGCGAGGATCGTTGACCGGCTGCGTTGTCACGCCGAAGTCAACTTCTTGCGACAAGACGGCTTCCAGCGTTCGAGAGCGTTCATGGCGAGCGATGGAAACGGATACGCGAGGATATTTTCCTTTGAACTGCGCAAACACCTGCGGCAAGATGTACAGGCACGTGGCCTCATTGGCACTGACGACGAGCTGGCCACGAGGCGTGCGAGCCATTTCCGCCAGCGCGCGAACAATATTGCGGCGCGCCTGCAAGGTCTCTTCCGCATATTCCAGGAAAAGCCTGCCTCCGCCCGTCAGCGTGACCCGGCCGCCAGTGCGATCAAACAATCTTGCTCCAATATCTTCTTCCAGGGCACGGATCTGCGCAGAAATGGCCGGCTGGGTTCGAAACAGTCTCTCCGCAGCGCGGGAGAAACTAGCATTCCGTGCCACCTCGACAAACGCTTTGAGTTGCTCAAAATCCATGGTTTTCAGTTCGAATTCGGGCTTGTTGCAATCACGCCGGAACTGCCAGAATAAAAAATTGCTATTTGAAGAATAAAGGAAATCTATTTAAGTGTACCCGCGAACCGGAAATACGAACTACAAGGCATCGGCAGGGTGTCCATGGCTGCGCTGGTCAGGGCGAACGATTGGCGATTCTAGGTGTGTGTCGGGCATAGATTCTTGACGAAGCCGAGAGTGTGTGCGCAGCAGGTTCTGTTTTAGATTGGATTCATGGGCCAGAACTTCATTGCTGACACGGTCAACCAGACGCTGCTGTTTC